>JBEKWJ010000001.1:0-206003 GCA_049513195.1 Occallatibacter sp.
TTACTCTGACGGCCACGGTTACGCCTACAGCAGCTACCGGCACAGTCACTTTCATGTCGGGCACAACTTCACTCGGAACCGGAACACTGAGTGCGGGCAAGGCGACGCTGACCACCTCGTTCGCAACAGCAGGAACCTACACAATCACCGCTGTATACGGTGGATCGACGACCTATGCCACCAGCACTTCGAGTGCCGTAGTCATTACCGTTGGTACAACGTTGACGGCCACCACCACTGCGCTGACTGCATCCACCACCACGCCAGCCGTTAGCGCCAGCGTTACTCTGACGGCCACGGTTACGCCTACAGCAGCTACCGGCACAGTCACCTTCATGTCGGGCACAACTTCACTCGGAACCGGAACACTGAGTGCGGGCACCGCAACGCTGACCACCTCATTCGCGACAGCGGGAATCTACTCGCTGACCGCTGTTTACGGCGGATCGACGACCTATGCCACCAGCACTTCGAGCGTCCTTTCTGTGACGGTTGGCACCAGTTCTGGCTATGCTGCAACCGCCAAGGCGAACTTCCTCGCCATGTACGGCGATATGACCGCGGCCAACGGGTACTTCAGCCCGCTGGGCATTCCCTATCACTCAGTCGAGACGTTTATGGTTGAAGCTCCCGACTACGGCCATGAGACAGTATCTGAGACCTACAGCTACTACATCTGGCTGACCGCGATGTATGGCGCGATCGACGGAAATTGGGCGCCTCTAACGACCGCTTGGGATAACATGCAGACCTACATGATCCCCAGCGCAGCCCAGCAGCCGACCAACGCCGGCTACAATCCCGCCTCTCCGGCTACCTACTGCCCAACGTACGATAGCCCCAGCAGCTACCCTTGCACGCTAACCTCTTCGGTTACTTCAGGCATCGATCCGCTCGCAGCCGAATTGCAATCCGCGTATGGCACCCCGAACATCTACGCCATGCACTGGATTCTCGACACGACCGATTGGTACGGCTATGGAACCGATGAGAACCACACTGGCGTTCCTTCGTTCTATAACTCATATCAGCGCGGGCCAATGGAGTCGGTGTGGTTGACAATTCCACAACCCTCCTGGGATGCCTTTGTGTACGGCGATACCAGCGACGGCGGATATCTGAGCCTGTTCACATCAGGCCCATACACGCAGCAGTGGAAGTACACGGATGCTCCCGATGCCGATGCGCGCGCCATCCAGGCCATGTACTGGGCGCAACAATGGTCCGGCAACAACTCGAGCGTTGCAGCTTTGCTCCCGTTGGCCTCTGAACTGGGCGACTATCTGCGTTACTCGTTCTTTGACAAATACTTCAAGGAACAGGGCTGCCAGAGCACCAGTTGCCCGGTTGAGAACGGCACCAAGAACTCCTCGGCTTACCTCCTCTCCTGGTACTACGCATGGGGCGGCGCGGTGCCGGCTGATGGAAGCTGGGCTTGGCGCATTGGTTCAAGCGACGTTCACTTCGGCTACCAGAACCCGGTGGCGGCTTATGCTCTCTCTTCCGACACCTCTCTGATTCCCAAGGGGACCACCGCAAAAACGGATTGGACCACAGCTCTCGGACGCACGCTCGAATTCTACCGCTGGCTGCAATCGTCGCAAGGCGCCATTGCAGGCGGCGCAACCAACAGTTGGGGTGGCGGCAGCAACACAGCCAATCCTCCTACCGCCTGGGGAGGCCAGTATGCAGTTCCTCCTGCGGGAACTCCCACCTTCTACGGCATGTCGTACATCTTCGCACCGTCGTACGAAAATCCTCCCAGCAACCAGTGGTTCGGAATGCAGGCATGGTCGATGGAGCGCCTTGCCGAGTACTACTACATTTCCGGCAATGCGGATGCAAAGATCATCCTGGATCCGTGGATCGCTTGGGTTGAAGCCAATTCCACGGTAAGCGCGACCGCCTGGTCAATCCCGTCGACAATCGGCTGGAGTGGACAGCCCGCTCTCAACTGGAACTCATCAAACCAAAACTGGACGCCTGGTACCGCCTTCAACGCCGGTCTCAACGTGTCCATCGTCAACAGCGGCGAGGATGTCGGCGTCACAGGTTCGCTCTGCAAGGCCCTGCTCTATTACAGTGCCGGCACCGCGAAGTATGGAACGCAAGACATGACGTCGTTTAACCTTGCCAAGAGCCTTCTGCAAACCATGTGGACAGTGGGCCGCGACAGCATCGGCGTTTCAACTCCCGAAACGCGCACCGATTACAGCCAGCTCAACATTCCCATTTTTGTTCCTTCAGGTTGGACGGGAACCATGCCGAACGGCGATCCGATCAACTCCAGCTCGACGTTCCTCAGCATCCGTACCCAGTACGAGACGGATCCGAACTACGCCAAAGTTGCAGCGTATGCTGCCGGCACCGGGCCCGCTCCCGTATTCAACTATCACCGCTTCTGGGCCCAGACAGATGTTGCCACGGCCTATGGAACATACTTCCTGCTGTTCCCCAACGAATAAGGGGAACATTGTCTAACCTGCCAGCCCGCATCACTCGCCAGTTGAAGTAATGCGGGCTGGTAGTTGCAGTAAAAGAAGGCCGTAGTTTCGTGCACTCTTGGAGCTAAGTGAGTGCACGAAACTACGGCCTTCTTTATGCGGCATCAGTCGCGCCGGCTCCGGCCGCGCCCGGCCCTATGGCTGTTCTATACCCAAAAGGGGTTCACCCCCAAAACGTCGGGTGGCCCATCCTCGCCGCGTCTTTGTTTTTGCGGCTAGGGTGGGCCTGCCACGACAGTATCTTTGCAGCTGCTCTAAACGAGTCCGCTGAGACTCGACGTTTTCAAGCCTTCCATCTGATCCCTCAGCTGCTCCATCTGCCGCCGAAGCTCGTCCATCTGCTTCGGATTCAGCTTGAAATCCTCCGGCTTGAAGCTCTTGCGCAACTCGTTCATCTGTTGCTTGAGTTGATCGAGTTGCTTCTGGTCGAGCTTGAAATCTTCACTCTTGAGACACTCGCGCAGTTCGCCAGCCTGTTCGCGCAGAGCTTCCAACTGGTGACGCGAGGCCTCGGCAGCGGCCGCGGAATCCTGATCGATGCCGGCCATTTGCGGTAGATCGCCGGCCGGCAAGATATCTTCAAATTCCAACTCCCCGTGCCGCTTCGAATCCACCTGCAGCGTCAGCGTCTGTTGCTTTCTATCGCGCAAAACAGTTACCTGCACCGGCTTGCCCTGGTTGGCGCGCAACACCCGCTCCCAATCCCCCATCGTGGAAATAGCCACCGCGCCCACTTTGAGAATCACATCACAGGCCTTCAGTCCCGCCACCGCAGCCTCGCTCTTGCGCGCCACTTCCCTCACCATCAACCCGCTCGGCACGCCTAGGTACTCGGCCATCTGCAAGGTCAACGGCTCCACCGACACGCCCACATTCAGGCTGCTGCCAAAAAACGGCATATGAAATCCGCCCGGTAGCGGCGCATCGCCTCCGCCCTCCAGAATCCCCATTCCCTGCCCCTGCGCAAAGACGTCTTCGCCCGTGCCCAGCTTGCTCCACACTTCGTGCTCCATCACGCGGCGGTCAGCCAGTTGCACGGCCAATGTCTGCAGGTTGCCATCGCGACTGATCTCGATACTCACATTGCGCCCCGCGGGAATCTCGCGCAGCATACGCCGCAACTGCTCCGCGCCCTCGACATCCTGCCCATTCAGCTGGACCACCACGTCGTTGACCTTGAGGCCAATTTGCCCCGCTGGAGCGTCATGATCGATCAGCGTGATAATCGCGCCGCGAACCTCTTTCAGCTTCAGTGCCTGCGCCTTCTGTTGGTCCACATCCGCCAGGTCCACTCCCAGGTAGCCCTGAGAGTTCGAGTGCAGCAACAGCGTGCTCGGCTGCCCAATGAGTTCAGCAATATCGATAATTCCCCGCACTTGCGCGCGAGCGCCAGGCGGAAGCATCACCGCCCATGCGCTCAGCAACGCCGCCGTCCGAACACCGTGACATGGCCTCAAAATGTTCTTCATTGCCTTAGCTCCACACACTGCTTTTTGCTCATCCAAATTGCATTCTTTGGTGTCGATGCATTTCCCGAAAAGAGCCGGCTTACTGAATCTCCGGCTCGCGGCTTAAGACCTCTCGCGAAACCGTTCGGATATAAGGATTCTGATCCGTGTCGGCAACCGTGTGCAGCACCTGGCGCACGCTCGTGTCGCCATCCACCGGCTCCAGAATGTTAATCGCCGCGGTGCGAATCCTCGGGTCGCCATCGTTCATCAGCGCCTCTAAAACCGCATCCCGCACACGCATGTCTTCAGAGACATAAGGCTCCAGCCCTTGCAGCGCCTTTTCGCGCACGCCCTCGTTCTTGTCATAGCGCAGCGCCACCATCAGAGCATCGCGAATTCCCTTGCCCCGGCAACGGTGTCCAGCTTTGCACTCGGCAGCCATCAGACCCACCGAATCATCCCGCACGCCCGCCGAAGTTGAATTCTCACTGGCCAGCATCAGCAACTGACGAATCGCCGGATCGTCGAGTGAGCCTTCGATCCGCTGCGGCACCAGCTGGTTGTAACGCACTTCGACCATGTGGCTATTCGGCTTTTGCACAATGCTTGAGATGTTGGCAATCTCGGTCGGCGCTGCTGTTCCTGCTGTGGTCGTGGTATTGGCTGGCTGCACCTGCGCCGCTGGTTCTATCTGCGCCGCAACAGCGTGCGGCGTATGATTCTCGGCGAACTTGAAGCCGCCCAGCGAACCCGCCCCCACGCCAACCAGCAGCAGCAGACAAGCCGCCACCGGCGCTGCCTGCAAGCTCGCTAGACTGTTGATCACGCTCTGGCCTAGCCGGTCGTACCATCGCCTGGGCGGCAACGCGTCCAGCGCCTCAGTCAACCTCTGTCGCGACCGAGCAATCAGGTTGGCGTCCGGCTCCAGCACCAGATGGGCTTCCGCCAACTCTTTCAGCGCCAGCAACTGCGCCCGCTCTTTTTGGCACTCGGCGCAGCCGGATACGTGCAGCTCCAGCTCATTCCCCAGTTCGCCGGGCAGCTCCCCATACGCCGCCGCCACAATCCGTTCCTGTGCAATTTTGCATCTCATATCCACGCCCTCCCAGCCTCAAAAGTGCCACAATGTTCATCCAAAACGCCGCCGCCCGCAGGGCATTGCCGCCAGAACTTCTAACGCATACCCGCCGGCTTTTATCGCAAACTTGCCAGCTGGGCTCTCAACTTCTTTGTCGCCCGGAAGAGCGTATTCTTCGCGGTCTCTTCCGTCGTGCTCAGCATCTCTCCAATCACCCGCAATCGCAATCCCTGGAAATGCTTGAGTTCAAAAACCATTCGTTCGCGCGGCGTCAACTTCTCCAGCGCCGTTTGAATCCGCTCACCCAGCACCTTGCGGTCCAACTCTTTGGCTGGGTTTGAAAACGCCCGATCATCTGACACCGAAGCCAGCACGTCAATCTCGTCCCCGGAGTGGCTCACCACCACCGACCGATCCTCGCGCCGCGTCTTGCGCCGCCGCATCTGGTCCAGGCAAAGATTGGTTACAATTCGATAAATCCACGTATAAAAAGAGCATTCGAATCGAAAATTTCCCAGGTGCCGATAAGCCTTCAAAAACGCTTCCTGATAAATATCCTCGGCATCATGCTCGCTCCCCGTCAGATGCAAAGCCAGCCTGAGCACCTGTTGCTCATACTGCCGAACCAGGGAGTCGAAGGCCGCTCGCGACCCCGCCTGCGCCTCGCGAATCAGCGCCATCTCCGGCTCGCGCGCCTGCATCCGCTCTTCAGCGGTCTTCTCTCCGTTGGTAGCCCTGGCTGCACCCATGCCTGAGGAGGATTGTATCCTCAGGGCCTTCGGCCAAACCATGGCTGCCTGAATTCCAACCTGGGAAACGGGGTAAATCATCGCATCCGTTGCCATCGTATCTGCTCCGGGGATCAGGGGAGTCTCCGCACCCAGATAGACGCAGTGAGCCTGTGTTGGTAAGCAATGCCGCCACCGACAGGGTCTTCGTCGGCGGGGTGATCAAGGATGGGAAACCTCAATCCTCAACCGAACCCGTTCATCAGGAGCGCGGCGCGGTCGAAGAAGCTGCTTTTTGCCTTTACCCCGCCGCGCTAACTCGCTAACCCGCTATCACCGCGAAGCGGTGGCTAACTCGCTGCGCTTATCAAGAACATCTCCCCCACAAGCTACACTAGAAAGCAATGAACGACAGCCTCTTTCCCACCCCCTCCAACGAAGCCGGCGGCTGGCTCACTGCCCATTGCGACGGCGGTTCGCGCGGCAATCCCGGCCCCTCCGGCTACGGCGCTGTTATTGAAGACGCCCACGGCCGCGTCCTCGCCGAGCTAAGCGAATACGTCGGCCTCCAGACCAACAACTTCGCCGAGTACTCCGGCCTGTTGGGAGTCTTGCGCTGGGCCGTCGAGCACCGCACCGAGCGCCTGCGCGTCATCTCCGATTCCGAACTGATGGTCAAGCAGATGCAGGGCAAGTATGCGGTGAAAAGCCCCATCCTGCGCCCGCTTTTTGAAGAAGCCCGCCGCCTGTCGCGTCAGATTGCCAGCTTTGAAATGCGCCACACACTCCGCGGCGGCAACAAAACAGCCGACCGTCTGGCCAACGAAGCCATGGATCGCGGCATGGGCAAATCAGCCGTTCCGCAAGTAGGCAAGCCAGCGGATTTTGAAGCAGCACGCCAGGCAACGCCAGCCTTCGCGCGCACCGCGCACCTCCAAGCCAGCCATCCACCCGCGACGATCCCCACGCCGTCGCCGGCCCCAGCCAAACCCACTCGCCAAATTCTGGAAGGCTACGTGAAGGATGGTGTGGTTCACTTGCTGGAAGGCGAACTCCCCGACGGAATTTTCGTCAAGATCATCCGGGAATAGGCAGGTGCCCCATCATCAGCCCCGAAGAATCATCCTGAACCATGAGAAGCTGTGCCCCGTTCATCGCGGTTTATGCGATGAGCGGGCGGATGGAGCAGGTTCAGGGGATAAGAAATGAGGGCAGGTGGCCCCATCATCAGCCCCGAAGAATCATCCTGAACCATGAAAAGCTGTGCCCTGTTCATCGCGGCTCTATCGCGATGAGCGGGAGTGCGGCGCACGTCAAGAGGATAAGAAATGAGGGTTTCGGGGTCTCCGCGGGCAGGCCTTAGTCCGTGGGGAGGATATCCGGATTTTCAAACCTGGGAATCCACGATCCCCGTGGCGCGCAAGCGCCGTCCGCCTGGACGGCCAGTCCCCGTGGCGCGCAAGCGCCGTCCGCCTGGACGGCCAGTCCCCCGTGGCGCGCAAGCGCCGTCCGCCTGGGCGGCCAGTCCCCGCAGGTGCCTTGCGTAGAATTAACTGTCTTGGGCGCACAATGGTCTTGAGTAGGACAAAGGAAGAGGGCGCAGGGGCAAAGAAAAAGCGCTCAAAGGGCGAAGAAAACCACGGCACCCCCACCCCCCCTACCCCAAAAACCCCGCTCTCTGAGGAGTGGCAATCAAGGCAAGTTGAACAAAACAAACAGCTAAATAACCATCCCTATGGACTCATCAGTGAGCAGAAACCTCGAAAAACTGCCTATTATTGGCCAAAAAAGAGTCTGTTTTTGCCACTTTCGCGAGAAAAGAGGTCCCAATTCGAGCAATTCTGAAGGCCAGCATCTTCGCCTTTGCAATTGGCCAGCCGCGTACCCCAGGTTCCTCGCATTTGGGGACCTGGGAATCCACGAATCCCATGCGAGCGAAAAGCGAGCCTCTGGCCGCACCGCAGGTGCCTCAGACTTTTCTGCCCAGATCATTCCGCCAGGCATGTCCGCCGCTGGCAATCAAGTGATCACCGCACTCCGGGCCCCACGATCCCGCCGCGTAGTTAGGAAACTTCTCCGGCGTTTTGGCCGCCCACGCTTCCAGAATCGGCGTGTACAAAGCCCAGGTAGTTTCCACGCCGTCGCGGTGCGAGAACAGAGTTTGATCGCCTAGAAGGGCATCCAGCAGCAGCCGCTCATAGCCATTCGCGGTCGACTTGCCAAACGCCGCCGCGTAGTCGAAGTCCATATTCACCGGGCAAACGTCCATCTCCATTGTGGTTGGAACCTTGGCGCCGAAGCGCAGAGCGATTCCTTCATCCGGCTGAATGCGAATCGTGAGCAAGTTAGGCTTGATCACCTGGCAAACCGCGTGCGAAGCCATCCTGTCGAAGATCAACAGCGGTGGCTGCTTGAACTGGATGCTGATTTCTGTCGCCCTTTGCTGCATACGCTTGCCGGCGCGCAGATAGAACGGAACGCCTGCCCACCGCCAGTTTTCTACCTCGAGCTTCACGGCCGCATAAGTCTCCGTACCTGACGTACGACTTACTCGATCCTCTTGGCGATAACCAAGCACCTGTTGTCCGTCTTCCATGCCCGGCCCATACTGGCCGCGCACCACATTCAATATCGGAATCGATGGGATGGCCCGCCACACCTTTAACTTCTCACGCCGTACGCTATCCGCCTCAAAGCTCGAAGGCGGCTCCAGAGCTATCAGACTTAGTAACTCCATCACGTGATTCTGTACTACGTCGCGCAGCGCGCCCGCCTTTTCATAGAACGGTCCCCGCCCCTCGACACCGAGAGTTTCTGCCACGGTAATTTGCACATGGTCAATATAATTTCGATTCCAGATCGGCTCGAAAATTCCATTGGCAAATCGAAAAACCAGGATATTCTGCACCGTTTCTTTGCCAAGATAGTGATCGATGCGGAAAACCTGTTCCTCGCTGAAGACGGCATTTACCTGTCGATTCAACTCACGCGCGGACTCAAGATCGTGGCCGAATGGCTTCTCGATCACAATCGTCGCCGCGCCTTGCTGCGGGTGCGCCATGCCCGACGCTCCGAGATTCTCAATGATGGGAGCAAAGTACTCAGGAGCAGTCGCCAGATAAAAAAGCCGCCCGCCGCCGATACCTTTTTCTTTGGCGATGCGCTCTAAATCCGTCTTCAGTCCCGCATAGTCGCCCGCATTGTCAAAGTTGAGCGGAAAGTAACTGATGTGCTTTGCAAAGTCATCCAGTTTGGAATCACTTGCCTGCGCGCCGCCGAATTCGACAATGCCGTTGCGCATATCATCGGCAAACTCATCGCCAATCGGTCGCCGCGCCACTCCAACAATCGCAAACTTTTCTGGCAGCAGCCCCGACTGGTCCAGATGGAAGAGCGCCGGCAGCAGTTTTCGCTTCGTCAGGTCGCCAGAGGCGCCAAATATCACCAGTATCCTTGGTTCAGGAATCTTCTCATTGCCCTGCGGAATCTGGGAAAGATCTTCCGGACTCACGCTCATTTGTGCCGTCGCCATAACTGCTGAACCTCCAAACCCATTTACGCCGCTGAGTTACTGACTAGTTAGTCTTTCTTTACTTCATGGCCGCCAAATGCGTTGCGCATGATAGCCAACATGCGGTCGGTAAAGTTATTCTCCTCGCGCGAGCGAATGCGGCGAATGACTGACTCGGTGATGACCGGCGCGGATACATTCAGGTTGATAGCCTCGAAGACTGTCCAGCGCCCTTCGCCGGAGTCGACTACGTAGGCCTGCAAACCATCCAGCGTTGGATTGCCGACCAGCGCTTCGGCGGTCAGGTCTAGCAGCCAACTGCGGATCACGCTGCCGTAACGCCAAATATTGGCAACTTGCGGCAGGTCCAGATTGAACTCTTCTTTCTTCTCGAGGATGGTAAATCCTTCGGCATAAGCCTGCATCAGGCCGTACTCAATGCCGTTGTGAACCATCTTCACAAAGTGTCCAGCGCCCGCCGGGCCCACATGTCCCCAGCCCTTGTCGACAGCCGGAGCCAGCGTTTCGAAGATAGGCCGAAGATACTCGACCGGCTCCTTGTCGCCGCCAATCATCAGGCTGTAGCCCTCTTTCAATCCCCAGACGCCGCCCGAGGTGCCCGCGTCGACAAAGTGAAAGCCTTTGGCGGTAACTTCCTTGTAGCGACGCATGGAGTCCTGATAATTCGAGTTACCACCGTCAATCAGTATGTCGCCAGGATTAAGGAGCGGTTCGAGCTTGGCAATTGTCTCGTCGACCGGCGCTCCTTGCGGCACCATCATCCATATGGCTCGCCGACCTTTTAACCTGGCCGCCATTTCGCTGAGTGTGGCGACGCCGACACTTCCAGCAGCCGTGAGCCGCGCCACCGCACCCGGATCGAAGTCGAAACCAACCACCTCATGGCCCCCCACCCGCAGGCGCTCCGCCATGTTTCCGCCCATCTTGCCCAAGCCAATTAATCCAAGTTGCATCGTCTCCTCCTGAATCTAGAAAACGTTCAAGCTGGTCAACTCACGCCGCAAGGCCTCAGCACCCTCGAAACGGATTCCTTTCATTCCGGCAGCCACAGCACCGTCCACATTCTCCGGCCGGTCGTCGATAAACAGTATTCTCTCCGCGGACTTGTCTAAAATCATCAACGCCACTTGGTAGATTGCAGCGTCGGGCTTTCGCAGCCCCAGGTTACACGAAGTCAGCGCGACCTTGAAGAGTTCGCGCAGTCCAAAATTGTCAAATCGGAAATCGTTCGTCTCTCGCGCCTCATTGTTCAAGGCGCCCACCATGCACTTATCGGATGCTGAAATCTCCTGAAGGATTCCCAAAGCTCCATCGGGCAGAAACTTCGATTGAGCGCACATCGCCGCGAAAAAGTCGTCGGCTGAAAAGTCGCGCTTTTCATAGAATACGGTCGCATCCAGGTAGGTCTTCATGGGAATCGCGCCCAGTTCCCAGGCTCGATAGTGCTCCTGGTGCCGGGATTCAAACTCAGCGCGGTTCAGGCCGAATTGCTCCAGCACGATAGCACGTTCGACGGTGTCCCAGCCGTTGGTAAGCAGGACTCCACCCACATCAGAAAGGATTACATCGAAGGGGAAGATCGTGGTCTCCAGATCCGCGCCGTTGCGCTCACGCTTATGTTTTGGAGTTATAGTGATTACGCTGGATTCGCTGATCCATCTCCGCACATGTACTTAGCTTCAATGGCCAACACTTTCTTAAAGCGCCGCTGAAACCGCTCTTCGATGGCAATAAATTTCGCGCCGATAAACCTATCCACCACCTCGAAGGCCAGCGCCGAGCCGATGATGCGCGCGCCCAAGACGCACACGTTCATGTCATCGTGCTCCACGCCCTGATGCGCCGAGTAAGTGTCGTGGCACATGCCGGCGCGAATGCCGGGAATTTTGTTAGCCGCCACGCAAACGCCCACTCCCGAGCCGCAGATAAGAATTCCGCGCGGCGCTATGCCCTGCTTCAATGCCAAACCAACTTTCTCGGCAAAGTCAGGATAATCGGAAGGCTCCGCGTTAAACGCTCCCAGGTCTACGACCTCGTGGCCGGCTTTGGCGAGATATGCGCGGACTTCCTCTTTGAGAGAAAATCCCGCGTGGTCGGAAGCAATGACAAGCTTCAAGGTGTACTCCTTAGAGTTAGGGAACTGCGAACAGTGAACAGTGCATGCTGTCCACTGTCCGCTGTCTTACTTCACTAGCTTCTTCGCCCTTGCCGCCACGTTCTGCGCACCGAAGCCAAGCTCCTGCAGTGCTATCTTCCCCGGCGCTGAGGCTCCAAAGCGGTCGAGGCCGATCACGTCGCCGTCCTGGCCAACGTACTTCCACCAGCCAAGCGTAGCTCCCGCCTCAACCGCCAGCTTGGGTACGCCCGCGGGCAGCACGCTTGCCTTGTACTCCGCCGTCTGCTCTTCAAAGATCTTCCAACTCGGGAAGCTCACCACGCGCGCGGCGATTCCCTCCGCCGCAAGCAGTTTTGCCGCCTCCACGCAGGGCCAAACCTCAGACCCAGTGCCGATGAGAACGACCTGAGGCTTTGCTACGTCTTGCAGCACATAAGCGCCTTTGCTCACGCCAGCGTAGATGTCTTGCGATGCCGGATCGATGATCGGCACATCTTGCCGAGTGAGCGCAAACAAGCTCGGCCCCTTGCGTTCGAGAGCCAGCCGCCATGCCGCCGCAGTTTCGTTGGCGTCGGCCGGGCGCAAATCCGTCAATCCCGGAACCGCGCGGAAGCTCATCAGTTGCTCAACCGGTTGGTGCGTCGGGCCATCCTCGCCCAGGGCAATTGAATCGTGGGTGAAGACAAACAGCGCATGCACCTGCATGAGCGCCGCCAGCCGTATCGCCGGGCGCGCATAATCGGAGAAGACAAAGAAGGTCGATCCGAACGGAATCAGGCCGCCGTGTGCCGCCATCCCATTGACCGCCGCGCACATTCCGAACTCGCGCACGCCAAAAAATACGTTCCGGCCGGCGGGGTTTTCATGGAAACTTTCGCCCGGCTTGAAGATCGTCCTGGTCGAAGAGGTCAGATCCGCCGCGCCGCCGAAAAGCTCAGGCAGTTGCTCGGCAAGCGCATTCAAAATCACGCCGCCCGCGTTGCGCGTAGCCACAGCTTTTTCCGGCGGAAAGCTTGGAATTGCTTTCTCCCAGCCCGCATTGAACGCGCCTTTTTGGGTACGCTCAAACTGCGCCGCCAACTCCGGAAACGCCTTCGCGTAGCCTGCGAACAACGACTTCCATTCAGCCTCAAAAGCCGCGCCGCGTGTTTGAGCCTGACGCCAGTTCTTGAGCGCCTCATCGGGCACGACAAAGCTCTGATCCTCAGGGAAGCCGAAAAACTTTTTGGTCGCCGCGACAGCTTCCGGGCCCAGCGCTTCGCCGTGCGACTTATTGCTGCCCGCCTTGGGGCTGCCATAGCCGATGACCGTTCGCACCGCGATGAACGACGGGCGAGAGGTCTCCGCCTTGGCCGCTTCAATCGCCGCCTCAATTGCCGCCAGATCGTTGCCGTCGGCCACCCGCTGCACATGCCAGTGATACGCCTCGAAACGCTTCAGAGCGTTATCGGTATAGCTAAGGCTCGTCGGCCCATCCAGCGAGATCAAATTATCGTCATAGAGGAAAATCAGTTTACCCAATCCTAGCGTCCCAGCCAGCGCAGCCGCCTCGTGCGAGACCCCTTCCATCAGGTCGCCGTCGCCCAGCATCGCGTAGGTGTAATGGTCCACCACATTAAAGCCGGGCCGGTTGTACACCGCGGCCAAATGCTTCTCCGCCATCGCCATCCCCACGGCCATGGCAATGCCCTGACCAAGCGGTCCGGTGGTCACCTCAACGCCATCCGTATGGGTGCGCTCCGGGTGTCCTGGTGTCCGCGAACCCCACTGCCTGAAGCTCTTCAGATCCTCCATCGTCAGGTCGTAGCCGGTCAGAAACAGCGTCCCATAAAGGAGCGCCGACGCATGTCCATTCGACAGCACGAACCGGTCCCGGTCTGCCCATTTGGCGTGTGCCGGGTTGTGCTTCATCAGCTTGTGAAAGAGCAGATAAGCCATGGGCGCGTCGCCCAGCGGAGCGCCCGGATGGCCGCTATTTGCCTTCTGCACGGTGTCCACGGCCAGTAGCCGCAATGTGTCGATGGACAGTTGATCAAGGGATTGTTCCGTCAAAGTCGAAGTCATGTCTCATATTGTACCCAAGCCGGCGGCACCCTCTCGCGTCCCAGACTGTGGAATCAAGGCGCGCCTTTCAGCCCAACCTCAATCCCTCCAACTTTCCCGCACCCAACCTCTACTCTCTAGCATCCATTGAATGTAAGGTTCTGCTGAAGATTGACAAGCGCAGCATAGCCTGGCAATTCCCGCCAAGCCGCAAAGGCCAAGGCTCAACACTCACCGAATCATGCACGACAAAGGAGATCACCCCCGATGGCTTACGAACTCGCCCCGCTTCCCTACGATTACGCCGCACTCGAGCCGTTCATCGACGCAGAAACGATGAAGATTCACCACGACAAGCACCATCAGACTTACGTCACCAACCTGAATGCCGCCCTCGCCAACCACCCCGAGCTGGCTGCGAAATCTGTAGACGACCTGATTCGAGGCCTAGCCACGGTTCCTGAAGATATCCGCGTTGCAGTCCGGAATAACGGTGGCGGCCACGCTAACCACACAGCCTTTTGGCCGCTGATGGGCAAGGTCGGTTCTGACGGAGTAGGCGGCGCGCCCACCGGCCCCATCGCTGCCCAGATCACCGCCGATTTCGGCGACTTCGAGGCGTTCAAGAAGACATTCAATGAGACCACTGCGAAGCAATTCGGCTCCGGCTGGGGCTGGCTGGTCTTCGCCAGCGGCAAGCTCAAGGTCGTCACGACGCCCAACCAGGAATCGCCCCTCACTCAGGGCCTCTATCCGATCTTATTCAATGACATTTGGGAGCACGCCTACTATCTCAAGTACCAGAACCGCCGCCCCGATTACCTCGCTGCTTGGTGGAACGTAGTCAACTGGCACGAAGTCAACAAGCGCTTCGCGGTAGCCAAGGGCTAAAAGTAGCGATATGCGTATGGGGCCGGGTGAGGATTTCCTCGCCCGGCCTTTCGCTTGTCGTCAGGATGAGTCCATTGAGTTATCCCCTGACATGGTTGTTGCCCAGTGAAGCCGGCTGTGCCGCTCTCTCCTCGTCAAACAACTTGTAGCGCTTCCTCACCGCAGAAAAGACTTGTTTCATGAATACCTTGATGAAGTTATGGTGAATGAGCGACAATCTTTACTTCGAGAATACGAAGGATCGGGAGAATGAATCGGTGACGATACTCGCGGGGATCGGATGGCACGCAGTCGGCGCGGCATTTGCCGCCTCTTTCTATGCGCCCATTGGTCGGGTGAAGAAATGGTCCTGGGAAACAACATGGGCTGTGGCCGGACTATTTTCATGGATACTGCTGCCGATTTCCGTAAGCTTCTTGCTCCTCCCAGATTTTCATGAATTCTATGCGCAGTTTGACATGCATTTGCTTTTGAAAGTCGCCTTATTCGGAGCCATGTGGGGCATAGGCAATGTAAGTTATGGCCTCACCATGCGCCATTTGGGAATCTCTTTAGGCGTGGGCGTTGCTATCGGTGTAACTCTCATGGTGGGCACGCTGATGCCGCCGTTGCTGCATGGTCAGGCCGCGATATTATTTACCACCAAGAGCGGCTTGTACACCATGGCCGGCGTGCTGGTTGCGCTAACCGGGGTGGCGATTGTCTCCTATGCCGGTCATCAGAAAGAGCTGCAGCAGCGGGGAGAACTCCAGGAATTCAATTTGAAGCTGGGACTGATGCTGGCAGTCATGTGCGGCGTCTTTTCCTCTGGCATGTCATTTGCCATTGACGCTGCAAGGCCCATGGAAGCTGCCGCGCTGAATCTCGGCGTGAATCCACTTTATGCCGCCCTGCCGAGTTATGTCATTATCATGGGCGGCGGTGCGTTGGTGAATCTGAGTTACTGCTTCATTCGGCTTGCCTCACTGAAGAGGATTTCCCTGCGCGACGATCTCTCCCAAGCCTCAGGCACGATATTCAAGAATGGCGCTTTGGCTGCGACCGGCGGAATTATGTGGTATCTTCAGTTTTTCTTTTATGCTTGGGGAGCCGCTAACATTCCACAACGCCTCTTCTATGTGAACTGGATGCTGCACATGAGTATTTATGTTCTCTGTGCAGGCCTCGTAGGTCTTGCCTTGAAAGAGTGGGCAGGTGTGGGGCGAAAGCCGATTCTCATTCTCGTGCTTGGCATGATTGTTATTATTGCGGCCACCAATTTGGTTGGCCTTGGAATGGCTCCGTAACCCCTAATTCAGGCTAGAGACTTGGAGATGTAGATGCGTCTTTTGCAACAAGCAGTTATCAGTAGCTTACTTATCGTCGCCTCGCTGCCGGCCGTTGCTGCAGCGGCAAACCCGCCAACCACATGGGTTGACAAAGATACCGGACACCGCGTTATTCGGCTCACGGACGAGCCCGGATCATCGGGCTTCTATTTCAACGTGAATGCCTTCACGCCCGATGGCAAGCAGATGGTCTATAACGCGCCGGATGGAATCCACGTACTCGATCTTGCCAGTTACAAGACCCGGCTTTTGGTTCCCAATCCGCCGCGTCCCGCCAATGGGGAGTCAGATCTCCGGGCGAGTTTTCGCGATGGCATACGTACGATTGTTGTGGGCAGAAAGACAAACTCTGTTTTTTTCTCGAAGATGGATCAGGCCGCCCATCTCAACACAATCTATAAGGCTGACATCGATAGCGGTGTCGTAACCAAGCTGGTTACTTTGCCACCGCGCGCCAGCATTTCGACTATTAATGCCGATGAGACGCTCGGCGTTGGTACGTATGATGAGACGCAGGCTGGCGCCGATATGGAATTTGGAAATGCCCGCCCCGCGCCAACGACAACTGCCTCCGGCAGAACTCAAGAGCCGCCACAGGCAGGAACTCTCTTCCAGCCAGAAGGCAAGGGAGAGATGATGGAGCGCCGTCTGGCGGCGCGCATTCCAGTCGTCCTTTATGAGATCAATCTCGAGACCGGCAAAGTTACTGAACTGTTGCATTCTACCGACTGGATCGGGCACATGCTCTTCTCGCCGCGCGATCCAACTTTGCTGATGTATTGTCACGAAGGTCCATGGCAAAAGGTTGACCGCATCTGGATGATTCGTACCGATGGCACGCACAACGAACTTCTTCACAAGCGAACCATTGCCATGGAGATTGCCGGTCATGAGTTTTGGGGACTGGATGGAAACTCCATCTGGTACGACTGGCAGTATCCCAAAGGCGAAGATTTCTTTCTTGCCGGTTACAACCTTATAACTCATCGGCGCGTTGCTTATCATATGCAACGGAATGAATGGTCGATCCACTTCAATCTTACTCAAGGAGAGACGCTCTTTGCTGGAGATGGAGGCGATCCTGACCAGGTAGCCAAGGCTCCCGATGGCGAGTGGATTGAACTGTTTCATCCCCAGATGCTCAATGTTTCAGGCATCAATCAATCAGACTTCTGGCAACCGGGAGTCTTTCACTCCGAGCATCTTGTGAATATGTCTCATCACAATTACCGTCTCGAGCCGAACGTTCGCTTTTCACCGGACAAGAAACTGGTTATCTTTACCAGCAATATTTTTGGCCCCAGCTATGTGTTTGGGGTCGAGGTTGCCAAGACTGTGAATCCATCGGCGTCGGAAGTTTATTCAACTCCTGAACTAGCGAGCGAGTATTTGCGAAGAGCTACAACGCTTACGCAATGATATTCCGGTGGAGTTAGTCCGACTGTTAATGCATTGAAAGTGTGAAACAAATGACTCTGGGGATGTTATGAGGAGCATCGTTCTTTTGGTATTTATCACCGGCGCAGTTACCGTTCAAGCTCAACACTACGCGTGCGGCCAGGCCCGGCACAACGCTGTGCAACTGACCACATCTTCTATCTATTCAGCAACCACGCCGGGCTTTGATTTAAATACGGTTCCGGAGATTCTCTCAACTTCGTGCGCCAGCGACAAACCTTTTTTCTTCTCTGTCGCTGTGCCCGAAGGAAGTTATCGGGTCTCAGTTGTTCTTGGCGCCGACCAGGACTCAACGACAACTGTATGGGCCGAGTCACGGCGCCTGATGATTGAGAATGTCTTCGTCAAGGCTAGGTCCTCCGTGACACGCTCCTTTGATGTGAATGTCCGCGTGCCAGAAATCGCTGGTTATTTAACTCATCTTGTAAAGCTCAAGACACGCGAAGTTGATAACCTGGATTGGGATCATAAACTCACTCTTGAGTTTAACGGCGAGCACCCCGGCGTTCGTTCTATTTCCATCAGACCTGTTGAAGAGCCAACAATCTATCTAGCTGGAGACTCTACCGTGGTCGACCAGGATACCGAACCGTGGGCCGCGTGGGGCCAGATGCTCCCGCGCTTCTTTCGACCGGGCGTAGTGGTTGCCAACCATGCCGAGTCGGGCGAAACGATCAGGAGTTTTGTTGGCGAGCGACGACTTGCCAAAGTTCTCTCTCTGATTCATTCAGGCGACTATCTCGTTATCCAGTTCGGTCACAACGACCAGAAACCCAATGGGGTTTCCATCGACGATTACAAGAGCCTTCTGGAAGATTACATCTGGCAAGTGCGAGCCAAGGGAGCCACGCCAGTTTTGGTAACAAGCATGCACCGCCGAACTTTCGATATTAGCGGTAAGATCACAAATTCTCTGGCAGGCTATCCAGATGCGGTTAGAGATGTGGCAACAGCTCAGCGCGTTGCACTCATTGACTTGAACGCAATGAGCAAGACTCTTTTTGAATCAATGGGGCCTGATGCGTCAATGAACGCATTCATGCACTACGCCGCTAATGCGTTTCCAAACCAGACCGAAGCGATCAGCGACGACACCCACTTCAACAAATACGGAGCTTATGAATTGGCACGGTGCGCGGTCCACGGCATCCGCAAAGCTCATTTGCCTCTCCGCAAACTGCTCGCTTCGGACAGAGCTGATTTCGATCCATCTACGCCCGATTCGCAATCAACTTTCAACCTGCCTGCGACTCCCATTCCAACCAAGACTATCAATGTAATGAAGATTCCGCAGGTATAGAGCAGACAATGGTTCAATTTCAATTAGATTCTTCGGCAAAAAGGCAGCATTCACTCTTTGACGAAGTTCGCGGGAGTTACGCCATGATTTATCGAGCGAGGTTGTTCAGGCAGGATAGACTGCCCTTCGTAAAGCGCATGATCATTGTGTTGGCACTTTTTTTTCTGTCGCGACGCTCTTGCTTGCGCAAGATTCCGGCAAGTATTTGCGGCAGGGATTCCTGAATCCACCGGCCGATGCAAGACCGATGATGCGCTGGTGGTGGTTTGGTCCTGCAGTAACCAAACCGGAACTCCAAAAAGAACTGGAGACCATGAGGAGCGCAGGCATCGGCGGCGTCGAAATTCAACCTGTTTATCCCGTGATGCTTGACGATGAAGCTAAAGGTGTAAAGAATTTGCAATACCTGTCTCCGGAGTTTTTGGATGATATAAGTTATGTCAATGACATGGGTCAGTCGCTCGGCCTGCGCATCGATATCACGCTTGGCAGTGGATGGCCTTATGGTGGACCGAACACCACGCTCTCTTTGGCAGCGGGCCGCCTCAGAGTAGTCTCCGTCCCTATTATCGATTCGACAGTAACTCCGCCCACCCTCGATGAGGGAGAGAGGTTGATCGCCGCATTTGCGGTCTCCGGCACAGAAAAGTCATTCGATCCAACAACTGCGCGGCGCATTGATCTAACCACCGGTTCTGTTGGCGTTATTTCAGGCACTCAGACAGCACTGTTTTTTATTGCCAGCCACACTCGGCAAACCGTCAAGCGTCCGGCTGCGGGAGCTGAGGGCTACGTACTCGATCATTTTTCTCGAGCGGCTATCGATAAGCATTTGGCTGATGTTGCTACACCACTGTTGAATGCATTCGGCAGTCATCCCCCCTATTCCGTTTTCTCCGATTCGCTTGAAGTGTACGGATCTGATTGGACCATCGACTTTCCTGCCGAGTTTCAGAAGCGCCGCGGTTACGATCTGATTCCCCACTTACCAGAACTGTTTGCGGGAGGCACGCCGGAATCGGAATCTATCCGTCACGATTGGGGCCTGACGCTCTCCGAACTTATGCGCGATAACTATCTCTCTTCAGTGACTGAGTTTGCCAGGGCACATCAGACGCTGTTTCGTTCGCAGACGTATGGCGAACCAGCCGTAATTCTTGCCGATGAGGTCGTTCCCAACTTGGCGGAAGGTGAGGGGCCTCAGTGGCGCGCCTTTTCTTTCACGCGCTGGGCAAGTTCCGCCAACCACCTTTATAACCGCGAAGTCACCTCTGCCGAAACATGGACATGGCTTCACTCTCCCGCGTTCCGGGCCACTCCGCTGGACATGAAGGTTGAGGCGGACCGCATGTTTCTTCTCGGCGTGAACCAGATTGTCGGACATGGCTACCCTTATTCCCCGCCGGCGGCTGGCGAGCCTGGCTGGTCACTCTACGCGGCCGCAGCTCTTAATTCGCATAACCCATGGTTTCCAGTGATGCCTGATGTTACACGGTATTTACAGCGTGTAAGCTGGTTGCTGCGCCAGGGAAAGCCTGCTAACGACATTGCCATTCTTCTTCCAGAGGACGATGCCCAGGGAGCATTTACACCGGGGCACGTCTCCGTGACCGACGAGATGAAGAAACGGATCACGCCGGAACTCATGGAAGCGATTTTGGACGCTGGCTATAATGTTGATTACATCGATGCTGTCACGATCGACAAGCTCGGTGCAATACCCTATCCTATCTTGGTTCTTCCGCCTACAGACAGGATTTCGCTTGCAACTTATAAAAAGATTGAAAGCTATGCTGCCACAACTGGCAAAGTAATCGCTTTTGGCAAGCTTCCGTCTCTGGCGCCGGGCTTTACGGAACAGGGATTGTCCAGCCAGGTCGCGGCGATTTCGGCATCGCTCTTCCAAGGCGGCAAGCACAATGGCATTCAAGTCGCCTCGATCAGCGACATCGCCGAGGCACTTCACCGCGCACTGGCGCCCGACATGGATGCGACTGGACAGAATTCAGGCCTTGGGTTTATTCATCGCAAGCTATCGGACAGCGATGTTTATTATGTTGTTAACACAAGTAACCAAGCCATCGATGGGAGCATTCAGTTTAGATCTAATCGTCCATATATTGACGCATGGGATCCGGACAGCGGTTCTGTTCTTTGGGAAGGGATGCGCGGTCATAATTCTCGCGTCGATCTCTTGCTTGCGCCCTATGAGTCTCGTGTATTTGTTTTGAGCGATGATGTTTTGAAAAAGTCTGAAATGCCCGGCATCTCAAAAGCTAAGACCGCGCGGCTTAAAGAAAATCAACTCGCGGACTTGAGTGATGGTTGGACGATTCATTTTGCAAACAGAGATTCTTCTCAAGTTCTTCCAAGTTTGACTTCATGGACGGAGCTTCCAAGCAGGCAGTATTATTCAGGAGAAGCAATCTATACACGCAGTTTTACGATGGGCCGTGATCAGGCGTCTTCGCCGGAATTCAACACTCTGCTTGACTTTGGGATAGGGACACCTACTGTCGACAATCGGCCGTCCAAGGCATTTGGGATAAGCGCTCTGCTCGACCCGCCGATTCGCGAGGCTGCTGTAGTATTTATCAATGGAAAACGAGTCGGGTCGCTTTGGCATCCACCTTACAGGATCGATATTTCGAAGTTTGTTCAAACTGGCGACAATCATGTCGAGGTGCATGTTTATAACACCGCCATCAATCTGCTCGCAGGACAGCCGCCACGCGATTACACCGCGCTAAGAGCAAAGTATGGAAAGCGTTTTGATCCCCAGGACATGGACAATCTGAAACCAATTCCTTCAGGACTATTCGGTCCGATTCACCTTATTGAACAGAGGGCCCAATGAGAACAGTGACTCGATGGGTAATAGGCGCTGCGTTCCTCACTCTACTTACAGCGGGCACGGCGACTGCCGCACCGAAAGCGTTTCTGGTCAACAAATATGGTGCGAAGGGTGATGGCGTAACGCTTGACACACCCTATATTCAGAAGGCTATCGATGCTGCCGCTGGAGTGGGGAGCAGGGTCACATTCAAGCCCGGAAGTTATCTAACAGGTTCCCTATTTCTCAAATCGGGCGTCACTTTTGACGTGCCGGAAGGCGCCACTTTGATTGGTTCGGCGAATCTGAATGACTACCCGATTCTACCTACCCGAATCGCAGGCATCGAGATGACTTGGCCCGCAGCTGTTATCAATGTTCGTGATCAGCACAACGTCACAATTACTGGCAAAGGAATTATCGATGGCAATGGTTCTGTCTGGTGGAAGTCTTATTGGGATCTTCGCGCCACTTATGAGCCCAAGGGTTTGCGCTGGGCTTCCGATTATGACTGTCAGCGGCCGCGACTGATTCTGATTCAAAACTCGTCCAACATACAGCTTGGCGGGGGCATCTTGCTCAAACGTTCCGGTTTCTGGACTGTTCATATTCTTTATTCTCACGACGTTCACATTGATGGAATTACCATTCGCAACAACGAGGGTGGAAAAGGTCCCAGCACGGATGGCATTGATATCGACTCATCGCGCAATGTTCTTGTCGAACATGCAGACATCGATGTGAATGACGATGCGCTGTGCCTCAAGGCTGGCCGCGACTCCGATGGCTTGCGCGTCAATCGGCCGACGGAGGATGTTACGATTCGTGACTCCATCGTGCGCCGGGGCGCGGCTGCCATTACTATCGGCAGCGAGACCTCAGGAGGCTTTCATAACATCGAGGCCTATAACATCACCGCGCTGAGAGGCGTACCCTCTGGCATTCTGTTCAAGTCTGCTCACACACGGGGTGGCTACGCACGAGATATCCGCATTCATGACCTTACGCTCGAGGGGGTTGATGTGCCGATTCATATCACTATGAATTGGAACCCCAGTTACAGCTACGCGACGATTCCGGCCGGCATCAAGGACATTGCTTCGTACTGGACGACTCTCACGACCAAGGTTTCTGAGTTACAAGGATTGCCTCATTTCAGCGACGTTCATATCTGGAATATCAAAGCAACCGGAGCTAAGAGAGCGTTCAGCGTTGCGGCCTACCCCAACGCCACTCTCGATAACTTCCGTCTTGACCATTTGGAGATAGAAGCAGCCACTGCCGGCACTATTGCCAATGCAAAGAACTGGACCATCACCGAGAGCAACGTCAAGACAGCCGACGGAAGCAAGGCGATGTTGACGGATTCTCCTCCAACGGATGCGAAGGATATTCCTTTTGGGGAGCCGAGATAGTCTTGAGAAAACTCTCAGTTAGCCGGTTCGTATAACTCGCTGAGTTATCATTCATGACTGTGACATAGCCAGGTGCCGACCGCACCTCAATCCGCGACCATGGACTCTCCCGGCAAGATGGGGCGTGTGCGTGGCAACATTCCGCGATAGGCAAGGGCTCCCATCAGCGCCAGTGCGCCGACAAACGCTGCCAGCTTGATGAGACTGGTTGCGGCGGTTTGCGGCAGAGCTTTCCACAGCACCAGCAGTAGCGTTTGCGCCGCCGTTACCGCCCAAACCGAGCCGTAGAAGTAGCGGCGCTCGGTGCCTTCTCCCTTGGTGGATGGTCCCACTCGCGGCAATTTCCCCAACGCGCCCAGCAGCAAAATCACGGCGGCCAGCGGCAGATAGGCGTAGTAATAAATCTGCTTCATCTGCCAGACGCCGGTCACCGCGGCAATCGCCAGACCGCTCAGGTTCAACAGCGCGTAGCTCAGGACGGCCGTCCAGGCGAAAGTATAGCAGACGCGGCGGTAGAGCGGGTTCGGCTTGTCCTCATCGAAGCGCAGAATATAGGGTCCCGGCTCCGCACCCGGCAACTGTCCGCGCAATGCAGCCACGCCCGTGCCCACCAGAACCGCACCAAGCCAGAGCGAGTTGCCCCAACTGAAGCCATGCGCAAACAGTGTGAATGTCAGCGGTCCCGGCGCCAGAAAAAACACCCATATCCAGATAGGCCAATGCGCTGAACGATAGAGAGGCGTATTCCGCGTGCGCATCTTCCGCTCTTGAGCGTACTCAACTTTCCTTTTGTATTCCATGCGGGCAAGTTTCGCAGAGTGGCCACAGGCGCGTCAAACCGCAGGGAAATACATATGCGGGCTACGCGCCTTTAGCTACCGCGCGAATGAGGATGCCCAGCAAAGCCAGCACCACCGCGCCCCAGAATGCAGGGCCGAATCCGCGCACATTAAATCCTCGCACCAGGTTCGACGCCACCAGGATCATCAACCCGTTAATGACCAACAGAAAAATCCCGAGGGTGAGGATGCTGATGGGGAATGTGACAACTTTAAGAAAGAACCCAACCGTCGCGTTGAGCAGGCCGATGACCAGCGCTGCCACAAGCGCAGGACCCAGGCCCTCGATATAGAAGCCGGGCACGAGATTGGAAACCACCAGCAAGGCTACGGCGCTCAAGAGCCATTGAACCAGAAGTCTAACCATTTTCAAGTTCTCCTTGATGTAAAGATTCCTGCATTGAGGATTCGGATGCGATTACTCGGCCAGCGTCGGCTCCAGTTCCGCTGAGGGCAGCACGTTGGCTCTGGCCTTGACCTGGGCCGTGGTGAGCAGGAAGACGGCCACCACAATGGCTGCCATGCCGACAAACTCGGCCTTCTCGGGTCGTTCGTGGAGCAGGACGATTCCCAACAGCACGGCGACCACCGGGTTGACATAAGCATACGACGCGACCTTGGCGACCGGCACGTGCTCCAGCAGATAGACGAAGGCCGTGTAGCCCAGCAGCGAGCCTGCAGTGATGAGGTAAGCGAGCGAGCCAACCGACGCCGCGTTCACGTGAAACTGCGGCCACTGGCCAAGAGCCGATCCCAACGCCAGATTGAAAGCTCCCGCGATCAGCATCTGCCAGGCCGCGGCCACAAAGCTATTGACCGGCAGCCGCGCTCGCCGTGACAAAAGGCTGCCCGCGACCCAGGCAAAGGCCCCCGCCAGCAACATTGCCAGGGCGAGCAGGCGGGCGTGATCTCCGGCCAAACCGGCGTGCAGCGAGGGCCACACGAGGGCGGCCAAGCCCGCAAAACCCAGAGTCATCCCCAGCCAGCCGCGCGCGGGCAGCGGTTCGCCGCCGGGCAGCAACATCTCAGCCAGGGCCGCGAGCAGAGGAATCACCGCAAGCACCAACGAAGCCAGTCCGCTAGAGACAGTCCTCTCGGCATACACCAGGCTGACATTGTTCCCGGTTAACAGGCAGAGCCCAACCAGGCTGAAGTTAAGCATCGCGTTGGGCGGCCAAAAGATGCGCAGTCCGCGCCAGCGACACCAAGCCAGCAAGATTGCGCCGGCAACCAGAAAGCGCGTTCCAGCCATGAGCAACGCGGGCATCTGGGCTGCTCCAATGCGAATGGCCGCATAGGTCGAGCCCCAGAAGAAATAAATACTGGCAAAGGCGAGAACGATGGAGGCCGTGGTGGCCGTCTTGCGCTGCGGGAGATTTGAATTGTGCGGGGAATTCGCCATCGGGCTGATTCCATGCTAACGCTTCGAGGCAGTCTTCCGCTGTGAGCTCGGCGTAGAGAAAAAGTGGGGGTTGGCGGAGCCAGATGTTGATTAGCCCGGCCTGCCAAACCTTTTTCTACTGCTGTTGTGTCCTGTCCCCGGCGTCATCGTTGGTTACAACATTGTTTCATCAAGGCGCATAGTCGCGATCTCTGAGGTGCGGTGGGCTGCGCGTTCGAGATTTTCCGCCATCTCCTGCACCGCCAGATGCTGCTCCTCGGCGGCGGCAGCCATCTGCTGCGATAACCCTGACAGATCTTCGGTTTGACTGGCGATCTGGTTGATTGCCGCCATGGCTGTGGAAACGTCCACGCCGATAGCTGTCACCTTGGCTTGAATCTCGGCGGTGGCCGAGGCCGTCTGTTCAGCCAGCTTCCTGACTTCGCTGGCCACTACGGCGAAACCCTTGCCATGCACGCCTGCCCGGGCAGCCTCAATGTTCGCATTCAGCGCCAGCACGCTGGTCTGCGTCGCGATGGAGGCAATCAGCCCCGCCACTTTGGCTACGCCGCTGCTGGATGCCTTGAGGCTCTCGATGGCTGCTTTGCTCTCCGCACTCGCGGTGCGCGACTTCTGAGCGGCATTAGAGACGTCGCCGGCGTTTCTGGCAATTTCGGCGATGCTGGATTCGATCTCATGCGTGGCCGTGGCCACCATCTGCAGATTGCCATTCAGATGCTCGATGTCGGTGCGTTGCGACTCCTGCGCTGCCCGAAGCGCTTCGATCTTCCCTTGGGTGCTGACCCCCCAGACCACCACGGCGCCGATGAACTCGCCACGTCCGTTAGTCATCGGCTCAACCTCTAGGTCGAGCTTCACAGGACCGAGCGGAATGGTCGCCTTGTGTGGAAGAT
The DNA here is from genome assembly GCA_049513195.1 of Occallatibacter sp. Taxonomy (GTDB): domain Bacteria; phylum Acidobacteriota; class Terriglobia; order Terriglobales; family Acidobacteriaceae; genus Telmatobacter. The sequence continues at coordinate 25,812 of JBEKWJ010000001.1, forward strand.
GGTGTACGCCATGATGTTCGTGCGCGCCCAGAATTCTTTCGATGTTCGGCGGGGACTTGTGAAAGATGTGAATCGAGTTGCCGACAATCTTGTCGACGGGGACTGGCAGATATTGTTGAAGCGTGAGCAGGGTCTTGCGCGACGAGCGATTGAGATAGCGCAGAATGAGCTCCCGATCGCAAAACATCGCGTTCACTGGCAGCGCGTCTAGCGCATATTCAAAATAACGATCCACTTCCGTCTCAAGCGCAGTTGTTGTGGGCGCAAGAACGCTCATTGGAACGAGCGACGCCTGCGTGCCGCGCTGTGAAAACAGGCTTCCGAGCAAGCCATGAGACATAATCGATTCTTCCTCTCTCTTACAACAACCCATTCAGTCTCGCCCATTTCACAGCAAGGCGGGAGTGGGAAATCAGGACAATCTGCCAGGATGCACCAAGGCTTCCCGGATGTGAACCCGCATGTTCCAATTTGGAATCCAAAGTCTTCCGGCGAGCGAGAGTTGCGCCTTTCGCTAATCCAGTTGACAATGGATTTCCATGGGATGGTTTGGGCACCTGCGGATCGGATGCGAGGAGCGCGCGCTGACTGGCATCGAGTGGTTAGCTGGCCGGCTCGGCCGGATGGAAGATGTGCCCGCTCATTTAGCCACCGGCATTGACGGCGAGACCGCAGCGTTTTTCTACCTGCGCCGCAAGGGTTACACCGTGGTGGCGCGGCGCTGGTCGGCGGGTGAGCTGCCCGGCGATGTGGACCTGATTGCATGGCAGGGCCCGAGACTGTGCTTTGTCGAAGTGAAGACCCGCACCGCCCACGACGCCACTCCTGCCGAAGTTGCCGTCGACTCACACAAACGCAACACCCTCCGCCGGCTGACCCGTGCGTACATCCGCCAATTGCCGCAGGAGGAAGCTCCGCCTATCAGATTCGACGTGCTGAGCGTCTATCTTGTCCCCGGTAAAGAAAAGGAGTTCGTGCATTTTGAGGACGCATTCGGCTGGAGCGAGTGGGAGCGGGAGTTCGAATGAACCGAAGTCACCCTTGCGCGTCCTCGAACTCCTCGTGCCAGGCCATCTGAATCGCCTCCAGGCGCGGCTCGTTTGATTTGGCAGGGTCGTCGGCGAAGCCTTCCAACTCGGTAACGTAACGGTGCAGGTCGGTGAAGCGCACCGTCAAAGGGTCCAGTGCAGGGAACTTCTCTTGCAGTTGTATGCCGATCTCCTCGGCGTCGGTCCATAGAATCTCGCGCGGCATAAAAAGCGCTCCTTACTTTTCTTCAGCCAGAACCGCTGGCTTGCCCTCGGTAACGTAATTCCGATTCCACTTGGGAATCTCGACCACGTAGTTGCCGGGACGTGTGATGACAGCCTGGCAGCCAAGGCGCGAATTCAACTGCTGGTCTGCGGCCATATCAAGCCGGTCGAGCTCGTCGTCGTCGGGCGGGCTGATGCCTTCCTGATCCTTGATCCACAAATGGCAGGTGGTGCAGGCGCAGACGCCGCCGCAGGCATGATCGAGAAAAATATCGTTGTTCTCGGCCACATCGAGAAACGACATCGGCTTGCCGTGATGTTCGTATGGCATTTTGCCGAACTCGAACTCCACCGTTCGCCCTTCGGGCTGAAAGGTGACCCGAACGAGTTTGTCGGCGGGAATGTTTTTCTCGGATGGTTCGCTCATAGGTCCAAACTCCTCGTGCTGACCTGCTCTATTTGAACTCCGCTGGCGCCATGGCATGAGGCGCGGTCACGCCCTCGTCCAGTTCCTCGCCGGCATCGTTCATCGTCTTGCCGCGCAGCGCGGTGGAGACAGCAGCCTCCATCATCAATTCCGCAAAGCGGCGGGTGGCGTGGTCGAGAATCAGCGTTGCTTCGCGAATCGCCGCCGAGTCCTCGGTCTCTTTGGCTTTGATCAGATAGTCGCGGGCCAAGGTAATCGCCGTTCGCTCGTCGCTGGTCAGTTGCGCCCATGCGGGACTTTCAGGCGCGCGTTCGACCGCGGCAAGAATCGTCTCCGCTTCGTTGCGCGCTTCAATCAGCAGGCGCTTGGCAAAGTCTGCCTCGGCGTTATCAAACGAATCGAGAATCATGCTCTCGACCTGCTCGTCGGTCAATCCATATGTCGGCTTCACTTCAATCTGCGCGGCCAGATCGCTACGCTGCTCGCGCGCGGTCACATGCAGAATTCCGTCGGCGTCGATGAGAAACTTGACTTCGATGCGCGGCAGCCCGGCGCTCATGGGCGGAATGCCTTTGAGATCAAACCGCGCCAGCGACCGGCAATCGGCGGCAAGTTCTCTCTCGCCTTGCACCACATGAATCGCAACATTGGTTTGGCCATCCACTCCCGTGGTGAAGTGCTCCGTGGCCGACGCTGGAACCGTTGAGTTACGCTGGATAATCCGAGCTACGGTTCCACCCAACGCCTCGATGCCGAGTGAAAGTGGAGTTACATCGAGCAGCAGCATCTCTTCCGTAGACTTGGATGCGCCGGCCAGAATGTCGGCTTGCACTGCCGCGCCCAACGCTACGACCTCATCGGGATTAAGTTCTGTGTGCGGATGCTTGCCGCGCGCCTTCAGATGAAAGAGATCATCGACTAACTGGCGCACCGCGGGAATGCGCGTGGAGCCGCCGACAAGCACCACTTCGTCAATCTGCTCGGGGGTAATTCCGGCGTCTGCGAGAGCCTGCTTGCAAGGAGCCGCTGTGCGTTTGAGAACAGGTTCGATGAGCAGCTCAAAGACTTCGCGGGGAATCTCCCTCTGGTAGCGATCACCATTGGGCAGCTCGATATTGAAGTGCGCGACTTGCTCGGTGGAAAGAAGAATCTTGGCTTCGATAGCAGCTTTGCGCACGGCCTGCACCGCACCCGGATGGAGGCGCAAATCCACTCCATGCTCGGCGTGAATCTCATTGAGAGCGATGGCCAGGAGTAGATTGTCGATGTCATCGCCGCCGAGGTGGGTGTCGCCGTTGGTGGACTGCACCTCGAAGATGCCGTCGCGCAGTTTGAGAATCGAAATATCAAATGTGCCGCCGCCAAAATCGTACACCGCAATGGTGCCCACCTTGGCGCGGTCGAGTCCGTAAGCCAATGCGGCAGCGGTCGGCTCGTTCACCAGCCGCAGCACTTCGAGACCGGCCATGCGCCCCGCATCTTTGGTGGCCTGGCGCTGCGCATCGTTGAAATAAGCGGGCACCGTAATAACTGCCTGCGTGACCGGCGCGCCAAAAAATCGTTCGGCGTTGCGCTTGAGCTGGCGCAAAATGTATGCGGAAATCTCCGGTGGCGTGAAGCGAAGCTCGCCCAGTTGAATGCGCGGAACTTCTCCAGCTTCCACGTCGCCCGCAAGGTGAAAGGGAAAGAGCTTCAACTCGCTCTGAATTTCTTCAAGGCCGCGACCCATCAGCCGCTTGACGGAGTAGATGACGCGCTCTGGCGTCTCAATGAGCGCTTTGCGCGCACTATTGCCGACGGTAACTGTTGGCCGCCCGCCACTGGATGAAATGGGATCGAGAGCCACCACCGACGGCACCAGATGCGAACCATCGACACCGGGAATCACCACCGGCGTGTCAGTTTCCATATATGCGACCAGGGAGTTAGTGGTTCCCAAGTCAATTCCGACTACGCGTCCTTCAGCCATTTCTTCTTTCAAGCTCCCAGGGTTTCAGTCACGTCGCGGACCAGATTGCTGAGGTAACGCCGCCTGTCGAGCAGGGCCACCATCCTTTTTTGTGACGCTTGCCGCGTGGCAATGTTTCCAGAATCCCATGCCTGCCACTCATGGCGGAGTTCTTCATCCACGGTTTCCAGCAGAACGTCGAACTTCATCTTGGCTTGTTCCAGGTTGACCTGCAGAGCCGGGTCAGCTTCGCCTGTCGAGTGGGCCGCACGCATCTCTTCGAGCTGCATGTTTAATTCGAAGACCTCTTCAAGCAGATCGGCGGGAACGCGAGATGGATCTTTTCGATCCTTGCCGCTGTGCTCCTCACCAATCTCGGCGCCCTCAAGTTTGAGTAGATACTCCGTGCGGCGCAGAGGGTCTTTGAGCGTGCGATAAGCGTCGTTGAGCAGCGCTGTGTCGGCAAGGCTCCACTGCTTTTCGTTATCGAGCGCGCGGGCAAAGCGATCAGGGTGCAGCTTGCGGCTCAGGCGATGAAACTCATGCTCCAGCGCGGAAAGATCGAGGTTGAGTTTCGGTTCCAGGCCGAAGACGGAGAAATAATCGCCGCCAGGCGGAGGCTGGATCTTGCTGCAATGCGGGCAAAAAAGCGTTGAATCATTGTGGCCTATCGAACACGACCAACAGGCTATGGGCACCGCAGAATCGAGAACCTTTAACATAGTTTCACTCTTACAAAAACTACGATGAAAACGACGAACCGCAGCCGCAGGAGCGCGTGGAGTTCGGGTTGATGAAGTTGAATCCCTGGCGCATCAGCGTTTCTTCATAATCGAGCGTCATGCCGTGCAGATACAGAAATGATTTTGGATCGACGAAAACTCTCACGCCGTCGAACTCATAGATACGATCGCGCTCGCGAGGGCGCGTGTCGAATTTGATCGAGTAAGAAAGCCCCGAGCATCCGCCGCCCATCACGCCCAGGCGCAAGCCGCCCTCTTCAGGCGAAATGCCTTCCTTGGTCATTGCGATGCGGATTCGCTTGATGGCTTTGTCTGTTACCTGCAAGCCACTTGCGGTGGGGCCAACTCCGCCTGCGGCGGGAGGTTGCGTCGCGATAGCCCCTTCCGCCGGCTTCGATTCGATACTCACCATATTCGACATACTTACCTTTTCCTCACTGCGCGACCGCAACAGTCGCGGCTTCGGTTGCCGGCGCAGCGGCCGCGCCGTTCTTCTTCTTCCAGTCGCCGATGGCTGCGCGAATCGCATCCTCGGCCAGCACCGAACAGTGAATCTTCACGGGCGGCAGCGAGAGTTCTTTCACGATGTCGGTGTTCTTGATGCCGAGCGCGTCGTCCACCGTGCGGCCCTTGATCCATTCAGTGGCCAGCGATGAACTAGCAATTGCCGAGCCGCAGCCAAAGGTTTTGAACTTGGCCTCTTCAATAACCTGCGTCGCGGGGTTCACCCGAATCTGCAAGCGCATCACGTCGCCGCATTCTGGCGCACCCACAAGACCGGTGCCGACCTCCGTCGATGCCTTGTCCAGTTGGCCCACATTCCGCGGGTTGTTGTAGTGGTCGATGACCTTGTCGCTGTATGCCATTTGCCTGCTCCTTCTGCGGGGGAAGCCGCTGTACTCTTCTTTGATTCGTCAGACTTGCCTGTAGATGCTCTCAATCTTTCTCGCACACGATGCGTCGCCACACCGTTTACTTCGGATCGTTCAGCTTGAGCAAGTGCGATTCCGGTGACGCACTCTACTCTTTTTTCCGGCGAGCGCTCTCTTCCGCGCCTCTTGCTTGTTTCCTCTGATTCATTCGGCTGATGAATCCCATGGACATTGCCAGTATCCAAAAAGAAAAAGCACTGAATGGAATGACTACCTTCCAGAAGACCTGATAAGCGCCCAACCGATCCTGAAAGATAACGAACAACATCAGGAGACTCATCATGGCAATCGCAATCCAAGAGCCAATCTGCAACCGATTCATCTCATTGTTGGTCACGTCATCCTCCTCCTGTTCTTAATGCGCCGCCCACTGAATCTTGGTCAGATCGATGCCTTCCTGCACCATCTCATAGAGTGGTGAAAGCTTGCGCAAATGCTTCACCACGTCAATGACTTTTGCCGCCACATAATCCACCTCGGCCTGGGTGTTGAAGCGGCCCAGCCCGAAACGAATGGAGCTATGAGCTACATCGTCACCAAGTCCCAAAGCCTTGAGCACATAGGATGGCTCGAGCGTAGCCGAGGTGCAGGCCGATCCGCTGGAAACAGCAATGTCGTTGATGCCCATCAGCAGTGACTCGCCTTCGACGTAGACAAAACTCATGTTCAGATTGCCGGGCAGACGATGCTCCCACGATCCGTTGACATGAACGTAGTCGAGCTCGGATTCGAGTTTGTCTTTCAGCCGGTCACGCAGGCCGGTCAGGAACGCGGCTTCAGTGGCCATGTCTTCCTGCGCGATCTCACAAGCCTTGCCCAGTCCCACGATGCCGGGGACATTCAAAGTACCGGACCTCATGCCGCGCTCATGGCCGCCGCCGTCGATTAGCGCGGCAATCTGCACGCGTGGATTGCGACGGCGCACATAGAGCGCGCCCACGCCTTTGGGTCCATAAAGCTTATGCCCGGAGATTGAAAGAACGTCGATGTTATCGGCGATCACGTCCACCGGAACCTTGCCCACCGCCTGCACCGCGTCGGTGTGGAAGAGCACGCCGCGCTCGTGACAGAGTTTGCCGATCTCGGCAATCGGTTGCAGCACGCCGATCTCGTTGTTGGCCGCCATGATTGAAACCAGAATCGTCTTCGAGTCGATGGCCCGCTCCAGATCTTCAAGGTCAATCAGCCCGTCGGCCTTGACTGGAAGATACGTGATGCGATAGCCGCTCTTCTCCAGGCGCTTGCAGGTGTCAAGAATCGCCTTGTGCTCTGTCACTTGGGTGATGATATGGTTGCCGCGTTCGCGGTACATTTCGGCGATGCCCTTGATGGCCAGGTTGTCACTCTCGGTGGCGCCGCTGGTGAAAATAATCTCCTTGGCGGTGGCGCCGATCAGCCGCGCAATCTGCTCGCGCGCGGTCTCTACAGCTTGCTCCGCCTCCCAGCCAAAGGAGTGGTTGCGGCTGGCTGCGTTGCCGAACTTCTGAGTGAAATAAGGCATCATTGCGGCCAGCACGCGCGGATCGATCGGCGTGGTGGCGTGGTTGTCCATGTAAATCGGAAGGCTTACGCCCGCGGGTACGTCAATCGCGCTTTCTACTTTACTCATCTTCGTCTCCATCCTCATCCGTTGCTCTTCCGCGCTCTGGCGCGGAGGGGGAAAGCTTTCGTCATAAGGTCAATGCCACTAATCCGTGCGTCTCGCGCTCTCGTGTGGCGGGGTGTTCGTGCTCTGCCAGATCCTGAATGCTGATGCTTTTGAGTACTCCTGCAATGGTCTCGTTCACCCGCGCCAATGGCTCCTTGATGGTGCAATTCGTGGTCAGCTCGCAGCCCGTCTTGCCCTTGGTGCAGGAGGTGATGAAAAACGGCCCGTCAATGGCCAGAATGACTTCGTAAGCGGAAATCGATCGCGCCTCCCGTGCCAGCGCATAGCCGCCGTTCATGCCGGCGTGAGAGCGCAGCAGGCCCGACTTGGTCAACTGCTGCAAGATCTTGGCCAGCAGTTGCGCCGGAATCCCGTAAGCGTCGGCTACGTCTTTAGCGCTGAGCGCGGTGGTTTCCGGGTGCTCGGCGAGGAACTTGAGCGCCATGAGACCGTAATCGGCTTTTTTGGTCAGCTTGAGCATCGAATATCCGACCTCTTAGGTCCGTATTTAGTATACGACCGTTTCTGTCGGGATTACAAGTGCCAGAAGAAATCTTTCGGGACCGGTTGGAATCCTGCCCGGAATTTTTTTGAGAAGGACCTGAAGAATTCGACAAAAATAGGTTTATAAAAGAAGGAAATGCCAGTACAATCTGGCGAAAGAGCAGTTAAATCCACCACCACCACGAGCGATGGCCACCATCTGCAAACATCCCAAAGTACGTATCGTCTCCCGGCACGAAGACGCTGAATTTGTCGAGTGCATGGAGTGTGGCGATGTCTTTGACTCCGAAGAATTCAGCGATATGGAGATTGAAGAGAGCGCCGAAACAGAACCCAGCATGGAAGATTCCTGAGCTTCGCGCCGGCCACTGGCGCAATGCGAATGCGAGGGAGATTCCCCGCCTCGGGCGATTATGGCGAGGCGAGCAAGGTCATGTGTCTCGCAACTGGGGTGCGGCTATAGGTTCCCTCGCGGTCACAGAACCCTCCACTACGGCAATATGGCCGCCGTGGAGGCGATTGATTGTCGATACAGGCAGGCATAATTGTCGAGAGCTTTTTACTTTCCTCCGTGGCCATTTGCGGCTTGAGCACCCACGCGTTTGGCCGCCACCCAGGCGTAATGCAGCCCTGAGGCGATGGTCAATCCAATCGTGGCATCGAGCGCCACCAGGCGAAAGAGCTTTACGCAATAGACAGCGGTCGGTTGTTGCCACAGCATATGTTGCAGCAGAGCCTGTTGTGCCAGCACGGCGGCCACTGCCGCAACTTGAGCCATGGTGTTGGCTTTGCCGAAGAGGCTGGGAGTGAACTCCCGCCTGCCCGCGGCCGCGTACAGAATGGCTGCCACCACCAGAATTCCCACATCCCGGCCGAAGACCAGCACCGTGACAGTGACCGGAATCAGTGACATGTGCATGAGAACCAGAAAGAGTGTGCTCAAAAGCAGCTTGTCAGCCACTGGATCAAGGTACTCGCCCAGTTGACTGCGCTGCTTCAGCAGGCGCGCCAGCAGACCATCCAATGCGTCCGTCAGTCCGGCTGTCACAAAGAGCGCAAAACCCAGCGCAAACCGATTTTCCAGAATGGCGGCTACCAGAAATGGGGCAAGACAAATGCGCAACAGCGTGAGCAGGTTGGGGGCAGTGCGGAATCGATTGAATCGCTCGCTGGCAAGGTCTTTCATGGCGGCTTCAAGAACATCCACGATGGTACAGCATGGCGGGTACGGCAGCCCACCTTTATCTAGGCGCCCCGATCCTGATAGACTAGCTGAAGTTGCATTTCAGGCGCGTAGCTCAGTTGGTTAGAGTGCTTCCTTGACACGGAAGAGGTCGCTGGTTCGAATCCAGTCGTGCCTACCATATTTATCAGCAGTTTACAGCCGCTTCCTATGGTGGCTTCCTCGATTCTCGCCTGTATTTTCTCGCCTGCTTCCATATTTCCCTCCAAGACCTCTTACTGAATCGTCTGTGAACTCGTCTCAAGAGCCTGCATCATAGCAGCCTGCGCGGCCATGTATTGCAGTTGTCGAATGTATGCGATTGTACGCAGTTCGGAAGAGCGGGCGCTCAGTAATGTCATCCTGTGGAGAATGTCTGGGAATATCTGGAGGATGAGAATGAACAAACACAAAGCAGAGATTCCGCTCTGCTGCTAATTTCATCGCCCTGAGATAAGAGGCCTGCTGTATCTGCATATGGATCGCAGAGGAGTGGTCGATTTCGTCTGGTCTGACTGGGATGATCTCCCGAACGAGGAGCCGTGTTTCATTGCTGGTTGTAGATTGACCGCATAATAAGTAAGCCGCCTCTTCCGAGCCAGAGTGAAAGAGATGCGCGGTCAACCGTTCGTAGTCTTCTTGGCACATGGTTATTGTGTAGCGCATCGTTCATATCCCCCGGCTGATCTCTGCGGTGACAGATGCGAGGAACGAACGGAGGCTATCAACCCCCGAGCGCCAATTGGTGTGCCGCGACCACTGCTGCCAGACTTTACCGCCAATGGTAGGATGCTGATCGCAGTTCTGCGGAAACCCGCCTGATTTCAGCTTTACGTCCGGCGTGGTGTAAAACATATCAACCGCAGCGTTGCACGCCCAGTTCGACCGCGCGTTTTGTATTGAGGATGCCGCCGCTTTTCTTGAAGACGCCGATGGCGCGGCCCATCGCGCCCGTATAGGGCGTTTGTGCGGCATCGGATAGATTCCTCGGAGATGGCATATGTTCTCCGACTATTCTATCCAGATACAGGCAAACCTCCAAGTACTTTGGAAGGCTCCTTCAGTTAGTGTGATTTGACCGATATTCTTCGGGCTGGTCCCACACAGCCAGCCCAAAGGCCCGTAAAAAAGTTTGTCGCATTTTTGTCGCAAATACCGCCCAGAGGGCCGTTTTTGCCGGTTGTGCCGGTTGATAACTACTGCACCGTCAACAACATGCGATTCATGGCATTTCTTGACACGGAAGAGGCCACTCGTTCGAGTCCAGTAGTGCCTACCATACAAATCAATCACTTACGATTTTTACCCTCGCTGTTTCAGTCCAAACCGTGATCGCTGATTTCCTCCCTTCTTGCCTTTTTTGTTTCAGCATTCTCCCAATCGCATTCAGGCACCCCTGGGCTGCCTGCTGTTGCTCGTCATCCGGGTATAGAGTTCCATTGTCGTTGCAATCTTTTTGTGGCCACATAACATTCAGACCCGTTATGGCAGTAAGATCTCCGACGTGTTGGGATAGTAGTGGGCGAGAATCGCGTGGTAATCCGCGCCGGACGCTGCCATACCGCCCGCTCCATGCTGGCACATTCCTACGCCATGACCGAGGCTGTGGCCTTCAAGATGCCAGCCTGCGCCCTCCGCGGTCGCCTTGAAGCCGCTGCCGGGAATTGCTCCCCAGCCCCATTGGCGAGCTTGAATAATTCTTTGGTTCTCGCTGGTTGACTGTGGCGGCTGCGCGCTTGGGCCGATCTTGCTTTGCCAGGTTAGCGGATGCCGCCGGCACCAGGCGCAGGACACACTGTAGTACGGATAGGCGTCCCCTGGTTCCATACCCACATCGCGCAGGCTGCGCGTTTGGCCGCCGCAGCGGCTGGAATACATTGCCGCCACCGGCTTGCCACGATAGGCAAGAGCCAGTCCGCGTGTGGCTTCGACGGCCTTGGCGACGCGGCTGTCTGAAGCGGGCGGAGACTTGAGAAACTGGCAGTGGGTTGTATCGCAAAAATCAAAGTTGCCGTGCCTTGGACCAGCGGTCAAGAAGGAACGTGTTGCCACAGCCTGCGCCTTGAGGGCTTCAAGTGGAGCGCTTTCCACCATCTCCGACGCAACGACCGAGGCCACCGCAGTTTCCCGCTCCATTTCTACGATGGCTACGAGTTCGCCATCCTGCGCCTGAATTATCAGTTTTCCAAAATAGAACCGGCGAATTTTTCCCGGCACGATCAGTCGGAATCCCGATGCGCTGCCATCGCGCGCTGAGGCTGTCCAGCTGCGTGCGGAGCGAGACCCGGCGATGACACGGCCCTCCTCGACGCGGAAGACGATCTGACGATGGCCGGCCTCTCCATTGAGGATTTGCTCGGCCTGACCATTGGAGTCATGCGACGTAACAGAGCGTACATTCCGGCTCTCCGGTTCCAGCAGCAGTTCCTGCGGATGAAAAAGTCCCAGTACTCCGAAGCGAATCACCTGTTGTGCAGACGCCGATAAAATGACGAGTTGCAAGGAGATCAGTACATGGAGCCTGCGCGCACGGATGAGCAAGGCGATGATTGGCAGCATCCTCACTCACCGTCTCCCAAAGAACGTAGCATGGATGCGGCGATCTGCGCGCTCGCGGCGCCGGTGCTACCGTGAACGCGCACCAGCAGTAGTATGCGCGGCTGAAGCGCAGGATACAGGATGACGGTGAAACCATCGGCGGCAGCTTTCGACGCGTGCAAACAAAGCGCCGTCCCGGTCTTCGCCAAAGCCGCATTTCTTCCCAGTTGCGAGTCGACCGCGCGCGCCGTGCCGTACGAAGCCGAACCGGACATTCCCATCACAATCCTGCCCTGCATCGGTGATTGCCGTTCGTTCACAAGTTGCAGAAATGCTTTCGCAAGGACCGGTGGTGATTCCACCCAACTTCCGCCTAACCCCACGAGGCTGCTTGCAGTTGCAGTCGCGGGAGGTCCCGTAAGTCCATAGCGGGCGAAAGTTTGCGCTGCCTTTGTGCTATCCATTGAAGAAGCCAGTTCCAAAAAATATGCATTGCAGGAGTTTGCAATCGCCTCTTCCAATCCCAAATAGCCATGTCCGCGAGGAAGCCAGCAGCGGCTCTGTGTGCCCAGGCAGCGCACCTTGGGAAATCGGCCACTATGCTGTTCTCCATAGGCAAGGGCAAGAAAAGGCTTGACCAATGAACCCGGAGCGACGACATCGGGGCCTGACCATCGTTCGGCCAGAACTATACCCGATGTGTCCATCAGTAGATAGGAGAGATTGGTGCTAGGAAAGTCGCGGCTAAAGGCGGCTTCAGCGGATTGCGAAAAAAGTTGCGTTTGCGCAGACGCTGATGAGATGGCAAGAAAACACACAAAAATGGCGAACACCACCTTTCGCCCGATGCAGGTTTGCATTGCAGTCATCCGCCTCATCCATATCAGTGTGTCCATTGATAGGTAACCGTCTGCGTGACCATGGTGCCGCGATCATTCTCTACGATGCGCTCAGAATCCATATTGGCAAAAGCACGGCCGAGATTGGCCACGTTGCCGGAGAAGAAGGCCGGAGCCGCGCTATTCCCGCTTCCATCTTGGCTGGCAGCGCTCCCGTGACCAGCCAGATCGAGTTGCTTCATCAGGCGGCGAAAATTCCCCTGCTCTTGCCTGAGGCGGAAGAGAGCCGTGTAAGTCATCGTATTTTTCTCGCCTGCCTGACCTTGCGTCGTTCGCCGAGCCAACATCTCATCCAACAGAGTCGAATCGTTCGAAAGCAGCAGTTGGCTGCCGTTCACGGCCACAAACAAAGGCACCGCACCATCAAGTTCAAGAAATTCGCCGGCGGCGCTTGAATGTTTCGTCCATTGCACGCCGAGTCTACCGGCTGTCAAACCAGGGAACAATGCTTGAGTCAACGCTTGACGCACCGCCTCCACATCCCAGGGACGCGACGAGGTTAGCGCCATTGCGCTCTGCAAAGAAACAAAGACGCTATCGCGCGGCGGGCGCGAGGAATAGATCTCGATCGACGACTCCGGCTGCGCAGCTACCAGTAGCGCGCGCAGCGGCTCGTAAGCATCCAGTTGCTTGACCGCTGCGGGGGCATTGTCAATCGTCATGTCAAACTGCGTGGCGTTGCCCGCATCTTCTGCCCTGGCTGCCGATGGCGCGTTCGTGGACGGCGCCGCGGCGCTCTGCGGCTTCATCTCAAGAAGGTTGGTGCGCAACTCGTCCAGCAGTTTCTCCGTCTCCGGCGCGGCCTGCGCGGCATAGAAGGCTGCATCATCAGGCACAAGCGCAACGAGGTTATTCATATCAATCTGAGGTACGGCAACTGACGCAACTCGCCGTTCCAGCACGCGCTCCTCGCGATAACTTTGACTAGTGCGATATAAATCGCTCACCGCAGCTGCGTACTGCTTCATCTCGGTCACGTTGCGCTGCACCCAGTAACTGCGAAAGTACGGCGAGGGAACAATCTTTCGCAAATTCAAAACCATACGCAGATCGCCGCGCTCGCTCGCAGCCTGCTTTACGGCTTCGGCATACCAGCCTTCGCCGGCGAGGTTCTGCGCCACGATTCCGGCCATGCGGTCCAGCACCCCGGCCAGCAAATCTTCTCGCGTGGCCAGAATCAGCCACCCATCCTTCGATGCAAAGGCGGCAACGCGCGAGGACTGCTCGTCCTTGCGCACATAGAAGTTGCTGCCCGCTTCACTTCGCTCCTCGAATTTTCCGCGCGTCTGCCACAGCGGAGTGCTTTTGAACGAGCTTTCATCGAGGCGCGTCAGATAAACGAATTCCAGATTGCCGATGTCATACAAAGCGATGCAGCTTTCTTTGCCCGCAACTTTATCCAGCAGGCTCTCATCGGCGGGAAGGCCGGCGGCTACAGAAAACTCATCCTGCGCCTGCGAGAGGCGCGTGAACAGGCGCGAGTTGCTGAAAGCCGCATGGTTATCGCTGACAAGCCATGCTCGTTTCTCCTCCGAAAGATTCCAATCGCCCAGCAGCGAGTTGAAATCGCGCGCCTCGATGGAAAGCAGCGCGCCTTCGGGAAGCCAGGAAGCCAGTTCTGGTTTGGGCTTGATGGCCTGTTCCAGTGCACCCACCGCATAGACCAATCCGCAGCTCGCAACCAGTGCTGCTATAGAAATCAAGAGGCGTCGTTTCATTCCGCATCCTCCTCGCTCTGCGCTTTTTTGCGCGACACGAACGAATCGCCTGGCAGCAAGCGCGGGCGCACAATTCGATCCTGCTCCAGATCGTTATGAATGTTGGGAGCACGCGCCGCATTCTCCGCCTCGCGGGCAGCTTTAGTCTCCAGGCGTTGCTCTTCCTCTTCGAACGCTTGGCGGCGTGTACTGTTTGTCTCAGAGGACAATGCGCTTTTCAAAAGCGTCAATGCTTCATCTTCTTCATAACGCTTCTCGCGTGCATGGATCCCAAACCAAGTGAGTTTAGCGGCCTCTTCCGGCCGAAGCGTCGAAAGGGATGGAATCTTGTTCTGGCCGTAGTAGCCTTCGTTCTCGAGGGAGTCGTCCCCTTGCGAGTAGCGCTGGCCATAAAAACTACCGTCACCGAGAATCACTTCCGAAGCGACCAGCGCGTGCGTGCCTTGACTCACTTCAAATGCGGCTGAAATGTACTTCAACCTCAACTCCGTATCGCTGGGCGCAAGATCAATCGCGGCCAATAACAGCCGTTCCCGCACATTCTTATCGGTTGCGCATGCGGCGGCACTCATGCGCGCTTGAACAAAGAATGGCTTGCTAGCTTCATCTTCGCTTGGGCAACTTTCGCGCGCGAGCAAGTTCAATTCCGCACTGCCGGTTGCGTTGACGGCTGTTCCGTGGCCCTTCAACGCCTTGGCTGCTGCAATTCTTTCCGCATATGTTGCTTTGGAATCGGCGGCCGTTGCGGTAAGCGCTGTGATCGCTTGAGCGTCCTGTGCGTTGACAGCGAGCTTTGCAATGGCAAGACGAATCTTGATGTCCGTCTCCCACGATGAAGATTGCACAAGCGGCTGAAGAAACTCAATTGCTTCAGAGAACTTGCGCTTTGATTCCAGAAGACTGGCGGACGAATCCGCATCAGCGCGCGGATTGCTGCTGATGAGCGTCAAGCGCTTCAGCAAAGAAACCGCGCTCTTCACATCGCCTTCATCAATGTCTATGGCCGCAAGGCCAAGAAAGTTTGGCGCGGTCAATTCGCGCGTATCAAGCGCGCGCTCATAGACGAAGCGCATCACTGTCCGCTTTGACGGCTCACTCAGTTGATGAACCGCCGAAAACAACTCATTCGAAGCTGGCGCTGCAGAGGGCTGTTTCTTCCACTGAGCAACCAACTGCGGTATGCGTTGTTCCGCCTCGGCTAAACGCAGATTTGCGGCAAGCCACGGTGATGATTTCAGTCTCTCTTCGGGAATGTGCGCAAGCTCCGCGCGTGCTTCAGAGAATTTCTTTTCGTTGAGCAGCGCATCAATCCAACGGGACTCGGCATTCTCAAGGCTCCAATTATATTCACCGGATTGTTTCTCCGTCTTGCTCCGTTCTAGTTCTGCAATGCGCCCAAGAATCTGGCTCATTTGGCCTTCGCGAATCCACTGTGCTTTTCGATCCGAATCGATTTGCCAACTGGTTGCTATGATCGAGTTCAACACACTCGACTGATCGCTTGCCGCTGTGGTAATGCTAAACAGCCATTTCATCGAATCATTGTGAGCGTGATAGCCTGCTTCGAGTAAAGGCTTGACGCGATACTCGCCGTTGCGCGCCAGATAAATGCGCAGCATCGCGTCCACTTGCTCGTCAATCGCGGCTAGCTGACCATGGGCCGAAACGTCGCTCAGCACTTGTGCAAAATTATTCCAAAAGCTTTCCGGAACATGGCGCGCGTCCATCTCCGCCACTAACTGTTTTACGGCCAACTGCCACGCGGCGAGCGCATCGGCCTGCCGGCCCTGCTTCCACTCCAGCGCGGCAATGCTGTCGAGTACGGCGGGCTGAACGCTCTTGCGGTCGAGTGAATGTTGATAGTCGGCGAGCGCGGCATCTGGCCGTCCCGTTAGCACGGAATAATCCGCAAGCTCAGCGTAAGCGTCAGCGCTTTCCGGCGTATGTTCTAACTCCGATTCCAGATAGCCTTCGGCCTGCGAGTCTTTTTCTTTGTCCAGATATTCACCGTAGCGCGAGCCGTAGTAGAACCAGGTTTCGCCCGCCAGTTGCTTGTCGCGATCAGCCGGATGAGCAATGCGTTCGCCGATGGTCTGCTCGCCGCCCAACGCGCCATCAAAGCCCTCATGCACTTGCTGCGAATGTACACGCAGATAGAGGCCCGTCAGCCCCGTGTAAGCTTTCTTCCAAACGGGAGCCATTCCGGAAGATCTCGCTGTAATTCCGGATAAAACCAATTCTGGTTTTGCATTTGCCACCAAAAACTGCGCCACGTTATCCCTGCTATCCCTCTGTGCGCCCATATTGCCGGCCGCTCTTCGCAAAAGCTCCTGCGAACGCGTGGCAAGTACGAGTTGGTAGTAGCGCGGCGTATCGTTGACCCAACCACTGGCAGCCAGCGTGTCCAGAATGCGCAACTCGTTGGCGTCATCTCCTAGTGTGCGATAAATCCCTGCTGCGCTTTGCAAGATCGATCGGCGATTGCGGGGTCTTTTCACCGCCAATGCTTCCAGCTTCGCACCGACGCCATCCAACTGCACGCGTTGCCGTTGCAGTTGCAGCCACACATTCAATTCGCCTCGATCAGAATCTCCGCTCTTCTCCACAAACTTCCAAAGCAGATCGGACTCCATCTCGGCCAATCCCGCAGCCTGAATCGCGGGCAAATAAACAACGCGCAGTTCGCTCCCATCAGCGGCTCCAGCGAGCTTGGTTTGCAGCCACGAGGCAAACTGCACCTTCTCCTCCGGCGTGTAATAGGTTCCAGCCACTTCGGCCATCGACCTCAAGCCTTGAGCGAAGGCCGACTTCGCCAGCTCAGTGCGCTGTCGAACGCGCTGCCTGCGCCAGTCTTCGTTTGTGATTGCGCCAAAACCTTCCTTCACAACCTGTTCTGCCACCGCCGAGAGCGGTACGGATTCAGCCTGCATGCGCGCCAGTGCTAGGCGCGTGAAGGCCGCATCCGGTTGACGCAGACGCGCCATGATCTGCGCGTAGATTGTTGCACATGATTGATTGCCCGGCTCGATTAGAAGATTGGCGCCGGCAAGGTTCACGCATTGTTCGGCGTAGTTGCGCGCATCGTCAAGAAGGGCCCAATGTTCCAGCCGCGTGGCAACTTCAACATAATTTGTCGCGCGTGGTGGACGGCCCGTAATCCATGCCGATTCGAGCGCCTTCACGGCCTCCGCATTGCGGCCCTGTCGCGCCCGCGCTTCAGCTTCTTTCTCCATCCATTGCGGATCATGATAGGTCAGCTTGTAGAGCTGTTCATAATCGGCCACGGCATCGTCGACGCGATAGAGACGCTCCTCCAGATCGGCCTTCGACTCGTACAAATCCTTTTGCTCCGGGCGCACGCGAATCGACTTCGAGTAGGCATCGATGGCCGCGGGATAATCCTCAAGCGTCGTCTCCAGCCGCGCCAGCAGGATACTCCAGCGCGCATCACGCGGTGATGCATCGACCGTCTTGCGATAGAAGTCGAGCAGCTTCTCGCGTTGCCCATGCGCGCCCGCCGCGAGCGCGGTCTCTTGTGCGAGTGCGGCGTCTCCGGGATATGCGTTGATCAGTTCAATATACTGATTCACAGCATCGTCCCAGTTGCCAAGCAGGGATGCTGCCGCGATCATGCCGCGGCGCAATTGCGCCAGACGTTCCGTCTTTTCCCCGCGCTCCATTGCCGCGGATTTCACCTGATCCAACTCTGTTTTGTAAAAAGCCTCCAGACCCGTTTGATCGCCCAAGTGCGCGTAGTTGTCAGCAAGAGCTGCTTCGATTGTTGCATCCAGGGGCTTTTGTTTAAGCAGTGGTTCAAGGATCGCTTTGGCGCGCGCACACTCGCCCAATTCGGTCAGCTTGCGCGCCGCTTCAAGTTGGAATTGTTGCCGCAGCTCTGGGTAAGCCGCATCCGCTGACTCCAGCAGCACCGTAACCGCCTGCGGCTTGCGATCATGCGTCCAGTCGTAGTCTACGGTTGAACGCACCACGCCAAGCACCTTGGGGTGTTCGCTAAAAATCGCATCCTCTTCCGCAGCCGCCGCGGCATTGCGACGCTGCAAGATGTCGACAAGTTGATAGCGCAATTCGAGCGAATGAACGGGATCGGTGGTGAGCGCGATCTGCCGGCGCAGAGCAAGTTCCTCAACCTCCGGCAACTCATGAGCTCGGGCAGCGCTTGAAATGGCATCGAGCACATCAAAGGATTCCGTCAGCGCAACGCTCCGCGTCAATTCCGCCGCCAAATCCGCAGTGCGATGCTCGTCGTCAAGCAGGTTCACGCGTAATTCAATGGCTGTGCCCGTGGGCGTTGCGGTTTTTAAGAGTGCCGATGTTGCCGATTCCACCGATGCGCGCAGATCTGGCCTGCTCGCCAGTTTCAACAACCGCGCGCGGCTCTCTTCAGAAGGCTTTGAGTCCAATGCGCCTGCCACGTATTCTTTGATCGCAGCGGATGGATTGCCCTCACTCTCTTCGACCGCACCCGCTTCATAGCTATAGAGCGCGGGTTGCTGCAGGCGTTCGCGCGCCTTGAGCAATTGCGCCGATGCTGAAGCGAAATCAAAGTAATCCCAGAAGACCGTAGCGGATTGCAGATAACCGCCTGCCTCGCCTGGACGCACCTCCGCCATGCGTGTCCAGAAGGGCGCCGCCTCGTTCATGCGCCCCCGGTCGGCGTAGATGTCGCCAATGCGCGCCATTCTTTCCAGATCATCCGGCCACGCGCTCAACAGCCGCTTTTCAATCGCGACCGCCCTGTCGGTCTCCTCAGGATGAAAGTAGGCCAGCGAGCGATGCAGCGACGACGCTTGACTGCCAAGCGAATCATCGGCGGGAAACTCGGCTGACAACGCATCGGCCGCGCCAACCGCATCTTCATACCGCGATTGCCAAAGGCACGACTCCAGCCAGAAACGCTCGGCCGCTGGATTCGATTGCGCAAGCCCGCTCCAGTTGGCCTTATCGATCTCAGGAGCCTGTAGGCGCAACTTGCTCAATTGTTCATCGAGCCGTCCGGTGCTGCTGAGCAACTCGAACAACCGATCGCGCAAGTCGGCTGATTCGGACCAATGCTCCCAAAGCAGCTTTTCCACTTCTTCCGGATTCGAATGATGGAAGTCGCTGTAGTACTCGATCAGATTGCGCACGAAAGCAAGATCGTGCGGAAAACGCTCATGCGCAAAGCGATTGACCTCGAGAGCCAGCGATGAGTCAGGAGCGGGCGCTTTTTCCAGATACTCTTCCAGATCGGTTCCAGAAAATATTCCCGTCACTTTGTGCGAGAGCGCGCCATAATCAGCGTTGCGGCGCTCGCGCAAATAAAAACGGGCCAACTTGGCGTACCAGCTGGTTTCTTGAAATTGCTCGATGGCGCGCTGATACACCGCTTCTTCATTTGAATTCAAACGATTCTGATCAAGAAAACCTGCGAGCCTTTCATAGAGGCCGGGGTCCTGCGGATTCCGGTCGAGCTCGCCGCGCAGTAACTCCAGCGCATCCGGTAATCGCTGCATTGCAACTAGCCGCGAAAGATAGCGATTGAGAACCTGCGCATACTCACCGGAGCTCGCCGTGCCTGCCGTTCCACTGGCATCAACATCTCCCTGTTCGCCCAGCGGAATGCCGTCGGCCCTGGCCGCAAGTTCCTTCAGCAGAGTTTTGTAGAGAGCGAATTCTTTCTCTGATTGATTGGCGCGGCTATAGAGGTCGCCCACCTGGAGCGCCACCTCCACGCGATGAGTATCCGTAGGAAATTGCGCCAGATAAAGGGTTCCCTCGTGGATAGCGGCATCGTTTTCAGCGTAGGCCAAGTAAGCGGTCATCAACCGCTCATGCAGTTCAGCCCTCGCGGCAGAATGCGGAAATCGGCGATCGATCTCCGCGATAAGCTCCGCAGCTCTGGCGCGATGAAAGTAAGGCACTGCCAGCTGATCTTGATCGGAGTATTCGGAGGACGGCTGCTGCGAGTTGAAGAAGAGCGAGAGAATTCCATTCAGATAGCCGGGGCCGCTATCCATCGTCGCGATGCTTTTGTAGAGCGCCAGATTGCCCGCCCCCACGCGCAGCGGTTGCTCGGGCGCGGTGAGCAGAATGCGCGCGAGTCCCGCCAGACCTTTTTCACTGGCATCGGGAGTCTGCGACTTCGCAGCCAGCGCATAATAGTAACGCACGGCCTCGGGAAAATCCTGTACCGCTTCAAGCAATTGCGCAAACGTATACAACTCGTCCTGGCTCCACGCTGCGCCGTGAGCATCTTTGCGCTCTCGATAGCCGGCAAGCACGGCCTTGGCGGTTTCAAGCTGTCCCTGTTGCTGAAATATGTAAAAGAGCTTGGCCGCATCCTGCAGAGCATCCTCTCCACCGTCAGGCGCGGACGCCAGCCGCGCACGCAGCAGATCACGAGTCTTCAGAATCTGATGGTCGCTCACCAGCAGATCGTAGTAGCTCTTCACCAATTCGGCAGGCCACAGAGGCTCAAAGCTGCGATCATAGACAGCCAGCCCATCCTTCGCTGAACCGCGTGCGGCCTCGACCTGCGCCTCGGCGCTGACTGGAAAATGCTTGTCGCCGGGAAAGGCCTTGCGGTAACGCGCAATTAAAGCAGAATCAGATGTGTAATCCTTGCCCGCCAAATCGAAGTCGAACTCGCGCTGATAGACTGCCGGTTCCTGAGCATAGCGTTGCTCCCATCCGGCGTACTCGCGCATCGCCAGCGAACGCGGCAATGCATATCGATCAATCACGGTGAGCGCGCGCTCCCAAGCCTTCCACGATTGTTGCAATGCGGCCGTAGTCAAGCGCTCACGTGGGCCTGCGGGAGCTTGGCCTATCGTCTCCAAAGCCGCCAACTCCTCCTGCGGCTTCAAACGGCGCTCATAAAAATCCGCCAGATCGAGATTGGCAGCGGCCTTGTCGTCAGCCTTCAACGCCCACGCCTTCCAGTCGCGCTCGGCTGCGTCAAAGTCGAGAGCCTTCTCGTCTTCCAGCGCGCGCAGCGAGTAAAGCGCCGCGCTGTTCTTGCTCGAATTAATCAGAGCCGTCAGCTCCGGCCTCGCCTCGCGCGGCGAGCGGCGATAAAGAGCTTCGCCTCCAGGCAGTTTCATTAGCCGAAAGAGTGCTTTCTCCGTGGCCGATCCAGCCTCGGAGTTTTCCATCCAGCGCGTCAGTCCGTTGCCAGCGCCCAGCAGCAAGCCGGGATTCTGCCATGCAATCAGCGAGGCCGACGCAGACAAAGCCGCCGCGCCGAGAACGATCGCTCCTACTCCAACTCTGGTGCGCTTCATGTCAAAGTTGAAATTACTCATCCATTGTCTGCGGTCATGCCTGCGCTCAAGGAACCACTTCAATGTGCACCTCCGCGCTACCCAGGTTGTGTGCCATATCTTCCGCCGTAACCGAAAGCCGATAACTTCCCGCAGGCAATGCTTGCGGCAATGTAATCTGGCCCGTGCTTGCACCGGCCTCGTGATTCCATCGCAGGCTAACAGCCGCAAGCCCCTCTATGCGCGCCGTCAATGTGCGTGTGCTCTCCGATGCGCTCACTTTGAGCGGAATTGTCTCGCCCGCGCGATATCGCGTCCGATCAAGATGCATCTTCACGGTAGGCGGAGTCGAGGCAATCACAAAGCTCTTCGATTCGCGATAGACCTGACCATTGGTGTCCCGCAGCACCAGCCGCACCGAGTAGCTGCCATCCTTCATCTCGCTTGGCGCGAGAAAGCGCGTCTGCCACACATCTTCGCCGGACAGATAACGCAGCGGCTTTTCCAATCCAAAAGGGAACAGCGCGATTACCGAAACAATGGCCGTGTCGGTATGCACACGCAGCACGGGGTCGCCCGGGCGAATCACGCGCGGTCGCAGCAGCGCGCGCGGCGCAGCCAGAAACGACGTGTAGGGCGTGACGAATTTGTACCTGCGCGCCAGACGAATAATCTCATTGATCGCGGCTTCCGTTTCGCCCTCGCGTTCGATCTGTTCGAGCAGCGCCTGCACGCGCGCGCCGGCCCACAAGCGCGGCAATTGATCGTGCTCCAAGGCCTGTGCGGGCAAATCGGTCTTGGTGGTAGCGCTCAGCCCACGGCCATCCTGATCGCCGCCGACAGTGAAGCTCACAGCTTTTTGTGGCCTGATATACTGGCCCACCCAGCGTGCCTCGCCGCCGTCAAAGACCGCATCTTCCAGCGCGTAAACCTTCTCCACCGCCGTCTGCGGAGCAATCTCCAGCCGCACATTCCCGGTCGGCGTGCGCCCTACCTTGCCCAGAAACGCATCCAGCTTGAAATCCACTGGCTTGGTCGAAAGCACTTGCTCCATCACGCCGCCGTTGCGGCTCAGCATGCGCAATAAAGGCAGATTCGCATCGTCACCCACCGCAAAAACATCGGTTCTCGGACGCCGCTCGGTGGGAATTTGCTTCCATTTCGCAGCGTACCAATCGGCCAGCTTGCCGCTCTGAATCACGCCACGCGTCGTCTCGCCATCGCTGAGCAGCACCAACGCCGCGCCAGGCCCCGTCTCCGCTCCATTGAATTGGCTCAGCCCGCTCTCCAGCGCCTTCTGCAAATCCGTTCCGCCCCGCAGGTGGCTCTGCCGCAGCCAATCCATCGCTGCCTTCACGCTGGCTTGCTCCGCTCTGACCGGCATGGGCTTGAAGATGTCGATTTTGGTATTGAAGAGCAGCAGATTGAAGCGGTCCTCCGGGCCCAGGCTTTCCAGCAGTTTGGCCCCCGCTGCGTAACTTCGCTCCAGTTTCTCCCACTGCATCGAAAGCGAAGTGTCCATCAGCACAACCACTGTGCGGCTACCTTGCACGCCGGTTGGGCCGGCTGGCGCAGCAGGAGAAGTGAGTTGCGCCAGAGCTTCAAAGAAGCCCGGCTCCGCTGGCGCGCTTGGCTTTCCCTTCAGATTCCCCATTGATTGAGCAGCCGCTTCGGGCGGCGCCAATTGCATAGAGAGCGACGCAACTGGATTCGGGTCTCGGAAGGTAATCACTTGCACGGCGTTGCCCGTCTCGTTCACCGTCCACGATGCCGCCAGATCCTCTGACAGATCGATATTCGCCTCGTCGATCGTGCCGCGCACCGTGTGCTCATCCTGCTGCTCGATGCGGAAGGGTAGTAGATGACCGGCCAGCGCAAAGCCACTCATTCGCGCCGCAGAATGCAATACAAAATGAATGGTGAGCTTGGTTGCATGCTGGCTCAAGTAGCTGTCCGGCTTGAGCGGCAACAGGAAGTAGCTTTTGCGAGCCGCCACAGAAATGTGTTCGTGATATTCGATTTCCAGCCGCTTGGTTCCGTAGGCCGGAATGGGGACGATATGCGCGCTGAACAGAGCGCTGCGCCGAGCTTCGTCCTCAGTGCGCTCGCCCTGCTCCAGCAGACCCGGATCGATCGCCTGGTTCTTCAACTCCTGATAGATCGCCTTGGCGCGCTTTCGCTCCATAATCACCGCCGGAATCCGCACCGGACCATCCCAGACGGCAAAGTCGCTGACTGTCGTCCCGCTTGGCAGCGCAAACTGATAGTTGCCCTCCTGCGGGCGATTCGTATGATTGGTAAAAACCTGGCGCATCCATACCCGCGCATCGCCGTTATCAATGGTGATCTCTACCTGCATCTCGCTCAGCGAAAGAATCGCCGGATCGGGGACCTGCTTGTCCATCGGAACCAGCACGCCTGTATCCGCAGCTGCCGCCATCGGCATTAATACAAGTCCCAAAATCCAACCCGCTCGCCTCATCGCATCCCTCGCTTACAGCTTGCCCTCGGAAATCTTCACCAGACCATTCTCCGTGCCAACATAGACCACACCCTCATGAATGGCCAGCGCCGTCACATTCAGTGAAGGCAGCCCGGCGGTGATCGTCCTCCATCGCGTACCTGTCGCGTCGCCCACCATCAATCCCTTGCCCAGGGTTCCCGCCAGCACCAACCGCCCGTCGGCCACCATCGCCGTGGGATTCACAACCACTCCGGCCTGCGTAGCCTCGGTCGGCGTTACGCTGCCGTCGGCTTCCAGGCGCAACACGCCGGCACCATACGTGCCCACCAGCCAATCGCCTCCCACTCCAGCCAGCGCGGTAATCCAATTATGTTTCAGCCCGGAGTTCCCCGTATTCAAATTCCTGTGAACTTCGCCATCCGTCAGAAGCGACAGCCCGCCCAGCGTTCCCGCAATCAGTTGATCGCCGCTCGCGCCCAGCGCATAGACGTGATTGTTGATCAGTCCCTGAAAGGCATATATGCTGTGCGCGCCGCTCGCATCCATAAATGTGATCCCCGCCGGCGTAGCCAATGCCATCCCCTCGCCCGACAAGCCATCGTGATAGAGCGCCACATCATTCACATGTTCGGCAATCAATCCATCCTCGCGCGTCAATACCTGCTTCTGTCGCCCATCGCGGTCAAAGGTCACCAGGCCATTGGCCGTAGCCACTACAACTGCGCCGCTCCGCGCCTCTTCCACAATGCGATTGACGCAGAAGACCTGCTCATTCTCGATGTGCTTCAGATCTCCATTAGCAGAGAGAATATCCATGCCGCGGTCGAAGTAGCCCACCCAGAGCCGACCGTCTAAGGCAACCATGAGCGCGGAGATGTTGCGATCGGTCAGTTGCGCGCCGCCCCCGCTCAAAACCCTGCGCCACTCGCCGCCCGGTTCGCGCTCCAGCACGCCATCGGAGGCCAGCGCATAACGGCGCGCGCCCATAGCCAGAAAACCTTCGATCGTAATTCCCGCCGCGCCGATCTTTTCTTTAGCCGGATCAGAAAGATCACTCCGTGTCCCATCCATTCCGCGCCCTCTGCGGAATTGATGGGAGTCATCCAAGCCAACCCCACCAACCGCCGCAATCGCCCGCCGCGCCTGCACATCCCCCGTCGCCCCATTGAGCGGCACGCGCAGTATACCCTCCTGCATCTGCCCCACCAGCAGCGCATCACCCTCAACCATCAAGGCGCGAGCGTATCGTCCTCTAGCCAGCACGCGTGCGACCTTGCCCTCACGCACCTCCGCCACCCCCAACGGCGTCCCGACGTAGGCCCGGTCCGCGCCCAAAGCAATCTGCTCGACACGCCGGTCGGGCAAGCCCTGCTCTTCATCGATACGCTCGCTCTGACCGCCACGAAAATGAATCAACCCATCGTTCAGCGTACCCACCCACAGTTCCGCCTCCGCACCCGCCAATGCGGTTACATAAACGTTGTCGGTGGTGGAGTGAAAATGTTTGAGCGTCTTGCCGTCATAGATCAGCAGGCCCAGCTTATTGGTGCCGATCAGCAACCGACCGCTGCCGAGCGGCAGAATCGCCGTAACTGTGCGCGCCTCTTCCTGCCGAGCGCGGATCTGCCGGAAGCTCTCTCCATCGAAGGCCAGAACCCCCTCGCCCATGGTCGCAATCAGCAGTTCCTGCCGACGCGAGCCGGTCAGCACTCCCACGACCATTTCTCCCAAGGGCGCGGCGGGCAGATCGATTCCAACCCGGTAAATGTGCTCTAGCACGCCATCGGTTGAGTAAACGAAAAGCCCCGTCGGACCAGCCAGGCAGAGTCGCCCCTGATAGAACGCCGCGCTTTTGAAAAGCGCCGGGGCGCTGATCCCCTCAAAACCGGGATTGGGCTGCCTGCCCAGCGTACGCTCCTCGACAATCATCAATCCCAACTGCACGGCCTCGCGCCGAGAGGCGTTCAGCGCGCGCTCCACGCGCCAGGCCACAATCCCGCAAACCGTCAGAGAAAGAAGAGCCGCAATCGCAACCGCCGCCGAACTCCGCCGTCTCAATTTCATTGTGGGTTCTCAATTAAAATCAGGGTCGAATTGACAATACTCTATAGGCCCATGCATCGCAAAACTCATCTTCTTTGACTTAGCGCGCCCACCGTTAAATGAAATCGCAAAACCAAACGCACATCGATGGGCGAATAACGAACAAGCGGAGAAATGACGACGCCTTCCCTAAGCGCCGCTCCTTGTAGTACTGGGATTTTGCGGTTTTTTTAAGCCACTCTACCTTACCTAAGGTTTCACCCAAAAGCTACTGAACCACCCCGGTTCCTCTCGGCTACAAACTGTCCAAGATCGTGCCCGCAATGGTTTCGTGATCCGGATGCAGCTCCCGTCACCAGCTCTTCTTGATGAGCGTATCGAAGCCAAATCCGCCATTTGGATCGCGGGTAGCGCTGAATGCAAGTCTCGGCGACACCTGGTACTGTCCCTGGATAGTCTGGCTCTGCGTCGAAGCCACATTCGTTGAAAACGTGACGAACAAGTTCCCGGTTACGCGCTGCTGAATGGTGATGTTTGCGCCCGGCGGCCCCGCGCTGCTATTCCCCGCCAGCACCGGATTGATAGAGAGTTGCGAAATTCCGGCGATCTTGGAAACTCTGCTCGTCAACTGACTCGACACCTGCGACGCTATCAGCGACTCTGCTACCTGGTTTGCCGGAGTAGCGCTGGCATTGCTCGCCTCAGTCGTCTTCCCGAACGCGAGCATGTTGATGATATCCGCGGTGGGCAGCGCCGGGTCCGAGCTGTACTGCGTTCGCATTTTGTCCACTGGCCCCTGGAAGCGGAGATCGATTTTGTACTGTTGGATTGAGGTGGACAGTGACACATTCATCACCGGTTCCGTCTCCGTCGGGTTCACAAACTGGATCGTGCCGCCGTTGAGTACAAACCGGTTCCCGTTCAGAACAATGTCTCCACTGTTCAGATTCACGCGCCCGAGCACCACCGGGTCCGCCGCAGTCCCGCGCAGTCGCAGATTCGCCGTTCCGCCCAGGCTCAGGGTTCTGCTCGCCAGGTTCACGCTGCTCGTGGAATCCACCGCCACATTCAGTTGAACGTTCTGCGCCAAACCTCTCGAAGGCGGCGCCGCAACTCCGCCCCCGAACTCTCCCACGAAACTGGACAAATCGAACGCCGGCGTAAACGAGAGATCCGACAGGTGTACCTCGCCGCCAAGAACCGCCGTGTCGGTTGTTCCAAAGAGCCGCAGGTTCGCGTCCACATTCTCCCTCATTCCTTGCGGATACAGAACCCGCATTCCCTGCGCATTCAGTCCCAGATCGAATTGAATCGCTGGCCGATAGGCAACGCCGCCCTGCGCCGTGAGCGTACCTCCTCCGATGTTCCCCTTGAAGCTGCTGATCTTCAGTCGGTCCCGGGTCATGGTCAGAACGCCGTTGCAATGCTGCAATCCCACAGGCAAGTCGCTCGAAGCAAAATTCACGTCAACAATATTGATCTGTCCTGCTAAACCCGCGCCGCTCGCCGGACCATGAAAATCGATATTAAACTTCAGTTGTCCCGAGCTTTTAATATCGGGATCGAAGCGCTCCGCCAGTTCCGTGTTCACGGTCCCCACCAGCATCACCGCCATAGGCCCATTGCCGCTCACCGGAACGCTTCCTTCAAACTGCAGGTCCGCATCCGATCCGCGAACAGTCGAGCGCTGCACTTTGATCACTCCACCCTGATAGTCGATGTGTATGGGCGCTGCTGCTGCCAGCTCGGTTGTGCTGCCGTACGCCACTCTTAGCATGGGCAGGGTTGCGTGCGCCTCCAGCTGCGTCTGGTTGCGGAGCGGACCATGCAGCGTCGCATGGATCTCCGTCTCCCCCGTCAAACCCTCCGCTTGCGGCGCATAAACAGCAATCAGCGGCCCCAGTGGAATACCCTGCGTATCGAGCGTCGCGTCTGCCAGATAATCCCCGGTCATTTCGATTTTCGCCCTCGCCTGGATTGAAGTATTCACCGCCGACGATTGCAAAATCGCATTTACAATGTGATTCGCGACGTTCGCTTGCAGCTTGATGCCGCTTGCGTTTTGTCCCTGCACCGTTAGCATCGGAATCGCCAAGGTCGCGTTCATCTGCGGATCGTCGAATGACCCCTGTCCCTTCGCATGAAGGTTCGCCACGCCTGCGATCTTCAAGTTTCTTGCGCTCACTACCTGCAGCTTGCTCAGATCTACGCCGATCGCGTCCAACTCTCCCTGGTAAGTCTTCTCGCGCGGCCGCACTGTAGCGTTCCCCCTCCATCTCCCCGAAAGAAGCTCCACCGCCAGTTCGCCGTGCACCTCGCCTTCCCTGCCCTCAAATGTCAGCTTTGCCAATTGCACCGGCTGGTCGTAAGCCGTTAGGTTCACCACCGTAATACTCCCATTGCCAACCGGGTTCAGTTCTGTCCCATGCATCGTAATCGCCGCGCTCATCGTGCCGGTGACAGGAATCTGCTGCCCAACAAGCCTCGCGATGTTCGCAATCTCTACTTGCGATGCGTTCAGTTGTACCCGCAACGGGCTGTTTCCTGTAAAGGACCACTTGGTCAGTCCCGCACCCCCACTGAATGTAATGTGCCCATGTGATACAGGGTCCAACTCGGCATGCTCCACACTCAATTGCGATGGACTCGCGTCCACTGCGGCGCGAAACACCTTCCAGCCGGTTCCCTTGTACTGAAGATCCGTCGCCGAAAGTTGCCCCGTCAAATGCGGCTCCGTCGTAGACCCCTTTACATTTCCCTGGAATGTCGCGATCCCTGCAAGTCCCAGCGGCTCGAATGCCTGTCCCGGCGCCGCGGTGCGAAACATTTCTGCAAGAGCATCCACTTCGCGCAGGTCGTTGGCCTGCAGATGAAGGCTCACACTGGAATGTTTGCTCACCACGCCATTCATGGTCAGGTTGGTCTGCGGCGTCTTCAAATAACTTTGTTCCAGCGCCAGTTGTCTATTGCTTCCGTTGTAAGTCGCGTGAATCGCACCCGCCAGCGAAAAAGACGGCGGCGCCGCGATGGCATTCACCGGCCTGCCAAGCGTTGCCACCGTCGCCTGCACTGCAGCACTTCGCCCAGACTGCACCTGCCCGCTCACAGTTGCGTCGGTGCTCGCCACCAGGTCATCAAATGTTCTTCCCCACGTCGCCTTCACTTCCGCATTCAACGCTCCCGCAACGGTCACTTTGCTGGATTGCGCCGTTGGCCCTAGCGCTCGCACAACCCCCGCCAGCGAAATGCCGCGCGCTTGCGCCGTCATCTCCGAATGCGGACTGCGACTTAGATTCGTCACGGTTCCCCGCGCAGACACCGCGCCGCCCAGCACCTTAAATCGCAAATCGCGCAACGTTGCATCGCCATTCGCCAGATCATAATGCGCCGCAACGTCATTGATCTGCGCTCGAATCGCCTGCGTATGGATCTCCAGCCATCGACTGTCCAGGCTCCCATCCACGGTCAGCGCATCGAGCGCTGCGCGCCCCGGCACTTGCTTGTACGCAATCGTCCCCGCGGTGTGCACCGTGCCCGATGGCAGGGTGGGCTCGTTCAGAATCGCACCCATCTGCTTGCCGTCAAGAACGATGTCGTAGTGTCCCCGCACATCGGGATTGCGATAGTCGTTCAGCACCCCCTCTGCCGCCACCACGGAGTTACCAACTATAAGTTTCGCCTGTGTGACTTGAAGCGTAGTGGGCGACACGTAAAACTGTACTTCCAGGTTGTGCGCCGCGGGGCGCAGCGCGCCGCAGACCAGTTGCCCATTGGAGTATGCCATCCGGCCTGAGTACCTATTCAGCAGACTGTTGAACGACGCCTTGACTTCCAGATCATGCAAATCGGCTGCAACCTCCGCCGATTTGTCGTTGTAATAGATCTCTCCGCGTTCCAGCACCGCATGACGAATGCCCAGATCGAACACAGATGCGTTGCTCCGCTGTCCGCCACCTTTGATTGACGGAATATTCGAAACACCGCTTGCACTTACAAAAATATGCACCACTGGATGGTCGAGCTGAACACTGCTCAGGTACCACCTTCCGCTTAGAATCGAGACGACGCGCACGCCGGTCTGCACATGATCCACCTGCAGCAGCGGCGGATTCGGAAACGGACTCGCGCCATCGATTGTGACTCCATACAAATCCACGCTCAGATCCGAAAAATGCAAAACAAAATTCTGAAGCTGCACACGCACGCCCAGACTTCCGCCGGCCTGCGCTTCGGCCTTCCGAATCAGGTAGCTGTGAAACTCCACATTGTTCAGGAGGATTGCGACGCCAACGGCAACCATCAGCGTGAATGCCGTCATCCCCAGGGAGATCCAGGCCACCACCTTGAAGAACGGGTGCCGCGCCTTATGCCAGTGCGGATGATACGACTCGCCAAGCGCGGCTAACAACTCATGAAATCTCATAACACCTGCTTTAGAAAGCCTGCCCGATAGTAATGAAGAACTGCGTTGCGTTGATTCCCTGAATCGCATTCAGGTTCCGCCCCACGTCAATCCGTAATGGGCCCACTGGCGTTGCATAGCGCAGCCCCAGTCCAACGTTGTTGCTGTAGAGCGAAGTGAAGTCGTGAAACCCGACCGTGGGAAACACATTTCCGCCATCATAGAAAGTCGCCAGGCTCAGCCCTTTCTTGATCGCTAGTGGAATGCGCGCCTCTGCGTTAATCAGCATCAATTCGTTGCCTCCGCTGGCGACCAGAATCTTGAAGCAGTCGGTGCTCGATCCCGAACTGCAAACATCCACCTGGCGCTGCGGCCCAGCCCCGTCCAGGGGAAATCCACGCAGCGTGTTGCCGCCGCCTGTAAAGAACTCCTCGCTCAGTGGCACGCGGCTGTTGGCATATGGTTGCGCCAGCCCAATCCTCAGGCTATTGGCGAATACGATGTTGTGAAAGCCCTGCTTGTAGAATGCCGCCTGCCCGGTAAACTTCATGAAGCTCACGCTCGATCCAAGCTTCGTCGCGTTCATATCGACTTCCGCGGATTCGAGCACGCCCTTGTGCTCGTCCAGCGGATTGTCGCGTGTATCGCGAGTTAGATTCGCGCTCAGCATAGACAAACGCACGTGCTGGTCCTCGACCGGCACCAGTTCGGGAATCAGAATGCGGGTAAGGTCCGTCCGGCTGAAACTATAGCGAAGAAACAGCGTGTCTTTTTGCTCTTTATCCAACGGTCGCTGCAGTTGAGTGCTGGCTAACCCCTGCTGCGAAGAAAACAGCGGGTTCTCTTCATTGCGATCGAAGGATGCCGATGTGGTTGACTTCCACGGTGACCAGCGAAAGTTCGGAACAATGTAGTAAGCCGCTCCGCGCTGGTCCAATCTTCCCCCGAATCCGGTGAATGAAAGCGAAGCGCCCTTCCCTCCCACATTGTTGCGCGTGTATTGAAATGTCCCCCTCGGCCCGTAAAACGTTACCTGACTTGTCGTAAAGTTTGGCGGCAAACCAATCGGCGGCAGGTTCGGCAGTGCCACCGTTCCGCTCGGTATGCTCCCGCCGCGGTTGATCACTTCAAATCCAAAGCCGTATGTGATCTGGTTGCGCTTTGCCTCGTGCACCCTCACCATCACGTCTTCCGCATGTTGAGTGGTGATCTGCCTCTTCGGATCAACCTCGGCCCAATCGAACACACCCGTGTGGTCGTAAAGCCTGCTCCCCGCCAACAGCAACTGTGACTCCGTAAGCGGCTCACCAGGCTTGATGCCCGCAACATCCCGATCGATCAATCGCTGCTTCGTGTGATTGCGCCCCACTGTTACCAGGCTCTCGGCAACTACCTTCGGCCCTTCATAAATTTGATACACCACATTGATGTGGTGTGGGTCATCTTTCGACACTTCGGTCGCCGTCTCTCGAAAACTCGAGTTCAAATATCCGGCCTGCAGATAGTAGGCAACTATGTTGGCCCTGTCCGCCTGAACATGTGCCTGCGAATAGGGCTGTCCCGCTGCCACCTTCAATCCCCCCGGAGCAAACTGCGCGACGGTTACCGTGTCGTTGCCTTGGATAGTCAGTGAGTTCACTATGTCCCGCGGCCCCTCAGTCACATGGAACAGCACGTTGATGTCGCCTCCGCGGTTAGTGACACTCGACGTAACCTGTGCACTGCTGAAGCCCTCTGATTGATACACCGCCTTCAGATTATTCGCACTCGAGCGCAAGAACTGCTGGCTGAATTTCCCGGGTGACAGAAAGTGATCCTTCTTGACTGCAATGTGCGGCGTCAATTCCGAGGCTGCCAATTTGCTATTGCCCGATACCTCCACCGATGCAACCTTGTGCTTCTTCTCTTTTGAAATCCGGTAAAGAACGGTTTTGCCGTTCGCCTCTGCCTTGAGTTGTGCATTAACTCTCGCATCGAAATAGCCCTTCGACTGCAAGTACGAAATGAGAGCCTGCCTACCCTCTTCAACTGATTCTTCGTCCACGCTCACGCCCTGGTAAAAAGGCAGAAGCGCCTTCTGAGTCCAGCTCCACATGTGTGCGCCTTCAATCTTGACCGTCGAAACCGGCCCATGCTGCACCTTGAAGTGGATGTCCGCGCGATTTGTGTCCGCGTGGTATTCCGCGCCCCCAAGCGTGACACGCGCTCCCAGCCGCCCCTTCTTTCCAAGCTGCACTTGAAGATAGTGGGTCGCTTTGATGAGCGTGGAGTAGTGATAGCTGCGGCCGGGACGGATCGCTGCACCTCGCCCACGTGCCATAAACGTTTGCAAGCTGTGGCTCAGCGCAGCGGCTTCTTCAAGACTATCGCCAGCAATCTCCAGTTCTCCGATCTTTACCGCGCGATTCAATTGGCATTCGAACACAATATTGGCCAAACCGTTCGCCGAGTCCACCTTGACCTTGGCTTCCACATTCGCCTGAAAGTATCCCTGTTGTCGAAAGAAAGTGATCATCGCCTGCCGGTCCTGCTCAACATCGGCCGCATTGAAGGGTGCCTGCGCCTGGAATTTGGCAACCTGCACCAGTCGCGCATAGCTGAATCGCTCCGCCCCTGGAAACTGAAAAATCCCGAAGTAGACCGCAGGCTCCTCGATGAACAGCACTCGAACCCCGTCCGCCTCCGGGTCCACCTGAACCCGCACGTCCTCAGCCTTTCCGCTGGCCTTCAACGCGGCAACGGTGTCATTCACTTTGTCCAACGAAAACGGTTCACCCGGCTTCTGAACAAACAGCGGCTCGAACTCCGATGCAGAAAATTCCGGGCGTCCGGCCACATCAATCTTCGTTACATTTTGCCCCTCATAGCTTGAAAGATTCTGCCGAGCAGCCGCTGGATTCGCCAGAGTCTGGCGAGCGGACGCCGATCTGTCTTGAGCAAAAAGACTTGATGCAGCGCTCGCAAGTACGCAAACTGCGACCACAGCGCGCCACCACCGCGCCGCGCGGCAGGCACAAAGGACATAGGTTGAGCCTTTCGGACTTAACAAGGGAATCCCCAAACCCTCTCGATCGCATCGGGGTGTAAAAACCGCGCAACTGGTTATGAGATGCCCGTTTACGAACGCGGGTTTGACCATCGGTTTTGATCAGCCGGCATCCAAATAAAATGTCCGGACCCATGTGACCCGGAGTTGAAGCATTGGTAATCCGCCGCCCATACCGCATTTCCGGTTCACAGCTCGATCGCTCAGAAGAGCGAGTATGGGAATTCGTGTCTCGTTGGCCTTTGCGCTCTTTGTGGCATCTTCAGGGTGTTCCCCTCCGAGTTGTCGCCGCGCGCACCTGGAAATCCCTGTTTCTCGACCGCATCTTTGGCCGCGCCGCGGAGCTTGGGTTCTATTTTCTCTTCGCGCTCTTTCCAACCCTCTTCAGTGCAACTTCCATCCTCGGCCTTGCTGCCCAATCCGCCCGACAGTTCTACGATCGCATCCTGGATTACTTGGCCCTCGTCATCCCAACGGCTGCCCTGGGCACGGTCCTGCAAACCTTCAACGAAACCACCGCAGCGGCCAGTTCCGGTAAGTTGACATTCGGACTCATCGCCGCCATCTGGTCCGCTTCGGTCGGCATCTCAGCCATTCAAGACACGCTCAACGACGTGTATAAGATCAATGACAGCCGCTCTTACTTCTTCGCCCGCATCTGTGCCATCGCGCTCACCGTCGTCCTCACCGTCATCATCACTCTCGGCCTTGCTTCACTACTCGGAGGCGACTTTTTCGCGGCGTTGGCCCATCGAACCATCCATCAGCAATTGCTTGCAAACGCGGCAGCCATCGCGTCGAGAATAATCAGTTGGATGGTTGCAACGGTGCTTCTCGCTCTTACCTTCGCCGTCATCTATTACTGGGCGCCTGGCGTCAAAGCCCGGTGCTGGCATTGGCTCACTCCGGGTGGGGCCATTGGTATCACGGGATGGCTTCTCTGCTCCCTGGGACTGCGCGTCTACCTGCATTACTTTCCCAGCTACTCTCTTATGTATGGTTCCCTCGGCGCGGTCATCATTCTACTTACATGGTTTTACATCACAGGACTCATGCTACTTCTCGGTGCCGAAATCAATAGCAAAATTGAAGCAGTTACCGCCGAGATCCGCCTGCCAGTCATTCAAACGTGACCGTCACTGCGAGGATAAGAAAACCGCGGTAGTGCCCTTCGCGCCGGTCGCTTTTTCCTCTCCACGTTAGGCCTCGCCTGATATGAATGTGCTTTCCCGATCAATTTGTTTCTTCCGCCGATATCTGCCGGAGTTCCTCGATCACTCGCCCCAATTCCTCAACGATCCGGCTCCCTCGAGAAGCTTTGAATACTGCCAGGAGTTCATCGAAATACCATAACTGGTCCTGCCGCTCACGTTTGAACCGCTCCCAAATCTTTGGCCCAATCTCTCGGTAGTCTTCAAGAATGGCTTTCGCGTTGTAGAGCTTGTCAGCAGCTGAGATCAGTTGGATGTCAGCCGGCTCATCGCGAAGCCTCAGAATATAGCCTCTCTTGCGCTCCACCCAGGGCTGCTTGTTTCCAGGATTTTCGTCGAGGCTGTCCGATAGTCCCTCAACCATACGTGCAACATCCTGGCCAAAATTATGCTCGATGTCTTTCAGGCGCAACAGCCCTCCATGATCTTCAGCGGCATCATGAAGAACAGCAGCAATCACCATCTCCTCCGTGACAGGAAATCCGGCGTGCCCTGCCTCACCCATTACCAAGGATGCAACTCCCAGCAGATGCGCCATGTATGGAATGTTGGTCCCCTTGCGACATTCAATGTGGAGGTGACGCGCATAATCCACCGCGCTCGTAAAGCGCGAACTCAGGTAAAGTTGATCGGTCTCAGTGTGATTCATGATCCTGCTTTCTGCTCTCGATGCGTCTTGAATCGCTATGGCTAGACCTTCGAGAGTTACAAATCTATTATCACGTTTGCGGTTCCTCGACCTATTGAAAAGAGCGTTTTCACCCCGGAAAACTTCTCTGAAACGCGCATATGCAACGAGGAATGCAGCAAGAGAATGCGGCCTCAAAGATCTCCCGGCAGAGCAGGAAGCGACCTGCCGCTTTCGCTTGCTAATTGACGTGAATCTATAAAGTAGACTATAGTCTAATGAATGAACGAAGGTACACCATCTCTCCGCGCCCGCCAGCGACAGCAAACCCGTTCTGAGATTGTGCGAGTCGCGTTCGATCTCTTCGGCAAGCACGGGTTCGAGAAAGTCTCCGTCGAGATGATCGCTGCCATGGCTGGCGTCTCCCGCGCCACGTTTTTCAACTACTTTCCGCAAAAGGAACTCATCCTGCGCGAAGTGGCAGCCGCCCGCGCCGAAAAGCTGCAGAACATCCTCGGCGATCTTCAGTCCGCGGGTCGCTCGCCCTCATCTGAAAGCATTCTGCAACTGATTCTCAAGCTCTCTGAAGAGAATGCCCGGATTACTCTGCACTCCAAAAAGC
Source organism: Occallatibacter sp. (assembly GCA_049513195.1). GTDB lineage: Bacteria > Acidobacteriota > Terriglobia > Terriglobales > Acidobacteriaceae > Telmatobacter. The sequence continues at coordinate 61,322 of JBEKWJ010000001.1, forward strand.
TCATGCTTGAGGCCATCTTTCATCAGGTCTCGCACAAGACCATGATCGGCGCCCGCGACCAGGCTGTCGGCGCTATCCAGCAGTTTCTTGCCGCCATTGCCGGCATAAAGAAATCCAAGGCGAAAGCTTTGGCTGAGACCCTTATGGCTATCTATGTCGCCACCATGCTGGAGTGGCTCATGCGCGATGCCGTGCCGCAGAAGTGGCTCGTAGAAACCATGCGTGAACGTTTGCAAGTTGTTCTGGAAGGTGTGCGATGAAGCAGCGAAAGATTGTCTTCGGAGCCGTTGCGGTGGCGCTCATCGTGGTTGTCGCGTTCGTTTTTTACTACACGTGGTCGGCCCATCGCGCCCGTTATGAATACTCCGGCACTGTAGAAACTCGCGAGATCCAGATCGGCTCAAAGGTTGGCGGCCGTGTTACGCTTGTTTCGGTTGAAGAAGGTAACATCGTCAAGGCCGGCGCCCTTCTTGTCCGCTTCGAGTGCGACGATCTCATTGCTCAACGCGCACAGGCCGCGGCAACCGTAGATCAGGCTCAGGCCAATCTCGACCGCATGCTCCGCGGCAATCGTCCCGAAGAGATCGAGGAGGCCGAAGCCGTTGCCAAGGCACAGCACGCGGCCGCGCAAGAGGCCGAGAATGGCCCGCGCAAGCAGGAGGTTGCGCAAGCACAGGCCGACTTTGCCTCTGCTCTGGCCGATGCCGCCAATGCCGAAATCACATTCCGTCGCATGGAGAAACTTATCGCCACTGACACCATCTCGCGTCAGGAGTTCGACAACGCCCGCGATAAGCGCGACGCCGCGCAACAGCACGCCGAGTCCGCGCGCCAACACCTCGCGATGCTCCAGGAGGGAACGCGCCACGAAGATGTGCAATCGGCCGAAGCGCGCGACCGCCAGGCGCAGGCCGCCGCCATTCTTGCCCGCAAGGGAAACCGCAAAGAGGACATCGACTCTGCGCGCGCCCAGCTCGCACAGGCCAATGCGCATCTTGCCGAGATCGATGTATCCCTCAAGGAAGCCCAGCTCATAGCCCCTGCCGACAGCATCATCGAAACCGTCAGTGTGCGCCCCGGCGACCTTGTTCCTCCTGGCCGCATCGTCGTGACGGCGCTCGAACCCTCTCAGCTCTGGGTCAAGGTCTACGTACCTGAGACCGATCTTGCGCGCGTCCATGTCGACCAGTCTGCCACGGTCGGGGTCGATGGTTATTCTGGCCGCGTCTTTCAGGGTCGCGTGGGCCAGATCGCTTCTCAAGCCGAGTTCCTGCCCCGCAATGTTCAAACCCCTGACGACCGTCAGCACCAGGTCTTCGGCGTCAAAGTCTATGTCGATAATCCCACCGGCGTTCTCAAGTCCGGCATGTCGGCGACGGTGCATTTCCAATGACCGCGGTGATAACAGCTTCCGGCCTGACGATCCGCTTTGGTCAGTTCACAGCGGTCAATCACGTGAGTTTCCAGGTGGGCAAGGGAGAGATCTTCGGTTTTCTCGGCCCCAATGGCTCCGGCAAAACTACCATCATCAAGGCGCTCTGCGGCCTGCTGCTGCCGAGCGAAGGCACCTGCACGATTCTCGGCATGGACATTCGAAAAGACGCTGCTGAGATCAAGCGTCATGTCGGTTATATGTCGCAGAAATTCGGCCTCTACGAAGACCTCACCGTCGCCGAGAATATCGATTTCTACGCGGGCGTCTACGGCCTGCGTGGTACTCAGGCCGCTCAGCGCAAATCCGATGTATTGGAGCTTACTGGCATCGGTCCTTATCTTCATCGCCGCGCCGGCCAGCTCTCCGGCGGATGGAAGCAGCGCCTCGCACTGGCCTGCGCCATCATCCACTCTCCGGAAGTTGTCTTCCTTGACGAGCCCACCGCGGGCATCGACCCCGTTGCGCGCCGCACACTCTGGGATCTGCTCTTCCGCCTCTCCGGCCAGGGCGTCACGTTCTTTGTCACTACGCATTACATGGACGAGGCCGAACGCTGCGGACGCGTCGGCTACATCTACCTTTCCAATCTCATCGCAATCGGCACGATCGCTGAATTGCAGGCTCTCCCCGCGGCCAACCCAGCCGGAACCTCGCGTGTTCAAATCTCCGTGCCCAATGCGTCGCAGCTCCTCGATTCCGCGCGCCGTATCGCCGGTGTGCATGAGGCCACGATCTTCGGCCGATGCATCCACGCCCTGGTTGATACCGAGCAGATCGACGGTCTGCGGCTTCAGTTGCCCCAGGCTCGCATCGACACCATAGAGCCCTCTCTCGAAGATGTCTTCGTTACTCTCACCTACAAAATCATGGGGGACTCCAAATGAAAGCTCTCTTTCGAGGTCTGGTCCCGATCTGCCGCAAAGAGTTTCTCCATATTGTGCGTGATCCCGGCACGCTTTTCTTTGCGCTCGTCATTCCGATGCTTCAGTTGTTTCTCTTCGGCTTCGCCATTGACACCAATGTCCGCCAGGTCACCACCGTGGTGCTCGATGAGTCCAACACGCAAGACAGCCGCGCACTGCTTCAGCGCTTCGCCGCCTCCGACGTTTTCAAGCTGCAAGCCACAGCGCATTCTGTCGACGAGATGTACGATTCCGTCCGCTCCGGCCGCACGCGCGTCGCCATCTGCATTCCCTACGACTACGCTCGTCATCTTCAGGACGACACCACCGCGACAGTGCAGGTTCTCATCGATGGCTCCGACTCGACGGTCGCCGCCATGACCGTCAGCGCTTCTACCGGCGTCGCGCTGGAGCAATCCATCGCTCGCGTCCTGCCTGAGGGCAATATGCCCATCGACGTTCGTCCCTCGCTGCTTTACAACCCCGCCATGCGCTCGGCGAACTTTTTCGTTCCAGGCCTCATCGCCATCCTGCTTCAGGTTATGTGCATCCTGCTCATCGCTCTTTCGCTGGTTCGGGAACGCGAACGCGGCACACTCGAGCAGCTCACCATGACTCCCGTCGCGCCCCTCGGTCTCATGGTGGGAAAGATGATTCCCTACGGCATCCTCGCATTTCTTGAGCTATGCGCCATCCTCATTGTCATGCGGGTCGTCTTTTTGGTTCCAGTGCATGGCAGCGCCATTTTGCTGCTCTTGCTATCGCTACCCTACATTCTTACGCTCCTCGGTCTCGGCCTGGTCATCTCCGCGAAGGCCAAGTCACAGGCCGAAGCTTTTCAGCTCGCCCTCGGCACCATCCTGCCTTCGGTTTTTCTCTCCGGCTATATCTTCATGATTGAAAACATGCCGCTCTTCTTCCAGGGCATCAGCCGCCTCATTCCCGCCACATACTTCATTCGTATCCTGCGCGGAATCATTCTGCGCGGTTCCACCTTCGCTGATCTCTGGCCCAACGCCGCCGTACTCACCATCATGGGCTGCTCAGCCATCCTGCTAGCTGTTCGCCTCTTTGTCAGACAAAGAGCATAACTCGCCGCAATGCACTGGACGCCTATTTACCGGAACTTTGTTTCAAGTAACTAATCAAGTCCCGCCGTTCTTGCGGCTTTGAAACAACAAAGTCCATGTCATTGCCTGGAATAAGCGCATCGGGATCGGCGAGCCATTTGCCCAGCGACGTTTGGTCCCAGACGATTTGAGCACTCTTCAGCGCGCCTGAGTAGGTAAAGCCCTCTGCCGTGCCGGAAGTCCGTCCGTAGACCCCTTGCAATCGCGGACCCTTGCGGTTCTGAGTCAGCGCATGGCATCCAATGCAGCGCTTTTCAAAGAGCGCCTCGCCCCGCTCGGGGTCGGCGTCGCCTGCAATCGTGGTGTCCGCCTGCATGGCCTGCGGCCCATGTGCCCACCGGCCCAGTATCCTCAGGTCGACATCCCGGGGCCGTGCATTCCAGTGCATCAGCCGGTATTGCTCCGGCGGCATCTGATGAGATTTTGTCTCCTGCGCGATCATGGCGGCCAGGGTCTGCTGGCGATCTGCTGAGTAACTCTCCCACAGTGAAAAATTCATGGCTTGCCGGGCTTTGACGATGTCGCGCTCCATCAGCCACGATGCCGGCGCAAAGTGGCCATAGACAGGCGCGTTGGGCTCGTTGGAGTGGCAGCTTGCACACTGATCGACCAGAACCGCACGCACCTCGACCGGCACTCCAGAATGGCTCAGCATAGGCGTCTTCGCACCCTTCGCCGCATACAGGCCCGCGTCCCCAAAAGGATGAACGCGGGCCAGTGCCAGCGAGGCGAAAAGAGCAATTGCGCCACAGACCGACATGGTTTTGACCCGGCTCACGACATCTCCTCCAAGGATGAATCGACGATGGCCAGGTGACTGTGCCTGGCCATGTACCGAACTTCGGCGACGCCCAATACGCCCTTCAACTTGTCAGCCGGAACCACCATGGGTCCGGCGTGCGGGGCAGTGCCCGGAGCAGGTTGAGGGAATGCTGTAGACATCGCTGTATGGAACGTCACACTGCCCTCGACCTTTTGCACCACCTGGTGAATGTGCCCGTTTAACACCGTCACCGAGCCGAAGCGCTTCAGATAGGTAAGCGCCTCCGATGCGTCTGGAGTGCCCCAACCCCACTCCGGATACACCATCCAAAGCGGAATATGCGCGAAGATCACGATCGGCGTCGAAGCCGCAAGCGATGCCAGGTCCGCCTTGATCCAACGGAGTTGATCGTCGCCGAGCAGGCCCATTGCATCCACTTGCTGGCAATTATTGAGCCCGATAAAGTGCACGCCTCTATGGTTGAAGCTGTACCAGCCGCTGCCTTGCGTTCCCTTGCCGAATCGCTCCCGGTACAGGGTGCCGTCATCGGTCGCAATATCGTGCTCGCCCGGAACATAAAATGTCTGTCCGGCTTTGACTCCCTTGATGAGCTGCTCTGCTCTGTCGAATTCAGCAGCCTTGGACGAGTGGGTGATATCGCCGGTATGGATGAGAAGATCGGGTGCGGCGGGCAGACGGTTGATCTTGTCGAGCGCCAGCATCAGCGTGCCGGCCACATCCTGGTTGGCTGCTTTGTTGAAGCCAATGTGGCTGTCGCTGATCTGGACGAAGCTGAAACCTGAGCCTCCATGACCCATCAGACTGCCCGCTCCGCCGCCTGTGGCGGCAAACATCTTTGAAGTTGGCACGCCGCCGGCCATCGTCCAGAGTAGGCCGGTGCCTGCCCAGGCCATGCAACTCAGAAAGTTTCGCCGGTCGATTCCATCGTTTGCTGCTTGGCTTTCAGATGTTGCGTTTTCAAGTTCGGCTGATTGAACCAGCGGTTGAGTCGGGACTGCGCGATCTGCGTTCTTCATGGGGAAACCCTCCAAGGATGCAAACCGGGCTCTGCGTAATTTATTCCTGCCGGCGAGAATAATTCTGCGGGAAGTCAGTTCTCATCTATAAGAAGGGATGAGTTAGCATGGGACAATGCGGTTGCGCTGGATGAAAACAGCTCGCGAAACTGGCCCGCAGACCTCTGCGTTTGAGGGCCTGGCATTGCCGCTGCTTCCTTCGCTCTATAACGTGGCCTTCTGGCTTTCTCGTAACGCAACCGATGCGGAGGACTTGGTGCAAGAGACATTTCTAAAGGCGCTTCGCGGATTCGCATCCTTCGAGCCCGGTAGCAACTTCAAGGCATGGATCTTTCGCATTCTCCGCAATAGCTATCTGACCTCGCGCAGCGGGCTGGCAGCCAGAAGCACGGTTTTTCTCGAAGATGAGTTAAACGAGAGCGGAGAGTCGGGACCATCTCGGCTTCCTGAGGCGACCATTGACCGGCAGACACCGGAGACGAACCTGCTGCAGATGGCAGACCGCGCCGCGCTCCAGGCTGCCATGGAAACGCTGCCCCCGCCTTTGCTTGAGGTCATTCTGCTCTGTGACGTTGAAGAGATGAAGTACAGAGAAATCGCGTTCACGCTTGAAATTCCTATGGGAACGGTGATGTCTCGGATTGCACGGGGGCGCGCAGCCCTTCGCTCGGCGCTTGAGGCTCAACCAAGTCTGTCCAGAGGAGGGCGCGCATGACCGGCCATCTCTCTCACGCCACGCTGAGCGCCCTTGCGGATGGTGAACTCTCGCCGGATCGGCAGGTCAGCGCAAACCAGCATCTTGCCGCTTGCCCGTCTTGTACCTCAGAGGCTCTCCGGCAGTGCTTGCTCAAGTCTGCAACCGCAAAAGCCGGACAGCGATACGCGCTTCCGCCCCAATTGCAGGATCGGCTGATGCGTCTGGCATCGGAAGAAAACTCAAAATCGTCGTCGGCAAGGCTCTTCGTCGATCCCGTCTCTCCATCGCGGCTATTTGGATCGCTGGGCTGGGCCTTCGCCGCATTGCTTCTTCTCTTCGCCGTGAGCATAGTATTAGTGCAACGCGCCGCTCAAAAGGCAGAGGTGGCTTCGGTCGAAAACGCCGCGCTGGTAACCGAGGCCTTCGATCAGCACGTGGCCACGCTTGCCGGCAACATGCCGTTGCAGGTCGTCTCTACGGATCGACACACGGTCAAGCCATGGTTCCAGGGCAAAATCCCGTTTAGTTTCAATTTGCCCCAGAACCTTCCGAGCGACACAACCCTCGATGGGGCAAATCTAACTTATCTGCGCGGCCAGCCAGTTGCTCAATTGCTCTATAGCATTGGCAAGCACCGCGTTTCCGTATTCCTGGGGCAGAAACCGGGCTTGGAACAGATGAATGAGTTATTGGCAGAACGCGCAGGATTTCATGTGATGTGGTTCAACACGAACGATCTCAAGGCAATCGCTATCAGCGATGTCGACCCAGCGCGCCTGACCGAATTGGTCAACGCGATCCAGCATTCCCAGACGCAATTGAAGTAGCTTCACTCTCAAAAGGCACGCCCGCGCCTTCCGATTTGAAACCGCGCGGGTCGACCGGCGCATCGATCGCTCGGTAGCACGGGAAATAAGACCGATGCTCCCCGCGATACCTGCATCATCCAGCGGGCTTCGAGTTCCAGTACTCTCCGCCCCGGATCACATGCAGCGAAGCATCGCCAACGCTCGATGCTTCAGCCTCTAAATCAACGCAGAGAAGCATTAAGGGCTTTGTCCGGTTGGGTAGGAGCGTTGCGCGCAAAGTTGAGGGGCACTGAATAACCCTGATCCCAGGTTCCAGAGAGGGTTCCATCTGAACCGAGGGTTCCCCTCCAACCTCCCTGCACCGCGGGAACTGAGAAACTGATCGACCGGCCATCAATATTGAAATCGGCGCATTGAATCCCTATCGCGCCCCGATCTGGACTGTCCAGTGTCCCCGTAACTTTCCCCGCGGCGTTTTCCTTCAAATGCAACTTGATGTGCAGCGGGCCAAGAGTTCCTGCGTAGTCACCTGCGATGGTGGGTTTTTGCTGGGCTGAACCAGTCGATGGTGTCAGCGCAAGCATAGTGAAGAGAACCAGGCATGAGATCATTCCAATCCCTGACGGGATCAAAGTCTTTTCCAATTTCGTTTCATTCGCACAGATCATGTGGAGTAACTCCCCTCTGAGTCGATGATTACCACCCAACCGAAGCGGCAATAACTCATCGTGATCTATTGTTTCTGCAAGGTCAACTACAATCTGGTGCTACTTCCGCGCCTCTACAGTAACAAGAGTCCTAGTACTTATCCTGAGACAATCATTGGAGTATTTTTTCGTAACAAGCGTCACAATATTTTTTTACTAACTTGCACTGCACCGCCCGCTCGCAATCCTCTTTCGCAGCGTTCGGCAGTAACATGCTTTACGGTACTTTATAAGTACGATCAAATGTTACTTTTCGAATCCCGCGCCAGACGTCCATAGTTCATCAAACCTGAGTTCGTTTGCACGTTAGTACAATTTTTCAATAGGCAATCAATCAGCCCGCAAGGCATTGATTCGAGCCCCGCACGCAAACATTCGCCCACTGCCGCGTCCAATCTATCTGAGCCCACACATTCCTCACACCCCACCCAACGAATCCATAAATTCTATAAATGCGCAAAGTTTTGCATAATTCCAGGCGTTCTCCAGTGTTCCGCAGGTGCTTCCAATGTGAAATCTTTAATAGTTAAGTGAAAATACGATCGGGCAACATTACTTTAGTGTGGAGAAATCCCTCCAAAAAAGTGGTCTAACCACTAGTGACCAAGGTACTATGAATCCATATAAGCCAAGTACCAAAGTTTGAGTTGGTAAGGGTCTTTTCCGCCTTCGGGAAAATCCCACGAAAGGAATTGTATGTCATTCATGCGTAAACTGCTCTCGGTTTTCGTTCTTTTTTGCGCGGCCACTGCCCTCAATGCCCAGTTCGATAGCGGCAGCATCCTCGGAACTGTCCATGACGTTAACGGTGGAGTGGTGCCCGGGGTCTCAATTACGCTTGAGAGCCTCAGTACCGGCGTCCTAAAAACAACCCTCAGCAATGATGTTGGGGACTATACATTTTCGAGCGTCCTCTCTGGAGACTATGTCGTCAAAGCCAAAGCAGTTGGCTTCAACGACGCTTCCACCTCCGCCTTTACAGTAACCGTGGGCGCTCGCCAGAGAGTCGATCTGGTCTTCTATCCCGCCGCTGTCTCCCAGCAGTTAACCGTTTCGGCGGTAGAAGCTCTGCTCGAAACCGATAGCAGCGATCGAAGCATGGTCATCAACCCGACCGAGGTCGTCAATCTGCCTCTGAACGGAAGAGATCCCGCCGACCTTGCGCTCATTGTTCCCGGCGTGAACAAGTCCTTCCTCGAAGGCGAACCCGCCACCAGCCGCGAGGCTGCTTATAACGTCAATGGCCTCCGCAGTCAGGTCAACTCCTTCCTGCTCGACGGCCTGGACAATAATAGTTGGGACCTTAACGATCTTGGTTTCTCCTATCAGGAGACTCAGCTCAGCCCCGACGCCTTATCCGAATTCCGCTTTACCACCGGCAACCAGAGCGCCGAGTTCGGCCGCGCCGCCGGCGGCATAGTCAATGAGGTCTCGCGTCGCGGCAGCAACGTCTATCATGGCGCTTCATGGGACTACCTGCGCAACACCATTCTCAATGCCAACGGCCCCATTCCACCGGCGAATGGCGAGAAGCCGGCTCTGATTCAGAACCAGTTCGGCGCTGACATTGGCGGTCCCCTTATTCGCGGAAAAATCTTCCTCTTCGGCGATTACGAAGGCTTTCGCCGGATCTTGCACTCCGCCATGGCCGCAACCCTGCCACCCAACGCGTGGTCGGTTCCAGATGTCAATGGAAACATCACATTCGAAGACAAGAATGGCGCTCCTATTCCTATCACCAATCCCTATACCAAAGCCGTATACGCGACCGGCGTCATTCCCGTTACCACGCTCCAGGCAACCATGCTGCCGGGATCGACGACTACTTCGGAAATCAGCCCTCTCGATATGACCGTACTAGGCCTGCTGCCAAGCACATCCCTGACCACACAAACCGCCGGCACAGGTAACAATTACATCTCGTTCCCACTGGCAACGGAGGACTACGACAAAGGCGACGCACGCCTGGATATCTTTGTGAACCGTAAAATCACATCCTTCGCACGCTACAGCCAGCGCAGGTTCAACGCGTTCGATCCGGCGCCCATCCCCGCTCCCATCTACTCGACCGCAAAAGGCAACATCAACCAGGACAATAAACAGCTTGCAGTGGGATTCGTCTATCAACTGACCACGGCCTCCGCGCTCGATCTGCGTGCTGGCTTCAGCTGGAACGCCGGAGCACAAAATCCCGCTTCGACCGGGCAGCCCAACCTCCTCGAGGCATCCGGCGAGCCCAACGTGCCCACTGATCCTTCGTACTCCAGTGGCCTGAACACCGTCACTGTGACCGGCTTTACTCAATTCGGACGTACCAACAGCTTGCCTACTGTGGTTAACCCCTTCGTCATTGACCCCAAGGCCAACTACACTTGGCTCAAAGGCCATCACAGCTTCAAGTTCGGCTATGAATACATTTATGAATCTCAAATCGTGAGCAACTTCAAGCCGGTATTCGGCGCTGACACATACAGCGGAAAATTCTCTCAAGGCACGTTCAAGCCTACGACTGCCCAGTCTGCCGATCCCAGCTATGCCGAGGCGTGGAACCTCGCCGACTTCATCTTCGGCGCGCGCAGCAAGTATGAGCTAAGCGCCCATCATTCGGTGGAATACAACCAGCGCATGCACTTCTTCTACGCCCAGGACGACTGGCGCATCGCCAGCAAGCTCACACTCAACATCGGTACGCGTTATGAATTGGCCACACCGCCATTCGAGACCAATAATCAGCTCTCCAACTTCGATCCGGTCAACAGTCCCACCACCGGCACTCTGATCGTCGCCAGCGGCGGCTCCATCTACAATCGCGCCCTCATTAATCGCAATGACTTTAACTTTGCTCCCCGCTTCGGCCTGGCCTACAGCATGTTCCCCAAAGTGGTAGTGCGCGCGGCCTACGGCATCAGCTATCAGCAATTCCTTCGCGCCGCCGTGGTCAATGAACTGGCGCAGAACGCTCCCTACAACGTCGACAACCTGATTACGCAATATGCCCCGAGCGCCAAAACCGGCCCACAGGCGGTCTGCGCCTCGGCGACAGCAGCTCCGCTCACCTGCTTCCAGCCCACTCAGCTTGGCTACTTGACCAACTTCCTGTCGCCGTCAAACTACTCAGCTTTGTCGACGACTACGACGTATGATCCTGCCAGAACCCCAACTACCTATGTGCAAAGCTATCAACTCTCCGTGCAAACGCAGTTGACCAGCCGCACCTATCTCGATCTGGGCTACGTCGGCAATTATGGCCTTCATGAGCAGATTGTGCAGGACCTTAACGAGGCGCTGCCCAACGCGGCTGGCGGTGCGCTTACCTTGCAAGCACGCCGTCCCATCGCTACCTTCGGCACCATCCAGGAGTCATTCAACGAAGGCCCCTCGCGCTACAACGCCTTGGAAGCCAAGCTGGAAAAACGCTACTCAAGCGGAATCTATCTTGCCAACTCCTTCACATGGTCGCACGCGATGGATGCGGCCGCCGGCAATCAGGAACTCGATAACAACGACAGTCCCGTCGTGGACCTTTACAACATGATGGGCTCTTACACTCGATCCACATACGACCGTCCAATCAATGACACCCTCGCTGTTGTCTGGGACCTTCCGTTTGGCAGAGGCAGAAAAATCGTCTCGCACGCCGCCGCGCCCGTGCAATTCATCCTCGGTGATTGGCAGTTGACCGGGATCAACTCCTTCATCAGCGGATTGCCTATCAATATCAGCTACTCTCCAACCACCGCCCAGCAACTGAGTACCGAGACAAGCTTTCTCTACCGCCCGAACCTGACCGGAGATCCGGTTCTGAGTTCAGGCAATCGCACCCCAATCGCCGGGCAGCCAGGCCAGTATCAGTATCTGGACCCGACGGCTATCACAATACCCAACCCGGCCACTACGTCCTCACCTTATGGCAACTGCCCGCGCAACGTTGCCCGCGCTCCCGGCTTTTCCAACCTTGATTTAGGTTTGCACAAGCGCTTTCCATTGGGCTTCGAAAAGGCAGGCTTGGAGTTCCGCGCCGAAGCCTTCGACGTCTTCAATCATGCCAACGCTCAGGCTCCCGACTCGGTTGCAACCGACGCCGGCTACGGTGTCGTCAACTTGTACCTTCCCAGCAGAGAAATACAGTTGGCTGTGAAAATAATCTTTTGAGTGTGGCGTGTGATTGCTGTCGGTATGATTGAAACTATTGATCCTGTGTCCCGATTGACGATTCCTGATTCTGGACACAGGATGTTGGTTTGACGAAAGGCTCGGTTCCATATCGGTGTCTACACTCACACCTCAAGATGTCTTGTCACGCAAGAAGGTCCACCGCGGCGGTGGGCCTTTTGCGGCTTTCAGAATGCGATGAAATGGCTAAGCTGTGCCGGCGATGCGCGCAAGCGTTGCATTGCACCTGGTGTGGAAGGCGATGATGGACTTAGAACTCAGCCACCCATGTGCTCAATCCTGAAAACAGTGCGACCAGCAGGCGAAATTCTCGGGCGGGAAGGAACAAGCAAGATGAAGGTGAAATATAAGGATTGGGTTAGTGCCGCCGCCTTAATCGGAATCATATCAATTTCTATTTCGAGCAACCCCGCAAGCGCGCAACAGGAAACGAGTGCCTTTGCTACTCCAGCAACTTTTGGTCTCACAACGGGTATCGCCACCGACAGCACAGGCAGCGTCTATGTGGCAAACTCGCATAACACCATCCTCAAGATCACGCATGCCGGGGTGGTCATGACCTTCGCGGGCAAGCCCGATGTCAGAGGAAACCTCGACGGCGTCGGTTCTGCCGCAGATTTCGTATACCCCATTGGTATCGCCACCGATCGCGCAGACAACGTCTACGTGACCGATAAAGTCAGCAACACGATCCGCAAGATCACGCCGAACGGGGCGGTTACCACTTTGGCAGGCTCTGCGGGCGTCTCCGGCCACGCCGACGGATCGGGTGCGAGTGCAAGTTTCAATAGCCCCATCGGCCTCGCCACCGACAAGGAAGGCAATGTCTATGTAGCAGACTCCGGAAATAATATCATCCGCAAAATCACCCCATCCGGCGCGGTGACGACGATTGCCGGTTTGGCAGGTGCAAGTGGCGAAAGCGACGGCATCGGCAAGGCTGCAAGGTTCACTGCTCCCTACAGCATTGCAGCCGATAGCGCAGGAAATCTCATCGTGGCTGAGATGTCCACCCATACCCTCCGCAAAATCACCTCCGGAGGGAAAGTGACGACTTTAGCTGGCAAGGCTGGAGAATCCGGCCACGCCGATGGAGTTGGCACGAACGCAACTTTCTATGCGCCTCGCGGTGTTGCAACCGACAGGGAAGGCAATACCTACGTGGCGGACTTTGGCAATAGCATCATCCGTAAGGTCACCCCAGCCGGTGAGGTGACTACATTTGCTGGCATGGCAAGCACCGGCGAAAATGGTGAATTCGATGGCGTTGGCACCTCCGCTTCCTTCTTGAAACCTGTAGCGATTGCCACCGGCGACGACGGCGATATATTCGTGCTTGAAGCTGACAACATCCGAAAGATCACTCCAGCGGGCGTAGTGACAACATTCGTCGGCGCAGTATTCGGACCGTGGCATTTGCAGGATCAGTTCTGTGAATGGGATGTTCCACCTGAGTCGGGCACAGCGGCCAGGTCGGGAACAAGAAGGTGTTTTCCAAGTGTAGGAACAACCTACTGCTCTTCGTCCATTGAAGTGACCAATGCCAATCCAAAAAATACCAAGCCAAAGCTGAGTCTGGTTTACGATGGAGCCACCAATGTCACCGCGGTAGATTCAAAATTCAAACTTGATCGCGTCGATAAAGGAGCAGCGAAGGACGATCCGCCAGATGCAGGGTCGAGCACCGATTCCTGGCTGCATTATGTAGTCAAAATCACGGTTTCATCCACGACTTCATGCAAGTAGCCGGGGTTCCATCAGCAGCGCACTCGCAGGAAGAGGTTTTTGCAGATTAACTCCAACATCCTGCTACATTGACATTTGGGTCGGTTCTTCAGCAAAGTTCCGACCCGGTCCCTGCCGTCCAGAGGCGCCCCCCCCACCCCCCCTAAAATATTTATTTTTCCACAGAAATTTTGCAGGTAATGAGCGTGTTTTCTAAAAGCTCTCGCCTTATTTTATTGAATCTCATAGGGTTCGAGGCATTTTGTATCATGCCGACGCAAACTCGCCTGTGCTCCTTTCGATGAGCCGCGAGGTGGAAAAGCCTTCAACCAAGGGCACGATCTTGACTTGTCCGCCCCAAGATTGCACCTCACGCGCGCCCACAACCGTGTCCAAACCGTAGTCGCCGCCTTTGACGATCACGTCTGGCCGGATCGCCAAAATCAACTCCAAGGGTGTCGATTCCGCGAAGATGACTACGGCATCAACGGCAGAGAGAGCGGCCATCAAACGGGCTCGTTCCCGCTCGCCGACGATGGGACGGCTGGGACCTTTCAATTTGCGCACGCTCGCATCGCCGTTCACCGCCACGATCAGGCGGTCGCCGAAGCGCCGCGCCTGCTCCAGCAGCGTGATGTGGCCGATGTGCAATAGATCGAAGCAGCCATTGGTAAACACGACTCGATCGCCATTGGCCTTCCATTGAGCTACTCGACTCACCAGCGCCGGTCGCGTTGCCAGCTTCGCCTCGGCGCGGAACTCGATTCGCGGAGCCAGTGCCACCAGCAATTCATGCTTTTCTATCGGGACAGTTCCGGGCTTGCCGACCACAATGCCGGCAGCCACATTGGCCAGTTGCACCGCCGTCTCCGGCTTGAGTTGCGAGGCCAGGCAAAGGGCCAGAACGGCGATCACGGTGTCTCCCGCGCCAGAGACGTCAAAGACCTGTCGCGCCACTGCCGGCGCAAGGAACTGAGAGCCGGGCCGCAGCAAGGCAATACCTTTATCGCCCAGGGTCGCGGTAAGGAACTCAATATCCAAGATCGAGGGTAGGGAGTCCGCCGCCGCAAGCAGCGCCTCAAGGTCGTGTGCGTCCTCTCGCAGAGCGGCGGCGAGTTCGCTCCGGTTAGGGCAGACCGTGGTTGCGCCCCGATAGCGTGAAAGGTCGGCGCTCTTGGGGTCCACCAGCACCGGAATTTCCAGCCTGCGTGCGGCTCGAATCAGTTGCTGGCAGACGGCGGGCGTGAGCGCGCCCTTGGCGTAATCGGAAAGGACCATGGCATCGCTGCCGGGCAATAGCTTGAGTACACGCTCAACCAGGTGGTCGTGATTCTCTTGGGCTGGCACCGCCAGCCGCTCGCTGTCCAGGCGGAGCATCTGCTGATTTCCTCCGAGAATCCGCAGCTTGGTAATGGTCGGAAAGCCCTCGCAGATCACGAATTCAGGCACGATTCCGTCGGCGCGCAGTGCCGTGTCCAGCAACTGCTGGTTCTCGTCATCTCCGGCGAACCCGGCAACTACCACCTGCGCACCCAGCCGGGCAAGGTTCATGGCGACGTTGGCCGCACCGCCCGGCTGCTCGCTTTGCCGGATTGCATGAACAACCGGCACCGGCGCCTCCGGTGAAATGCGCGCCACCTCGCCCCAGATATACTTGTCGAGCATCAGGTCGCCCACAACCAGTAAGCGCTTGGCCGCCCACTCGTGCTCAATCACTTCGATCGCTTTATAGAGTTGTTCAATCATGGCGACCCCTTTGGCTTGTTCTCCGCATGGAAGTGAAACGGCCGGCAGGTTTCAGAATCGTTGTGGCTACTGGTTCCTGGGGGTGCGCCTGCCTGCATTTGGCACTCCCAACCTGCGACGACTCTGAAAGCTCGTCCGCCGCGGACTGCGAGTGAACCCAATCCAACTCAATCCAATCACATAGCATGTGTCCGGCGAGCATATGCGCCTCCTGAATGCGTGCGGTGTCACGTGAGGGCACAGCGAAGAGGTGATCAGCCAGCATGGCTATTCTGCCTCCGCCCGAGCCAGTAAAGGCCACCGTAACCATGCCCTGTGAGCGCGCTGCCTCCAGAGCGCCAAGAACATTGCGGCTAGTGCCAGAAGTGGAGATGCCAACCAGTAGATCACCGGGCGCGCCCAGCGCCTCAACCTGTCGCGAGAAGACAGATTCAAAGCCACAGTCGTTGGCCACCGAAGTCAAAACCGATGTGTCCGTGGTAAGGGCCATCGACGCCAGACCACATCGCTCTCGGCGAAACCGCCCCACCAACTCCGCCGCCAGATGTTGCGAATCGGCCGCACTGCCCCCGTTGCCGCACCACAGAATCTTGCCTCTTGCCCACAAGGTTGCAGTCATTGCAAGGGCAATGGCTTCCAACACGTTCTGCTGTTCGTTCAACTGGCGCACGACTTCCAGATGCTCCGTAATGGCATCGCCAAAAATGCTCGCCGAATTGAGAGCGCTGGACATGAGTTCCTTTCTCTTCCAGTTAGACCGATTGGCAGCACCAGGTTCGGCGAGCCAAGCGAATCCGGTTATTGTTATCATGGCCGGGTGGCCAACTCTGCACTCAAAACCGGAACGCGTTGCTTGACTGCGGTGTTCCTTGACCGTGACGGCGTCTTGAATGAAAAGTTGCCGGAAGGGCGTTTTGTTACTTCCCGGAGCGAATTCAAGGTACTCCCCGGCGTGGTCGAATCCATCGCACGGCTCAACCGTGCGGGTTTGCGCGTATTGGTGGTCTCGAACCAACGATGCGTTTCCCTGGGCCTTTGTACCGCAGCAGATGTGGACGCCATCCATTCCTCATTCCAGAACTTCTTGAAAAGCCACGGCGCATATGTCGACGGGTTTTACTTCTGTCCTCATGACGAAGGGCAATGCAACTGCCGAAAACCGCTGCCGGGACTCTATGAGCAGGCCGCAGCGGAGATTCCCGAGATCACCGCCGAGCGCAGTGCCATGATCGGCGACTCACTCCCGGATATTGAATTTGGCCGCCGGCTGGGAATGATGACTGTCTTCATCGACGGCGACCCCGAAGTTCAAAAGCCCGGCTCAAAGGTTGCAAGGAAAGCAGCCGAATTGCACTTTGCGTCGCTGGCTGAGGCCGTGGATGCTTTGCTCAATCGCCAACCGAGCCATGAAGCTTGACTCGGTCGGAAGGTGTGCCACAGCCTAAGAACTCACGCTGAATACGATCCGTTCAATTCTTTTTTGAATTCACGCCTTTCCCGGTCCAGGAGCTTCAACAATTCCGATAGTAGCTGTCGGGAATCGATAACTTGCAATCGGTATATCTGGCAAATGTCATTTCTTTGTAACGTTGCAATGGCGGGAGTGGCAGAGAATCGCGGGCACGATATTCTTCAACAGAAGGGAAGACAGAAGATCATTCGCAAATTGGCAGTAATATGTGATGTTATGAACAGAAACTGCATGTTAAAGTAGTTTGAAAGTCGGTGGAAGGCGTTATGAAGACGATTCTAGTGGTTGAAGACGATCCCAGAATCCAAAAAGCATTGACGCGACTCTTTGCCTCTGAAGGCTATGAGATTCAGATAGCCGCGGAGGGACAAGCCGGATTGGCCGCCAGCCGCACGGCTAAGCCAGCCGCGGTGGTGCTCGACTTGATGTTACCTGGCATCAGCGGGCGCGACCTTTGCCGTCTGATGAAAGAAGGGCAGCCAGAGACGCCAGTGGTTATTCTGAGCGCGGTGAGCGAAGTGGCCGACAAGGTTCTTCTTCTCGAATTGGGCGCGGACGACTACGTCACCAAACCATTCAGCCCGAGGGAATTGCTGGCGCGCGTTGAGGCGGCGATTCGGCGCTCCTCGAAGTCGAGCTCCGCAAAGCTGATTCAATTCGAAGAGATCGCCATCGATGTCGCCAAGATGGAGGTTCGCCGCGATGGCGCAGTTGTTACGCTGACCGCTCATGAGTTCAAACTCTTGCGCTACTTCGTCGAGAATGCCGGGCGGGTTTTGACACGTGGAGAGTTATTGAACGATGTCTGGGGCTACGATTCCTATCCTAATACGCGGACGGTGGACAACCAGATATTGAAGCTGCGTCAGAAGCTGGAGCGCGATCCCGCGCAGCCGCGCCATTTTCTTACCGTGCATGGTGCAGGATACAAATTCTTATGCGAGGGGCAGGAGAGCCCTGCACTGGTTCCTGATCCGGCCCACAGACTTCACAGATAGACGAAGAAAATGCCGCGGGGCGGAGAGGGCCGGACGATGGAGTTCCTTTGATGATGCGTTCATGGCGAATGCGCACGATGCTGCTTCTTTTGCTGGCAGCGCTTGTGGTGGCCATGACCGTTATTTTTTTGGCCATGATGCGGATGACTGTCGAACGCCAGGTTCGCGGCGACCTTGAACTGGATGTGCGGCATTCCCTGCAGACCTTCCGTAACCTGCGGCAGCAGCGTCAGCAACTACTGCTGCGAGAAACTTCCCTCTTATCGGAACTGCCGAGCCTGAAAGCGCTCATGACTACGTCCGACTACCGAACGATTGCCGATGCTGGGGCGGGATTCTGGAGGCTGAGCGGGAATGATTTTTTCTCTTTGCAAGGCCCTGACGGGCGTCTGGATGCCTATTACAACAGTGGCTTACAGCTGACGCGACAGAGTATTGAACAGGCGCTTCGTGAGTCGATCAATTCTCCAGAAGCGCCGCGACTGTTCGTCTTCGATGGCAGGCTATTTGAGATATCCTCCCGTGCTCTTACCTTCGGCTCCGGTGAACAAATCACAGGGCTTGGCTATGTGACGATCGGCTATGCGCTGGACGAAAAGGTGGCGCGCGAAGTGAGCGAGGCAGCGGCGGCGGATGTTGAGTTTGTGGTGGACGGAGAGATCGTGGCCGGAACGTTGTCGCAAGAACTACGGCAAAAACTCACATCGAGCCAAGGTGAACTGCTGCACGGGCCCATGGAGAGTGAAGAAATGGAGCTTGGTGGCGAACGCTATCTTGCCTCATCTGTGCAATTGCAACCGGAAACCGCGACCGGCGGCGCCATTCAGCTCGTCGTATTGAAGTCGTTCGGGGAGGAGCAGCTAATTCTGGCCAAGCTGAACCGGATGGTGATTATCCTAGGCATGCTTGCGGCCTTATTCGGGGTGGGGCTGGCCGCGTCGATTGCTCGCACGTTCACGCGTCCGTTGGAATCGCTGGCGGCGGCCACGCGGGCGCTCAGCGAGGGGGATTTCTCTCTCAGGATTCGCGAAGAAGGCGCGGAGGAGGTGCGGGAACTGAGTAGGGCCTTCGACCGGATGCGTGGCCATATGCAGAAGGCGCAACAAGAGTTGCTGGCGGCCGAACGGATGGCGACGATTGGCCAAATGGCCAGCTCGGTCTCTCACGATCTGCGCCATTATCTTTCCGCAATCTACGCCAACGCAGAGTTTCTCGCCAACCCGAACATACCAGTGGAGGAACGCGAGGAGTTACTGGAGGATGTCCGCGATGGAGTCCAGGGCATGACGGATATGCTGGATTCGTTGCTGGTGTTTAGCCGGACTGGCATGGCGCTTGAGTTGCAATCTGTGCCTCTGGCGGCTCTGATCGAGCGGACGATTGGAGCCATCCGCTCTCACCCCGATGCGCGAGGCGTGGAGTTGAGGGCGATTCCGAGTCCGCAGATAACGGTGCAAGTTGATTCGAAGGAACTGCGCCGGGCTGTTTACAATCTGCTCTTGAATGCCTGCCAGGCGGCAGGACGGGGCCGGGGTTCACCATGGGTATCCATCGAGACTGTGCTCCTGCCGGACGGCCTGAGCATCACGATTCGCGATAGCGGACCGGGGGTACCCAGCGCTATCCGAGAGACGTTATTTCAGCCCTTTGTGAGTGAAGGGAAGCAGAGCGGCGTGGGGCTGGGGCTGGCGCTTGCCAAGTATATTGCCGAGGCTCACGGCGGCAGCATTCATCTTGAGAGTTCAGAATCCGGTTATACGGCATTCATAATTGCACTTCCTGGCGAGAGGATCCTGAAGGAGGACTCCCGCCTGGCGATGGAGGAGCGATGAGCATGTTTCCATTGAAAGTTGCGCTGGCCGGAATCATGGCATTAGGACTGATCGCGGTAGTGCCGCTGGTTGCACAGACGGCCAACCCGCGATCCGCGGGTTCCACGCCTGCCGCAAATCTGGTGACGCTCGAACAGCGCATCGACCGGCTCACAGATGCCTTGGCTGCCGCGCAGCGTCAGGTGGACGAAGATCATCGGAATATGCAGGCAATGCAGGCGGAGTTAGAAGAACTTCGCAAAGCTCTCACCGGCGGCCTCAGTTCCGCCGAGCAAGTTAACGCAAACGCGACGGAAAAGTTGCAGCAGGCAGTCGCGCAGATGCGCGAAGAGCAGGACGTGGTTGCCGCCGAGGTGCAGCAACACGAGCAAACCAAGCTGGAGAGTGCGTCGAAGTTCCCCGTCCGTTTTCATGGATTAGTGCTCTTCAACGCTTTTGCCAATGAGGGAGTGGTGGACCTACCAGATTTACCCACATCGGCGTTGCTGCGCCTCCCCGGCGAGAGCCATGGCAGTGTAGGCGCGGGACTCCGGCAGACAATGTTGAGCTTTGAGGGAAGCGGGCCAACAGTTTGGAATGGCCATTTCTTCGCGGACGCATCGCTGGACTTTTTTGGAGCCGCCACTTCAAGCTATTTGAGCGCGCCCGCGGGTTTGGTACGAATGCGCACGGCTGGTATCACCTGGGAGTGGCCGAACGATCTGTTGAGGGCTGGCTACGATGGTCCGCTGATTTCCCCACTATCGCCAGAATCTCTGGCAGATGTGGCGCAGCCTTCATTGGCTTGGTCGGGTAATTTGTGGGTCTGGGCACCGCAATTGCGTTGGCAACACTGGATGACGCTGGCAGGGAACCGGCAGGCCGGTTTCGAATTTGGGCTATACGATGCATCTTACGGCGCTATCTACACAGGACCAGCATATAGCGCTGTCTCGCCAGGGGAGGCCGCGCGCCAGCCGGGTTATGAAATGCGCCTTTCCTATCGGACGGGCAAGGATTCGAGAGCCTTGCAACTCGGCGCTGCCGGATACTATGACCGGAAGAACTATGGAGGCGGCCAGAGAGTAGACGCCTGGGCGGGAACGACCGACTGGCGGCTACCGCTCACGACTCATGGGCAATGGAGCGGCGAGTTCTATCGCGGACGAGGAATCGGTTCGCTGGGAGGGGGAGCTTATCGCGATGCGTACGAATATATAAACCCAGAAACAGATGAGATGCAGATGCGTGGATTGGATTCCAGCGGCGGATGGACCCAATGGCAATGGAGGTTCAGTCAGACGATGGAAGTGAATGCCGTAGCGGGTCAAGACACCGGGGATACCAGCGAACTGCGCATCAACCAACTTCCAGTCTCGAATGTGCTCGATTTTTACGCGCGCAATCGCTCATTGATGGCAAACTTCATCTACCGCCCGTGGTCTTCAATCGTCTTTTCTCCGGAGTATCGTCGGCTTACAAGCTGGCCGACGGTTGGGCACGTCAATTGGGCAAATGTATACACTGTCTCGGCAGGATACCAGTTCTGAGGATGGCTCGAATGGATCGCGATATCTGGACGCGGAACGCGGGACGGCTGCAAGGATATGCCCTTGCATGCGCGGTCCTGCTGCTCTTGATTGCTGACACGCGAAGCTACGGACAATCCGCCGATGTAACCATTCATGTGGATTATGTTTCGAAATCGCCCACTCATAAGGCGCCCGCTGCGCCACCTGTCACAGTCGCCTGGCTCGCGCCTGAGGGGGTTCGTGCCGCATCCGCTCTGCCACTCCAGGCACATACTTATCAGATGATGCAGAAGGATAAGATGTTCGATCCGCATCTGCTGGTTGTGCCGCTCGGGAGTCTTGTCGTTTTTCCAAATCACGATCCATTCTTCCACAACGTTTTCTCTCTCTTCAACGGAAAGCGGTTCGATTTGGGTTTGTATGAGACGGGTAACGAACGCAGTGTGCGCTTCGATCGCGAAGGTGTGTCGTATATCTTCTGCAATATTCATCCCCAAATGGGCGCTGTGATCCTGTCGCTCGCTACGCCGTATTATGGGATTTCGCGCGAGGGCGCGATCGTCATCTCCCATGTTCCTCCGGGAAGATATCTTTTGAATGTCTGGTCGGAAGGGGCAACTCCACAAAGTCTTAACGCAGCGCGACGCGAGGTAACGGCGCAAGCGGAAGGCACCAACTTATGGATCGTGTCCCTTGTTGCCGCACCCAGTCCCGTCATGCATCATACCAATAAGTTCGGGGAGCCATATTCGGCGGAACCTGACTCCCAATCGCCTGGGTCAGTGTATTGACGCCGAGCCGCCGCGAAGACCGTGGCCAATAGAGCGATGTGGACCCATAAATACATGCGGAGGATGTTCTGATTGAGCTGCAGAATCGCCCATTCAAAAACCAGCGCCAGCACCAGAGCGCGCAGCCACGCGGTGTGAAACGGCGAAGAGTATTTGGCGAGCCGCAGAGGCGCGATGGTGGTGGCTATTAGAAAGCAGAGGAAAGGTATTGAGCCTGGAATCCCGCTTGCAGCGACAACTTCCGCAAAGACGCTTTGTCCTTCATAGAGCTTGGTTTCATCGAAGTTCTGTGGCCTCAATCCGCGGAAAGCTGCAACAGACTCTGTGATGCCGCCAAGGCTCTGGCCCATCCAGGGATGATCGTAGATGGTTTGCAATGTGTCCTGCAAGTGGCCTTCCCGCTCGTCGATGGAGTGAGCCGGGGTTCCCATCAGCCCCGTTCCGCGCACCAGGATTTCAATCGTTTTCGGATTATCAAGATACCAGCTGATGGCCCCGTTGATAGCCAAATAAGCGACCAATAAGGTGGCCACGGTGGTCAGCGTCTTCCAGCCCGATAGGTGAAATCCGAGTACCATGCGGGGTTGTTTTACGACTCTCAACAACCAGGTCAATGGCGTGATAGAAAGTTCAATCAGGGCGAAGACGACCCCGATCCGGCTGGAACAAATCACCAGGGCGATGAGGATCAGGAGATAAGAGAATCCGCATACCTTGCCGCGAAACTCAACTATCCTGGAGCGGCGCAGCGATCCAAGGCATACGAATCCCATGATGAGATAGGTGGCAAAATACGAAGGTTCGTAACTGAAACCGTTCACCCTCGGTACTCTACCGGCAAGCCACCACTGCTGTACCAGCAGCGCCGGGCCGCCGATGATGGGAAGCACAAACTGCACAATGCCGAATCCAGCGACGAACACATACGAAACCAAATACAGTTTGAGCAGCAATCGCAGTCGTCGCATATCACCGGCAAAGAGATTTACCAGAGCGAACAACAGAGCAATATCCAGGGCCAGCCAGAGGCAATAAGCCAGACTCTTCTGCCAAAAGTCCGCTACCGGCACGAACGCCAGTTGCACGGCGCACCATGCAACTAAATACACCCCCCCAAGCGGAATTTCCATCTTTGTGCCCAGCCGGTGAGCGAGTGTGGCCGCTACCACCAGCGCCAGGGCAAACAACTGCGCAATGCGAATGTTCGGTCCGATATTGATCATCAAGAAAACATCGAATGAACTGGTGAAAAAGATGACTGCTGCCGCAGCGACGAGAAAATGATCGGGGCGATTCATAGGCATATGACCTGCCATTCTGCGCCAGGGTTTTCCAACAAGCTTTCGACCGCCGCGGCGACTCGTTGCGAAGGGATGGAGATCATGCATCCATTCCATTCGCACGTAGCAAATGAGCGTCCGTCATAACATGGCCTGCAAGGCAGGCGCTCCCCCCCCCAAAGACCAATGACGCCCTTGCGCCGGGGAAGGGCCTTGGAGGGCGCGGTAGGGCCGAAGAGTCCGACCAAGCCGCACTGCACCAGACCGGCAAGATGCAGCGGGCCAGTGTCATGCGTGATGACACAATCGCAGGATTGATAAAACGCGAGTGTCTGCGGAATCGGCCATTGGGCAATGCGATTTTCAACAGGCAAATCGGAGAATCGCGATTCGACCCATCGATCTCCTGGGCCTCCTGTGAGCACGACCTCATAACCTTTGTCGAGAAGCATCTTTGCGAGCGTGTAATAGGAATTCAGCGGCCAGCGCCGCTGCGCGTCGTCGCGTAGCGTGTTGCGCGCCCCTCCGGGGGCCAGCGCGATGCGGGTTTTTCCTTGTGGCTGCATCGGATTGGGTGGCAGCCGATCGGGCGCAACCGGAGCAATGTTCTCCTCGCAATAACCATCGGGCGTCCCACAAAGGATACGTGCATATTCGGCTGAATGATGCCGCTCCGATATCAGCTTGAAGTCTCGCAAATGCGAACTCAATGCAATCGATCTGCGCGTCCGTGCCGGAAGTGTCAGAATTCTGTAGCGCCGGTCATATTGAAGGATAGCGCACAGGTCGTAGGAGGAGCCGATCAGCGCGCCCCAGGCGCACATGATTTGCCAGAGGGCGCTCACTTTGCGATCACCGAAGAGTAGCTCTTCATCCACAGCGATGGGGTGCACCCAGCTATAGCATGCGAGCAGTGGCGCAATCGTCTTTCCACACAGCCAGTCGATTTCCAGGCCGGATTGCTGTAGCTTGCGCGCGGCGGGCAACACTGAGGCTACGTCGCCAAGGGCGCCGATTTTCACGATGAGAGCTTTATGCGTCATCGTAATTGCACTCGATTCTCTTCGCAATGAATGCTCGAATCGGATAATTGCTTTTCATCGAGCATCAGTGCGCGGGAACCGGTCGTCTGTTTCATCGGATGGAGGTCGAGCCGCGCGCCAGCATCGAAAGATGCGCCGCAAAGTTGCTGCACCGCTTTCATCACATCGTCGACGGATATTTTTTCCATTTCGTTCTCTGAATGGCCGCGATACTCAAACCCGAGATCAAGAAAGCCGCCGCTCCCGTCGGGCGGGCAGACATTAGCGACTCTCGGTCCGATTGGTCCCCAGCGGTGCACGGCGGTCGGTCCATTGATCGAAATAGTGGGAACTCCAAGAATCGCGCCTAAGTGCATGATGCCCGTGTTCACGCTGACCAGCATCTCTGCGTGACTGAGCGCGCGAGCAATTTCACTGATGCCATTGCGCCCAATCAAGATCTGTGCCGAAGCGCCTAGCGCGACGATCATCTGACACAATACATTGCAACGTGATTCGTCCGCTGGGGATCCGGTAATCAAGAATGTTATCCCCGGCGCCATTAGCCGCCGGGCTAGGCTAGCCCAGCGCGTTTCCGGCCATTCCCGTAGCCAACCGCGGGTTCCTGAGGCCCACGCATGTAATACGATCACCGCCGCACCAACCAATACAGGCTCTGGAAGCGGTCCTCCGGGAATCACCAATCGAGGAAAATATTCTTTTGTTGCTCCAAGCGAGCGTGTAAGGCAACGCAGGTTTTCCAACTCATGGCAATCACTGCGGTGAGTAACTACACTATCGTATCCTCGCTGGCGATGCTGTCCTTTGCGATTGAATCCAACCGTAAAGCGCGCTCCCGACAGCAGTGTGTAGGTAGCAGTAATCCGCTGCCATGAAGTGAAGTCGAGCATCCAGTCCAGAGCACATCGCCGGAGAGCTCGGATGGCAGCGAAGGGGCGGGTAATCGGCAATAACTCGATCCTATCAATCGCAGGGAGAAGTGCGGCGGCTGTCGCATTCGTGCTAGTTACAAATAGTATTAGCTTCGCGTCGGGAAAGAGGAAGCGAATTTCCTGGGTCGCAGCGGAGGCAAGCAAGGTATCACCTAACGCCGGATTCAATAACAAACCGATCCTGTCTGGATGCTCTTTACGTTTTCGGTGGCGTCGGAAGCAAGCAAGCAAATTGAGTATGGGAATCCCTACATAGAAATCGAGAATCCGGTTTGTAGCTTTACCTCGCTGCATAGTTCACTTCCCAGTTTCGCCGTGCGTCTCCATGGGCGCAGTCTCGATCGCATCGCCAAACTCGTCACCGCCATAGGCCTTTGGATCACCCAGGCTTCCAGCCTTTGGAAGATGCCGAATGTAAATCACGATCTGCCATACCTCCTCATCGCTCAGAATCCCTTTGGAAGCCGGCATACCCGAGGGCGCAATCCCTGCTTCGATCACCCGCTTCAATTGGCCATCGGTATAATCCTGCACAATAGGCGACGATAATGGCGGAATGGGTGGATCAATGGAAGCGGCGAAGGGTACGCCGGTGTTCTGGCCGTCTCGTCCGTGACAAGAAACGCAGTAACTGCCAAACGCTTGCTTGCCCGCTTCGATAGTACTCTGCGATGCCGGAAGCGGGTTGCGGTCATGCTTACCGCCAACAGTGACATGATGCTTGATCCAGGTGATTGTGCTGGTCTGAACCTTGCCCGGATGGCTTGCCTTGCATCCTTCCCCTGCGAGGAGCAGGCAAGCTGCAAACGCTGCCATGAGAGTGGAATTCGTCGATCGAAGTTTCACGTCATTCACTCCGTAACATGAACTACAAAGCGCATGGAACCATGACCGCTGCCGCAAAACCTCCCGCATCGGCCGGGAAAATCTCCAGTCTTGTTTGGTGTGAAGGTAACTTGTGTCGCATGGCCCTTGACGATGGTTTGATTCACACCGAGCCCTTCAATAAGCAAACTGTGCGAAACATCTTCGGAGATCAGCGACAGCGTCACGGTTTCACCCTTCTTCACCGTGATCTCGGCGGGTGAAAACTCAAATCGTCTGGCATGAACATCAATCGTGCGCGGCGAGTTTTGAGCGAACAGGACCGGTACGCTAGCAAAAATGAATACAGCTGCGAATATGGCTAGAATACGGTTTTTCACGAAAGATCCTTTCCAAGAAAAGATTCCTTAGTTGATGAGGCCAAATAAAGCGCCGCCACTTGGGAAGGCGCGGTATGACTACCCTTTCATTTCGACTTATGGCGCCAGATATTGCAACAAGAGCTTCTCGTCCTTGCGGCTAAGGCGCGCTCGTACACGCATATGGAGCAGGATCGTTCCGGTGACTCGCGGGTTCAGGGTCATGGGCGGAGTGTGGCAGCGAGCGCAGTTTGCCGCAAATATGGTTTCTCCGGCGTTCGCAGCCGGAGCCTCGCTTTGGTTCGCAGGCGACGCGGTGCTTTGCACGTGCCCGGGACCGCTTGCGGCCGGAGCCGTTTGTCCAGGTGCGGCGACCAATAGGACGAGACACAATCCCGACGCGGCGAAAGCTAAGAGCCACCCCTTGCGAATTTGATCGGTCATGATTTTCTCCCTGGCCACAAAGGCCAAACAAAACGATATGTAAAACCGAAGTTCCATGTGTTACTGTTTCCACGTTGGCTGAATAGCTTTCCATAACTCGATTCGAGCCTCCAGTCATCCCTTATCAGAAAATTGAGGCCAACCTCAGGACGCTTTTCGTTTACGCTCGCATCCCCGTGGCCGCCGCCGTTGCGCACGAAGAATTGTTCCATCCGCCCCACCAGTTGCATGTGCCGAAAGAAATCCGGTGCGACAGGAAACTGCTGAGGATAGTGCGCCGCCTCAATCCAGTAACCATCGCCATAGTGGTTGCGGTCGTACTCTGCCTTAAGGTCGATGGAGGCTCGTTGCGGCTGCCAAGATAGATAGGCTGCCTCATTATTGATCTGATAGCCCTCAAGGGTGCGCTGATACGACAATCCAGCCTCGACCCGCTTCGATGGTACAAAAATGCTTGTATCTCCTCCGACAGCGCGATTCGCCTGCAACTGATTAGTCGAATCATGCGCGGACATAAATGCGCTGTACTGGATGCTGGCCGATGGTAAGCTGGCTGCAACTCCGCGCAGCATGAATCCGTCCGCCGCTCCGTATGGGGCCGTCCCGATCGAATAGGTGAGGGGCATGTCCTGCAGGTTTCGGATCCACACCGGAGCCAGGCGCTCGCTGTAGAGACCGAACGGAAGGATAAAACGTCCGGCAACAAGTGTTGCCTGCGAAGCGGCAACCCAGTCGATCTGTGCATAATCGACCGTTTTGTATACCTTGCCCACGAATGGACCTGAGAATGGGCCAGAAGACTGGTTTTCGCGCTGGAAGAAGCCCGTGAATTCGACGCGCGATTCTAATAGAAGTGAGTGGCCCATCGGCACCAGAAGCACAGGAACTATCTGAGGCACGAGACTCTGAACCCCGCCGGAGGTATTCTGAACATAGGCGAACGCACCAGAGATCACTGGCACGTAGCCGGCTGTTGTGTCCGCCGGGAGATCGTCTTGTGCTTTCCCTACAGTGGCGCCTACGAGAACGCAGAGTGGAAGCATCAACAATCTAATCATTCCGAGCAGAGAACACAGATCGATCAGTTGTAGCTTGCGCTTCCATTTCCGCCAACTGACTGATACATTCGTCATTCAATTCACCATGGCCTTTTGTTGGGAAGTAACACTCCGAAGCTTAAAATGAAAAGGATAAGGTATCTCACTAGCGCCAGTATAAGTAAGGTTCGACTGCTAACTGTCATTGCCCTGTCTTGAAGTTGTCATTGGTTTGTCAATTCCTCAGTTAGCCGCGAAAGTGGCGTGCCATCCGATTGCGGCGCCTGCAAAGTCAAGACCTCAGGCGGCGCGGCAACATGCCATTGAAGGCCGTGATAGTGATATGGAAACAACTGCCTCTCGATGTTCAGATCGCGCTGCATGTAAAACTCATGCGATGCAACCGTGATCTTTCCGCCGTGCATAACTGCGGCAATGTCGCGGCGGGAAAGCGCGACGAGCGAATCGCAAGGCGGCTGGCCGTGATCGCGTACGGTCACAAGGTCCGCCACGCCACCCTCTGTAATTGAGCCATGACTCCCCGAGAGTCGCAGGAGTCGCGCGGCGCGGATAGTCACCATCCTATAAAGCAGATGGGATGGAAGATCGAGCAGCGAGCGCGCAGCCTGCAGCTCATCGAGCAAGTCACCCGCGGCGGAGAGCGGCGAGTCGCTCCCCAACGCTATCGAGGGATAACTCAAAAGCAAATCGCGGGCCAGCGTCTGGCCGAGGATGTGAAGATTGGATGTGGGACACCATACGATCCAGACTCCCGCGGCACGGAGATTGAGCCAATCCAACTGAGAGACTCCGATCGCATGAACCAATACCAGCCGCTCATTCAGTTTGACTTTGCGCTCCAGCCGTTGAACCTCGCGGCGCGATCGTGCATCTGTCCCTTCGGCAAAATGAATAATGAACGGCCGGTCTGCCGGGGTTTGCGCATAGCGACGAACCCATTGCGGATCATCGAGAGAGTGCGCCCATCCACAATCTGTCATTACCTTGACCGGAAGAGCATTGCTAGCCATCAACAAATGGGGAGCATCGTGATGGCAGACGGTAGTTACCCCCGCAAGCGCGTTATGAATGGCTCCCCGCCAAAGCAGCGTCTCCTTACGAATCTTGAGAAGATCGAGTAGCGGCGGCTTCTCTGGATGATGAATATCCTTGGCCCACTCACGCCAACTTGGATAGGGGCCATCTCCGAGCCTGGGGAAGATGCCAAAGTGCAGATGATCGTGCGCGTTGACTAGTCCGGGAAGAATCAGATGGTCTTTCAGATTCATCACGCGTACAGACTTTGCAAGGCCGGCAGGTGGTTCGCTATCTGGAAGAACTGCCTCTATCTTTCCATTTCGCACCACAATCGTTGCTCGCACCGTGCGCCACGGATCAAGCGCTACCCTAGCGCCGGAGAGAACGCACTCCGCCGGAAACCGCGCCATGACTCCCGCCGCTGCTCCCCGCCTCACCTGCTGCTCCTGCGATAGCTTGCGAGTAAGAGTACCGGCGATCCTTTGACTGCCGTGTATAGGTCTGGCCGGCCAGCTCGGGAAAAGATCGCCTTCTCGTCGTCTTCAAAACAGTGTTCATTAAAAGACTCCGGTTCAAAACCGGCCTCTTTCATTGCGCTATGTAAACTGTGGGGCTGGTATGGATGCGTTTGAATTTCAATAACCTGATGGGCGCAGCGAAAGCTTCTTTTCCATCCGTATTCTCGTGTCGCCGGATGCACGTCCGAAATTACCGCCAACGCGCCAGAACGAGCGATTCTTGCCGCTTCGCGTGCCAATTCACGCAGGTCGTCTACATAAGAGAGTAGGAACGAGGATAGTATCCAGTCAGCAGAATCTGCGCCGAGCGTTGTCTGCAAACAGTCTTCTTGTACTAGGCGCGCGCGGCGGCCGAGCCTCTTGGACGCCTGTTGCAGCATCGCTGCTGAGAGATCAACTCCTGTCAGCGAGCGTGGTTGTAGAGCGCAGATTTTCTCCAGCCACCGCCCTGTTCCGCAACCAAGATCAACCACATCGCGATGAGCCGCGGAGTTCAGCAGAGGAGTGAGATAGCGTTCCTCCAGGCAGAACAATGGATTTGGCGCTGAGTCATACTCCGGCGCCCACAGTTGATAGGCCTCTGCCACCGGCATCAGCCGCAGCTGCGCGCAATCGCTCATATGCTCTCGACTTTTGGTTTCCGCAATTGAATGAACTGATGCGCCAGATGCAATTCCAGAGGAAAGGCATAGAGCTGGAGCGCGTAACGCCAGGAGCTAAGCATTTTCAACAGTTTCCTGCTCCAGGCGGGTGCTTGGACATCCTGCACTGTCGGCCAGCGGCACGCCACCACGGTTTCAAAATTATCAATGAGCTTGCGTGTAGAATCTTTCATCCAGGGCATCGAAGGGTTGATACGCACAGTAAAGTCGTACCATCGTTTTGTGGCCCACTCGTCAATGGTCGATGGGAAGTTCACTTTGGCGTCGACATTCCCGTACATAGCCTTGGGTTGTGGAACCGGAGTGTAGTGTTGAACGATGATCTCCGTGGCAGGGTTGAGCTGCTTGATATTGCGGATGAACGCAATAGTTTCACGCGTGTCCCGCTCGGGATCGCCGGGATTGCCGACCACAAACGAATACTCCGGCACAATGCCTGCCTCCTTCATGCGCTTCGCTACTTCGATGGTTTGATCCGTGGTGATTCCCTTGTTCATTTCTTTGAGCACCCAGTCCGATCCCGATTCAGCGCCGAAAAAAATCATGGCGCAACCGCCGCGGCGAATTGCATTGAGAGTGGCGGGGGAGTAACGCGAGATGGTATCGATTCTTCCTTCGCACCACCAGCGCAGATTAAGAGGCGCAAGCCTCTCCATCAATTCCAAGGTGTGATCCTCGCGCATAAAGAAATTCATATCGTAGAACTGCAACCCGTCGACGCCATAGTGCTTCACAAGATGGCGCATGATCGCTTCGGTGCGTGCCGGAGATTCCATCTTCTCCTTATTGCCAAAGGCCACACCAATCGCACAAAAGCGGCATTGAAACGGGCAGCCGATACTGGCTTGATGCGCCGCTGTCCGCTTGCCAAAATAAGAGGGCCGCAAGTACTTCTCCACCGGGAGGCGGTGAAAGGGGCTCCACGGAAAGGCGTCCGGACCAAGCATCGCACGTTCGCAGTTATGACGATGTTCGCCGTCTTGAGTTTTATACGAGAGGCCCGCAATAGCCGAGAAATCCGCTCGTCCGCGCAGCGCGGCGATTAATTCAAGCAAGGTGTTTTCTCCCTGGCCGCGTACCGAGTAGTCCACGTAATCGGCATTCAGAGTTGCCTCTTTGTAGACTGACGGGAAGTATCCTCCCCACACGACCGGAATGTGCGGAAACATCGCTCGGATACGCTTGCAACTATGCATGGCGGAAACCATCTGTGGACCCGGCATCACGCTCACTGCGAGTAACTCAACATGGCGCGAGCGGCAAAGGTCGGCGATCGTTTTATCTGGATCAGTGTCAAGATTCCCGTCCACAATCTCATACTCTTCGCGTCCTTCAAGCACTGCTGCCAATGCGAGAATGGAGAGCGGGAACCGGCGATTCCTTGGCTTTGCGAGCCGCGGGTAGTAGAGAATGATCATTGCGCCTCCATACGTTCAGGGGTTAAGGTTCCGAGAAAAATATGGAACTGGGACGGCGTACGTCGGCCTGCGACGCGGGCAAGGAGTGGACGCAAAGCCCATCGCCACCCACGCCAGGGCGTGTAGCGCCGCCACTGGACTCCGAGCTTCTCTAATTGCACCAGCATCGCTGGAGTCAGATATTCCTGGCCGTTCATGTTTCCGTCATCGTTCCCATATCGGCGCAGAAACTCAGCTGATTTCTCGCGTATCATCGCTTCGCCATCCGCCTCATTGCGATAGGTCGGAGAATCGACAATCAAAACTTGCCCTCCTGGACGAAGTACGCGCAAGATCTCGCGCAGGGTGACCTCGTAATCCTGCGAATAGTGAAATGATGCATTAAAGATTGCCATGTCGAACTGGCCTGCTGTAAAGGGCAGCTTATCCATCTCCGCTTGAAATCGCGGGAAGGTGAGTCCCGGGACAGTCCAATAGTGCTTGGCTGCGCCCAGGCCATCCAAAGGACTCACACTGAGATCGACAGCGACCGGCAGATGCCCGAGCATGGAAAATCGATAACTCAACCAGCAGTTTCCAGAACCAATATCCAGAATTCGCAATCGCTGTTTTCCAAGTGTCGTCACGCTACGGGGCAGTAGCTTCTTGCACAGAAACCGAAAGCTGCAAGCACGTATCCGCCACTGTTCAGCGAACTTTCCGGTCGTATCTCTCCACGGCAGGGAAAGGTAGAAGTCCGCATCGTTCGACCAGCGTCCTTCTGCTTTGCGCACGGCCTCATAGCTAGATAGAGCCCCCCCAAGCAGAGCGGCGCGGTCAGGGCTGATTGTTCGCCATATTCCATCTCGCATGAATAAGGCCGAGTAACAGGTCGCGCAGACCGTCCTATCTTGTGTGGGTTCAGAAGTTACCGCTATCGCTTCCATCTCACTGGAGCACGCAGGACAGCGAAGCACTAATTCGGACCGGTGGCCCGAAGCTGAGCGTTCTTGACGAATTGCAACAGAAGCGCTCATGATGGTTTCCTCACAAAATCCAGCAGGATATGATCGCCCCAGCATCGCACTCCAGGCAAGTGAGCAAACCATGAGTCAAGAGACGTAAGCAGAGTCAGCATACTTTTTCTTCCCGGAATGTGCGGTTCGCAATAGGATGGGGGCACAAACACACCGACTCCACGCCATCCGCATAGCTCGAATCCGGAGGAGAATAATTGCCTGACCTCACGAATGGATGGGTAGACTACGGTCAGGGAGCTTCCATCAATGCGGGCGATGGACGGGCCACGACGTGCGCGCCGAAAGGCTTTGCGGAAGCGCGCGCGCAGAATATAGTGAAGCATCTCCCACAAGCACATTCGGCCCATTACACAGATCAGGAGATGGCCACCCGGCTTCACAAGTCGGGCAAGCTCACCCGCTATGTCACTCCAGTCGAGCGAACAGTTGAGTCCGGCAAAGTTTGACAAAGCCCCATCAAATAGACCTTCCAAATGGAAGAGATGCTCGTTGCGCAAGACGGCGAATTGCACATTTGAGGGGAATGGTTCACCGCTCAGCTTGCGGTTTGCGATGCGAACCATTTCTGGAGACGCATCGAATGCGCTCACCCTTACGCCGCAGCGCGCCATTGCCAGCGCATCTTCACCGGTTCCGCAATTAAGCTCGAGTACATGACTGTCGGGAGAAAAACAACGCTCCATTTGCCGCGTAACCTGAGACCGTTGCGCTTTCCCAATGGCCGAATGAGTAAACACACGGTCATAGTCAAGCGCGATCTGGTCAAAAGGCTCGGCAGAGCCGGGCGTTTGCTCGATCGATTGGCATAGTAAGGCTGTCATGCGGTCCTCATCTCATTCTCAGCGGCTAGATGCAGACTCGCGCGTTCGGCAGCAATTCGAGCTTTGAGGGAGCCGGTTTCTTCTTGTTGAGCAGGATTTTTATTTGGGTCGATCCGCACTAACTCCACTTCATGCTTGAGTAACTGGTTAGCGATCTGATAGAAGTCGCTGCTGCGTCGTCCCAGTATCTCCAACTCCCGGTCAGAACTTTCCGCCCAGGGGCGAATCTCGCGAATGAGCCCTTGCTCCTGCGTCCGCTTGAAATACGGAGTCCCTTTAATTGGATAGGAAACGGTGGTGAGAAAGACATCCGGTTTGGCGGCGCGCACATGCTCAATGGTCGCCTCAATATCTTCCATCTCTTCACCCTCATAGCCCCACATCAGGAACATGCCCGTTTGAATCCCATAGTCTCGGCAAAGCTTTGTGGCCCGCTGCACCTGCTCCACAGTTACTCCGCGTTTCATGCGATCGAGGATGCGCTGCGAGCCGCTCTCTGAACCGATCCAGAGACGGAAGCATCCCAACCCGGCCAGCGTTCGGATCACATCCTCTGTCAAGCGATCGGCGCGTGAAATGCACTCGAAGGGAAGCTGAAGAGAACGTGAAGTGATTTGCTCGCGCCACTCCTGCAACCATCCATGATGGATCGTGAAGACGTCGTCGGCGACCCAGAGCATATCGGGCTTGTATCTATTGCGCAGCCATTCGAGCTCGTCTGCCACAGACCGCGGTTTGCGGCGGCGATGCGTCTGACCATAGACCTGATGACTGCACCATTCGCAGCGATAAGGGCAGCCGCGCGCGGTGATCAGCGAGATGGAGCCCATGCCATGATGGGTCCGCCAGGTTTCTACATAGCGCCCAGTATCGATGGCTTCCCGTTCCGGCCACGGTTGTGCGTCGAGGTCCTGGATCTGCGCCCGCGGCGGTGTACGAACAGCGTTTCCATCCTTATCAAGAAACGCGATGCCGCATACAGTGCTGAGGCGTTCCAGATCGTCACTGCGGAGTAATGGCAACAGCTCTTCAATCGTGAGTTCGCCCTCACCCATTACAACCACATCGGCTCCCGCGCGGAGATACTCCTCGACATACGCGCCCGGCTCAGGACCGCCTACGATGGTCTTCCAGCCGTGACGTTTTGCTTCCACAAGAATCTTCACCACCTTGGGGCGTGTCATCAGATTGGCGTAGACGCCCAATATGGTCGGCGTCTCTTCTCTAAGCCGATCGTGGAGAGCTTCCTGCGTAGAGAATGTGCTGTCATGAACTTCAACCGTGAACCCGCGAGAGCGCAAATGCGAACAGATATAGAGAATGCCCAGCGGCGGATAAGGCTTCATGATCTGTATCTCTTTGGGATCTTCATGAAGAAAGTATCCGTGTGTTAGTAGAAGATCTTGCATCCGTTACCTCCGATTCTGCCGTTCATCGCACGCCGGCAACTGAAGCATCCAACATCTCAAAGTCCTCTGAGTGCGGCATCGGTTGTTGCGGGTAAATGGGAAGACTTGTGGGCTGGGCGGTTCTGCATACGGCCTCGAGCGCATAGACTTCTTCCCATAACATGCGGAGCTTCCCTGGCGTTCTGCGCTCTGCGGGAAGATGCCCATCTGTCACCTCAAAATGCAACGCGTTCCGCAAAGCACGATAGAACTCCGTGCTGTAGGCGGAGTGAAACATCATGCTTAGCTCAGCGCTGTCCACCCAGTTGCGCTTGCTTCCGAGTTGCTCGCTGACTCGTTCGTAGAATGTGGTGTTGGGCAGTGGATACGAAACCGAAACTCCAATTTCGTCGGGTTGGGTAGAACGCACCAGATCGATCGTTGCCTCAATCTCCTTGAGGCCCTCTCCGGGATATCCGAACTGCAGAAAGTAGCAGGCACGAATACCGTAGGCGCCTAGCAGTTCGCGCGCCGTGGCCACCGATTCGACGCGCAAGCCTTTGTCCATTGCGTTCAGCACACTTTGCGCGCCGGATTCGACACCCATCCAGACCTCATTGCATCCGGCGCGCTTCAAGTCCGCCACCGTTGCTGGACGCATCAGATCCGCGCGACTCTGTATCTTGAAAGGAAGCACGGCGTCGTATCGCTCCATGGCATCCGCAAACTGCTCCGTCCATTTTGCGTTCAGTGCAAAGATGTCGTCCGCGAACCAGAGATGCTCGATGGCGTAGCTGCTCTTCAATTCTGCGATTTCCGCCGCTACCGATTCGGCCGGACGCAGCGAATAACTATTTCCAAAGACCGGCTTTGCGCACCAGTTACAGTGGAATGGGCATCCGCGGCTAGCGACAACATTAGTGGAGACATACCCGGTGCTTCGACTCCATGTATCAGCATAATCAGAAAGGTTTGCAAGGTCGCGTGCGGGGAAGGGGAGAAGTGAGAGATCGCGTTGCCGTGCTCGAGCCTCGGTTCTTAACACGCGCCCTGACGAAACGTCACGCCAGACAAGCCCTGGGATCCTCCACTCCGACAACTGACCTCGGCGCAGAATCGCATCGAGCAGATCGCAAACGGTCTGCTCTCCTTCGCCCAACAGCACGGCGGCGAATCCCTGGTTCAGATACTCCTCGGCATGATCGGCGGCGTCGGAGCCGTGGGCCATCACAATTGCTCCGGTTGCGGCTGCTGCTGTGCACATCTTCCAACTCAATTCCCGCGAGCGGAGGAGACACATTTTGCTAAGAAAGTTGAAACTATCTTCATAGAGAATGACCACCTTCGGCCTGTGCTCTTGCAATGAGCGCGCGAAACCCGCCTCTGGATCTCCAAGCATGCTGTCGAAGAAGGCCACACTGAAACCGCTCTCCCGTGCCGCGGCTGCTGCGTAGAGTGTGCCCAGGGGAGGATACGGCTGCCCGCGCTCTAGTTGCTTGGGGTCATAAGCAAGGTGATAGGCGTGTGTGAATAGGACATCGGACGTTCCAGCGTCTCGTAATGCTTGTCTCATCGGCTCAACAGACCTCCTGTTCGGGCGTGCCGAAAGAATCATTTTTGCATTCCTGCTCTCGCACACTTCTTCATCCCGAGTTGATTATGCTCTGGCTTTCATGCGTGCTTGTCACAGCCTTGTCATCTCTTTGTCATTCCCCGCTTTCACTTGATTTTTGAAGGGTTTTCGGAAGTATTCTGAACTCAGTGGCGGGGGTTACACACATGCTTGAAGGCGATCAGACTACAGATGTACGCTACGCAACGACTCTTGGCTTGGCCGGCCACACGTGCTCATTGCGGACCGACTCGATGAGGCTGATGGAAATTGCCGGTGAGTTCTTTCCGTCTGGCCAAAACCGGGATGTACCTGTGTCGCGAGCGGCAATTACCCTGCTTTCCGGCTGCCGCAGAGGCCCAGTGCCGAGCCCTTGCAGCTTTCCCATCTTTCGTGGCAGAAACGAATTTGTTCACGCCGACTACGGGCACGAGGGCTCTGTGTGGTTCGATTTAAAAACGCGCGAGGTTGCCGGGTCGCTGTCAGATAGACTCATCGCCGACGAGGCATACTTTCGCCGCGCCGTACTGGCAGTCATTGCGGGCATTCTTGCGCCCTCACTGGGAGTGATTGCGCTCCATGCCGGATGCGTGGTGCGCGATGGCAAGGCCATCCTGCTTGCAGCCCCATCAGGCGTGGGTAAATCGACCATCTCCCTTGCACTCGCATTGCGCGGCTGGAGCCTGCTTTCTGATGATTGGACCTTTATCTCCGATGCGCCAGATGGCTTGAGCGTGTGGGGCATGCAAACGTCGATCAAGCTCTTGCCCGATGCACGGGATTTTTTCCCGGAACTATCCGCCTTGTCTCCCGCTATCTCATTGAACGGAGAGTTGTCCTACGAAATCGATCCCTGGAGTCTTTTTGGCGTCCATCGCGCTATCGACGCAACTCCGCGTGGAATTGTTTTCTTGAATCGCGCTAATGAGTCCGGCACACACGTCCTCCATGTTTCACACTCTGGCGAGAAAGAAACAATGAAGGCGCTTCTTGAAGAGATCGAAGAGCAGCCAGAAGCAATAGCGGAGCAAAGCAGAACCCGGCGATCACTGATGCAACAGTTTTGCCTGCTGCCCGCGCTTAAGATGCGTTTCAGAGGCACGCCTGCGGTGATTGCGGCAGGTCTGGATGAGATTCTCACGGAGCAACTTTGTGCTTGAACGAGATTCCAGCTTAGATTTAAAGGATGCGGCAGCAGCAACCGACCTGATGCGCAGACGGATTCTCTTGCCGCATTCGTTTCATTTTGTTCTGAGTAAATTTGCCGTATGCATCGCAACAGATTCCACGGCCGTGGGTGAGGCCCTTCACCGCCTAGGAATTCCATCCGGCGAAGGCAGCCGAGTTACGAATGCAAAATGGGAGATTGCTGTGGAAACTCAATGCGAAGCCGGTGCGCCTCTGTTCGCGGAACTCGAGATAGATCCAATTGAGGTTCATCACTTCGGAGCGAGCTACGCCATCCGCATGGGAAGCGGTTCTTGGTTCGCGCAAACTCCTCCGTCGCTGAACGGTGTCGGGTTTGCGATGGTCACTGGAAATGAACGCGATCAGATTGATCAGCTTGCCGTCTATCTCCGCGCGATCATTTCCTTTTTTGATGACGGGGGCTTGCGTCTCAAGAACGGCGACGAGCGATCGATTCCAGACTTGACGCTGGAGGTTTGCGGATGACCAGAGAGTTCTTGTCGAGTGTTGTCGATGCCCTCGGCTTCTCCGCGAATGAGCCGGCGAGGAATCCGGGTCCTGACCGCAAGAAGCGTGCTTTATCCAGCTATTCGACTGATGAATGGTCGCGGCAGATTGGCGTGCTTGATAGAGTTGGGCTTACTCTGCCTCTCTATGGGCGTCTGCTGGAACATGGGAAATGCGCCAGGCTCCCGGCTCCAGTAATTGCAGCGCTTGAACAACGTCGGCGCGACAACGCGCAACGAATGAGCGGCATGCTCATCACCTTCGGGCAGGCAGCCACGGCATTGCGGCAGGCCGATGTACGTTTTGTGTGCGTCAAGGGATTCAGTCTCATTCCCGAGTACCTGACTGAGTCATGGCAGCGCCACCAGATCGATTTCGATCTACTTGTCGCGCACGAAGACATACTGCGTGCACAAAAGGCTCTCGAACAGATTGGCTACAGGTTGACCGCTGTTGACGGCGATGAGCGCAGGTTGCGCATTCCCGTATCTCGCCCACTCGCGCACAATGCCTATCTGTATAAGCCGCAGGAGGGAGCGGCTATCGAACTGCATTCTGAATTCTGGGAGACCGAAGCCAAAGCGCTCCCCATGCGCAGTCCACATGACGTCTTTGCGCTGGCAGAGATGCACACGACCGGTTTCGTTTCCTTCTTACGCCTGGCGCGCCATCACATATTTCTCTACCAGATTCTCCATGTCTATCGGCATTTCCTGGGGTCATGGGCTCGCATGCTTTGGCTCTATGAGATTGCGGCATACCTGGACCGCTATCAAGACGATGATGCGTTTTGGCTGGAAGTGAGGGAACTCCTCTCTTCCGATGCACATTTGGCGAACGCAGCCGCGCTGGTGATTCTGTGCGCGCAGAATCTATTTGCCTGTCCTCTTCCATTGGCGCTGGAGGATATTTGCACACTGCCGGCAGGCTCACCGGTGCGACTTTGGATCGATCGCTACGCTCAGCGGTGGCTTCTGACCGATATGCCGGGGAACAAACTCAATCTTCTGTTGCACTGGCATTTCTTTTCTGATCGGCCTGCATGGCGGCGTCATCTGGCCAAGCGGCTGGCGCCAATAGGCAACCGGCCGGTGCTATGCGAGGGCATCGAGCAGAATGCCACCAAGTCCCTGGCATACGTGATCGCCAATCTTCGTTTTCAGGTAGCGCGTATCGGGCATCATCTCAGGTCGGGCGCCGAGCTTCTGTTTGCCGGCATCGCGTGGAAGATACATCTGCATTTGGACCACGCCGCTCTGTCGCCAAACGAACTGCGCAGGGGTGAATCATGATAACCGACGCAAACATGCCGAGGTCGATACGCCCGCTTCTCCCGGCGGCGGAATTGACCGCGTTGGCGTTGTTACTTGCGCTCTTCATCTTCAAAGCGCTCGTTCCTGCATGGGAATTTCTGCGCAGCGACTTCCCGAACTACTACCTTGTGGCTCGCTTGCTTCGTCAGCATTATGCGCTCGACAGAATCTACGACTGGGTTTGGCTGCAGCGTGTGAAAGATCATTGGTCCATTCCGCAGCCGCTGGTGGGTTTCGTGGGTCTCACTCCGTTTTCCGCGTTACCAATTCTTCCTTTGACGTGGCTGGATGCGCTGGACGCAAAGCGGGTTTGGCTGGTGGTGAATCTCGGCATACTGGCGGCATCGCTGTATGGAATGCAAAGGATCACCGGCATGGAAATGCGCCGTGTCGCTCTGATCGCATTTCTCTCCATCTTCCCTCTGCGCAACAACTTTCTGTTGGGCCAGATGCACGTTGTTGTGCTCGGCCTGCTGGTGTTGGCGTATTGGCTCGATGCGCGCCAACGCTGGTTCAGTTGCGGCCTTGTCTTGGCGCTCGCGGCGTCGCTCAAGGTCTATCCGCTGTTTTTTGTTTTTTACTTTCTGCGCAAGCGTGAGTGGAAACCGGCGGTCGTCCTGGCCGGTGGTACCCTCGGACTTCTCGGCACCTGTTTTCTCGTCTTCGGTGAACCAGTGATGCGCGTGTTTCTGATCGAGCAGTTTCCGCGTATGTTGCGCGGCGAGGCCACTGACCCGTTCAGCCTAACCGCTCCATCGTTATCGAGTCTGTTTCATCGCCTCTTCCTTGCGCAGCCGCTGGTGAACCCTCAACCCCTGCTATCATCCCCGATGCTCTATGCCCTGTTCTATCCGCTTTGCCAGCTTTGCTTGCTGGGTGCGACATTGCTGGCAATCTCCTCCAGAGAAGTGGAGCCGCGGGACAGAGGCCTGGAATGGGCCGCCTTTACCTGCCTCCTGCTCGCTTTGTCCACCGAGCCATCCTCCTATCATCGCGTCGCTCTCATCTTTGTTGCCGTCCTGGCGGTCCCTGCGATCAAAGGCATCTTGCACAAGACGATTCTGCTCGGATGCTACTTCGTTGCCTGCAATCTGCACCCGGCCGTTTCATCACACCATTGGTTCCGGGCGCTGCTGATTGACTTTATTCCCTTTTGGGCGACAGTGACGATGCTGGCCTGTTTGCTTGCAGGACTGCGCGCAGAGACTTCTATGTCATGGACTTCTTGGTCAGGATGGCCACGTTGGAAGATCGCGACAGCGTCGGCTGGCTTTGCGGCCATTTGGTGCGCAGCGTCGGCAACCACTCTCGCCCACGCGCGATCGCTCACAGGCGCTCAGTATCTGATAGATTGCGTTGGTGGAAGCTTCGCTCAATTTGCACCGCATTTGGCCGGCAAGCACAGCATGACCGTGGCCATGAGCCCGCTGGGTTATCGCGTGCGAGACGAAGAAGGCGGAGCGATGCAAACCGGCGTGCCGGAAGTTGAAGGAGACCAGCTTGCCATCGGGTCGAGTCCCAATGTGAACCGTTACTGGATCGAATCTGTGAACGACGGAGTCTCGCGGCTAACGGAGTTTCCCATACCATCAAGTTCCACGGCAATAGTTTCTGGCGCGACCATTATTGATGCAGAAGCACCGGCTCTCTCGCCGGATGGACACAGCTTGATCTTTCTGCGTGAAGTCAAAGGGGTCGGCAGGGCATGGATGGTTCATCTCGATGAGAGTGGCAGGATTCTAGATGCGCCGTTCCCCATTACGCCCGACAAGATGAACGTTTGGGACGCGGTCTTTGCCGCACCTGGCGTGATTTTGTTTTCTGTCGCGGAGAATGGAAACCCGCGCCTGTTTGTTGCTTATCGGGGAGGACCGCCAATAAAAATCGAGAGAGGGAGAGATGCCGTGGATTCATCCACTGTCAATCCTGCCAACGGCATTCTCGTTTATCGGCAGCGGAATGGAAGCTTTTGGCACTTGTTTGCAGCCGGTTTGCCGGGCACCGCCGCCACTCAACTCACATTCGGCGATTGCAATGCATACGACCCGGCGTGGAGCGACGCTGCCACTCTGCTTTACATCAGCGATTGCGGGCGAGGCATGGGGCTTGGCGCCCCGGCGATCAGCCACCCAAACATCGTTCCTAAAGAGGCCGGCAATTCACTGATCTCGGCGATTCTCACAAATCGCTCGCAAGGAGAAGGGCTACGATGAGCATAGCGTTCAGCTCAGATTATGAAACCGCGGCCCGCGAATACAATTCCCCGTCAGGTGCCGGCGTTCGTCCTGCGCTGACAGTTCAAGACTTGTTCACCCTGCTAGCCAGCGGCTGGCGACTGCTCGCCAAGGCCGCATTCGTCGGACTGGTTGTCGGCCTGGCGCTTGCATTTCTGCTTCCCACGAGGTACACAGCTGTAACCACGATTCTTCCGCCATCGTCCTCTTCCTCTCTGGCTTCTGTGTTTGCCGCGCAATCTGGTGAACTGGGAGCACTAGCGGGACTTGCCGGAGGCAGCTTTGGATTTCACACTCCAGAACAGGTCTGCCTCATCATGTTGAGAAGTCGCACCGTTGAGGACGCCACCATTCAGCGTTTTCAATTGATGCAGGAGTATCACAAGAAGCGGATTTCGGACACGCGCACTGCGCTGGAAAGCCGGACCTCGGTTTCGCTCAACACGAAGAGCGGCATCATTGCCATATCGGCTACAGATGGCAGTGCAGCGCGTGCGGCGGATCTTGCCAACGGTTACGTAGACGAGTTCAGAAAGTTCTCTGCTTCACTCGCTCTTACGGAGGCGAGTCAACGCCGTCTCTTCTTTGAGAAGCAGCTTCTCGATGCCA
This sequence comes from Occallatibacter sp., assembly GCA_049513195.1. Taxonomy (GTDB): domain Bacteria; phylum Acidobacteriota; class Terriglobia; order Terriglobales; family Acidobacteriaceae; genus Telmatobacter. Next base: position 103,296 of record JBEKWJ010000001.1, read on the forward strand.
GGGGCTCTCTGACCGAAGCCGAGGAAGCTTTGAAGAATACGCAGCAGACGACGGGGATGCTTGAACCGGCTGGCGCATCGAGAGCCTTGCTCGAAAGCGCTGTTGCGGTTCGGGCGCAAATCGCAGCCAAGCAGGTTGAGCTTCGCTCCATGCGCACCTTTGCTACGGATGAGAATCCCCGCCTGATTCAGGTGAAACAAGAGATTGCCGCGCTTGAGTCGCAGCTTGCAGAACTTACCGGAACAAAATCGGACGCTGCAGACGATCTAATTGTGCCGAAGGGCAATATACCTGAAGCTGGAGCCGAATATCTCCGCCGTCTGCGTGACGTCAAATACAATGAAACGGTCGTTGCACTCCTGGCCCGCCAATTGGAGATCGCAAGGTTGGATGAGGCCCGGCAGGGCGCCGTTATTCAGGTCGTCGATGCTGCCGTGACACCGGACAAGCGCTCTTCACCCAAGCGGTTTGTAATTCTGCTTGCTTCCCTGGTTTTCGCTCTTTGCTTCGCAGGTTTTTGGATAGTCTATGCCGAGAGAGATCCGGGCTTTGCGATGAATCGCGCCACTCACAATGCAGCCGTACTGTTGCTGGCACTGCTTGTTGTCGCCAGTGATGTTAAGGCGCAGGTGCCAGAAAATCCGATGCCGCCCGCCCCCTGTTCTACAAGCGCAGACGGCCCTCGAAAAGCCTCTCGCATGGACTCGGAGCAGAATATTCCGGCAATGCCGTCCAATCTGCCGAACTTCGACAGTTTCGAGCAATTGCCAATGCACCGTGGCGATCAGATCGTCATAACCGAAAAGATCGACTACGGCATAACGCGTGCTCTCCACTAGTGGCCCAGATCGTTACTCCGCTGGCTTTAAGCGCGATCTTGATCGGCACACTTTCCCGTAACTCAGAAGTGAAAAACAAAGGTGCTCAATGGCAACCCAGCATTCTATACCCTATCCCGAAACAGTATCTTCCTCGCTGGGCATAGCTTTGGTGCGCCAGCTCGACGCGCCATTCCCCGCTAGACCGGCGCATTGGGAACGCGCTCTATTGCGGATATGCCTCTACTTGCTCCCCGCAATCTGGGTTTTGTTGCTGCGGTTCGATCGGCTCGCGATCAGTCCTTATCCGCTCACATCCACGGCCAATATGCACTTTGCTCTGGTGCTCTGTTTCGCATGGATCGCGGCCATCGAATGCCTGAATGCGGCCAGCTGCGAAAGAATCAATAGGGAACATACCGGTTCGATGGCGGTCTTAGGGTCTGTCTACCTGGCATCCGGCGCGACGGCGCTCCTGCTGGCCCTGCTGGGCATCCCTCTGCCGGGAATGACAAAATGTGCCGTCGATGTCGCATTTCTCTTCATCGCGTCCGCGATCGTCAACATATCGTTCCGCGCAATCTTCAACGCGCAACGCCCTCGTGCCCGCATTGCGGTTGTCGAAGCCCATACCCACGCTGGCGGCGTCTCTTGGACAATGATTCGCAAACGGGTCTCGTATCACGAGATTTCCGGAGCCATCCGCTTGGAAACTGTTGGACGGGAACAACCGGCCCGTAGCGCGCACAGTCTGGATGAGTTGGTACGCGAGATTCGCCGCGAGGCTCTGGATGGAGTGCTGATCTCAGCGCCATCGGCGGACGTTACTTTGCTTTCGCAAATCATGGACACATGCGGCGGCATGGGTGCTCCGGTTCGCTTGGTTACCGGCTCCAATGACAGCGCACCGTTGCGTCAAAGCATCTCCAACGCTAACTGCCTTTACTTACTGAATACCGGTGCCGCGCCAACCAGGTCATGGGCCTATTCGGTTCTAAAGAGAGGTTTCGATCTCATCTTTTCGCTGATCGCGATCCTTGCTGGGCTGCCCATAATTGCGCTGATTGCCCTGGCAATCAAGATCAGTTCAAAAGGTAGCATTTTCTTCGTCCAGGATCGGGTTGGATGGAACGGTAAAGTATTCCGGATGTGTAAATTTCGCACAATGCACACAATTCACCCCTGCGAGAGCGATACACGCTGGTCCGAGCCGGACGATGCCCGCCGTACCGCGGTGGGCAGATTTCTGCGCAAATTTTCCCTGGATGAATTGCCCCAGTTTTTCAATGTATTGAAAGGCGACATGAGCGTTGTGGGGCCGCGCCCCGAGCGGCCATATTTTGTCAATAGCTTTCGCAGTGAGATCGATGAGTATCACCGCCGGCATCAGATCAAGGTCGGCATCACCGGGTGGGCGCAAGTGAATGGACTGCGCGGCGATACCTGTATTCGCACCCGCGTGATGTATGACCTCTACTATCTGCAAAACTGGGGACTCGTCTTCGATTTGAAGATCATTGTGCGCACTGTTTTCTGCGTCATTTATGGAAGAAATGCCGATTGAGCGACGTCGCCATCCATGGAGGCTCTGAGTCGCGATGAAGAGTTTTGGATTCATTGTCATCAAGAACGCAGTCGCCAACGTGCTGCGTGGAACAGCTACAGCGGCCGTTGCCCTCGCTTTGCCGCACTTCTTGACGCGCGCCTTGAGCCCCGACCGGTTTGGCGCGTGGTCGCTGATGCTTCAGATTTCGGCGTGTGCAAGTTTTCTTGATTTCGGGCTGCAAACAGCCATAGCTCGTCATGTCGCCCAATTGATGGTGGGAGGGGAGAATCTACGGATCAACAAATTGGTGAGCACCGCACTGGCAATGCTGGCTGCGGCTGGGGGGCTCGCCCTCGCCGCAGTTGGCGTGTTGTTGTGGCGATTGCCGGTCTTCTTTCATGGCATTCCGCCCGCACTCTATCATGAGTTCCGTCTTGCGACATTCATATTGGCAGTGAGCGCCTGCGCCCAGTTGCCGCTCTCCGCTTATTCCGGAGTCCTGACCGGTCTGCACCGCAATGAGTTTCCCGCGCTGGCGATCGGGGGCAGTCGCCTGGCGGGCGGCGTTGCTGCCATTGCAGCTGTTCACTTCAGCCACTCCCTAATCGCCATAGCGGCCTGCATTGGCGCGGCCAATCTGCTCGGCGGCCTGGTGCAGATCGCCGCCGTTTACTGGGTTTTTCGTTCCTTGCACCTGGACCTTCTCGCTTGCGAATGGAAGATGGCGCAACAACTTGCCCGCTATTGCATCGGCCTGACGATTTGGTCGTTTGGGGTCTTCTTCGTGAATGGAATGGACTTGGTCGTGATCGGCCATTTCCAATTTCAGGCCGTGGGCTACTACGCGGTCGCGACTGCTCTGATTACGTGCTATATCGGCTTAGGCGCCGCGATCATCAACGCCTTCATGACTCCGATCGCCGCCCTCCACGCGCAGGCCGAACTAAGCCGCATCCGCAACTCTGTCGTATTGGCCACTCGCTGGATTGTGGTGATCAACGCCGCCCTGACGGCACTCATCTTTGTCTTCGGCGAACCGGCGTTGACGCTCTGGGTGGGCAGTTCTTATGCGCAACCTGCTTTCTCCATCCTGAGGATTCTGGTGGTTGCACAGGCAGTCCGCTTTGTTGGTGCGGCCTATTGCGTGATGCTGATTGCGACCGGGCAGCAGCACCATGGCATCGAAGGAGCGGCGGTTGAGGGCATCGTGAGTCTATCGGCCAGTGTCGCGGGTGCCATTTACTTTGGTCCCGTGGGTGTTGCATTCGGAACGCTTGCCGGTACATCAAGCGGTCTTCTCTGGATTCTGATGCGCACCATGCCACGCGCTCAGGCGGTTCCGATGGCTCGAAAGAATTTTCTAATTGATGGAGTATTAATTCCCCTCGCTGCCTGCTTACCCATTGCGTTCTGCGCACTCATGGGCAATTGGACACATGGACAATATCAAACCTTGGTCCTGCCATTCGCTTTTGTCGTGACAGGGACCCTCCTTCTTCGGATCGGCTGCCTGCTGCCGATCCGCGGGCAGACAGCGCCGTAATCCTACCTATTGCATGTAAGAAAGATGAGCGAACCGGACCTTCCCTCTCGATCGCCGAGTGAGAGTACCGCCACGTACGCGGGTAAGCACGCATGGCGTACGCCTGGTTCGAAAAAGCACTCTGTGCAATCTGCCGCGCCAACGCGTACAATTCTCCAAGAAGAAAATGGCGAAGGCAAAGGAAAAGATTTTCGAAGTGGCTTGCCCAGATTGCGGGGCGATACTGATGGTGGATGCAGCCACCGGTGTCGTGGTGAGCCATACCCCGGCGCCACGCAAGCGGATGTTCGAGGATTTGGAGACGGCGGCCAAGGCCATGCGCGAGCAGGACGAACGCAAGGAGTCGATTTTCCGCCAGTCTGTTGAAGCGGAAAAGAACAAGGAAGACCTCTTCGACAAGAAGTTTGCCGAAGCACTGCGCAAAGCCAAGGACGCCCCGGATGGAAAGCCGCTGCGCGACTTCGATCTGGACTGAGGATCGCGTGACGCTGGGCGGACAGATTTAGAAGGCCGATTCCGTCATCCCCGCGCACGGATGGCGATTTCGAGCGATACTGGATGCACGACCCCTCGACAGCGATGACCGCGGTTCGAGACAGAAGGAGAAAACATGGTTGTTGTCCCCCTTTCAAGGCCAGAGAACGATTCTCCAACTACGCTAGGCATCGTCGAGTCCGAATCCATGAACTGGATCGGATTTGCGGCTGGCGGAACCCTTGTGACAGCCGGTTTGCTGCTACTTGCGGGTGAGCGCCGCGCCGGAATGGTGGCCGCCGCTTCAGGCACGGCCCTGGCGCTGCTTGACCAGCAAGAGACACTGCACTCCTGGTGGAATGCACTTCCGGGCTATATTGACCAGGTGCAGGGCGTTCTCGACAAGGTGCAGGTTGCCGTGAATGAGATCGCCGTCAAACGCGAAGATCTGCGGCGGGTTCTGGCCCGATAAGGTCAGCTCTCAGACCCTTCAGCGGCTTCCATCTCCCCAGTTCCGCTTGTTGAGGCGGAGAGTGCGAATACCATGTCACTTCAGGACAGCTTTGTCCCTGGCGGAATGCGAGCCGCGGTCGTCAACCCTGACCACTGCTCTCTAGCCAATCACGTCAGACACTGCCGTCGATGGCCGCTTTTGGCTCTCGCCCACGCCGCGGCATGTGAGTTTGCCAAGCCAGGTATTCAGTCCCTCGGCCAGGCCCGCATCCTGGCGCATCGCCTCGCGAACTCCGATGTTAGCCATGCGCAGCAGATAAGGGAAGGTCGAGTTAGTCAACGCCAGCGTCGAAGTGTGCGGCACAGCTCCCGGCATGTTAGTCACGCAATAATGCACAACGCCGTCCACAAGATAACTTGGGTTGGAGTGCGAGGTCGGCCGCGCCGTCTCCACGCAGCCGCCCTGGTCGATGGCTACATCCACAATCACCGCGCCCTGCTTCATCTCGGCCACCATGGCGCGGGTCACTAGCCGGGGCGCGGTGGCGCCGGGAATCAGCACGCCGCCAATCACTAAGTCAGCCTCTCGCGTTGCCTGGGCGATGTTATAGCTGTTCGAGGCCAGCGTCGAGAGCCGCCCGCCGAAGATATCGTCCAGTTCGCGCAGCCGATTCAGATTCACGTCGATAAGAGTTACCTTTGCGCCCATCCCCAGTGCGATCTTAGCGGCGTTTGTACCCACAACACCACCGCCGAGAATCGTCACATTCGCGGGCGCCACTCCGGGCACGCCACCCAGCAAAATCCCACAGCCCCCGCGCTCCTTTTCAAGATAGGCCGCGCCCACCTGCACGCTCATGCGCCCCGCCACTTCACTCATCGGGGTGAGCAGCGGTAGCGTGCCCTGGCGGTCGCGGACCGTCTCATATGCAATACTGATCACCTTCGATTCGAGCAACCTGCTGGTTAATTCCTTTAGAGGCGCCAAGTGCAGAAATGTGAAAAGCACCAACCCTTCGCGAAAGTGCGCGTACTCTGCATCGAGAGGTTCCTTGACCTTGACCACCGTTTCAGAACTGCTCCAGAGAGTTTCCGAATCGGGGAGAATCTTTGCGCCAGCCAGCCGATATTCGGCATCTGAGAAGCCCGATTGCGCGCCAGCCTGCGTTTCAATCAGTACCGTGTGGCTGGCTTCGGCCAGAGCCTTCACGCCGGCCGGTGTCACGCCAACACGGGTTTCGTGGTCCTTGATCTCCTTGGGAACGCCAACAATCATTGCTGTTCCTCCTGTCTCTTCTTGTCCTGTTTCATTGGATGCTGGCGAGGAAAGGCCGGTTCAGGCTACTTCAGGAAGCCCAGTTACCACAAACGTCCGCAGTAACAGTTTGGGGTTTCCCCGGAAGACAATCTGTGGTCCAATGTGAATAAACTCAACGGGAATAATTGTGGGCGACCCGGAGGAATAGCTAATGGCGTACGAAGATGCAAGGTTTCCCAATCGCAAGAAGCGAAACTGGGATCAGTCCGGTCGTGACGACATATTTACGGACTCGGAACTGCAAGACCAAGACGGAGAGAAAGCAAAAGAAGAGCCACAACTCACCCTCACCACCTACAAGGTCATTGGAGCAGACCCGAAGATTCCCGATGAAAAACTTGTGGAGCCCGAACTGCCCATACCCGGCAGTTTGAGCGCATCCGCGGAAGAGCAGAAGCCCATCGACGGGGCCACGACTGCTGATTCGGGAACTCCAATTGCCGCATCCACAGTCTCACCAGCGCAAGCATCTCCCGGTAAACCTCCCGCTCCCCAACCATTGATCCCTCAAGCGTGGGCTCAGCGGATTCGGGTTTTTGCCGAGAGCAAAACCAGAGTCTATGTCGCGGCAGCCGTGGGCGGAGGAATCCTATTCGGAGTTATACTCTTGGTCGCTTTGTCGTTTACGTCTAATTCTTCCAGCCCGGAAGGACGTTACGACTTAGGACCTGCCGCCTCAACCGCTGTCGGATTGAAGGGCCGTTTGTTTATCGAATGGGACAAGAAGATCAAATACCGTTTGACACTCGGTCCCGATGATCCCGACCAGAAGGCGGGGTTTGCGTTTGCCGTCACCAATTCACCACGGCCTCTTTCCATTGACGTTCACTTGCAAGATTCGCAGGGCTTTGTGTTATGCGATCGCGAAGTCATCTTGAAATACGATGCCAAAAGCGCGGTAGCTCTCGCCGCACCTACTCAGGACTTATCGGCCGATGCGCGGGATCCGTCTGATCGCTCCAATGACCAGTCGGCGCAAGCGGTCGATGTTGCGCGGTTGGAAGCTCAAGAACCGGCGCGGGAGTTAGGCAAGGATGTATTCCAGAATCAAGCCGGACCCGATGGGCAGATCACATCGATCAATGCTCAAGGCGAAATGCCCTGCTCGGCGAAGGCCTACGAAAACACCACTTCCTGGAGTTTTCTGCCCAACTTTCCATCCATTACCGAACAGCATGAATGGCTAAAGCGGCAGAAAGAGTTACAAGCTCAAACCGCGCACGCAGCCAATCAAGCTGCCGCACGCAAGAAGAAAATCGTGATTGATCCCTTGCCCTTTACGATCGAAGGAGACGATGCAATCGTCGACTTCGACGTCTCCGGCGGAACCATTGAAACCCGCGGGAGAAAGACCTTCTACTACAAGGCCAATGGAGGGATGGTTGACTCCAGATGGCAGGATTACCCTGTGACCATTCATTACCGGTGCGACCAAAGCTCGATCTGCACGCTCATGCACCCCGGCGCGGGGGCACTGCGCGCCAGAATGAGAAGATAGGCAGCGGCCAATCCAGACCGGCAGTTCAGTCGTGGAAAGGTCGATCACTCCCAAGACATCGACTCCAGGCGTGTTTGGAGCCAACGAGTGAGCCATGAGCCTGCGCGCCGCTGAAAAGCAAGGGTTTACTGCAATGGGACAGCCAATTGCGCCTGAAGTTGAGGTTGGGCTGCGGTTCCGGCCCGCGGGCCGTACAATAGGCCTTGAGGTACTATCGATCCTCCCATGTCATTGAATGGTTATCCTTCGCGCTCTACGCGGTCGCACGGTCTCCGCTCGCTGTTCAGCATGTTCTCGAGCGATCTGGCTATTGATCTAGGCACCGCCAACACTCTGGTCTTTGCGGCCGGCAAGGGAATCGTTGTCAACGAACCCTCCATTGTCGCCATCAACAAGAACACCGGCGAGGTGGAAGCTGTGGGCAAGGAGGCCAAGGATATGCTGGGCCGTACGCCCGGCAACATCGTGGCCATCAAGCCCATGAAGGACGGCGTGATCGCCGACTTCAAAGTCACCGAAAAAATGCTCAACTACTTTATCCAGAAGGCGCACAACCGCAAGATGCTGGTGCATCCGCGCATCGTGATTGGCGTGCCTTCCGAGATCACGCAGGTCGAAAAGCGGGCGGTCGAAGACTCGGCTTATCGCGCCAAGGCCAGCGAGGTTTACCTTGTCGAACAGGCCATGGTGGCGGCCATCGGCGCCGGATTGCCTATCACCGAGCCGGGCGGCAACATGGTCGTTGACATCGGCGGCGGCACCACTGACATCGCGGTCATCTCGCTGTCGGGCATCGTCTACTCGCGCTCCGTGCGCATGGCCGGCAACCAGATGGACGAGGCCATTACCAACTATCTCAAGCGCAAATACAACCTGTTGATCGGCGAGCGAACTGCCGAGCACATCAAGATCGAGATTGGCTCGGCGTTTCCGTTGGAGAAGCCGCTTACCATGGAGATCAAGGGACGCAACCTGATCGAGGGAGTTCCCAAGAGCATCAGCGTTGACGACAGCGAGATTCGCGAGGCGCTGGGCGAGTGCATCGCAGTCATCATGAACGCCATTCGCGTAGCTCTCGAGCGCACGCCGCCGGAGCTTTCCGCCGACATCAGCGACCGCGGCATCGTACTCACCGGCGGCGGCGCGCTGCTCAAGAATCTGGACAAGCGCATTCGCGAAGAAACCGGCCTGCCGGTCTCCGTTGCCGATGATCCGCTGGCCTCGGTGGTGCTGGGAACCGGCAAGATGCTCAGCGACTTCCGCTTGCTGCGCAAAATCAAAATCGACTGATAGTGGCGCCACTTGCAAAATTGCACTTACGGAATTGCAAATCACAAGAGGTAATTGCCGCAGGGGCTAAAGCCCGCTTATATCAAAGCTTGCGGCACGACTAAAGTCGTGCCCTGACGCTTATGCGCTCTCTTTGAATTTTGCAAAAGGCACGATGGACAGTGAACAAAATCGCGCCCGTTTCCTATCCTTTCCGCGTTTTTCTGCGGAAAGGATGGGAAACCGCGAGCCTTCCGGCGCACCTAACTATTTGACGTCGCGTACGAGCAGCGCCCGGCTTGCGTTATCGACAAAATCCTTGGCTTCAGGGCGCGCGAGATCCTTGCCGGAGTGAAAATCGAAGACCGTCGCCGAACCCGGCTTGTCGCTGCGTTCCTCCGATGTCCACATGCGCGTGCAGGTCGCATGCATGAACTCCGACACATGGATTTCATCTACGGAAACACCCATATCGTCAACGGCAGACTGGCAAAATGTTCTGTGCGATTTTGCTTTGTCGTACAACCCTGATAATTCAGCCAGCGTCGGCAGACGCCAGTCGGAGAAGCCTGCTCCGCGATAGTCGGCCGCATATTTCTTGGCGTCGGGCCAGCTGAGCGCCACTCCATTGTCTCGATTCATCCACATGAGCTTCGTCTTGGCATCCACGATGGTTCCGTCATCGTAAGCGGTGAGCCCACCGTCGGTGCCCGTCTCCTTGGGCGCTTTGGGAGCTGGCGGAGGCGGCGGCAGCTTGGGAGCAGGCAGATCCGTGCCGCCCTTGGAAGCCAGAAAATCCTGAACTTCTTTCTGGTTCCAGACCACCGCGGAGTGCATCGGCGACCAGCCTTCGTTGTCGAGCGCATTGATATCCGCCTTGTTGTCCAGCAGAAGTTCCGCTATATCTTTATTGCCTTTGGCGGCCGCCAGGTGCAGAGGCGTCGATCCGTTCTTGGCCTTGGCATTCACATCCGCCTTGTTGGCCAAGAGAAACTCCGCCACGTCTTTGTGATCATTGAATGCGGCAACATGCAAAGGGGTCTGGCCGAATTTCTCGTCCGTGCTCATCACCAGATTGGGATGCTCTTTGACAAGCGTTTGGACCTTTGCCAGATCGCCTGTGCGGGCAGCTTCGTGGATCGGGCCGCAGAAGCCGGGAGTGCCTGCCGCGAGCGCGGCCACTGCGAGCAGCAAGGCTGCAAAACGGCGGTGAAAGTTGAAACGAAAACGATGATTTTGAAGGGAGGTCATTTCAGAGCAAATCTCCTTACGAGGTGTTAATTCGTCCACATTTTATCAAGTTCGCAGACTTTGGCAAGTCCTGGGCCAGGGCAAAAGCATTTTGATTTTTCTTGCGGCGAGCAACTCCTGCACGAGCCGCTTTCAAGCGGAATCTCGGATCGGTTTACGGGCCCTTGGAGCAGTTCCAAAGATGCTCCGAATGTCGTGGCATCCCACCCTAAATCATTCCAACGACGAAGACCTGTCGTTGAGGACCCCGAAGCCGCAATGGTTCAAGAAGCAGGTTCTTCGGCTCCGCTCAGAATGACAGCGGCGAGGATGGGGCACCCGACGTTTGTGGAGAGAATTGGATTCTATACTCGATCCGAAGGTCGAGTTTTGTGATGGCCCACCCTTCGCTAGAAAGAAGCGAAGGATGGGGCACCCGACGTTTTGGGTAGAGCAACTATGCAGGCCGCGGAAAAAGGCTGTATTTTGGGCGAAAAGCCCGAAGTGCATACCTCAGGGGCTAAAGCCCCCGCCGCTCTTATTGGCTTTATGCCGGGGATAAATCCCCGGCCTACCGCCCGAACGGGTTTTTTCGCAGCCTGTATAGACCTGCCTTAATTCTCGTAAAAAGGCCCTTAATCTTGGTAAAATCTGCCCATTTGCGTTCAAAATGCCCCTGTTTTTAGTGGTAATTCGCCACCTATGAATGAGCCGGATCTCACAATTCGGTAAAAAGCATGCGTTTTCGCGCACATTGACGATTTTGCCTGAAACTGAGTTCTGTTCAATAAGGACGCGGGCTTTCATCGCTTTTATCGCTTCGTTTTCTTCCCCCAAGGCGTATTAATCTGCACGGTTTCAAAGTATTTTTCAGGGGTGGGGGGGTGGGGGGGGGTGCTTTTTCAGGGAACAGGGAACAGGGATCAGGGAACAGGAATGGCCCGCGGCTTTGGTCATGGTTCATTCTTTGATTGTGCGCATTGGGATGGTAATTTTCTGCAATTGTCGAGGAAGAAGATCCGTTTGCCCTGAGCCCTGCGCGGTTTGAAATCCAGGCTCGTCGGTATACTGGTATTACTCTTGCTTCCTGTCGAGATCTCTTCTTTGACAGCGGCTTTCGCCATGGAATCGTTTTTCATCCGCTATCGAAATCTTCTGGTGCTGCTGGCCGTGCTGCTGGCGCAGATCATCGGTCTGGCCGTGCAGGTGCGCCGAACCGAAAGTGGGCACAACACGCTTGACCCACACGATCCGCCCGGTGTGAGGCTGATCAGGCTATGGGCCGATACGGTGGTGACGCCGCCGGAGATGATCTTTCACGCGGCCAAGGTGGGAGCGGGGGGCTTGTGGGTAAATTATCTTAACCTCAGAAGCGTCCGCGAACAGAATCAGGATTTGCAGAAGACGATCGACCGGCTCCGCCTGGAGCAGGCCGCCCTGCTGGAGGACGCCAAGCAGGGCCAGCGGCTGCAGGCGCTCGTAGACTTTCAGCAAAAGTACATTTATAAAACGCTGCCGGCGCAGGCCATCGGCTCAAGCGGCAACGATTCCTCGCGCGTCTTTTATATTGACAAGGGCGCCGACTACAAGCTGGAACGCGACATGGCTGTGATTACCGCGGATGGCATCGTAGGCAAGGTGCGCGAGGTGTTTCCTCGGACGGCGCAGGTGCTGGCCATTAATGATCAGACCAGCGGGGCTGGGGTGATTTTGGAGACGACCCGGATTCGCGGCATTCTGCGCGGCAACGCCAATGGCCGGTTGCAAATTGTAGGCCTGCTAGCCGACCAGCGCATCAAGCCCGGAGAAAAGGTGCTGACTGCCGGGGGCGACAAGATCTTCCCGCGCGGTCTGCCGGTGGGGGTGGTGGAAGGCGTGGTGCCTGACCCCGAGCGCGACTCGTTTATCGATGTGATTGTGAAGCCGGATGCTCATCTTAACCAGCTGGACGAGGTGCTGGTGATTGTTTCGACAGAGCCGCGCTTTTCGGCTGACCAGCAACAGGATATGGCCACCAGCGAGACGCTGAAGGGCGCGGAGGTGGCAGCGATCAAGGAGCAGCAAAAGGCATCGCAGATCATGGCGGAACGGCTGCCGGGGCTGGCCGATCCCGATGCGCCTGCTGACCAGCAGCCATTCAAGGACATCTCTCCGCCGGTTCCGGTGGCGCATACGCCGCAGCCGCTGCATCCGGACCGCTTTACGCCGGGAGCGGCAGCGACACCGGATTTGGACGAGCCAGCCCCGGCGCCTGCGGGCCAGGGAGACAAACCGGAATCGACGCCGGCCCCAGCAGACAAGCCGGCCAAGCCGCGGAGGAATCCATAGCCATGAATGTGCTTGGCACGGAATATCGCCGCGATTTTGGGATGCGCCACTACTCGATGCTGGTGTACGCCCTGGTGCCGCTGGCGTCGCTGGTGTTGCAAGCCATGCTGCCACGCTTCTTGCGGGGTTATACGTGGTTTGATCTGCCGATGCTGATTACGGTTTACTTTGCCCTGGTTCGCCGCGATCCGATTCAGGGTACGCTGATGGGCGCGGGGCTGGGCATCTTCGAGGATGCACTCAGCAAAGACGTCATCGGCGTCAATGGCGTTGCCAAGACGGTGGCTGGGTTTTTGGCCGGTTCGGTTGGTGTGCGCATCGACGTCGAAAACCACACCATTCGCCTGATGCTCGTCTTTCTGCTTTCTCTTTTGTGCAGCGTGATTTACGTTTTTATCTATCGAATGCTGCTAGGCCTGAACCTGGATTGGAGCTGGCTGGCGGAGCTGATGAAAGCAGTGGGAAACTCGGTGATCGCGGCGGTGCTTTATCCGCTGCTTGATCGCACGCAAGTCAGGGATTAGAAAGACAGGGAACAGGGATTAGGGAACAGGGAACGGTAATCTCCGAATGAGACGATGTTTTGAAGGGGCATGGCTTTACAGGCTGCGGAAAAAGGCTGTATTTTGGGCGAAAAGTCCGAAGTGCATACCTCAGGGGCTAAGGCCCCCGGCTGATTTTTGGCTTTATGCCGGGGATAAATCCCCGGCCTACTGCCCGCCCGCGTTTTTCCGCAGCCTCTTTAGTCGTGCCGCAAGCGCTGCAAAAGCGATCGGGGCTTTAGCCCCTGGGTGAAATTCCCACGGCGAACAGCTTCCCTTCATCAGCAATGCCGCCCGAACAGCGGTAATCTAAGGTACAGACGATGTATTCCTCCACCGGCACACGCGGCGAAAAGCTACCCACCATCAAGCTCACGGTGGTGCAGTACGGCATTCTGTTGATGATGCTTGTTCTGGCGGGTGGATTGTGGCGGCTGCAAGTGCTGGGCGCGGAGAACTTTCGCCAGCTTGCCGAGCAGAATCGCATTCGCAAGGTTCCGGTGATGGCGGCGCGCGGCAAGCTTTTCGACCGCGAGAATCGGCTGATTGTCGACAACTACCCGTCGATCTCATGCTTTCTGGTGCGTGAACAGAACCGCGCCGTGGACGATGACCTGCCGATGATTGCCCGCGGATTGAACCTGGACCTTGAGCAATTGCGCGCCACGCTGCGCCGCTATCGCGCGCGGCCGGTGTATGAGCCGATCCCCATCAAGCAAGAGGTTACGCCCGATGAGCAGGCCTTCATTGAGGCGCACCGCAACGAGCTGCCTGAGTTGGAGACGGTGGACGTTGAGCGCAGGCTTTATCCCCGCGACGGTTTTGCCGCCCACCTTATCGGCTACGTGGGCGAAGTGAGCGAGGAGATGCTGAACGATTCACGCTATGCCGCCTACGAGCCGGGCGACATTGTGGGCAAGGCCGGCGTGGAGCAAACCTACGATCAATTGCTGAGGGGGCAGGATGGCTCTCGCGATGTGATTGTCGACAGCCACGGCCGCGAGGTGGGCTACCTTGGAACGCAGCACGCCAAGCCCGGCCAGGACCTCAAGCTGACGATCGACATCGATCTGCAGCACGCCGCTGAAGAGGCCCTGGGCGGCCGCACCGGTGCGGTGGTGGCCATGGACCCGCGCAATGGCGAAATTCTGGCAATGGTGTCGCGGCCCAGTTACGACCCCAACGACTTTGCCGTCCGGATCAATCGCACCGACTGGAACCAGCTCATCACAGACCCCGACCATCCGCTGATGAACAAAGCCATTCAGGCGCAACTGGCTCCCGGTTCCACTTTCAAAATTCTCATGTCGGTGGCGGGGCTGCAAGAAGGAATCGCGCAGAACCTGAAGGTGTTTTGCAGGGGCGGGGCCGATTTTTATGGCCACTTCTACCATTGCGATGAACACCATGGCGCGGTGGATATTCACAACGCCATTCCTTTCTCCTGCGACACGTACTATTACACGCTGGCCGATAAGCTGGGCATCGACAGAATCTCTCGCTACGCCAACGCCTTTGGATTCGGCCAACGGACTGGCATCGATCTGCCTGGAGAGCAACAAGGCCTCATGCCCTCTGCGCAGTGGGCCATGAAGAGCGACCACCGCAAGTGGTATGCCGGAGAAACCATCTCTGTCGGCATCGGTCAGGGTGCTGTTCAGGCCACGCCCATCCAACTGGCTCGCATTATCAGCGGCATCGCCTCCGGCGGCCACATGGTCAGGCCCCATGTCGTCATGCCCGACCAACTTACCCCTGACTATCGCAAAGCAGTGCAAGAGAGCTTTCCTGGCTCGGGCGAGACTTCTATTCCCATCGACCCGGAAAACTGGATCACCATCACCGACGGTATGGCTGAGGTCACCCAGCCCGGACAGTTCCACACCGCCGGCTCAGCGCATTTAGAGGGAATTGATCTGGCCGGAAAAACCGGTACGGCGCAGGTTGTAGGCCACGATATTTTAGGCAAAGCGGCCAAGGGCCATGCATTTGTGCCGAATGTCTGGTTTGTCGGCATCACGCCCCGCCGCAATCCCGAACTGGTTGTCGCCGTGCTCTGGCAGAATGGCGGATTCAGCTATTATCCAGCGAGAATTGGCGCGCAAATCGTCTCCGCGTATGTAGAGAAAAAACGGCGCACGGAAAACAACCTGCGCACGGTGAAGGAAACGGCTCCGGTTGAGGTGAGCGCCCTCTGGACAACGCCCTCGTCTGGCAAGAAGAATAGCCCTCAAAATGGCGGGGAAGCCACGCTGCACGCTGGAAATTTCCTGGTCGATCACGGGGAGATTGTCGCGGCCAAAGCGCCCGCGCCAAAGCTTCCGGCGGCCGAGGCAAAACCCTCGGGCGCGGTGCCGTTACGGGGCGGTCCTGCCGGTTCTCCGGTGGCGAGAGTGGCAGGGCGCAACCCGCAATTTCCTGTGCCCTTTACGCCTGGGAGCCCGGCTCAATTGCAAGCCGCTCTGCCGCCTGGTTTCAAGGAAGGGCGACCCTGATGCGCCGCTTTCTGAGCTTTAGGGACTTCGACTGGGTATTGCTGGGGATGGTTCTTCTGCTGTGCGTCATCTCAGTTTTTGAGATCTACTCGGCCACGCTGCATACGAAGTATGCCGGATTCGAAGGCTTCACGAATGATCAGAGGATCTGGGTTCCCGGCCATATTGGCTTCCATACCAAGCAAATCCTGTTTATCGTTGGCGGTTTGGCGGCGATGTTTCTCTTCTCCAAGATCGACTATCACCGCTTGCTCGACTGGGCTCCCTGGGCTTATGGAATCAGCCTGCTAGCACTGGTTGCCGTCAGGCTGGTGGGGCACAGGGTGCTGGGGGCCAAGCGCTGGATCAGCATCGGACCTGTACACTTCCAGCCATCCGAGTGGGTCAAGCTGATCCTGATTCTGGCGGTGGCTCGATACTTTGCCAACCTGGGTGGGCGCTCGCTCACTTGGAGGGATATCTTTAAATCGTTTGTGCTGGTGGGGCTTCCTATGGCGCTGGTGTTGATTCAGCCCGATCTGGGAACTGCGCTCACCTACACGCCGATTCTGGTCGCCGGGCTGTTTCTCGGCGGCATCAATATACGCCAGGCTCTGGTTCTAACAATTTGCGGAACAGCGCTGATCGCCGGCGTCTGGAGCAGCGGCAAGGTTCTCAAACCGTATCAAAAGGCGCGGCTTACCAGCTTTATCAACCCCGACAACGACCCCAAAGGCACCGGCTACCAGACCAGGCAGGCTTTGATCGCTGTGGGTTCGGGTGGAGTTTGGGGACAGGGTGCGGCTAAGGGTTCGCAGACTCAGGGCGCCTTCCTTCCGATTCCGCATGCGGACTTCATCTTTGCCGCATTTGGTGAGGAGCATGGATTCGTCGGCGCGATTTTCGTCCTACTGTTATACTTTTTCATATTGATGCGTTTGATTCAGAACGCACAAACAGCCGCAGACTTGTCCGGCTCCCTGATTATCATGGGAGTAGTGGCTGTGTTGACTTTCCAGATCGCGGTCAACGTGGGCATGGTCATCGGGTTGATGCCCGTCACCGGAATCCCCTTACCGTTAATGAGTTACGGCGGTTCTTCGGTGTTATTCACTTTCCTGGCGCTGGGTGCGGCGATGAATGTCCGCATGCGCCGGTTTGTGAACTGACGGGTGCGCAGTTTCACCTCCTGTGTTCCCCGGAATAGTCCGGTCCGCAGGAGACGGAAGTTCAAAGTTTTAGCCGGCCAGGTCCAGATGGATCGCAAGCCCGGCAGGATTGGGTACATGAGCACGCAGAGACGGGAAATCCGCTCGACCCCAGCGACGAAGACTAGTCGCCAGGGACCTCGGAACCGTTGGCGGCATTCGATTTGCGGTGGACTATCGGGAGAGACAATCTCCGGCTCCAACGCGGGTCTCGGGTGTGCAATCGCCAGCGGTGGAACGGCCCCGCCGGGTTTATCGGCATGGTTGGCCACAATCTCTCTGCTATCGGGTTACCGTAACGTACAGCTTGTTCTGCTTTTTCAGCTTGTCCGACTTGTTGAGCTTGTACAGTTTGTTCAATTCGTCCGGCTGCAAGATCTTCGCCTTGGCTCACCGCCCTTTGGGGCCGGCCTTGGCGCGGTAATCGGAACACGAGCAAATCACGGGTCATCCCTTCCGCACATTCCTTCTCCTTCCGGCCTCGCGCGTTTCCACTTCACCTTGCCGCGGGTCCCAGCTGGCAAACGCCGCTGGGCGGAAAGGTACGATGGCAAAGGAAATATGCATCTCCAGTACGCCGCATGAGACGCGGCTGGCAATCTTGGAAGACGATCAACTCGCGGAAATCTATTACGAACGCGAAAACGAATACACCCTGGCGGGGTCAATTTATAACGGCCGCGTTACACGCGTGCTTCCGGGCATGCAGTCGGCATTTGTTGACGTGGGCCTGGAGCGCGACGCCTTCCTCTATGTAACCGACTTCATGGAGCTTGAAGACCCGGAAGAGACCGACGAGATTGAAAAAGCCGCAATCAGCGGCGCGAACCAGCCTCCCCGGGAAGTTCGCCACACCGCCGCCGCAGAGAACAATGGCGGCCGCAGTGGACGCTCGGGCCAGAAGCCCGATCAAAAACCAGAACAGAGACAAGAGCCGCGCGCTGCCCAGGAACGACAGCCTCAGGAACGTCCCGCCGCTGACGGTCGCCGTCTGACGGTTGAGGCTCTGCCTGATGCAGGCCTCGCCTCCCTGCCCGTCTCCGGCTCATTGTCATTCTCCGAGCCGGCAGACAGCGGTGAAGAGGATTCCGGCGAGCCTGGCGCCAAGCGCTGGCGCGGACGCCGACGCCGTCGTGGTGGCCGTGGCTCCTCCGGCTCGCAGCAAGGAAGCCAATCGGAAACCAGCAGCACACCAACTCCGGCCATTGAGCAAGGCGCCGGAGCCGAGCCGGAGATTGCCTCGCAGATTCAGGCTTCCGTTGGTTCCGGCGACAGGTCTTCGTCGCAGGCTTGGTCTGCGCCTGCACACTCCTCGCCGAGTTCCGACCGCGCGGCAGGCTCATCCACCCCGTTTGTTATGCCCGGCGAATCGCTTTCAAAGTACGGTGGCGCTCCTGGCGACGACGCTCCCAAGACCGAATCAGCCGCAACTCCGGCGCGGCCACAAAGCGCATTCAAGCCGACGACAATGATCCAGTCGCCCATTCAGTGGGACGGCAGCGGATTGATGCCCGGCGAGTCGCTCTCCAAACACCGCAAGCATGAGCCTGATCAACCAGCGATCGAAACTCATGCTGAGCCGCAGAACATGGTCGGCGAAGCTGCTGAGACCAGCTTGGCTGAACCGGAAACGAGCTTCGCCCCAGACGCCATCGAGGAGCAGGACTTCTTCGAAGAGACGACAGAGGCGGAACCGGTGCTGCTTGCTTCCGGTCTGATTACTGAGAACGATCAGGAGATTTTCGAGAAAGAGATTGTCTCTCAATGGACGAAAGCTTCCCTGGCGGATGAAGCATCGGCCGAAATTGAGCCACTCGAAGATGAGTTTGAAGAGACGTCGGAAACCGCCGATGTCCCGATGGCGGCGTCTCAAGCTTCCGATGCTGAAGCCTCCGAGCCGGAGCCCGATGCCTCTGCTTCCCACAGCGTCGATCCCATCGCACCCACCGGGTTCAGGCTGTTTGGTCTAGGCAAGAAGAAGACCGAAGAGAAAGCTGCGAAGCCGGAAGTCAAGTCCGCATCATCGTACGCTCCGGGCAGCGGACTCATTGTAGAAGAGACGATCGAGGAAGAGGAGTTCGACGCTCCTCGTCATCATCGTCACGCCAAATCAGAAGACCAGGACGACTTTGAAGAAGAGACACTGCCGAACCAGCTGCGCACCGGCGACCTGGGTGAGATGCTCCAGGAAGCTCATCTCGATCACCGTATCCAGCTGAACTTCGACGAAAAGACTGGCGACGGAGAGGGCTTTGACGATGAAGACGACGAAGAGCCAACCGCGGAAGGTCAACCCGCAGCGGGAGCCGCGGGCCAGCAACGCCGCGACCACTCTGCTCGCGGAGGGCGCCATGGACGCGGAGGCCAGGCGGCATCTGGCGGACCGGCCGGCAAGGGCCGGGGAATGTCTCGCCGCTCGATGCAGACCTCTGACCTGCCCATTATTTCCGATCTTCTGAAGCCCGGCCAAGAGATTCTCGTCCAGATCGCCAAGGAGCCTATCGCCAAGAAGGGCGCGCGCATCACGTCGCACATCGCGCTGCCCGGCCGTTTCCTGGTCTTCATGCCCACGGTGAGTCACATCGGTGTCAGCCGCAAGATCGCTTCTGATGAAGAGCGCCAGCGGCTCAAGCGCATTCTGGTACACGAGCGCGGCGAGGCTTCTGGTGGATTCATCGTCCGCACCGCAGCCGAGGGCGCATCCGAAGAGGATTTGAGAGCCGACTTGCGCTTCCTGCTGCATCTGTGGGCGGAGATCAAGCAGCGCTCTGACGACTCCAAGTCGCCGGCGCTAATCTATCACGATCTCTCGCTCATTGAGCGCATCTTGCGCGATCAGGTGAGCAGCAACTTCTCTTCCATCTGGGTGGATTCGGAAGCCAATTACGAGCGCATCGTCCGCTTCCTGAATCGCTTTTCGCCCACCCTGGTGCGCCGCGTCAAGCTCTACACCAAGGAGACTCCTCTGTTCGAGCACTTCGGCATTCAGGATGAAATTGCCAAGGCGCTCTGCTCCAAAGTCTGGCTCAAGAGCGGCGGCTCGATCGTCATCAACCAGACTGAGGCTCTGGTGGCGATCGACATCAACACGGGCAAGTACGTCGGCAAGTCGGCCCGCCTTGAAGACACAATCGTCAAGACCAACCTCGATGCTGTGCCGGAGATCGTGCGTCAGATTCGGTTGCGCGATTTGGGCGGCATTATCGTCATCGACTTCATTGACATGGACGACCGCAAGAATCGCTTCCGCGTAATGGCCGCTCTTGAAGAAGCTCTCAAGTCTGACCGCGCGCCGACCAAGGTTCTGCAGTTCAATGATTTTGGATTGGTCGCCATCACCCGCAAACGCGTGAAGCAATCTCTGGAGCGGACGCTCTCGGTTCCCTGCCCCACCTGCCAGGCCACCGGCATGGTCAAGAGCCCGACCACTGTCTGCAACGAGATCTACACCGAGTTGCGCAAAATGAAGAAGCACTTCGAGAGCGCCGACGTTCTGTTGCGCGTGAACCCGGAGACAGTCAAGGTTCTCAAATCCAACAACTCAAGTTGGCTGACCGAATACGAGGAGTTGATCGGCAAGAACATTCTGGTCAAGAGCGATGCTACGCTGCATCCTGAGCAGTTCGATATTCAGGGATAAGCAAACAACCCGCTACAAACACCGAAGGCCGGAGTATTGCTCCGGCCTTTATTGTTTCAACATGAACATTGAATGCGATGATTATGGCGTTATTGGCTTCAATTCTGTTTCCATCAGATGTTGATAGTCCCTCTGGAATGGGAATAGCGCTTTCATAGTGCGATAAGGCACGCCTTTCCTAGTGAACAGAAACCAAATTTGACTCGAATGCATGAACTTATCGAGGAGATCAATATTCGGGCTGCCGTCTGATGAAAGTATTTCGGGATGAACGCGCGCAACACAGGACTCTTCATCGCATGAATTGAAGTCCAGTTGAGGCATTGAATCCTTGTCTTTAACCAATTTCCACCCCTTGCCATCCCTTACGGTATTGGCGAAAGCGATGATTACGCCCTGTTTGTGGTCCGCATCCGGAGGTAAGTCAAAGGAAAAGAACTGCGGCTTTCGGTCGCTTCGATTAATGGCAACGCCAATGGTGATGTACTCCGGATGATCCGGGGTTGCAGGATGATCCGGATCACCAATCAACACATCGGTAAACATCATGCAGCCTTTGTCGCCGCATTTTGAGTCCCATTTTCCCGCAAGAGCTTCGATTGGATCGACCTTGGAATTCTCTCCGGTCTGAGTCGAGTCGGCAGCCTGCACAGGTTTGGACGCAACTGGCTTTTGCTGCGCGGCGCTGTAGCCCTTGAAGCCAACAGCCAAAACAGCAATCAATCCAACGAAAACACATGTCCTATAAAGAAAGCGCACCGTCAGCCTCCAACCATCAATCGACACAATTCGAAGAACAGTTAGTTATTGTTGACTGCTTGCCGACCTTGTATCACCGGATCACATGAATCGGCACGCCCACCTTCAGGTTTCTCCAAAGCTGCTCAGTGGTATAGACCGGAGCCTTGAGCGCGATCGCCAATGCAAGGCACGAGCGGTCTCCGAGCGACAGCCCATATTTCTCCGTCGTCGTGATCAAATCGCCGGCAATCCTGGCTTGGTCCGAGGTGAAAGGTTCAACAGAAGCAACCAATTCGAGAGTATCGTCCCAGCCCTGTGCCGAAGAATACCCATTCTTGACCAGCTTTGACTGAACTTCCGCAAGATTGACTGTGCTGATGACGGCCCGGCTCAATACATCGGAAGTTAGTCGTTCCTCTCCGCGCTCATGTTGAATCACGGCGAGAACAGCTGAAGCATCGAGCACAATCTCATTCATGCTTTGCTGCCTCGCGCCGTTCCGCACTCAACTCGTCGGCAAGACTGACTCCCGGCTTGATGTATCGTTTCGCCCGCTCCTGTATGCGTCGGATTGTCTCTCGCAATGTCACGATGCGCAACTCTCCGTCCACCACGCGCAGGTCAATGACCTCGCCTTCTGCCATCCCCAACGCCTCGCGCATCGCTGCGGGAATCACAATGCGCCCTTTCGCCCCCATGCGCATCCGAACCCGAGGCTCCTGCACAAACTTGGGGCGCTGCCAAACCATGTCTTTCTCTTGAGATTCCAAAACCTCCATCTGTCCCACCTCGCTCTATCAGTGACACTAATCTAGCATAGTGGCACAAATTATACAAGTGGCACAACCTAGAGAATTCCCACCACCCTGAGCCGCGCCAGCCCTCCGGCCAATACGCCGATGGGCGAGAGGGCAACCTGCGCCAGCGCAAACCAGACGGGCTGCTTGCCGCGCGATTGCAGCGCATTCAGTGCGGAGAGAGCCAGCACCACGATGGCCAGCGCCAGCACGTGGATGAGCGGATTGGCCGCTACCCAGGCAGTAACGTAGCCGCCCGCCGCTGCTGCCAGAAACGATGAACCGATATTGACGAAGGCCTGGCTCGGTTGCGGATGAGCCTGCTGGCCGGCCCAACTCGGAACGATGCGGGCCAGGAGCGCCGAGAGTCCAATCGAGAGCAGCACTACCACTGCAAAGCCAGCCAACAGCGCCAAAAATGCGTGGAGAATTACCACGGACGGCCCTTCTCTTCCGGCTGTGCGCCTACCTCGCCCCGCTCAATCCGCTCCAGAAATGCTCGTGCCAGCTTCCGTTCGCCGGGATGGCTCTCACCGTGCATCGAGCACAGGTCAAGGAATTCGTCGCACAGCGCATTCGGTTCTTCCTGCTGAGCAAAAATTCCCTGCAACGCCAGCGCCAGTTCGCGCAGCGTTGCCGCCTCCGGCCAGGCGTTTCCTTCGCCCTCGTCGTCGAGCAGCATGACGTCGGAAAAGAGCCCTTTGCGTCCGCGCGCGCACTCATCCAGGCAGGCCATCAACTGCTCGCAGAAAACCTGCGCCAGCGCTTCCAACTGACCAGGTTGCGGGCCATCTTCGTTCTCGTCGCGCGGGTCCATCACTCACCTCTGTGTTGAAAGAGCGCGGCGTCAGCCACGCCATGAGAGCGATTGGATGGAAGCTGCTTTAGCTGCCGGGGTGAAACGCCGATCGATCTCTTGCCTTCCAGCTTACAGCGTGAGAACTGTCGGTGCATAAACATCTTCCGATGCAATTGGCAGCGCTTTCACTTCTTCCGCCAGCAGGCGATGGAACTCCGCTGTTGGGACCGGGCGTCCGAAGAGCCAGCCCTGTCCAAGGATGGGCTGTGCGCCAGACTTAAAATAGCTCGCCTGAGAACTGGTTTCAATCCCTTCCACGATCACTCGCAGGTGCAGAGCCTCAGCCAAGGCAAGAATCTGCGGAAGAATGGCCGAAGTGACGGCTTCCATACCAATGGACCGGGTGAAACTTCTGTCGATCTTGATCGCATCGACGGAAAGATCCTGGAGATAGGAGAGGCTGGAATATCCGGTGCCGAAGTCATCGATATGGACACAGTGTCCCAATCGGTGCAAATGGCGAATCGTCTCCATGGCCACCTCGTGCCGTGCGGTGGAACTTTCAGTAATCTCAATCGCGATGCTTTCAGCCGAAACTCCCTCCTTATCGAGGGACTGCACAAGCATTGGCAAAAAGCGGGCATCGCTCAGATCGGCGGCAGCCACGTTGATACTGAGTCGAAAATCGGGGTTAGCGCGCAGTACATCTGCAAAATCGCGCACGGCGCGCTGCACTACAAGCCGGGTGATCTCTCCCACAAAGCCGTGCTGCTCGGCAATTTTGACGAAGACATCGGGACCGACGGCATTGCCGTCCTCGTCGCTCCAACGCGCCAGCGCCTCAGCCCCCACAATGGATCGATTGGCAAGATCGACGATTGGCTGATAGGCGACGCGCAACTGATCCTTTTTGATAGCCCGCCGAAGTTGCTTTTCCATACTCGGTTTGCGTCCATAGAGAATCGAACAGAAAGCGCCGATGAAAATGCCGATGAGTCCGCCCAGAAATGTGAATGTATATTGATCGCGGTGGTCGAGTTCGAGTGCTTCGGAGAAGGACAAATAGGCTGTTGTGCAAATGTGATTGATTTTGAGCGACGAACAGCGGGTGGAGAACATAATCTCCCCGATGCGGAAGTCACCGCTTGTGGTCAGTTGGTTCCACGATGGCGGCGAGGGGGCGCCCGCCAGGAGGAGAGAACGATTCTGCTCAGAGTCTGAGACTGTTGTGACCTTCTTGTGGATTGCGGAGATTCCCCGGAGGTTATCGAAATATGGAAACAAAACGACGTAGGAATCGGCGTCCCGGAGGGCGACGACTCTTACATCCGGCAACCTGAACACGGGAATATTCCGGTACGCTTTCACTCCGTCCGTGCCGATGGCATCCGGCTGAGGCAACTCGGCACCGGAAGGATCTTCACGCCCTAACTTAGTGGAACAGACGATTTTGTTGTCGCGGATACGGCCGATTTCTTTCAGAAAATGGGAAGCATAGAGGAGTTTGCGGAGAAGGCCGAGGTCCTCTTCGGAACAATAGGGATATTTTGAAGCATTCATGGTATCCAAAGCGCTATGAACATCGCGGGCATAGGTATTGCCCTCATTGATAGCGCGCGTTGCGTCGAGGCCCAAACTTACCCTGGCAAGCTTCAGCGTAATCTCTCGACCAATCCAATGGCCGGCCAGCACGCCGCACGCCGTTGCGACCAGAATGGTGGCAACGGCTGCAAGAAAGCGATATTTGAGAGTACGCGTCATTGATTGAGATCATCATCCAACTTCGGCGGGCCTCCGAGGGTATGTGACTCCCAGCAGTTGGTATATCTCTCTCATCGGCGAGAAAGGGATTTTCATGAAGAGATACATATCCGAGTCAGGGGCTCAAATTTCCGTCGGCGTGGCGTTATCACCATTGGCCAGCAGGCGATGAAACTCCTCGGACGGGACGGGGCGTCCGAAGAGCCAGCCTTGACCGAATATAGGCTCGGTTCCGGTTGAAAAATAGCTGGCCTGCTGCCCGGTTTCGATTCCTTCCACAATCACTTCGAGCTTAAGTGCCGCGGCCATGGCCAGAATCTGTGGAAGAATGGCCATGGTAACAGCCTGCGTACCGATCGCCTTGGTAAACGATCGATCAATCTTGATGGCATCGACGGCAAGATCGCTGAGATAGGACAGGCTTGAATACCCAGTGCCGAAGTCGTCAATGTGGACGTTGTGTCCCAGGCGGCGCAGATGGTGAATCGCCTCGACGGCCTTGTGGTTCAGCGCGGTCGAGCTCTCGGTAATTTCAATCACGATGCTCGCGGCCGAAACCCCGGCCCGATCCAGTGACTGCTCGAGCATGGGTAGGAAGGAAGGATCGTACAAGTCTGTCGCGGCCACGTTGATGCTGATCCGAAAGTCGGGATGTGCGCGCAGTGTTTCTGTAAAATCAATGAGCACGTGGCGCACCACCAACCGGGTAATGGAAGCCACAAATCCGTGTTTCTCGGCGACCTTGATAAAGACGTCGGGGCCAATCGCAATGCCGTCTTCATCGGTCCAGCGCGCCAGGGCCTCTGCCCCCACAATGCGTTTGCTGGCCAAATCGACAATTGGCTGATAGGCCACGCGCAACTCGTCCTTGCGAATCGCCCGGCGCAACTGTTGCTCCATACTCCGATTACGCTGGTACAACAGCGAGAGCAGAAAACCAAAGAAGGCGCCGGCCAACGCGCCAAACAGGCTGGAAGCCAGCAACAGCTTTCGCTCCGATTGTAGGACCTCGGGGATCGAGATGTAGGTCGAAATGCACTTTGAATAGCGCTCCGAGCAGCGCGTAGTGTACAAGGTATTGCCCACGCGCACCTGGCCTTCGGTGGTGAGCGCGTTCGCATTTGCCTGGGAAGGCGCGTTCTCTGAAGCGCTCGCCGGGAGCGGAATATGGGTTTGCGTATAGGAGAAATGCGAGGTTGTGATGTGTAGGCTCTCCATGACGCGGGGAGCGTACACGACATAGGAATTGCCTGCCCGCAGAAGAGTACCGGTCAGATTGCCGACCCGCAAGGCCGATATGTCCCAATATACGCTGGTGCCATCGGGCTGTGCGTAGGCGGCCCCGAGTGGGGCGCTGGGCAAACCGGTTTTGCCCGCAGTAGCTGAGCAGAGTATCCGTCCGTCGGCCATCCGCCCGCTATCTCTCAGATATTGCGACTTGAAGATGAGAGAGCGGAAGTAGACCATTTCAGCGTCAGAACAAAACGGGAGCGTAGATGCATTCATGGTGGCAAGCACGGCGCGCGACTCTGCCGAAAGATTCTCCGCTGCAACGAAAATCAGCGCTGCATCCTCCTTGAGCTTGCGTTCCGCCAACCTGCATGCGAGCACTTTTCCCAATAAATACCCAGACAGCATCCCCACAGCCGCTACCAGGAGCGTTGCTGCCAGAGTCATCAGGAAGCGTTGTTTAAGGGCTCGACCCATCGAGGGGCTTATCCTCCAATTTCAACGGGCGTGGATGCGCGAGGTATCTCTCGCAAAGACTGCATCTCTCTCATCGGCGAGAAAGGGATTTTCTTCAAGATATTCACATCCGTAACCGCCATTTAAATCTCGGCCGCCGCCGCGATATCGCCTTCGATCAGCAGGCGATGAAACTCTTCTTTCGGGACGGGGCGTCCGAAGAACCAGCCCTGGCCAAAGACGGGATGCTCAGAGGCGGCAAAATACTCCGATTGCTGCCCGGTTTCTATCCCTTCTACAACCACTTGCAGATGAAGGGCCTTGGCCATCGAGAGGATCTGGGGAAGAATGGAGACGGTCACCGCTTGTGTGCCGATGGCTTGCGTGAAGGACTTGTCGATCTTGATCACGTCGACGGAAAGATCGTTCAAGTAGGCGAGGCTTGAATAGCCGGTGCCGAAATCGTCCACATAGACACTGTGACCGCTCTTGCGCAGGTGAATGATTGCGTCCATGGCGACCTGGTGGCGTGCGGTGCCGCTTTCGGTGATCTCAATTCCCAGACTTTCCGCTGGAACTCCCGCGCGATCGATTGATTGCTCCAGCATGGGCAGAAACTCTGGATCGGCAAGATCGGCAACAGTGACGTTGATGTTGAGCCTGAACCCGGGACGAGTACGCAGTGTCTCTCCAAAATCGCGCAGGATCTGGCGGAGAACCAGTTTCGTAATCTCTCCCACGAATCCGCGATCTTCGGCAATTTTGATAAACAGGTCGGGACCGACCTCAAAGCCTTCCTCATCTGTCCACCGTGCCAGGGCCTCTGCGCCGACGATGCGTTTGCTGGCCAGATTGACGACCGGTTGATAGACGACGCGGAGCTTGTCTTTGCGAACAGCCCGGCGGAGTTGATGCTCCATGCCGCGGCTGCGCCGGTAGAAGATGGCAAATGTTGCGCCAAAGAGAGCGCCGATGAGTGCCCCCAGCAGGACATAGATGCGAAACTGGGTGCGATCGGCCTGCAAGGCTTCTGGAATCGAGAGATAGGCCGTGATGCAGTTGGAAAACCTCCGGGAGCATCGGGTAGCGTAAAGGCCGTTTCCCTGGCGAAGAAACCCGTCCCGGACGAGAGACGATGCGCTCATCGGCGGCGGATCGCCCAGATACCAATCGGTTTGGCCGCTGAGAACATCCTTCAGCGCTTCGCTATAGTGCTCGGGCCCCGGACCGGATTGCGTTTGAATAGAGGGGATGAGAACGACATAATAGTCCTCTTGCTGCAACGTGATGGTCGTCCGGTCCCCACTCTGATAGAGGGCGAGGTTCTTGTAGACCCTGACGTCCCCCTTCAGGGTCATGTCTTGTCGGCCCTGCGCCATGGGTTGCTCTGGTCGAGCCAGTGAAGCCGAACACTCAATCTTGCCATCGCTCATGCGCCCGGCGTCTTTCAGGTATTTTGCATCGAAGATCAGCGCGCGAAAGTAGGTGAGCTCAGCGCCTGAGCAGGGAGGAAGCGCAGAAGCCTTCAGTGCGCTCATCACGGCAGCAGCTTCGGTCACGCGTGTTTCCGCCTCCGTCGAGGCGCGGGCGACATTCTCCAAGAGCCTGCGCTGCGTCAACCTCAGCGTGATGAAGCGGCCAAACAGGGCGCCGACCAGCAGGCCGCAAGCCGCCGCAACCAGAGTGACGACAAGGGCTGCAAGAAAGCGATATTTGAGAGAACGTCTCATTCAGGGATTCGATAACAGAGTTCAACTGCTATATCCCACTCATCGGCGTAAGGATGGTCTTCATTAAGCGAATTTGTCGAGTTTCCGCCGGCCGATTCCAATCGCTGGTCCCGCTTGCACGAGGCTGCCCGTGGCAGCGGGCGGAGACGCACTCCGCTGCGGGGGTTGAATTTTCCAGCGTTTCGGGCTATTGTAAAGATGCAGACGAATTTGTCCGCCGAGTTGCCGTGACTACGCCGGCTGGCGGAGAGATGAGTGGGCTTACAGCCCACTTTTTATTTGCGGAAAATTCCCTGGTTTTTCGGGGGTTTTTCCTTGACTTTGGCTCTAAACGAGGCAGATTTCGCAAGCGCAGCACCTGTAACGACGCCGCTTGAGAAGCGGCGAGGGAATAATGGCAGTGAAGCTGGAAGAAATTCGATCAGCGGCGAACCGCGTGGCAGCCTCGCATGGGCTGGACGTGGTTGAGATCGAATTCATTGGCCCGGCAAAGGAACGCACGCTACGCGTCTATCTGGAGAAAAACGCCGAGGGCCGCGCCAAACTGAAGGCAGCCATCGAGGCCGGGATTGCCGCAGAAGGAAACCAACTCCTGCCCGAGCGACTGATCCAGGAATCGCAGGAGGGCACGCTCAAGGTTGAGCGGCTCTCTGGCATCACCCATGAGGATTGCGCAGCGTTCAGCCGGGATTTTGGCGTGCTGCTGGACGTGGAAGATTTGGTTTCGGGCGCGGAGTACACGCTTGAAGCGAGTTCTCCGGGCCTGGATCGCAAGTTGGTCAAGGCGGAGGATTTTCAACGATTTGCGGGAAGCCTGGTGAAAGTACAGAGCTTCGAGCCGATCCGCAACAACCGGCACTGGCAGGGACGGCTGACCGCGAGCGTCGGCAAGAGCATTACGCTCGACCTTGAAGCGGTCAAGCAGAACAGCAAGAGCCGGAAGACCGGCGTAAGTACGGTGGAGATTGCGCTCGACAACATCGAGAAGGCGCAATTGGTGCCGGAGATTTGAAAGACAGCTTCTAGTACCTAGCTTCCAGTTCGCTTGCGCCTGACGCGAGATTCGCGGCAACCGCAGGAACGAGTTGGAAGCTAAAGCTAGAAGCCAGGAGCTAAAAAAGCATGGCCAGTGTTTTGTATCAGAGTATCGAGCTCTTGAGCCAGGAAAAGAGCATTGACCCCGCCATCGTCGTTGGCGCCGTCGAGGAGGCCATCGCCCTGGCCACGCGCAAGTTTTACAAGACCCAGGAGAACATGCGTGGCGAGTTGAATAGGGATACAGGCCAAATCACGGCCTACATTTACAAGACGGTGGTAGCTGACGACGATCCTCTTGAGGACCCGCTTAACCAGATTACCCTCACTCAAGCCAAGGAACTGGCGCCGGATGTCGAGATAGGCAGCGAGATTCGCCTGTATCGTGATACCACGCCTCTGGGGCGAATCGCCGCGCAGTTGGCCAAGCAGGTCATCTTCCAGAAGGTGCGCGAAGCCGAGCGTGACACGGTTTTTCAGGAGTACGCCCACCGCGAAAAGGAAGTCCTCAACGCGACCGTCAAGCGCATCGAGGGCCAGGACATTATCTACGATCTTGGCAAGGCTGAAGCTCGCTGCCCCAAACGTGAGCAATCGCGCCTCGAACAGTTTTCCATCGGCGAGCGCGTTCGCGTCGTTCTGCTCAAGGTGGACCGCGCCGCCAAAGGCCCTCAGGTCATCGTGAGCCGCGCCGCGCCGGAGCTGGTATCAAATTTATTCCAGTCTGAAGTTCCCGAGATCTACGACACCACGGTGGTGATTCGGGCCATCGCGCGCGAGGCCGGTGAACGCACCAAGATTGCCGTCCAGTCGCGTGACAAGGACGTTGACCCGGTCGGCGCCTGCGTCGGCATGAAGGGTATGCGCGTGCAGTCGATCATCCGCGAATTGCGCGGAGAAAAAATCGATATCATCGAGTACTCCGACGAAATTACTACCTTTGCCGAGAAGGCGCTGCAACCGGCGAAGGTCAGCCGCGTCTCCATCGCCGACCTTACGGACAAGCAACTTGAAGTCATCGTGGACGACACGCAACTTTCTCTGGCGATTGGCAAGAAGGGCCAGAACGTGCGTCTCGCTGCCAAGCTGCTGGGCTGGAAGATCGATATCAAGAGCGAAGAAGAGAAGCGCCAGGAAGTCGAGCAGCAGATGCAGGCTCTTACGGGCGGTCCGTCGACGCCCATCGAGCAGGTTTCGGAGCTGGGCGACAGCATTATTCAGAAGCTGGTTACGGCCGGTATCACGACGGTCGAGGCGCTGGCGGATATGACGCCCGAGCAGCTCGAGGAAATTCCGGGCATCGGTGAAAAGACGCTGGAAAAGATCAGCGTTGCGGTACGCCACTATTTCGGCCAGTTTGAAGAGGGCGAGGAAGGGCACGTGCCCCAAAGCGCTGAAGCGGTTGCGACGGAAGAAGCCGGTGAAGCGGAAATCGAGAACGCCCCCGCGGTTGTGGCGGAGGCCGAAGCAGAGGCGGAGAACGCGGCCGTGGTTCTGGATGAAGCCGCAAGCGTTGACGCGGCAGAGACGGACTCCGAGCCTCACTCGGCAATTGAAGAAGCCATCGAAGAGGTTCCAGAGGCCGATCAAGCGCCGGAAGCAGCAAGCGAAATTGAGCAAGAGCAGAGGGCCAAAGAGGACGGCGTGTAAGATGCGCCAAGTCTTTCAAGCCCATTCAAGCAATAACGGTACTTTGAACCACTGCCAATGCCAAGAGGTAGCTATGAGCGACTAAAGGCTTTGGGTAGCAGATTTTGAAAAGAGGCGGATGAGTAAGGTTCGTATCAACGATCTCGCGCGAGAGATGGAAGTCAAGAGCCGACAGGTTCTGGACATATTGGCGGAACTCGGCCTGGCCACCGGCAAGACCCACTCCAGCTCGCTGGAGGACTATGAGGCCGACAAGGTGCGGGCGCATTTTGAGCGTGGAGCCCGGCACGCGGGCCAGACAGGCACGCAGGCCTCTCGCGCGCCGCAAGGTATTGCGCCCAAAATTGATCTCTCCCATATTTCCAAGCCCGGTGACGTGCTGAAGGCCATCCTGGCCAAGAAACAGGAAGAGGAAGAGGAAGCTCGGCAGAGCCATTCGCCGAAGCGGCCAACGGCAGCACCGCCGGTGCAGGCAGCGGCTCGCCCGACACCCCCCGTGGTGGTCGCGGCAGCTGCGCCGCCCGCCGCGCCCGCTCGCCCGGAACCGCGCAAGATTGTTCCTCAGCCCCGCTCCGCTCCGCCCATTATCTCTGTTCCAGCACCGCCTCCGGCCATCGCCTCCCGCCCACCGGCGAACCCAGTGGTCGCCAAGGCGCCGGCTGGAGTTGTTACGACACAGCGTGCCGCGAGCACCGCGACAGCACCGCCCGTGGTGGCTGTTGTGGTCAAACCGCCAGCGCCTCCGGTCGTTCGCGAGGCTCCCGCAGCCGAGCAGCCCGTAGCGAAGCCCCCGGTTGCTGCTCCTGAACCCATTGAGCCCGCTGCCATTGAACCGAGCGCAGCGCCGGACACACCCCTGGCTACTGCTCCCGTCGACTCGGATGCGATGACTGCGCCGACCGTTGACGCAGCTGCCGCTATCGTTGTCGAGAAGGACACTTCGGAAGCCGCGCCCGACTCTGCCGCCGCGGCACGCCAACCCGCACAACGCACCAAGGGCCACACGCATACTCCATCGCCGACGGCGGCACTGCCGGCTCGTCGCATGGTGATGCCGCAAACGGGGCCACGTCCTGTTTATACGGCACCTCCGGTCGTCATCCCCCCGCCTCAGGCCAACACGGGAACGGCGGCCGGCATCCAGCGCGGCAGGCCGATCTTCGACCGCAACCGGCCCTCCGGAGGCCCGGGCAGCTATCCCCCGCGCACCTACTCCGGTGCTCCCGCAGCAGGCCAGCTTGCCGGCGGTCCGCGACCCAAGCACCCCACTCGCACCACCCCCGGCGGTTATGCCGGACCCGGCGGCCCAGGAGCGCCGGGAGCACGTCCTGCGTTTGGCGCTCGCCCCGGCTTTGGGCCACCTCGCCCCGGCGGTCCTCCACGGCCCGGCAGTGCAGCCCCAACCGGCGAAGCGCCTCGCCCGCAGCGTGCCCCTTCGAGGGGTCGCGGCGGCCGTCCGCAGTATCCGAAAACGAAGGAAGGCCCGATGAAGGGCTTTGTGCCGCCGCCACGTTATGGCGGGGTACATTACGGCACCGAGCCGCTGCCCATCACCCGCGAGATCACTGTTACCGAGGGCATCAGCGTCAAGGACCTGGCCGAGAAGCTCGACGTTCGCGCCAAGGACCTCATCGCGACCCTTCTCATGAGCGGCATCTTCGTGACAGTCAACCAGTCACTGGACGCCGAGATGGTCAAGGACGTGGCGGCCAAGTTCGGCGCAGCCGCGACCGTCATCAGCTATGAAGAGGAGATCGCCAACCAGGCTATCGAAGAAGTTCTTGAAGCCGACAACACGGGCGAACTCGAAGTTCCCCGGTCGCCTGTGGTCACCGTCATGGGCCACGTCGATCACGGGAAGACCTCCCTGCTTGACGCCATCCGCGAAACCGACGTAGCGGCCGGCGAAGCAGGCGGCATCACTCAGCACATCGGCGCATACAAGGTGAAGTTCGCCAAAGAGGGCTCGCCCGCCTCCGGTCGCGAGATCGTCTTTCTCGACACCCCTGGTCACGAAGCCTTCACCCGCATGAGAGCGCGCGGCGCCAAGGTCACTGACATTGTGGTGATTGTTGTGGCCGCCGATGATGGTGTGATGCCTCAGACCCTCGAGGCCATTGACCACGCCAAGGCCGCCGGCGTCCCCATCATCGTGGCCGTCAACAAGATTGACAAGCCCAACGCCAACCCCGACCGCGTCAAAAAGCAGCTCGCCGATCGCGGCCTTGTTCCCGAGGAGTGGGCAACCGCTGGCGAGGGCACCGTCTTTGTTGAAGTGTCGGCCAAGAAGCGCATCCACCTCGACCTGCTGCTCGAAATGATCTGCCTGGTCAGCGACATCAAGGCTCCCAAGGCGACCCCCGGTCGCAAGGCTGTCGGCTCTGTCTTAGAAGCCAAACTCGACCGTGGCCGTGGCGCAGTAGCCACCGTTTTGGTCCAGGACGGAACGCTTCGTCTCAACGACAGCTACATTGTCGGCAACACCTTCGGCAAGGTCCGCGCCATGTTCGACGATCGCGGCCGCGCCATTGAGGTTGCCGGCCCCTCCACGCCGGTCGAAGTCCTCGGCCTCGAAGCTATGCCCGACTCTGGTGACACATTTCTTGTGGTTGCTGATCGCGACAAGGCCAAAGGCATCGCCCAGTACCGCAAGATGAAGGAGCGCGACGCTCAACTGGCCAAGAGTTCCCGCGTGTCTCTTGAAGGTCTTGCGGAGCAGATTCGCACCGCCGGCATCAAGGATCTCGGGCTCATCATCAAGGGCGACGTCACCGGCTCGGTTGAAGTGATGGCGGATTCGCTGGTCCTCATGTCCACCGAAAAGGTGCGCGTCAAGATCATCCACTCCGGCGTTGGTTCCATCACCGAGAGTGACGTGCTTCTGGCAACCGCCTCGAATGCCATCATCATCGGCTTCAACGTTCGCCCAGAGCGCAAAGCCGCCGAACTGGCGCAGCAGGAAGGCGTCCAGATTCGACTCCACTCGATCATTTACGAGCTGCAGGACGAGATGCGTCTAGCCATGCTCGGACTGCTCGACCCCACGTTCAAGGAAAATTACCTGGGCCGCGCGGAAGTCATCAACGTCTTCAAGATTCCGAAGGTCGGCACCATCGCCGGCTGCCGTGTACAAGACGGCTCCATCCGCCGCGATGCCGAAATCAAGGTCATGCGCGACGGCGAGCAGGTCTTCAAGGGCAAGGTCAACTCTCTCAAGCGCTTCAAGGACGACGCCCGCGAAGTCACTAACGGCATGGAGTGCGGCATTGGCCTCAGCGGCTTCAACGACATCAAGGAAGGCGATTTGATCGAAGCCTTCTCCACCGAGAAGTTAGCCGCCGACTTAGGCGCACTAACCTCCGCCAAAGCATAGCTCGACTCAATAGCAAGAACGGACCGGCCCGCTTCTCATCACGAGAAGCGGGCCGGTTTGCTTGAACTTGATCCTCCCGCGATTGCCTTGCATTGAGCGGGAAAATCGTGGTCCGACCTCAGCCCTGCGAGCGATCGGCAGTCATGGCGAAAATGCCAGATCGACAGCGGCCTTGCCAATGGATAAATCAATTTAGCAGGAAATATTCCTCATGTTATTCATTAATGTATAGTTATTTGTAAATCTAGATAAGCGCCCATACCCTGAAACCTGCCCATAGAATCATCTTGACATCCGTGGTCTGACCTCTGTATAAATTCGCTTCAGTAAATGAAATAGGATTTCTCTGTTCACAAGCAGACGGGCCTAGATCCTTGATGACAAGATATTCGAGCACGAGCGATTCGAGTGTCGGCCCCAACCGGTTCGCAATCAACAACCATTCGGAGGCTTCAATGAAGTTCACATGCTTCAAACCTCAAGGAACGGTCAACCGCTGGTTGGCCGTTTCCTTTTGCGTTGCTATCCTCTTGTTCGCCACAAAAATGAACGCCCAAACCGCCGGCACCGGCAACATTCAAGGTACTGTCTTGGACTCAAGCGGGGCGATTGTCGCGAATGCGGCAGTCACCGTCACCGAAACGTCAACCCAGGTGAATCACACAACCAGAACCAGCAATGCCGGTGTCTACGTCTTTCCCGGTCTCCCGATCGGCACATACACTCTCGGCGTCGCCGTTGCGGGCTTTGAGACCTACGAACAGACGGGCATTGTCCTCGAAGTCGGCAGCAGCATCGCAGTCAATGCCACCCTCACCGTCGGCAGGGCAGACGTGAAGGTCGAAGTTCATGCCGAAGGCCTGGCCCTGCAAACCGAGGACGCATCCTTCAAGCAAACCGTCGACCAGCAGGACATCACCGAGATGCCCCTTAACTCCGCCAGTCGGCAAATCACCGGCCTTCTGGGCCTTACGGGAGGCGCTAACACGGCTCCCGCTCTCGACTTTACCGGTAGCAAATACTCCTACCAGACCATCTCCATCTCCATTGCCGGCGGCAACGGCAACACCACTCTGTGGCGCCTTGATGGCGGCGACAATCAGGATTACATGGGCAACGGCAACCTGCCCTACCCCTTCCCCGATGCGCTCAGCCAGTTCAGTGTGGAATCCACGGTGCTCGGCGCGCAGGATGGAGAGCACACCGGCGGCATGGTCAACGCCGTCACCCGCTCTGGAACCAACACCTACCACGGTTCGGCCTTTGAGTTTATCCGCAACAACTGGAAAGACGGCACCAACTTCTTCTCCAGTTGCACGCCGATTCCACCGGCAACGACATGTTCGCCGAAGGACCAGTTACACCAGAATCAATTCGGCGGCACCTTTGGCGGTAAAATCATCCGGGACAAGTTTTTTGCCTTCGCCGCATACCAGCACCTTATCTCCAAGCAGCTTCAAGCCAACACCAAGGCCGTCATCCCCACAGCGGCAAACCTGTTGGGCGATTTTTCTACC
The DNA here is from genome assembly GCA_049513195.1 of Occallatibacter sp. Lineage (GTDB taxonomy): Bacteria > Acidobacteriota > Terriglobia > Terriglobales > Acidobacteriaceae > Telmatobacter. The sequence continues at coordinate 138,726 of JBEKWJ010000001.1, forward strand.
ACCGACGGCAATCCCTTAGTCCCTGGAAGCAATGGCTGCGCAACCAATGGTAAACCCATCCAATTGTACGACCCCCTGACCAGCACACCCACACCCCTTGTGGGCAACAAATATGCCTCTCCTCCCACTTATAACCAGCAGGCGCTCAATCTGCAGAAGTACCTGCCCGCAATCAACCCGCTCTACGACACAGGGAACTGCGGGGATGTCTCCTACGCCATTCCGTTGGATCTCTACGATAACGAGTTTGTCACTCGCGTCGATTACACCATCAACCAAAACAACAACATCTATGGGCGATATTTCGTCGACGGTTATCAGGCCCCAGCCTTCTTCTCGCCGACAAATATCCTGATCACGACCCAGTCCGGCAACATCCAGCGGACGCAGTCCTTTACCCTCGGCGAAAACTACACTGTCAATCAAAACCTGGTTAACTCAGCCCATCTCACCATCCTTCGCCGCGTCAACAACCGGGGATATGCCCCCAACGACATCAACGCCAATACCATCGGAATCACTGACTATCAGATGGAGGCCAGCGGCCTGTATCTCACTACCGGTTCCGGCTCCTCGCATTTCACCATAGGCGGCGGCACCAACTCCATCTCGCACTTCAACGACAATACCCTCGCTCTCGACGATGACGTGACCTGGGTGAGAGGCAAGCATCAGGTCATCTTCGGTGGTGAGTGGGTCCAGAACCAGCTCAATATCGGCAACGTATACGAAGGCAACGGCATCTTCACTTTCAACGGCGAGTACAGCTTTAACGGAGCCAATGGCGGAAGCAGCGTTGGCGACCCAAACCTGGACTTCCTCCAAGGAACCATGAGTGCATATCAGCAGAGCAAGCAGCAGCAGAATGCGATGCGCGGAGCGATTCCCAGCCTCTATGTTCAAGACACCTTCCACGCAACCAGTCGTCTGACCTTCGTTGCCGGTCTGCGCTGGGGCCCCAATTTCATGCCCACGGATTTCTTCTACCGCGGCAGTGTCTTCAACCAAGCCGCCTTCACGGCCGGCAGTGGCAGCTCCGTTTACACGCAAGCTCCATACGGAGTTTTCTTCTATGGGGATCAGGGCGTGTCCAAGGAATTCACTCAGAACTCGCCTTGGCAGTTCTCTCCCAATATCGGCCTCTCGTTCGATCCCTTCGGCAATGGTAAGACGGTCATTCGCGCCGGCGCAGGGTTGGCTTATGACAAACCCAACTTCTTCACCGGTCAGCGCGATCAACAGAACCCGCCCTTTGCCACCGCTGTCTCCAACGCCCAGACAGCGTCAACGGGTCCTTTGAGTTTAAGCGCCCCATGGTCGGTCGGCCAATTCAAGGCGGATCCTTTCCCCCAGCCCCCAGTTCCCACATTGTCTTATTGCAACACCACCCCCTTCCCCGCTCCCGGCCAAAATCCGTGTTTCTTCGCTCAGTCCCAGTACCAGGTGCTGGATCCCAACTTTAAGGCAGCCTACACCATGCAGTGGACACTGAGCATTCAGCATCAGTTTGCCCACGGCTGGCAGGCACAAATCGACTACATCGGAAACAGAACCGTGCATGATCCGATTGCCGAGCCGCTCAGCCCGGCCGTATTCATCCCCGGAACGTGGAGTGGCGGCTGCGCTGGCATCGTAACCCAAGGCCCAGCAGCCGCGACAGGCTCTGGTACCGCCAATTGCTCTACCACCAAGAACCAAGCTTCGCGCTTCTTGCTCACCACTCTTAATCACGGCACGAGTCCGGCTGCGACAGACAGGGGGGGCAATCAGATCCTAGGCGGCGGCGCTGGTTCCGTGGTGATCACGGATGCGGCCTTCGGCGATTACAACGGCATGGTGGCCTCCATTCAGCATCGTCTGTCGTCCACCTTCAGTCTGCTGGCCAATTGGACCTTTTCCAAGTGCCTGGACATCGTCGATGGCCAGGGCGACCCCACCGCACAGCTCTATGAACAGCCCAACAACCCCAGAGCGGATTACGGCCCCTGCGGCTTTGATTACCGGCACATTGAAAACGTCGTACTCGTTGCCCACAGCAACTTCCATCCAACCAATCGCATCGTCAAGCAGACGATCAACAATTGGGAGCTTGCGCCGTTGATTCACATTGCCTCTGGAACAGCGATCAATGTGACCGCAGGTGCGGATTACTCACTCACCGACAGCGGCTACGATCGCCCTAACCTGGTAGCTGGAGTTAATCCCTACGCCAAGGTGAAATTCGGCAGCGGCACCGGCGAAGCCAACCGCGAACTCCTTAACCCCCTGGCCTTCCAGCAAGTCGTCGTTAACTGCACCTCGACTACAACCGGCGCCTGCCCGCAACTGGGAACCTTCGGAAACATCGGCAGAAACGCCTTCCGCGCAACTCCCTCTCTCCAGTTCGATGCGCAGGTCTCCCGATCAATCCAGATGTACAAGTCGCTGGCTCTCCTGCTTCGCCTGGAGGCTTTCAACGTGCTCAACCATCCGAATTTTGGCAATCCAGCCACAAACTTGTCCACGACATCGTCCTTTGGCCAGGTTTCATCCACCACTAATCAAGCCAGAGTCTTCCAGGGAAGCGTTAAGATCACCTTCTAGGAAACTGTTGACTGGCGCGACACAATTCCCCCTCCAACAAGTGCCCCGTTTCGAGCTTTGAAGCGGGGCACTTTTCTCCTCACTTTCTCTGGAAACACAACAAGAAGTAGCTTGAAAAAGAAAAACTTTATGCGTCCTGTTGAATTTTTTCTACGTCTTAAAGATCATGCGCAAGCAACAATGTGCCTTGGGGAGTTATGCGCCGTCTCCTCATTCGCGGTATAGGTTGGAAGATAACCGGACAGGGAGCAATATGACTTTGCAGAACAGTAATCGCAGGGATTTTTTGAAGGTGGGCAGCGCGGCCGTGGCCGCAACCGCCGTCGCGTGGAATGCCAAAAGTTACGCCCAAATTCTGGGTGCCAACGACCGCGTCAAGGTGGGCGTCGTCGGCTGCGGCGACCGCATGAAAGGCGCGTTGATTCCCGCCTTTCAGAAGAACGCCAAAGATTTGAACTTCGAGTTCGTTGCTGTCTCCGATATTTGGAATCGCCGCCGCGAAGAAGGCGCAGCCTACATCGAGAAGCTCAGTGGCAATCCCATCGTCGCCGTCCGCAACAATGAAGAGCTTTATGCCCGCAAGGATGTAGATGCCGTCCTCGTGGCTACAGCCGACTTCCAGCACGCGCAGCATGGCATTGAAGCCGTCAATGCCGGCCGCGATGCTTACGTCGAAAAGCCTACCGCGCACACCATGGCTGATGCTCGCAACTTTCTTGCGGCTGTCAAGAAGACTGGGAAAATTGTGCAGGTTGGAACTCAGCGCCGCTCCACACCCAGTTATCAAAAGGCCGCCGAGTATATTAAGTCGGGCGCCTTTGGCGACATCGTGATGGTCGAGATGACATGGAATGTCAATCAGCCCGGCCGCTGGCGTCGACCTGATGTCGTGCCTCTCCTCAAAGAACAGGACACTGACTGGAAGCGCTATCTGCTCAATTGTCCTTACGAACCTTTCGATGCGCGCAAGTATCTCGAGTTCCGCCTCTTCTGGCCTTACTCCTCAGGCATTCCCGACCAATGGTTGGTCCATCAGATAGATACAGTTCATTGGTTCACCGGACTAACTCATCCGCGCAGCGTCGTCGCCAACGGCGGCATCTATCTCTGGAAAGATGGTCGTCAGAACTGGGATACCATGACCGCCGTCTTTGATTACGGCCCGCTCGACGATCCGGCCAAAGGCTTCCAGGTTCAATATTCTTCGCGCTTCACTAACTCAGCCGGCGGTGTCAAGGAACTCTATTACTCCAACGGCGGCATGATCGACATGGATAAGCAAACAGTTACATCGACCGGCGGCCTGCGCGCCAAAGAAGCCAGTGCCATGGGCCTCAAGCCGAACTTGCTGCCCAGCTTTTCGCTCACTGAAAATGCTGAGGCCGTCTCCACCGCTGCTGACACTGGCGTCGACCCGCAGACCTCGGCCAACATGCGCAACTGGATGGAGTGTGTTCGCTCGCGCAAAACGCCCAATGCGCCTATCGAAGCCGGATACAGCCATTCCATCGCCCTCTGCATGAACGTCGCCGCCATTCAGACTGGTGAAAAAGTTACCTTCGACGACAAAACTCAGCAGGTCATCGCAGGAGGCAAAGTCTATGCCTAAGTTAGTCGCCTTCGTTCTGTTGGCAGGGAGCTTCATGTTAGCGATCGACGCCTTCGCTGCCACGCCTGGCAAGGGCGTAAAAGTTATCGCCGACGAACCCAATCGCCGCGTCGATGTCACCATCGATGGCAAACCCTTCACCTCCTATATCTGGCCCACCACACTCAAGAAACCAGTACTTTATCCGCTCATTACCGATGAAGGAATTACGGTAACTCGCGGCTATCCGCTCGACATGCGCCCCGGTGAGCGCGTCGATCACCCTCACCACGCTGGTCTGTGGTTTAACTACGCCAACGTCAACGGATTCGATTTCTGGAATAACTCCGATGCCATTAAGCCGGAGAACCGATCCAAGATGGGTACGATCCTTCACACCAAAATCGTGTCCACCAAAAGCGGAGCCGACACCGGAGAGTTAGTCGTCGATTCGCTCTGGGTCACCGGAGACAACAAGCAGATTCTCAAACAGACCACGCACTATATCTTTTCGCGCCGCCATCAAGCCAGAATCATCGATGAAGCTATCACCCTGACCGCTCTTGACCATGTCGTTTTCAACGACGAGAAGGATGGTCTGCTCGGCCTGCGGGTGGCTCGCTGGCTCGAGTCGCCTGAAGAAAAGGGTGGGGTCTTCATGGACGCCAATGGAAACCCCACCAAAGTCGATGCCGCGCCAACCAATGCCGGCATCAATCCAGCAACCGGCGAATATCGTACCAGTGAAGGCATTACTGGAACGGCTGTTTGGTCAACCCGCGGCCGCTGGTGTTCTCTCACCGGCCACACCGGCAGCCACGTGATCTCTATCGGCATCTTCGATCAGCCGAAGAATCCGGGTTATCCGACTTACTGGCATGCGAGAGGTTATGGGTTATTCGCCGCGAATCCCCTGGCGCCCAGTATTTTCGATTCAAAGCAACCTGCATTGAATTACACGCTGGAGAAGAATCAAGCCGTAACATTCCGCTACCGAGTTATCTTGTTCTCTCATCCTGTAAGTGCAGACGAGATGAATCGAGAAGCGGATGCTTTCGCTGCCGAGTATAAGTAGTCGGATACCGGCATGAAATAAACGTCCACTCTCTACCCGCGCAACCGGCGCCGCGCGTTACCATGGAGGCATCCTCTGGGGTATCGTTTCGGTGAAAGTTAGCTCCAAATGGCTGTTGCCAGCGCTGCTCGTAGTGCTGCCCATCTCGCTCCTCTTGTTACGCACAGCGAGTTTCAGGCGGCCTCATGCAGCGCGGCGGACAGCGCCGGCGCTAAACTGGGGAGACCGCTTTGGCGACGGAACTCCAGACTTTCTTCGCTTAACCGATCCTGCGGATCAAGCCGCTTTCCGCCGTTGGTTCGCCCTCATCTCCGAATACCAGGCCATCCGTCCCCGCAATGAAGTTCCCGTCGAAATCACCGACTGCGCCAGCCTCCTACGCTATGCTTACCGCGAAGCCCTGAAGAGCCACAATGATACATGGTTTCTCTCGACTGGCATCGACGTCGTGGCGTCGCCAGGAGAAATTCATGCCTGGCATTATCCCAACACTCCGTTAGGCGCAGCACTCTTCCGAGTGCGCCCAGGGAGCTTTGAGGCCGCCGACGTGACCAACGGATCGTTTGCGCAGTTTGCCGACGCCAAGACTCTCGTCGAGCGCAATGCCTATTTTGTCGGCCGCGATGTGCGGGTGGCCCAACCCGGCGACCTATTATTTTTTCGCCAGTTTGGCCAAACGTCACCCTGGCATTCTATGATTGTTGCCGAAGCCGGACAGCATGCGCGAGTGGTTTATAACACCGGACCCGATCACGGTTCGCCCGGCGAATTGCGGCGCGTACTGCTCTCCGAACTTCTCGATCATCCTCAGCCGCAGTGGCGGCCGGTAGCTCAGAATCCTAACTTTCTCGGCGTTTATCGCTGGAATATTTTGCGAGGAAACTTATGAAGCTGCGGTCTGAACTTGTAACTGCTCTCTTAGCCGCTTCTGTTCTATTCTTGGCTTGCACCGCCGCACACGCAGTCGACAAGGACGCCCCGCGTTCCTTCTCGCTTTCCACCACGCAAACTTTTGCGCCCGGTGAGAGCGTGAAGATTCAGCTGTATGCAAAGAACACTCCCGCGCTGGAATTTCGCGTCTATCAAGTGCGCGATCCGGAGAAGTTTTTTGCCGGACTAAAGGATTTGCATAGCTTCGGGATCAAGAGTTACTCGCCCGCGGAGAAAATTGACGAGCGAACCTTCCTTGAATGGCTACACGATTTCAAGGCCGATCTGTGGTGGAAAGTGAGGCGTTTCTTTCGGGGTCAGTTCACAGACGAAGCGCGTGACAGCTTCCGCGAGGGTCAAGGCAAACTGGGCAAACGCAGCCAGGTGGTGGGTGCAAGCGAGTTTGCGCGAATTCCGCTGCTGAATGAGAGTCAGTTAGTTGCACGCTGGAAGCTGATAACTCCGCCGGTCATTGTGAGCGAAACGCAGCAGTTACCCATCGACGGGTTGGGAGCTGGCGTTTATCTGATCGAAGCTACAGACGGGACCTACAAAGCTTATACAGTAGCTATTGTCACTAGCATCGCTCTCGTGGAGCGAGCCAGCAATGGACGGACCGACTTATACGTTGCCGACCGGAAGACCGGCGCTCCCATCGAGAAAGCTGACGTGGCGCTATGGTCCGATGGACATCAGCAATCGACCGGAACGACAGATGCGGATGGCTTGGCCTCGCTCACAATGAAGGTGCGCGAAGGATCTCAGGGCGCGGAGCCGGAGAATGTATGGCTACTAGCACGGCGCGGAGCCGATGCGGCCATCATTACTCCGTATGGATATGCCTTCGGAGCTAGCCGGACGACGGATCTTACTGCGTTCGTTTATACCGACCGGCCTGTCTATCGGCCAGGGCATACAGTCCACATCAAGGCAGTAGTTCGTCGTCAAAAAGATGACGCACTTGACCTGCCAAATGATGACACCCTCGAACTGAAAGTTGCGGACGCGGACAACAAAGCAGTACTCTCGCAAAATGCTAAGGTCTCGGCTCATGGAACGATAACTGCCGATTTGACTTTGGAGACTGATGCGGGGCTTGGCTACTACAGCATCCTGATTACAAAAAATGGGCAAAACGCGGGCGAAGGTAGTTTCTATGTGGAGGAATATAAGAAGCCGGAGTATCAGGTAACAGTGAAGCCGTCGATTCAACGCGTTCTTCAGGGTAATTCGATTCAAGCCACCATCGAAGCTCGATACTTCTTTGGCGAGCCGGTAGCCGGCGTCAAAGTGAAGTACGTGGTGCACACCTCGACACACTATTGGTGGGATGAAGATGAAGCGGATAGCGATGATGCGAATGACGAGGAGAGCGAAGGTGAATCGGATTATAGTTACGGCGAGACAGAGCAGCAGGAGCAGGAGGGAATGCTGGATGCGAGCGGCAGGCTCACCGTCACGCTGCCCACGACGGTAGATGGCAAGCACTACGACCAGGACTACCGCATCGAGGCACGCGTTACCGATGCGGCCAATCGAGAGGTTGCTGGCCACTCGACGGTACTGGCAACTTATGGTTCCTTCCGAGTAAGTGTCGAGCCAACGAGTTACGTGTTTTCACCGGGCCAGACACCTAAAGTCAAAATCACAACACAAGACTACGATGGCAAGGCAATACAGACGCAGGTCCATGTTGCAGCCAACCTGGAGAAGTGGGATTCGACCACGCATCAGCGCACAGAGTCGCTCGTATCGAGCAAGGATGCTACCACTGGCGCCGATGGTACGACGCTGGTTGAGTTGCCCGCAATCACAGGTAGCGGCGACTTTGAGATTACTGCAAGCGCCCAAACCCCTGAGAATCGAACCGTCGAGGGCAAGACCTGGGTATGGATCTGGAGCGGCGCGGGTGAGTGGTACAAACAGAACACGCAGGCACAGATTGTGGCCGACAAAAAGAGTTATCAGGTGGGCGACGTCGCGCACCTGCTGTTAGTCACGGGACTCAAGGAGTCATGGGCAGTAGTTACAGCCGAGGGTGACAGCGTGCAGTCGAGGCAGTTGATTCATGCGACTGGTGAGAGCTTCGCGTTTGATATCCCGATTTCGAAACTCGCGCAGCCTAACTTGGTGGTAAGTGCAGTGATTGTCCATGATAACCAATTAATTACTGCGCAAAAATCTCTCAAAGTCCCGCTGGTCGAGCGGACCTTGACCATTACGGCTACGCCCAGCAGACCTCGGTTCCTTCCCGGCGAAACGGGCAGCTTCGACATTCTGACTCTCGATTACAAAGGTAAGCCGATAGAAGCTGACCTGAGCTTTGGCGAAGTGGATGAAGCGCTCTATTCCGTGCGGCCGGACGAGAGCGGGAATATCGTGAACTTCTTTTATCCCAAGCGGTCCGTTGAGCTGAATCCGCAAACCTCTTTCGAATTCTTCTTTGAGGGTGAGGCGGGAACGAAGAGTCCGTTGCTGGCCAAGCTGGATGATGGACTCTTTCATCCGCGCATGGCGCAGGTAAAGCCAGGATCGGATCTGGTGGTGCCCAAAGTGCGCAAAGCATTTCCGGATACGGCTTACTGGAATCCCGACGTGCATACCGGAGCCGACGGCCACGCGCGAGTTACATTCGCCTTCCCGGATTCACTGACCACGTGGCGGACGACAATTCGCGCCATGACCGACGATGGCAAGGCAGGCGGAGTTGTAACTCGCGTGCTCGTCCGCAAGAACCTGATTGTGCGGTTAGCCGCGCCGCGCTTCTTCCGCCAGGGCGACGAAACCACCCTTCGAGTCATTGCTCATAATTACCTGGAAACCTCCAAGGACGTAACTTTTGCCCTGAATGTTATAGGGGTCGAGGTAATCGCCGGACAAACCCAGAAGGTGAGCATTCCCGCGAAAGGCGAGAGTTATGTGGACTGGCGAGTGCGAGCGCGCTCGACCGGTAATGCGGTACTGACCGCCAGGGCGCTGACCAATGAAGAGTCCGATGCTCTGGAGATGACTCTGCCGATACTGCCTTTTGGCGTCAAGCAACGATCGGCGGGGTCAGGTGTGGTCTTCAGCGGCGAAGGGCAGAGTCAATGGAGTTATAGTTATCCGACTAACTCGGACGCTGGCACGCGCGGGATTACGATTACTGTTGCGCCGAGTGTAGCTGGAACCGTCTTTGGAGCGCTCGATTATCTGACGAGTTATCCATGGGGCTGCACAGAGCAGACCATGTCGAGCTTCCTGCCTGATCTGGTCGTTGCTCAAGCGGTAGACAAGCTGCATATGAAGTCGCCCATTGATCGTGCCACGCTGAACGACATGGTGAGCGCGGGAATCGAGCGACTGCAAAGCTTCCAGCACGACGATGGTGGCTGGGGCTGGTGGCCAGATGATCCCAGCCGGGTTTTCATGACTGCTTATGTGGTTAGCGGGCTTGGCCAAGCCAGGGCCGCCGACTGGGAGACTGACAACAATGCGTTCAATAAGGGGCGCTCTTGGTTGCAATCCAGTTTGGCCGCGCATCCAGACATGATTCCCGATCTTCGGGCCTATGTCGTTTATGCACTGGCTGCCACCGGCGGCGCACCAAAGGATGCGCTCGACAAAGCATGGTCGAGCCGCGACAAGCTCAGTGACGAAGGGCTGGCACTAGTTGGGTTGGCGCTTGATGCAGCCGGTGACGGTCGCGCAAAAGAAGCTGCGCTGATGCTGGAGAAGAAAGCCAAGACTAGCGATACCGATTCCTATTGGACAGGAAGCTACGATGGGCTACTCGAGTATTGGGATGATACCTCCGACGAGACTACTGCCTTTGCGCTTAAGCTTCTGGCCCGCCAAGATCGATCGAGCGGCTTAATGCCCAAGGCAGCTCAATGGCTCGGCAAGCACCGCGACGGCGATTACTGGTACTCGACTAAGCAGACGGCAATGGTGATTGATGGACTTACTGATTACCTTGCGCTGAGCGGTGAGTTGGCTAACAGTTCCGATGTGGAAGTGCTGGTCAATGGCGTTAGCGTAGGCAAGCGGCATTTTGGCCCAGGCGATGCCTTTGCGCTTCCTTGGAAACTCAAAATCTCTGCGGCGCAAGCGGCGAACGGCGGACAGGTGGCCGTCCGCAAGAGCGGCAATGGAGTCACTTACTGGTCCACAGAGAGCGCATGGTATTCGGCGGACCGAAGGCAGTTCCAGCAAGGACAACTGACACTCAACATAACTCGCGACTACTACGTGTTGCAGAAGAATCAGCCCAAGTCAACCGATGCGATTACTTACAATCTGGTTCCTTTGAAAGGTCCGGTTCATGTAGGCGATATTCTCGCTGTGAAGCTGGCTTTGAATGGAACCAACTGGAAGTATTTGCTGGCTGAGGATCCGATTCCGGCGGGCACGGAGTTTTTACCGAACACCGGTCTCTACACGCTGAACAGCAAGCCAACCTGGTGGTACGACTGGTATACGCGCAAAGAATTTCACGACGACCGGGCAGCCTTCTTTAATACTGAATTTGGCGGCCGCCGCGAGTATGTCTACCTGCTCAAGGTCGTTAACCCTGGTAAGTTTGTTATGAGTCCCGCTCAGGCTGGGCCCATGTATCAATCGAATGTGCAAACCACTACCGATCCCGCAACCTTGGAGGTGCAACCGTGATTTTATTCAGAGATCTATTTCGCCGTTTGCACCTTGGCCGGAACTGGGTTGCGTTTCAGTTTGGTTTAACGCTGCTGCTGATTCTGGTCGGTATCGCTTGGACACGCCTGCCGGAGAAGCACATCTGGCAGGTGGCGCTCTCGCTGTTGCTGCCGTTGCTGCTCGCGATTTCAGCGCTTGAGTTACAAGCCGGAACCATGCGTCGGTTTGCCGATGACGACGGACAGCGCGTCAAGTTGGTGTGGGGCGCGATAACTTTGCTGGTGTGGATAGCCGTCGCGTGGATCGCCTGGGCACTGCTGAATTGGTGCGACGAGCAGATTCCGCAGTGGGCGAGTTATCTGAATTCACAGGCGCCGGCGGCCGCGCGAGCGAAGCTTCTCACCTATGAACACATTTATCTCTGGATAACTTATCTGGAGTGGGTTGTGCGCTGGATAATAATTCCGGCGAAAGTCATTCCTTATGCTGTGGCTTCATCGCAATGTGGCTTGCGCCTTCCCTGGCGAAAGGTTTTGCAATTGCTATGGGACTGGCGCTGGTGGTTGGGAGTTACATTGGCTGCACTGCTGGGCGTATTTCTGCCCGGCCTGCTCTTTACCGGAGAACCCAGCGGCTCGGTTCATGCCCAGATTTTGCACGTCGGACTCAAGCTCGCTGCGAGTTACTTGCTTGCTGTTGTCAGTTGGATTTTTCTGCTGGACTGGGCTGCTGTGCTCTTTGGCCATCAGAAGGCGGTTGAAGAGAACGATGCTCTTTCGGAATTATTTGAGCGCCTGAGTCTGAGCCGCCGCTGGGTTTGGGCGCAGTTTGGATGGATGTTGCTTTTTCTTCTGGCTGTTTTCTTAATCGAGAGTATTCCCGATGATCAGCGCTGGAAGTTATGGCTTGCTGTGCCTTTGATGATCTCACTATTCGTTGCGGCCTTGGTGTTGCAGGCAGGAACGCTGCGTTCTTTGTTGAACGACCATGGAAAGCGTGTGCGAATGGTCTGGGGCACACTTGCGATGCTGCTCTGGGGAGTGCCGGGGATAGCGGTGGCATTTTTGCTAAGCCTCTGGTCCACGCCGATTGCGCCGTGGGTCGTGGGATTAGTGGTAGCGCCTGCTATCTTGATTCCCTTCGTAGCGTTTTCGGCCATACGGGGGTTGCGCCTCCCTTGGCGGAGGATTTCGCGGGTTTTGCTCAACTGGCGGTGGTGGCTCGGCGTTCTAGCGGCGGCCCTGATAGGCGTGGCAGTGCCCGCCCTGATCGTCGCGGCGATGCAGAGCGAATCTGGCTCGGCGTCTCAATGGAGCGTGATGTTGAAAGATGTCGTAATCAGCTTGCTGGCAGTGGTTAGCTGGATTCTGCTTCTAGGCTGGCTTGCTGTGCTCTTAGGCCGGCAGCAGCCGTCTGCCGAACAGAAGCTCTTGCTTAGTCTTGGACTGGTAGGGCTAGTGGATGATGGCCAACAGAATTCGGTCAAGCCGCAGTTACCGGAGAATGACTAGCGCACTTGACGGCACGCCAACCCGCAGCCAATTCATCACCTGCGCGCGGCCGAATCGGTCAAGAAGCTGCTGTGCGTACCAACCGGCAGCCAGGTGTGCTGCTTCCGAATCCGCCTCGCTGGTGGCATGAGTTAGCTTTTGACTTACTAACTCGGGAGTTAGCGTGGGCCTTGGCCCTCGCCGCGCATCGCCAGACCAGGCCTCTACCAGGCCCTCGCGCAGCCAGAGGGGTGTTTGTGCGGTTGCCTGCTCCTCTACCAATGCGTGCAGTAACTCGTGGCGCAGCGTGCCCCCAAGCAGTTTGCGCGCCGCCAATATGTGCAGAGGCTGAATCGCAATCTCGTCGCCTTCCGTAAAGGCCGCAACCCAGCCCGGCGCTAGCGTCGCATCGCGAAACGCTGGCGTGGAGCGGTAACTCCGGACTGCGATTGCGGCGTGATGAGTTATCCCGCTGCGGTTTTCCGCCTCGGTCATGGCACGCCCCACGGCTGGGACGTAAGCAGCGTCTGCCGCCTCGCTTGTCTGCAAGGTGAAGCCCTGTCCGGCCAGCGTCTGCCAAGTTGCGCCTGTGGTCACTTCGGCAATCGTTGTGCCTGGAAAATACTGTGTGAGAATTTCGCGGTAGCCGTATCCTTCTCGAGCCATCTCCGCTGCACCGGCTTGACAGAGCCCTACGCCATGACCGGAGCCGCGTCCATGAAATAGAAAGCCGTCACCGTCTGCCGCAACCTCAAACCAATTACTGCGAATGTGATTCCATCCCAACGCGCGACCCACGGCCAACCGAAATTCTTCCGCCCGAATCTTCGTCGAGCCAGCCAGCAGAATCGTAACTCGACCAGACTCACCACGGCTCGCAACGGTAAGAGTCATCCATCCGGGAGCAGCCAGCCCCGCTGCCGCCAAAGCCTGAGTTAGCTCCGGGCGATCGAGTGTCGCCGACCATTCGCTCGATCCTGCTCGCTGGCAATACGGATCGTCGCGCGAAGTCATCGAACCTTGCAGCGCATGACCCGTTGCGCTGCGCGTCGGCCAAACCTCCGATGCCGCTGCCGTACGTCCTCCGCAGTTCTGATGAAAGTATGCCTCGGCGCGATGTCCGTGAACCCACAGACTCTCTCCGGCAGTCGCCAGAGTGGCCGCATGAGCCTCGGAGGTAGTGTGCCAATGCACCCACTGGCAATGGGTCGAGTCACAAACATCGAATCCGGTGTGCCCGTGAGAGGGATGCAGCGCAAAACTGCGCGCCACCACAGCCAGCGCCTTGCGAGATTCGGGCGAATCCGCGGTGCCACTCTCGGCGGCCACGGCAAGTTCCACGTAGCGCTCGACGGGCAGAGTAGCAACCAGTAAAAGCGCGCCTTTTACCGATGTAACTCGCAGTGGATCGGTCAGTATCAGCGATTCCCCATGAGCAGTGAGTCGATAACTTCCAGTTAGTAGCAACACGGTCGAGTTATGCGCGCGACCACTCTCTTCTGTCCAGATCAGTCCGCCGTTTGTAACTCGAACCACTATCTTTCCTAGCCCCCTGCCAGGGCACGTCTCACAAGCGCGAAGCGTAGCTCTAGCAATAGGCAAGATAGTTACATCACGGTCATGCCACAACGCCCACACGCCTACCTGAATCGTCGAGCGCGGAGCCATCTGTGCATGTGCCGCAGCGCAGACCAGAGCCAAACAAACAAGCAGCGTGGCACGCCTCATGGCTTCCTCAACGGCGAGATCGCCAGCAGATGAGCCGCAACCTGCGCGGCGTCCGAGCCGCGTCCCGAGGGCAGATAGACTGCCACCACCACCTGCGGCAATTCGGCCGGCGCAAGGCCCACGAACCAGCCATGCGTTGCCCCGCCAGTTTCCGCGCTTGCGGTTCCGGTTTTGCCGGCAGTTGGCACGCCCCCCAGCGACGCTGCGCCGGCCATACCGAAGCTGGCCGAGTCCGTCAGCCCGGCTCGAACGACCTCTGCCGCCTTTGTCTTCGGATGCTCCGCCAGCTCAATTGCCAGCGACCGGTAGGCCTCCGCCAGTTCCAGCGGCGTCACACGAATGCCTTCCACGCCTAACGCGGCAAGCTGAACTTGTTCCCTGGTGCGCGGCTCGCGGAAGGCCGCTAAATTCTCCGCCGGCGCAAGGCCCGTCGAAGCCAGCAGACCCCGCACGCTCAGCGCCCTGCGCAACTCCTCCGGCGAAAGTGTTGCGGCTAACTCTGCGAAATAGGAGTTGCAAGACCAAGTTAGCGCTTGCTCTGCGTCCATGGGATCAGATGCTGGATGGGAACAATTCAACAGATGACGGCCAAGTTGCAATTGACGGCTACAGGCAACTCTCCGCTCCGCATTCCATCGTTCTGAAGCAATTGCAAAATAGAGGACCAGTGGCTTAAGCGTCGAGCCGGGAGTTGCTAGTGTGCGGCTTGCCTCAGCCAGATGAGCCGACGCAAGCAAGCGCCCTGAGCCTAACTCCAGCACCAGCACCCGCGCATCAGAAGTTTTGTTGGCAGCCTGATCGACTGCGCTTTGCCAATGCGCGGCGGCCTGAGTCCTGCCCAGGGCAACGTGGTTTGATTGCGCCCAAGCGGCTGTTCCCACGATTGCCAGCCCAGCCAGCAATATCCCCGTTCGTTGGCCCAGTTGCCGCATATCTCAAGTATGAACCATGAGATATGAATGCATCTGTCAGGATTGCCGATCCCCTACGCCAGCAAATAGTCGACACCTTGATCGTCCAGCAATTGACGATGCTCTGCGGCAAGTTCCCGGTCAGAGATAATCTGATTCAGTTCGTCCAGATCGGCAACATGAATCATTGCATTTTTGCCAAACTTGGTATGGTCGGCAACGATAATCACCCGCCGCGCGCACTTCATCATCGCTCGAATGGACGCCATCACAAGAGAACTGCTGTCGCTGAGACCATCTTCGGAGATTCCGCCGATTCCGAGGATAGCCAAGTCAGCTGAAACGCTTTGCAGCATCCGTTCGCAAATTGGGCCAAACTGAATGCCAAGCCTTGGATACAGGTATCCCCCGGTCAAAGTAACCTCGGTTTGCCTGCACTCCCAAAAGACCTGCGCAACCGGAATCGAGTTAGTAATGATCTGAATCGGGCGCGATAACAGACACCGGGCCACTTCGGCCACCGTCGATCCGCCCCCCAGAATGATGGTTTGCCCATCCTGAACCAGATCCGCCGCAGTCCGCCCGATTCGTATCTTCTCTTCGTGGCAACTCACCGATAGCCGCATGAAGTCTAGAGCTTCCTCGCGGGAAGAGGTAGACATCGCTCCCCCGTGGACGCGCCGGGTATTGCGGCTGCGTTCCAGCTCTATCAAATCGCGGCGAACCGTTGCCCTGGAAACATCAAGTCCCGCACACAAGTCTTCCAAACTGACGAAGTCTTGCCGGGATAGAACTTCCTGAATGTATCGGAGACGCTCAACCTGATTCATATTGAAGAATACCGTCGAATAATTACCTGCGAGTTTGAGCACAGGTGCAACATTCTGTTCGATTATGCGCTAATTGCTCAGAATACTGCAACAATCTTCGCACTATTTGAACTCAGGATCTAACATCAAGGGGCGGCTGCGATGATGGACAAGTGAAGCACAGAACAACGATAACCAGCAGAAGAACAGGAATGCACAGCACGCTGCCTTCCGGGCCCGCACCGCCTCCAGACAACAGCGGATTGCCAGACGCGTGCGTGGCGAATAGACGGCCCTCCATAAGTCCTCCGCTGTCGGGCACACCGTAAAGGAAAGACTGCGCCCAATCCCAGGCCGTGTGAAAACCAATAGCCCACCACAGCGAGCCGGTACGCCAGAGCGCGGCAAGAAGAACAAACCCGACGACGAAAACCTGAAGGAGCCTGTCTGCCTGAAGGCTTGCATTCGTCTTAGGGATTCAAACTGGCCCACGACCCGCCATTGTCTTTTCGGATCGACAAAACAGGGGGAACTACGGCTGGCCGGGCGCGGCGACTGTTGCGACGGCTGTCGTGACGACGGATGTAGCGGTGGGCTTCGAGGCAGGTTTGCCGGCGATCTTCTTCGCAACGGGTTTCTTGGCAGGAGCCGTCGTTGGAGCGGTCTTTGGTCCGCGTGTGTCTGCAATAGCCTGGTCGATGATGCGGTAAAGATCTTCGTCAGGGTGTTGGACCTCGATGAAGGGAGCGCCCTTGCTGTTAGCGGTCACGATGAAGATGGTTGGCGTGTGCTCGATGCCGACGCGCTGGCCAAGAGCGTAGTCAGCCGTTACGTCGGCGGCCAGTTTGCCCTCAGGGTCCATGGCAAAGGGAAGTTTGATCCCGTGATCCTTTGCGAATTTTTCTGTAAACTGGCGCAGCAAATCTGGATTATTACCCAGCGACGCTTGGTTGGCAAAGACTTCGTCGCGGTACTCATCGCCGTAAGCCTTCCCTTTGTTGGCGTCGAACCACCGAGCATTGACTGCGGCGGTGAAGCTCCAGGCATGCATGGGCAGCGGAAAGTCATGGCGTACCCAAGGAATGTGGTAGGTGGCCGCAGCTGCTTTAAGGTTCGGATTCGTCTTGCCGCACATCGGGCACTCCATATCGGCAAACTCGACGATGGCCACGCGGGCGCCAGCAGGCGGCTTGAGCGAAGAGGAATCGTGGACCGGGGTCCCGGGCGACGGCGCGCCAAATTGAGCATAGCCATGGGTGGCAACAACCATGAGCATCGTGGCAAGACCAAGACCCAGCAAAAACCCGGTCCGTTGAATGAAGGACTGGGTGCGATCGACAAGTGCAAACGAACATGGCATGGCGGTTAGACGGCTCCTTAAGGTCATTGTAACGGGAAAAACCGGTAAAGTTCCTGGACTATTGACGGTCGCGGCGGCGAGCTGCGATCCACTGACGCCATTTGTAGTCAGCAAAGACGGAGGCGGCAACGAGAAGTACAGCTGCTATGCCGAGAATGATCTTCATGACGCCTCAGTATCTCAGGATCACATCCGATGTGTCCGAATTCCACTGTTACTCAGAAAGAACGGCCTCCGCAATTCGCGGAGGCCGTTGATGACTCTTTGTGCGGGCCGGGGCTTACTTCAATTCGCCATTGTCGCCCATGGTGATTCCGCCAGGGCCAGCATTCTTCTTGGCTTCGTTTTGCTTGCGCACACCCATCGCCTTGGTACGCCATTCCTCGGCCTTGGCCACATCGTCCTTACGCGCTGCCTCGTTGCCATAATCCAAATCGGCCTTGCGCCGATAGATCAGGTTCAGATACGCCATCGCGTCGTCGTAGTTAGGCCGGTTCTCATTTGCCTGGGTCAGATACTGCAGGCCTTCTTCGACCAGCGGAGCATTCTGCGCGATCAGCGGGTCCATGATCTTCTTGGGAGCTTTGGCATTGCCTTCGCCGTCGTCGTTCAAGCCGGCCGGCGCCAGAGCCGCCAACGTATTCTTGTGCGCCTCCATCCAGTCAATCAGGCCAATATACAGAGCCGCCTCGGGATCCTTCGGATCTTCGGCCAGCACCTTCTTCTGCCAGGCCTTCGCTTCATCCAGCTTCTTGATCTCGAAGTCGATGCTCGCGATCTGCTTCATGCTTTGCACATCGTGCGGATTCTTATCCAGAACCTCCTGGAAGATGTCGATGGCCTGCTGCGCGTTCTTCAAGTTCTCCGGCGTGTCCAGGCCGGCAACCACGTTCTGGGCATACGCGGTAGCCAGATAGCTCTTCGCGTTGGTCAGGGTCGGATCAAGCTCCATAGCCTTCTGGAAGTGCCCGATCGCGTCTTCATAATGCTGGCCCTTGTAAGCTTCCACTCCCTTGTTCAAATGGTCACGGGCTGCAAGCTTGTTGCACCCGCTCATGGAAATCACCATGCCGGCCAACACAACCGCGAGCGCCGTAATACGTGCGGGTCCATTCATGTTCGTATCCTTCTCCTTCAGGCAAGCCCCTATCGGTCACAAGCCTGGAATTTCAAGTACTACTGGCCGCGGGCGGGAGGCGCCGAAACCAGAATGAAAAAATTCTACTCCCGCTTCCGCCCGGATCAACCGCTTCCGCGCGGGGCTGGCAGCCCTGAAGTTAACCGGGAATTCCAATCGTCCCAAGCCCTTCAGTCGGCCAGCCTGAATCGCAAGCAGCTTCTACTGACCGGCCATGATCTTCGGCGTCATCAATCCGACGTGATCCACATTCGCTGAGCGGCCAATATCAATCACCTCGGCTATATAGCGAAAGTCGATATTGTCGTCGCCCTTGACAAACATCACGCGCTCGGCGCGATTGGCATAAATCTCGGTCAGGCGAGCAAGCAGCTCTTTCTGGGCGGCCGGGCCGCCGTTGCCACCATTCACATCCGTCTCGTTGATCTTGTAGGACGGAATTCCGCCAGCGTGGCGCAGAACCTGCACTACGATCGTGCGGTCGCTCTTGTTCTCCGTCTGTGGGTTCTTGGGCGGCTGGGGCACCAGCGCGGACAAGCCCTTCGGTGTCACCGGCACGATGACCATGAAGATGATCAGCAGCACCAGCAGAACGTCAATCATCGGCGTAACATTGATGTCGGACGAGTAGCCTCCCCCGCCTCCCATTGTCATTCCCATGGCTTCAAACTCCTCGTTTACTCAAAATTGTGAATCGGACGGCGCACAAGAAACTACTCGCCACCCGCCATATTGCCTTCTTTTTTCTGGGTCAGCAAACCAACATCTTCCACGCCGGCTGTTCGTATGGCGTCGATAGCATCTTCCACCGCGCGGTACTGCGCGCGCGCATCGGCGCGTATAAAGATCGTCTTGCCAGGCTGATCGGTCAGCTTCTCGCGAACCTGCACGCCCAGTTGATCGACGGATGTCTTGTTCTGTCCCAGAAATACATCCCCGCTCCGGGTAATGGCCACGACGACGGCGTCTTCCTTGTCGGCATCCGGCATGTTGGTGGGATTATCCACCTTGGCCATATCCACAGACACCTTGTTCTGGAGCATGGGCGTGATGACCATGAAGATGATCAGCAGCACCAGCATCACGTCCACCATCGGTGTGACATTGATATTGGAGCTGACATTCTTGCTTACGTCGCGAACTGCTTGTGACATGGTGTGTGCTCCGTTGCCTGAAAATTTGTTATCCGGATGGCCTTCCGCAATGCTCGAGATCCACCCAGCGGGCGCGCGCTTGAAACCGGCAGGCAGGAGAGAGTGCTCACTCTCCCGCCCACCACAGCTTCCCGCTCTCGCCCACAGCCGCTTCGCTTAGCGCTTGTGGCTTTGCTTGATGAAGTAGTCAACCAGCTCGCTCGAGGAGTTATCCATCTCCACGTCAAAGCTCTCGACACGTCCAGTGAAATAGTTGAAGGCCATCACAGCCGGGATGGCGACGAACAGACCGGCAGCCGTGGTAACCAGGGCTTCCGAGATGCCGCCCGCAACCGCGCCGATGCCCGAAGTCTTCTGGGTGGCGATGGCCTGGAAGGCGTTCAGAATGCCGATGACCGTGCCGAGCAGTCCGACGAACGGAGCCGTGGCGCCGATTGTAGCCAGAACCGCCAAGCCTCTCTTCAGCTTGGCATGGACGATTGCCTCTGCGCGTTCCAGGGCGCGTCCCGCGCTCTCGATGGTTTCATCGGTAGGCGCGCCGCCAGATGAGCGGAACTCTTGCAAGCCAGCCGTCACAACTTCAGCCAAATGAGACTTCTTGTTGCGGTCGGCGATCTTGATGGCTTCTTCCAGTTTGCTGTCCTTCAGCGCGCCGGCAACCTTGGGCGCGAATTCGCGCGACTGTTTGCGGGCTGCCGAGAAGTACAGGTAGCGGTCGATCATCACGGCCAAAGACCAGATCGACTCAACGAAAAGGACGAAGGCGATGCAGCGCGCCGGCCATCCCATATTGTGCAAAAGACCCATGAGGTTGAAGCTGACTGCCTCTTCATCGAAGAGAAAAGCCAGATTGGCGGATGCGTGCGAAGCAAAGTGCATAAGCTGAGCGAGAATCACTGAATCGTTCCTCCTAAGGAGTTTTTTCTTGTGGACTGAGACTGCCTTGCGGTTACTGTGAATGCAACTCCTTCCGGATTCACATTCAGGTCAAAAGCGAAGCCCTTTCCCCAAAACAGCGGAAAGGGCCAAGAATATTCGTCATCCGCCCAGAGTGAAGATCACGTTGACCGTGGTCTCCACCTCTACCGGCTCGTTGTTGAGCAGGTAAGGCCGGTAGCGCCAGGACCGGACAGCATCTAGTGCGGCCTGCTGCAACATTGCTGGGCCACTGACAACTTTCAAATTCTCAATTGCGCCCGTTTTGGAGATGGTGGCCTGTAGCACCACCGTGCCCTGAACGCGGGCTGCCTTGGCGATAGGCGGGTAGGTAGGCGTTGTCTTTTGCAGCAGCATACCTACTGCGACACCACCAGAAATCGTGACCTTCTTCGGCACGGCCGCCTTTACCTGGGGAGCGCTTGAGCCGCCAAAGAAGCCGCCTACAACGCCACCCTGGGAACCGCTGCCAAAATCCGCTCCAGCCACGCCGAACGAAGGCGCAGCGGCTTCCTTTGTGGCAACCATCTTGATGTCATGCGGAATATGCGTTGGTGCCGTGAGCTGATTGTTCATCATCTCCGACCTTACCGGCGCCGCATGGACAACCTCGGGCGGTGGGGGTGGAGGAGGTGGAGGAGGTGGAGGAGGTGGTGCTACCAGGGCCATCTGCATGGCAGCCATGGGTAACGCCTCGGGGTGGATCAGCGGATAGAGGATCACCAGAATCACGAGCACAATCTCAGCGCAGCTTGTCGCTAGCGCCCAAGGTCCGCTCCTGCTCTTGATCCTGCCTCCGGATTCAAACGTGGAATCTTCAAACATGGCCAGCCTCGAATCAGGTGTTTGCTTACTCTTAATTAGACACCGGGAATAATGAAAATGTTCCCAGCATCAAAAACCCTACCACGGAAATGTTCGATCGATCGATCAGAACAGCACATCTCCAGAAAACGCACAAAAAACCGGCTAACTGCCGGTAAATCCCTACATTCTGGCTCGTTTTGCGGCCGGAAGAACTGCGGCGTTGCCCTGTTTTGCGCGCCATTCCTGCCATGCCACCAGCATCGGCGCTGCTACGGCAATCGAAGAGTACGTCCCAATAAGAATACCTACCACGAGCGCAAATGAAAAGCCTTTTAGTACTTCGCCGCCGAAAATATACAAGGACAAAACCGTCAGGAAGGTCAGCCCCGACGTAAGTACAGTCCGGCTCAGCGTCTGATTGATGCTGCGATTGACCACGTCCGGCAGCGATTCCCGCCGGCTCATGCGCAGATTTTCGCGGATGCGGTCAAAGACGACAATCGTGTCGTTCATCGAATAGCCAACCAGCGTCAGAATGGCCGCAATGACGGTCAAACTGATCTCCTTGTTCAGCAGCGCAAACGCGCCGACGGTAATCAGCGTGTCATGGAAGCAGGCCACCACCGCGGCCACGCCATAAATCAATTGAAAACGGAACCAGAGATAAACCAGCATGCCCAGCATGGAATAAAGCGTGGCCAATAAAGCCTGCTTTTCCAATTGTTTGCCAACGGTCGGACCGACCACCTGCACATTGCGCAGAGGCAGCATGACCGGGTTGTCGTAGTGTGCCTGGAGAGTACTGACGATCTGCTGACGATCTGCGTCAAGATGGGTCTCGTCCGTCTGCTCGGGCAGGCTGATCAGCACCTCATTGTTTGAGAGTTCGTCGTATCGTTGAATGCGCGCATCTTTGAGACCCGCCGCATCCATGGCACTGCGAATCTTGTTGATATCCGGCACCTGCTGAAACTGCGCCTGAACCTGCGTGCCGCCCTTGAAATCAACTCCAAGCGGTACCGGGCTGCCGATCTGCGCCCAGTGCGAGGCCATCGAAATGACGCCAGCAACGCTAAAAATCATTGAGAAGGCGAGGAAGTACCACTTCAACCTCAGCCAATCCACATTTACGCCGCGAAAAAATTCCACTTGTTTCTCTCCGCTTCCTGGGAGGCTGAAACCACCACCGGTTCCAGCACTCAACGTATTCCCTGTTCTCTATTCCCTGTTCTCTGTTCCCTGCCCTTAGATCGAGACCAGATCGCCTGGCTTCATCTTGTTCAAATGGGCGTCAAAGATAACCCGCGAAACATACACCGCCGTAAACAGGTTGGCCAGCAAACCAAAGGTCAGCGTAACCGCAAAGCCCTTCACCGGTCCTGAACCGAACATGAAAAGAATGGCCGCCGAGACGATGGTCGTCACGTGCGTATCGACGATGGTCACCCAAGCGTGAGCAAAGCCCTGATCCACAGCAGCCGAGGGCGCCTTGCCGGCTCGCACCTCTTCCCGGATGCGCTCAAAGATCAGCACATTCGAGTCCACGCCCATGCCGATGGTCAAAATCACTCCGGCAATTCCAGGCAAGGTCAGCGTCGAACCTGTAAAGCCCATAAAGCCCAGCAGAATCACCAGGTTCAAAAACAGCGCCAGATCGGCATTGATGCCCGAACCGCGGTAATAGATGAGCATGAACGCCATTACCACCAGCACGCCCACAATAGCAGCCAGCACGCCCTGGTGAATCGAATCCGCTCCCAGGGACGCGCCCACTGTCCGGTTCTCAAGCGGCTTGAGCGAGGCAGGCAGCGCGCCCGTGCGCAGCATCTTCGAGAGAATCTCGACTTCATCCGGTGTAAAGCTGCCGGTGATTTCGCCCGAGTCGCGAATGGCGCTCTGGATGGTAGCCACTTCCTTCACCCGGCCGCCCATCACGACAGCCATGCTCTGGCCCACGTTCTTGCTCGTGTATTCGTAAAACTTGTCGCCGGCTTCATTGGTCAGCGTGAAGCGCACATTGCGGCGTCCGTTCTGATCGGTGCCCTGATCCGCCGAGCGGAAGTCCTGCCCTGAAACCACCGAGATGCGACGCACAATATAGACGCTGTCTGCGTCCGAACCCGCGCCCACCGTGCCGTTCCCGTGAACCAGCATCTCATCCGGCGGAACCGCCCCGCCCACGCTGCCCAGGGCCTCCTGGTCGTCTTTATAAGGACCACCAACCACGGCGTGAATCTCCAGCCGGGCCGTGGATTGAATGATATACATCACGCGATCCAGGTCGTCGATGCCGGGCAGCTCAACCAGAATCTGGTTCTTGCCCAGACCATACGGCGCAATCACCGGCTCGCTCACGCCCAATGTGTCCACGCGGTCGCGGATGGTCTCAATAGCCTGCTGGACCGTTTTGTCCTCAAGGGCCGTCTTGATCATCGGCTTCATCGTCAGCGTGAAACTGTTGTCCGTGCCGCCGCCCGTTACATCGTATTCGTTGCCGTATTTGTTCTCGAGCGCCGAACGCACGTCGCTGGCTTTGCCCGACGAGGTGCCCTCCACGCGGATCACTTCCGGCTTGGTTGGATCTGGCTTGTAGATCTGCGAATAGCCCAGGTTGGCGGTCTTCAGATCCTGCTCAATGCGACCCACCGTGTTGTCGGTTTCGGCGCTTACTGCCTCTGAAACCACCACTTGCAAGATCAGGTGAGCGCCGCCGCGCAGATCAAGACCAAGGTGAATCCGCTTGGTCATGGCCTCCGTCAGGGCTTTGCCGGTGACGCCCGAAGGCACCCCGATGATCCCGTAAATGCAGACCAGCAGCACTGCGGCAATCAGGAGAATTTTGTTAGTAAGATTCTTCTTCATCGTCCCGTTTCTCTAGTACGAAAATCCAAAATGTAGCTAGTAGCTTGTAGCTAGAAGCTATGACCCCGAAGGCCCGTCCACTGTTACTGACGCAATCGCACTCTTCGCCACTTCCAGCTTGATGCCGTCCGGCGCCACGCGGATCACAATCACGTCATCTTTGATCGAAAGAATGATCCCGCGAATCCCGCCCGCCGTCGTAATCCGGTCTCCCGACTTGATTGAAGCCAGCATCGCCTGCCACTGCTTCTGGCGCTTTTGCTGCGGGCGAATCATCACAAAATACAGAACCGGAATCAACAGCAGCGGCAGCAACATCGGCAGGCTCGTTCCGCCACCCATTCCCTGCTGAAACACCATCAATGCAAGACTCGTTGTCACACGCTTCCTTTACACGCCCTGGGCCGCAAAAATGCCATCCTTCAGGGCACAGGCATATCCGGCCATCTGCCGGGCGCCTGCAAAAAATTTCGTCTCCGGGAACGGTCCAGACTTATCCAGGCCACTGATTGCTTCGGCCCAGGCTGTGGAAGGAGGGTTAATCGACGCTGCCAGGGAATCGATTCCCTTCCCGCGCCCGCAACCCAACTGCCGTCTGCTTCCTGTTCGACACAGCCCCCTTCTGAAACCCTGCAACCGGAGGCCGCGCAACTTCCCCGCGTCCGTTCCAGCCGGAATCCAAAAGAGTGCCTTGATAGATAAGATACGCGCGGACGTGGGCGTGTCAAGGCGTTTCGTTCCCGGCCAGCCCCGGCGCCCGCCCGTGCCTGCCCCTTATGAAGCTTTTACGTATCCCATCGGCCTTCTTTAGCTCTTCGGATTTCTGATGCGAATAGAAGGTTTTCTGCTCCCCATATGCCAGGCAAACCTGGCCCTGACAGCGGGCAAGCAGCGAATGGAGGCAGACAATGCTGCACATCGATCTTCGCTACCTAGGCGTCATTCCCGTCGCCCTCGCCGAGACTTTTCTCATCTGGATGCTCTGGAACCTATTCAAACAAAGCAAGCACACCAAAAGGTCGACACCCAACGGAAGACGGCGATAGCGCTGGATCAAAGATGAGAACCGTGCATCGGCGCCTCGAAACACGATCAGCACGCCGCATAGCTAGATGACACCGAGTAGCGGTATAAGGTATTCCCGGGCAAGGTCGCTCTGCCTCGGGCGGCGCTTGCGCGGCGATGAAATGCCCGCTGCCGTCGCCAACATACATTTAAAAGAGCGAGGCCTGATCGTTCACAAGCGCCTTTCGAGGCCCAGCGCAACTGGCGCAGGGAGGCGCCCGTATCCGGTAAACTTGCGGAATCCTATAGTGACGCTGAGGAACCCCGCAAATGTCCCTGCTTTATGTCGTTGTCCTGGCCGTAATTGTCAGTGTGTTGCTGGCCGTGGCGCTCTATCGCACGTCCCAGGTGAAGACCAAAGCCGACTATCTGGTGGCCGGGCGGTCGCTACCGCTTTGGATTCTGGTGCTCACGCTGCTGACTTCGTGGATCGGCTCAGGGAGCCTCTTTGCCGGCGCGGAGAATGCCTACAGAAATGGTTTTGCCGCGCTGTGGCAGCCGGCGGGAGGCTGGCTGGGCCTTCTGCTGATCTACTTCATTGCGCCACGGGCGCGGAAGTTCGCGCAATTTACGCTGCCAGATCTGCTCGAAGTGCGCTACAACCAGACGGCGCGCGTGCTGGGCACGATCGCCATCCTGTTCGCCTATGTCGGCATCACCAGCTACCAGTTCAAGGGCGGCGGCGACGTGCTGCACCTGATTTTTCCTGATACGGTGACGGCGGAGTTCGGCACCTACATCATCGCCGCATTCGTCATTCTCATTACTGCGCTGGCCGGCATGTCGTCGGTGGCATTTATGGATGGAGCAATCGGTTCGCTGGTCATTGTTATTTGCGCGATCGCTGCGCCTTACCTCTTTTGGCAAGCCGGCGGCTGGGCCGGGCTGCATACGGCGCTTCCGCATCAGTACTTCGAGGTGCTGGGCAACTACCGGCTCGACGCAAATGGCGTGCAACAATCCGTGGGCATGGGAATTTTGCGCGGTATGGAGTTTCTGGTACCTGTGCTGCTGCTGATGCTGGGCAACCAGGTGATGTATCAAAAGTTTTTCTCCGCCAAGAATGAGAAAGACGCCCGCCTTTCAGTCATGATCTGGATTCCAGCCACCATCGTGCTGGAGACGCTGATTGTGGCCATCGCTGTCTTTGGGCGCGCGCTTTATCCCACCGGCGAAGTGGCGCTGCATCCCCGCGAGATTATTCCTTACACGGCACGCCACGGATTGCCCGCGGTTCTGGGCGCGCTGCTGTTGGGTGCGGTATTCGCCAAGGTCATCTCAACGGCCTCGAACTACTTGTTTTCGCCGGCCACGAACCTGGTCGAAGACGTCTTCGTACGCTATATCTCGCCCGGCGCGTCGAACAAGCGAGTGCTGATCGTATCTCGGCTGGCTGTCGTACTGCTGGGTTGCTGGGCGCTCTACCAGGCTGTCTACGCCGAGAGCATTCTGCAGAAGATGCTTTGGGCTTATACCATTTATTCCGCGGCGCTGACACCGGTGGTTTTGGCGGCTTTTTACTCGAAGCGCGCTACGGCTTGGGGCGCTGTGGCGGCTATCGGCACTGGCACTGTCGTTACTCTTGCTTGGGATTTTCGGGCAGTTCGAGAGCACTTTCCCAGGATTCTTGCCGACCGCGACGCCATTTTCCCAGCACTCTTCGCGGCGGTCGCGGCGCTGGTGATCGTGAGCCTCTTCACCCCCAAACCAAGGCCGGAACAGTTGGCACAGTTTGCCGATTAGAGGAGCCAGCATTCGGGCGGAGTTTTTCTGAAGAAAAAGTGGTTATGGTTGCCGGTTTCGGCATTACACTGTCGGTGTAAACCCTTTGACGCCATGCCTGTCGCCCAACTTACCCTCGAAATTCGCATTGAGCACGCCCAGTCGCTCAAGGACCGACGACAGGTTGTTCGCTCGCTCAAGGACCAACTGAAGCAGGCCTTCAACATTTCGGTGGCCGAGTTGGACGGAGCTGTGACTTGGCAGAGTGCGACCATTGGCGTTGTGGCCATTTCCGGCTCGCGCTCCTACCTGCATGGACTGATCGAAGAAGTCGAGCGCGCTGCTCGCCGTATGCTCAACGAACTTGGCGCGGAGTTGGCCGACGCTTTTTGGGATTACCTTGAGAGCTGAGATGGCGCGGGATTAACTAATTAAGTTATTTGTTTTAATTAAGTTAGATGCATTCAGGGAGTAACGAGAAAATTACCTGCAAGTTTTCGATAATAAATATAGGGGGGGTGGGGGTAGCCCTGTTGGGTTCACAAACAAGCCTGGCTAGCGGCTTGAATGCGGGCGCGGCAATTGTGGTGGTCTTCATCATTTCTTGCACCTAACCCAATTGTGCGCCCGCGGAAGGTAATTCTCGGCAAAAACTCGCGCCTCAGGCAGCTTGCATCGGCCGCTCGTGAATGATCATCCACGAGGTACCGAATTTGTCGCGAAGCATGGCGAACCGTTGGGCAAAGAAGGTCTCACCGATTGGCATGAATATCTCGCCGCCTTCCTTCAGCAGGGCATAGAGGCTCTCCGCCTCCTCGTTGCTGTTTACACCCAGGGCGAGATAGACGCTGCGCATGGGTTCGAATTTATCAGGCGGGCCGTCGCTGGCCATGAGCATGGTTTCGCCGATCATGATGCGGGCGTGCATCACACGCTTTTCGAATCCGGGCGGGAAGTTTTTCGGTTCGGGCATTTGGTCGAAGGTGAAGATTGTGAGGATTTTTCCGCCCAGATGCTTTTCGTAGAAGTGGAGAGCCTCGGCACAGTTGCCGCCATAGTTGAGATACGTCGTCAGTTTCATCGTTTCGATTTTCCTTTCGGGGAATGAATTGGAGAAGCGAATGGTGGTATGAGTGGTGTTGAATCGCGCTGTTCCCAGCGGCGATAAGTCTCCGCGAGCACGGCTTTGCGGTTTTGCTCCATTTGCGCGATGAACGAGCCTGGTGCGCCGGTGTGTTCGTGATTTGCGGCCCAGATCAACATTTCAAGCAGAACCGGAGCAAGCGCAATGCCCTTGGGCGTGAGACGGTAATGGGAGCTGCGGCCGTCTTCGGCTGCGGGCTCGGTGGTAAGAATGCCGGCCGCTTTGAGCTTGTGGAGGCGATCGGCAAGGATGTTGGTGGCGATTCCCTCGCCAGCCTGCTGGAACTCACGAAATGTCCGGTAGCCGCGCACCATCATATCGCGAATGATGAGCAGCGACCAGCGGTCGCCCAGCAGATCGAGCGAGATACTGACCGGGCATTCGGAACGGTGTTTCGGGATGGGTTTCCCGGCCATGAAAATAAGTTACATATTTTTACTTGTCTTTTGCAAGTATTATCCGTTTTATGATTCAGCACACGTCGCGCGATCCAGAGTCGAGATTTGGGCTGCCTGTCTTCCATCCCCGGTCCCCAACTGCGAGCGACCGGGAGCACCCTCATCGTTGTCGGGAGAGGTCACCGGGAGTGTGGCCACACGGCAGGCGCGGGAAAGGAAGGGAGGATTGCCATAAATTGACAAGAATTGCCATCTCTGCTAGGTTGTCGTTAAAGGATTCGTGATGCAGACCATGAACATCTCGCTTCCCGACCCCATGAAGCAGTATGTAGAGGAGCAGGTCGTGGTCGGGGAGTATAGCAGCGCAAGCGAGTACATGCGCGAGCTGGTGCGCGCCGACCAAAAGCGCAACGCGAAGGAACAACTTGAACGGACTTTGCTGGAATCGCTGCTGGAAGGTGAGGCACAGGAGGCCACACCGGAATTCTGGAGCACGCTCCGCGCTGAGTTGAGCAAGCGAACGAGGCCCGGACGAGGGACGCGACCGGCGATCCAGGTTTCCTGAGTTGGCGGAAGTCTTTGTCCGTGCTCGCGCTCGCAGGGACATCCTGTCGAATGGTCAGTGAACAGCGGTCAGTTTGGCCGGTTGAGGTTCGAGGTTTCCCACCCTTGAATCAAAGAACGATTCAAGGATGGGGCACCCTCGACAGGATTTGGAGGGGTCATTGAGACCGGGGCCACCTGCCACTATTGCGCAACTACAGTAAGATTCTGATTCGACTCGCAAATGATGTCTATGAGCCCGCCACCATCAGCGGGGGGGCCGTCAGGAGGACTCGGCCTTTCTAGGTGTGTAAGGACCCAATTCTTGTCAACATCCTTTTGGAAAACGAATGTGAGCGCGAATGGATTCGTGAACCACCGGGTAGCCGGAGCCGTATCATCCTTGAATGACACAATAACTGAGGCCTCGTCTTCCTTGAGTTGCCTCACTGGCCCAATTTTGGTGATCGATGCGACGTTGAAACGGTTCTCATCGAAGGAACGACTTATCGTGTGGTGGCCAATAACCGTCATGATCGCTCGATTTGCCTTCTCTTGACTAAGTTTCTTATTCGAGTCGCAGGCTACGAGCCCTGCACACAGTGCAATAGTCAAGGCCATCGCACTAAATGAATTATTTCTCATCGTATTTCTTCCTTTCATGTTGACTTTACAGCGAAGCCCAATACCTATGGCCTCATTTAGGCCGGATACCCCAGGTCACTATGTTATGAGACCTGGGAAACCACGAACCCTGTGCGAGCGGACAGCGAGCGGCTGGCCGCACCGCAGGTGGTTATTCTTCCTCTTCTTCGACGGGGCGTTTGGCGTTGGCCAGGATTTTGTCGGCTACTAACTGGGGGACTATGTCGTAGTGGTCCATCTCCATGCGGTAACTTCCCTTGCCTTGGGTCATGGATGTTAGTAGGGTTCCGTAGGTCAGCATTTCTGCCATGGGGACCTGGGCGTTGATTAATGTTGTGCGTCCCTTGGAATCGGTGCCTTGTACGCGGCCTCGGCGGCTGCTTAGATCGCCCATGAGGGTTCCGGCGAATTCGTCGGGAGCTTCGATTTCTACTTTCATGACGGGTTCCAGCAGGCAGGGCTTGGCTGACTCCATGGCTTTGCGGAAGGCCAAGCGGCCAGCCATTTTGAAGGACATTTCGTTGGAGTCAACGTCGTGATAACTGCCATCGTAGACGGTGGCTTTGAAATCGACGACGGGGAAGCCGGCGAGATAGCCGCGGGCTGCGGACTCGACGATTCCCTTTTCAATGGCGGGGATGAAGTTGCGGGGGACGGAGCCGCCGAAGGTTTCGTTAGCGAACTCGAAGCCGCCGCCTCGGGGCATGGGCTCCATGCGAATTTTGCAATCGCCGAATTGGCCGTGGCCGCCGGTCTGCTTTTTGTGACGGCCCTGGGCTTCAGCCTTGGTGCGAATGGTTTCGCGGTAAGGAACCTTGGGCGCCTTGAGAGTGACTTCAGCGTGGTAGCGCTTTTTGAGGCGGTTGACGATGGCCTCGATGTGGGGCTGGCCTGCTCCGGCGATGAGGAACTCATTGGTCTGGGGATCGCGATAGAAGCGAATGAGCAGATCCTCTTCCATTAACTTGTGGATGGCGGGGGCGAGCTTGTCTTCGTCGGCGCGGGTTTTGGGCTCGATGGCGTAGGTCATGGCGGGCTCGGGCAGCGGGAAAAGATCGATCTGGACTTCTGCGCCTTTTTGGCCGAGGGTGTCGCCGGTGAGGGTGGCGCGAAGCTTGGCCACTGCGCCGATGTCGCCGGCGTGCAACTCAGGAACTTCAACGGCTTTGCGGCCTTGCATGATGCTGAGATGCGCCATGCGCTCCTGGTCGCGACGGGTGTAGTTCTCAACGGTGACATCGTTTTTGACGACGCCGCTGATGACTTTGAAGAAGCTGATGCGGCCGGCGAAGGGGTCGGTCATGGTCTTGAAGACCATGAGAGCCAGGGGCTCGCTATCAGCGATTTTGCGAGTGACTTTGGGAGTCTCAGCTCCGTCTTCGCTGGGCGGCGCGGCATCGATGGTCGGGGTGCGGACGGCGATGGGGGCGCGCTCGATGGGCGACGGGGTGTAGGCCTTGATGAAGTCAAGCAGGTGATCGAGGGCCATGTTGGCAAGGCCGCTGGTGAAGAGGACGGGGAAGATGCGGTCTTCGCGAATGGCCTCGTGAAGGGCGGCGATGAGGTGGTCTTCAGCGATGGTTCCCTTCTCGAAGTACTCTTCCATGAGCTCGTCTTTGCCTTCGGCGACTAACTCGACGAGAGCTTCGTGGCGGGTCTTGGCGTCGGCTGCAACGCTGGCGGGAATTTCGCCGGTTACTTTGCCGCGGCCATCGCCGCCGGGGGTGTAATAAAAGGCTTCCATGGTGACCAGGTCGACGACGCCGTGAAAGCCCTGGGCGTCGGATATGGGCAACTGGACGGGCACACAGTTGCGGCCCCAGCGGTCAACCAGGTCGTCGATAAGGGCGCTGAGTCCGCCGCCGCCGCCGGCCTTGGGGTGGTCCATTTGATTGATGACGACGACGCGGGGGACACCGGCCTCATCGGCATAGCGCCAGACGCGCTCGGTGACGGGCTCAATGCCGCTTTGGGCGTTGACGAGCACGATGGCAGCTTCAACGGGCAAGAGAGCCGCGCGAGCTTCGTGGGTGAACATGTGAAAGCCTGGGGTGTCGATGAGATTGATTTTGACGCCTTGCCACTCAGCAAAGGCTACGGCGTTTTGCATGGTTGCGCCGCGGGCAACTTCTTCTTCGTCATAGGCGGTGACGGCCGTGCCATCTTCGACGCGGCCCTGGGTTGGGGTCATTTTTGCGGCATGCAGCAGAGCGGCGATCAAGGTGGTCTTGCCACTGTGCGCATGCCCCACTACAGCTACGTTGCGGATCTCACTTCCTTGATAGGTTTTCATTTGTTTCTCCTTGGATTTGCAGTGAATTGCGGAAGATTGTGCTGGGAAAGGTCGTGGAATCCCACCGTTGGCGCAAGAACAAAGACGCGCCAAGGACGGGGCACCCATGGTGTATTGACTGGGAACCGAAAAGCAGGTGCTCTGAGTGCCCTTGGCCGCGCTCAAGATCGCTCAGGATGAGAGAGAATTTTGGGGCGGAGAATGGGAGGGACAGGGACGCCTTGGGGACGCGTTGGTGAGCGTCCAGGTGGCCGAATTGGAGGGCCACAGGTCCCGGTCTGCCGTCTGCCTCGTCCATCAGGAGGGTCTCGGGCCGGCGCTTTGCGGTGGAAGGTCTGACGCGTCCGCAGAGCGTCTATCTATGAAAATCGGATGCTATCACATGCCGAGTGTTAAAGTCTTGTGACTTGGCGCACGGGGCGGCTGCGGTGGGACCAACTGCCCCCTGCGGCGGGACCAGTGGCGCTGGGTGAGGTTTATCGGCGACAATCACTGCCATGGAAAAACTTTCTCGCCGAGGGTTTCTGAAGGCCGCTTCCGTGGCCACGATTGCTGCCGCGGCTTCGCGTTCGCTTGCCGCGCCGCTGATTGCTTCGCACGGCCGCCAGCGAGTCTTTGTTGCTTCAGGCACGGCCGATGGCATTCTGGCCTATGTATGGCACCCGGCCAATGGCGAGCTTGCTCCTGATGGCGTGGCTGCACAGCTTGGCAATGTGGCATGGATTACGTCGTCGGGCGATGGGAGATTTCTTTTTGCGGCATCGGCGGCGAGCAGCTTCAACGGCAAAGCGACGGGTGAGGTGGCCAGCTTCCGCGTGTTGAATGGCGAACTGCAACCGATTTCGGCGCAAAACTCAGCTGGTGCGGGCACCTGTCATGTAGCTCTGGATCAGACGGGGCGCGTGCTGCTGGCGGCCGACTACAACGGCGGAAGCGCGGCCAGCTTTCTGGTGACGGATGGGAAGCTTAGCCCCGCGGTGTGGAACGAGATCTATATTGGCAGCGGGCCCAACAAGGACCGGCAAGAGAAAGCGCACGCGCATTTTGCTTCGTTCTCGCCCGATAATCGTTTTGCGTATATCAACGATTTGGGTGGAGATTGCATACACATCTACTGGCTGAACTCAGAGACGGCGGCGCTGACTTCTGCGGGAAGTTACCGCGCCAGAGCGGGCGCAGGGCCGCGAACGCTGCATTTTTATCCCAATGAGCATACGGCTTACTCGGTGAACGAACTGGATTCTACGGTGGATGTGCTGGAGTGGCGGAGGGCGGACGGGAGCTTGAGATTGATCACGCGAATTGAGCTGCTGCCGAAGGGTTATGACGGGCCGACACGGGCTTGCGACACGGTGATTTCTCAAGATGGACGGTTTGTTTATTTTGCGAATCGCGACAATAATTTTTTATATAGCTTCCGAGCTAACTCTGCGAGCGGCGGGCTCACTCCGATTGCGCGGAGCAATTGCGGCGGGAGGACTCCGCGGAATTTTGTGTTGGACCCAACGGAGAATTGGATGCTGGTGGCGAATCAGGATTCGAATTTGATCAGCGTGTTTCGGCGAGATACGGTGAGCGGGGCACTGGCTGGAGATGGCAAGAGCTTTGCGGCTGCTGCGCCGATGCGGATTTTGTTTGCTTGAAAGTATTTTTTAAGAATGTCAGGGAGCTTTTGCACAAGTTCCTTGGCTCAACAGGTGGTTCCTCAGGGACTATCGGTTCCTGCATAAATAATGTCCTTGCGCCGTCCCCATGGGACTCTCCAACGAACTTGTGGAATATCTATTCCCACGCTTAAAGCGCGGATCTAGCCAACTCTGCGGCTTTGGCGCGTTTGTGCGGACATTACTCATGCAGCCTTCAATAGAACCCGTACCCTTCACAAAGCCCGAGCCTTAGGCGGATTCTCAGTTGGTTTTTTGAGATCAGCGATACCGCAGAGTATAAAGCCTCCTGTCTTGCTGCCCATTGCGGCACGACTGGATGCTGTTGGCGAATTCCCGATGGCGCCTCTTCAAATCACCGTAAACCCCTTGCCTCGTGAAGAGGGGTTCCGGGTTTTGATCGAGAGTTTCAGGTTGCTTCCGGTTTCGCGACCAACCGGCCAGAGCACAGTTCTAGGCGTTGTGACAGTTTAGAAAGTGTCACAATCAAGGCACATTGCCCGGCAGGCAAGCGCCACAATCAATGGCATGAAGGTCCATTGCCGACGAACGTCATCAGCTGAAGCAAAGGGGATGAGAACAATGAAAGCCTGTCTACGCGCAGGCAAACACCTTCTTGTCGTTATACTCCTTGTTTCTTCCTGTGCGATGACCGGATGCGTGGAGGCAAACTGGACTTTGGCGAATGAGTCGAGACTGCCAAAGGGCATAGAACCCCCGCCGGGACTTACGCGCAAAGACGTCTCAGTCGACATGGTCACGTACGCGCCGCTTCGAGGCCCGGATGTGAAATTCATAATGAGAGACAGGAAAGGGAAAAAGCTCGCAGTGGTAAAAGGCAATTCCCAGCGGTACCCTCATGACAATATTGTCGTCATTAATGGCATCACTGAAGTACTTGCACTCGTACCGTGTAAAACAGATCAATGCTGGAAACAAGATGGGCACCTTGTTGCGCTGTTCTATGTCCTTGATGATTCTTGCGCAAGGAATGGGATTTTGTCCGAAAGGCTGCCCATGTGCCCAAAGAATGAGACGAACCCAAGAAGATTGAGCCAAAACTCGGAGGGCTGCCCATGCCTTCTCGCCCCTAAATGATTGGGTGGTCCATTCTGGTGGAGCGACCGGCAATCCGGAAGTTTCTCCGAAATGTCTGTAGAGTCCCCTTCGAGCGACTTGAATGTGTCACTCTGAATTCGCCAACAGCATCACGACTGGAGTCACGCCCCAGATATGAACCCCGCAAAAATGCGGAACGTTGCAATGTATGGCATGGAGGAGATTTCTTTGCCGATAAAGCGCATAAGCGCGTCTAAAAAGGCAGAACTGCGTCTAATAAAAGAGGAGCGATATGCGCAGGGTGAAGTTCTGTCTCTGAGTGGGGTCTGAAGTTGAATGGAATACACACAGAGATGATTTATCCTGAGAGGTTGTCCTTGGCTGGTCCGCGCTTGATGACGGACAGTGTTAACCGAGTGTTTTTTACGACTGGTGAACGAATGCGTTTTAGCTGTTGTCTTCTTCCTCTAACAGTTTTTACTGGATTTGCCTTGTTGGTTTCGCCCTCCGGTGCTTGTGCGCAGGAGACTGGCTCCGATTTGTCTGCAACCGTGGCCGCGCAACTGCCTGACGCGCCGCGTCCGCAAGTTGCGATGGCTGCAATCGAGACTGAAGACCAGAAGCTGGCCGCGGCTTCGGATCCACAGACCGGCATCATCAGCGGCACGGTTCTCGATTTGAACGGTGACGTGGTTCCTGGCGCCACGGTCGTTCTGGATGGCGCTGCGGCAAGCGATCACCGCACAACGGTGGCGAACGACAACGGATTGTTTGAATTCGGCGGCCTCACGCCGGGAACTTCTTATCATGTGACCGTGAGCGCTCCAGAGTTTACGACCTGGAAGTCGCCTGCTCTCGTTTTAGCTCCGGCGCAGACCGTGATTCTGACGGATATCAAACTCACGCTTCAAGCAACTGTCAGCTCTGTCACTGTCTCCGCCGCGCCTGAGGAGATCGCCGTCGAACAGGTGAAAATTGAAGAGCAGCAGCGCATATTTGGCATCATTCCTAATTTCTATGTTGTCTATGATTCGAATGCCGCGCCGCTCACGACAAAGCTCAAGTACAAGCTAGCTTTGAGAACCGCCCGAGACCCTCTCGCCTTTCTCGCGACAGCATTTCTTGCCGGCCTTTACCAGGCATCTGCTACGCCAGATTACGTTGGCGGCATGAAGGGGTACGGTCAGCGCATGGGCTCTATCTATGCGGGAGGCTTTACCGACATTATGATGGGAGGCGCGGTTCTGCCATCGCTTCTGCACCAGGACCCGCGCTATTTTTACCAGGGAACGGGCACGAAGAAGTCGCGGGCTCTTCATGCAATGTCCAACCCGTTTGTCTGCAAGGGAGACAACGGGCATTTGCAGGTGAACTATTCGAGCATGGGTGGCGATCTGATCGCGGGCTCCGTTGCAAATCTCTACTATCCGACGTCGAATCGGGGCGCGGGATTGGTATTCACTGATTTTGCAATCGACACAAGTGAGCGCTTGGTCAGCAGCCTGGTGCAGGAATTTATTCTTGGCAAGTACACGCATCGACCGCAGAAGAAAAATTAGGTTGGGGTCTCCCAGGTTCATCGAAGAAATCCAGCGTTGGAAAAAGCGGGTCGTTCGACTGCGTTCGAGCACGATGACAGATTTATTATGAAATGAGTTTCAGAGGCTGGATATCAGAGTTCTGAATGAGTTAGTTTCTGTCATCGTGCATTTTCGCAGGAGCTAAAGCCGTTTTAGGGTTCCCGTAGAATGACCTGCTATCCCCACCCTGGCCCTAAAAACAACAGCGCGGCGGGGGTGGGGCACCCAGACCTTACGCGATCAGTAAAAACGTTCTACGGAGTGGTGGCGGCGTCACGCGCAGCGGCAAGACGAGCCATTTTCTCGCGGTGCTTGCGAACAAAGTGTGCAGCCACATCCGGATAAAACTCGCGAATGGAAGTGAAGCCCACGTCGCGCATGGCGGAGTAACCGAACTTGGTGGCAAGAACGCTGAATGGAGTCGAGCCGGCGGGATAGTAAGTTTTTGAAACTATCTGGGTGAGGACCTTGCCACCGAGTCCCGCAATGTTGGGAAACTGGCGGCCACCATAAGTGCGAGTTACACCTTGACGGCTGATGATATAGAGAGACCGAATCATGATGCTGTGATTTGGGCCGAGCGCATAGTAACGAGTGTCCTCGTGAAGAAGGCTGGGCAATAGCCACGCGCCGAGATAAGTGCCATCGGTTTTATCGAAGAGGCCGCGCCACGAGTAATTGTAAAAGCCATTCACGCCCTTGCCGAGGGAGGGATGCATATTCATGCCTTCGGCAGTGAGAGAAGTCATCGCAAGAAAGATAAATGAGGAGTAATCGGTGGCTTGATGAGTGGCGATTGTAAAGTTGTATTTCCAGCCGGGCGGATGGGGCGCGGAATCGCTGGCGACCGAGCGGAAGTTGGGCATGAAGCCCAGGATGCGCTTGGGCTGTTGGCGATTGAGCGGGATGGGATTGCCTTTGTCGTCGAGAGGGTCTTGGTGAGTTGCGGGGGGACGCGTCGCGCCTGGGCCGCCACTCGGCGTGGTCTGACCGTTCTGTGCGAAGTCGGGATAAAAGTTCAATTCAAATTTCTGAGGAAGATCAAGCGAGGAAGAATCGCTGCTGGAATCAGGAGCAGCGGCGCTCGCGATCAGATAATTGGCCGATGGCTGCGGAGCATCTGGAAGCTCCACCGACTGAGCATGGCCGATCATGGCGAGGCATAAAAAGAGAGAGGCGATCACTAGACGCAAATTTGCCATCCTTCGAATGCAGAGAAAGCTATCACTCATCCATCGGGGTCCGGAGTTCTGTATTGATTAGAACAGAAAAATCAGGCGGATCGATCGAAACGCTGATGAAGAGTTGAATTGTCAGCAAATTCCTGTTGGTCTTCATGCCGCGCCGGTCAACATGATTGTTGCCAGTTCGCGGCCCCGCGCCAGGGCTTGTTGATTCAATTCGGTCCAGCGCGGGTTTTTGACCAGCCGCTTGAGAGCTGCGTCGATGTTCACGTCGTGCAAGACGCCGGTGATCTGGAGCAGCGCGCCGAGCATGACCATGTTGCCTGCTCGCGGATTGCCGAGTTCATTGGCGATTTCTGTGAAGGGCCGCGTCAACACATGCACGTTTTTTTGTTCGCAATCGGGCGGGAAGTCGTCGCCGTTGTAGAGAACCCATCCCCCGGCAGGCACACTCTTCACAAACTTTCTGAGCGATGGTTCGTTCATTGCCACAAGCACGTTGGGATTGGTGACCATGGGCGAATCGATGACGCGGCGAGCCAGGCGCACATGACAGTTCGAAGTGCCGCTGCGCATCTCAGGCCCGTAGGATGGCAGCCAGGAAACTTCAAGACCCGCATCGAGTCCGGCCTCTGCCAACACTTCGCCGAGGAGCAAGACGCCCTGCCCACCAAAGCCCGCAACGCGTATGCCAAGATCCAACTCAACCGCTGTTTCCGTCGCGATGGGATTGCCTTCAGGCAGGCTCTCGTTGTCAACGCCAAGAATTTGTGGAATGCGACTGAGCTCGGGAGCGGTCTCAGGCAATGGCCATGGCTGTGCCTCTTTGGTGTGATCGCGAAAAACGCCCAGCGGAAAAGTCTTCTGCATAACATCGCGAACCCATTGCTGCGCCTGCACGGGAGTCATCTTGAAGATCGTGGGACAAGGCGAGAGCACCTCGATGAACGAGAAGCCGAGGCCGCGCACTTGATTCTCGACGGCGCGCTTGATGGCGCGCGTTGCCTGCACAATCTGTTTGGTGTCACCGAGTCCGACGCGCTCGATGTAGACCGGGGCTTCAAGCGAGGCGAGCAATTCGCTGACGTGCAGCGGATAGCCTTCGTTAGCTGCGCGTCGTCCATTCGGCGAGGTCATGCTCTTTTGTCCGAGCAGGGTGGTGGGCGCGGATTGTCCGCCGGTCATGCTATAGATGGCGTTGTTGACGAAGATCACGGTGATGCTCTCGCCGCGATTGGCTGCGTGGAGAATCTCCGCCGAACCGATGGCCGCTAAATCTCCATCTCCTTGATAGTCGATAACGATGCTCTCTGGGCGGCTGCGCTTGACACCGGTGGCTACGGCAGGCGCACGGCCATGCGCGGCGGAGATGTTGCCTACGTCGAAATAGTTATACGTGAAGACGCCGCAGCCGACGGGACCGACCAGAATTGTTTTGTTCTGGATGCCCAACTCATCGATGGCCTTGGCCAGCATTTTGTGAATCTGGCCGTGTCCGCAACCGGGGCAAAAGTGCGTCTGATGCTGAAACTCTTCTTTGCGCTCGTAGCGTTCATAGAAGGCCTTCGCTTTGCCGTGCGACACCTCGTAATCTGAAACCATCTCGCTAGACATTAGCCATTTTCTCCTCTTTTGGCGACCCTGCTTCGAGATAACGCTGCGCCTGTTTTCGCACGAAGGCGAGCACCTCGTTGTGCGACGGAACATTGCCGCCGACTCGGCTCAGGAATTCGACAGGCCGCGCGCCATGGAGCGCCAACTGGACGTCTTCGAGCATTTGACCGTTGCTCATTTCAACCACGACAAAGAGGCGCGCTCGTTCGGCCAGCCGCTTGAAATGCAATTTAGGAAACGGATAAAGCGTGATGGGACGCAGCACACCGACTTTGAGCCCGTTGGCGCGAGCTTCAGCCGCCACGGCTTTGAGAATGCGGCCGATGATTCCGTAGCCGGTGAGCACAATTTCCGCGTCGTCGGTGTGCCACTCTTCGGCACGCACTTCGCACTTTTCAGCGCGGCGATACTTGGCTTCGAGATGGCCCTGATGCGCCTCCATGTCATCAATGTTGAGATGCAGCGAAGTGATCAGATTGGCGCGAGTATCTTGAGTGCCCGTTACGGCATAAGCGGGAGTCTGTGGCGCAATAGCTGTCTGGGGAAACTCGACAGGCTCCATCATTTGCCCGATGAACCCGTCGGCCAGGAGCACGACTGGATTGCGATAGCGGTCTGCCAGTTCAAAGGCCAGCGCAGTCAGGTCTGCCATCTCTTGCACGGAATGCGGAGCGAGAACGATGGTTCGATAATTGCCGTGGCCGCCGCCCTTGACCACCTGGTGATAGTCACC
The DNA here is from genome assembly GCA_049513195.1 of Occallatibacter sp. Taxonomy (GTDB): domain Bacteria; phylum Acidobacteriota; class Terriglobia; order Terriglobales; family Acidobacteriaceae; genus Telmatobacter. The sequence continues at coordinate 178,373 of JBEKWJ010000001.1, forward strand.
CTGCTCGGCGGCAATGTTGCCCAATCCGGGACCGCCGCGAGTTATGTCGGCGATGACGCAAGGCAACTCAGCGCCCGCCATGTAACTGATGCCTTCCTGCATGAGACTAATGCCTGGCCCGCTCGATGCTGTCATGGCGCGCACACCCGCGGACGCCGCGCCGTAGAGCATATTCATGGCGGCGACTTCACTCTCCGCTTGCAGAAAAACTCCGCCGGTTTGCGGCACATAGAGCGCTGCAGCCTCGGCAATTTCGCTGGCTGGTGTGATGGGATAGCCGTAGAATGCGCGGCATCCGGAGAGAATCGCGCTCCTGACAATCGCTTCGTTTCCCTTCATCAGTTGCTTGCGCATTCACTTCCTCCCACGATGACTCTTGCGATGCTGGGAGCTTTATCGACTGAATGACGCGCGATTCTCAGGACCGTAATCGCGCCCGGCTCGGGACAAACCATGAAACAGATTCCGCATGCGCTGCAGCCTACGCCTTCGTAGACAGCCGTGCGATAGCCATAGTGATTCAGGCGCTCGCTGAGCGCGATGAGCTTGGGCGGGCAAGCGTCGACACAGAGCCCGCAGCCTTTGCACTCATCCACATCGACGCGCATCAAGCCCCGGTCCTGCTTCTCCGCGTTGGCCATTGTTGCTCCTCTCCGGCGAGCCACTTGCTCTCAGATATTGTGGCCGCGCATTTGCGCTGGGGCTCACAATACCGCATCGCTGGTCTCGATAAAGGTCTTCCCTGGAACCACTGATTCTCGACTTCTTCGACGGCCTCCGGCAGTGATACACATCACCTTGCACATGCGCACCGCATTCGATGGTTGGGTCCCAGATTATTGAAATAAAAGTAATTGCAATCCAAAGGAAGCGGGGAAATCATTGTGTTCGGATGAGTCAACACGACCATTTCATGGCTGGAGGCAACGCACCGGCAGCGCGGGCAGTTCTGATGCTGATTGGGTTCAGCGCGTGCGGTCACAATTTGTGTTCGTTGAAGACAACCGCTGTGAAACTGAAAATGTCTGTATCGTCATCTTTCCAGCAGCCAGAACTCATCTGCGCTTTGCGGCAGGTCTGCTCGAGAAATGTTTGCCGATCCCACTTTTGTTCCACCGGTACTTGCGGAAGCAGGAGGCCTTCGCTATTGCCGTTCTTCATCAGGAGTCCGTGCTCACCAACTTTGATTTGTTGAATGTCTGTGACGCGGCGCAAAGGCGAGAGCACGGAGACTTCATATTCGAGACTGGGCAACTCCGATGCCGTCACGGGGTGGAATCGGGGATCGTGCAGAGCGGCGTGCGTGGCCATGTCGCGCACGGTCATATAGAGAGGCTTGATCGCGGAGGTGTAGCCGATGCATCCGCGCAAGGCGCCAGAGACAGACAGAGTTACGAATGCGCCGCGCTCCTGATTAAGCGCTGCGCTGGTGCTGGCCGGCGGCTCATACAATTCATTCTTCTGAACTGCATTCTCGACCGACTTTCGCGCCAGGGCGAGTAACTCTTTTTTTTCTGGATCACTGAGCGAGAAGGGAGTTTCTTCCGCCTTTCCGCCTGCAGTTTTCACAAAAACATCCGCGCTATATCCGACTACGCGTGAATGATCGCCTGTAATGTCACCGGAATTCGCGTACTTTAGAACACGCGCCTGATTGGCTCCCATGCGCTCGGCATAGATCATTGCGGCTACGATGGGCGCGCCGCCGCATGCCTCCCACACACGCGACTGGAAGTTGCGCGACATGCTGAAATAGTCCCATGTCTGAAGCGCATTGAGGGTCTTGTGATCGATAGTCACCGCGTCATCGTAGGGGTGATAGTGGGATAGATCGGAGCTGGCGAGGACGAGCGTGTCACTCTCTTTGCCATCCGCTTTGATTAATTTTGCAAGAGCTACTCCCAGCGCGCGGCTGTTCTCATAACTTTGGTCTCCCATGATGATGGGCACAATTTCAAAATTCCCGAGGACTTTTTGCAGCCATGGTAACTGCACTTCAATTGCATGTTCTCCACCTGCGGGAGTGGCATCATGCCCTTGACTGGAAAGCTTCATGGTCGGACTCATCCTGGCTAACTGATGCGCGAAAGCTTTGTCGACAAGCACGTTTCCGAGAGGGGTTGCGTAGGCGTCGCCTTCATAGACCGAGGTGTAATCGAAGCCCTCGTAGTGCGACGGCGCAATGATGACGATGCGCGTGTACTTGTGTCCTTTTAATTGTGCGTAGGTATAGGCGGCCACGGGGCCGGAGTACGGATAGCCTGCGTGCGGCGCGACGACAGCGAGGATTGGATCGGTGATTGGCGGCTCGGAGACATGAGCCAGCATTTCGTCAATTGTTGCGGAAAGAACTTTGGGGTCGGCGGGATAAAAACTACCGGCAACGGCCATCTGACGCACCTTGAGCGGATCGCCGACATGCATCTGCGCGAGTGGCGTGAAGACTAGCAGAGCGAGCAGCGGCGCCGCCAACCAATAAACGTTTGGAGTCAGAATCATATTCATTTGCCAAACCTCTTTTGCTTTCTCATACGTGCCAGACGCCGGGAATCGGCTGTTGACAGAATGAGCAGCAGCTCTTGCGAATCAGCATCTGGCCGGCAGTAAACCCGACGCGCTCGACTAACATTTTGCGGCATTTTGGGCAATAAGTGTTTTGCGACGGATGACCCGGTACATTGCCAATATAGACGAAATTCAAACCTTCGGCGTCGGCAATCGCTTTGGCGCGTTCGAGGGTGGGTATCGGTGTGATGGGCAGATTTTTCAACAAATATTCAGGATGGAACTGTGTGAAATGCAAAGGTACATCCGGGCCCAGGTTTGCCTTGATCCATTTTGCCAGGCCTCGAAACTCTTCATCGCTGTCGTTGAGCGCCGGCAAAACAAGAAAAACAATCTCGGTCCATTTGCCGAGTTTGCGCAGAGTGACGAGCGAATCGAGCACCGGCTTCAACTGGCCAGCGACGACCTGACGATAATATGACTCGGAAAAAGATTTGAGATCGATTTTGACGGCATCCATTTTTCCGTAAGCGGTTTTCAATGCTTCTTGCCGGATGAATCCGTTGGAGACAACAATGCTGCGAATGCCGGCTTGGTGGCCCGCATCGGCTGCATCCATGATGTATTCGGCGAAGACCACCGGCTCGCTGTAGGTGTAGGCAATCGTCGGACAGTTATATTGTTTGGCGAGTTCCGCTACGCGTTGCGGAGGCATGTATTGGGCGGGAACCTGCTCTGGGCGCGATTGCGAGACATCCCAGTTCTGGCAGAATTTGCAGTTGACGTTGCAGCCGGCGGTGGCTATCGAAAAGGCAATCGTGCCCGGCAGATAGTGGAAGAGCGGCTTTTTTTCGACGGGGTCAACATGCGCCGCGCAGACTCGCGAGTGGACCAGCGAGTAACAAGTTCCGCCGCGATTCTCGCGTACGCCGCAGTAGCCGCGCGCTTTATCGGCCACAATACATTCGCGCGGGCACAGCTTGCACTTGATTTTGCGATGGGGAAGCTGCTGATAAAACTTCGCTTCTACGACGAAGCGCGCATCGGCCCCAGTTTCAGAGGCCGTGCCGGATGGCATTGCGACGGCTGGCTGCGCAACGCTATTGATGTCGAGAGCCGCGCCCGACGCAGGGGCGCACATCGGAAGCGAGCGGCGATCCAGTGGATTGTTTATTACTTCTTGCGCATTGAATCGCTCGAGGAAATTTCGCCCGCCGTCGTTGCGCACAATGCTCATTGGTGAACTCCCGTGGCTACAGTGCCACATTCAACGCCTACGGCAACCTGCGAAAAGTTGCAGTGACGGCCAGCACTTTCAGGCCGTTCTTGGCGAGGTGCTGCCGGCGGACTCACTGCTTGCATAAGTGGCTGTGAACGATGAAAATCAATGGATTGAGCGGGAAGCGAAGAGCTTGCGCTTGAGAAAGCCCATGCGCAAACCAAAAACCGCTGAAATTGAATTTACGCGTGGCCGAAGCCGTTGGAGCTTACGCGATCTGATTGCGTCGTTCACGTTTTTTCTGATTAGCGCCGCATTGGTTTTGTGGCAGAACGCACGTCTGACGGTCCTTTGGGACGCTAGCTACACGCTGGATACCAGCTTCCGCATCGCTCTTGGGCAGATGCCGTATCGCGATTTTCCACTGGTTCACTCGCCGCTTACGTTTCTGATTCAGGCCGCGATCATGCGGCTTTTTGGACGGGTCTTCTTTCACCACGTTTTGTATGCCGCGTTGGTTGGCGGCCTGGGAACGGTGCTGGCGTGGCGGATTGTGCTGGAGACGCTGCGCGGAGGCCTGCGGTCAGCGTGGACGGTCTCCGTGCTGCTGACCGCGCCGCTGACGATGCTGGGCGTGTACAGCATTTTGCCGTTCCCCTCTTACGACTGCGATTGTGCATTTTCGGTGCTGCTGGTCATTTTTCTTTTGCAGCGGTTGCCTGCGAATTGCGAGGCTGAAAATCCCAGAACGCTGGCGCGGTTTTTTCTTGCGGGCTTGGCGCTTCCGCTGCCGCTCTTTTTCAAGCAGAACATTGGATTGCCGTTTCTGGCCGCCGCGCTGGCGTTGATTTTTCTGCTTTTCATCGCGAGGGTTGTCAGGCGCGACGCGACTTCACGTGGGAGTTTGGCAGGCTTAGGCGCAATTCTTGCCGGCGCTGTTGCAACATTGATTGCCGCAAGCCTGCTGCTGCACTTTACCGCTGGAGTTGGCAATGCCTTTCACTGGATGATTCAGTTCGCGGCCCAGCGCCGGTTGCCCGGCCTTCAATCGATGCTCGCTATCTTTGCGGAGCCGTCGCTGCTTTGGTGGCTGCCGTGTGTCGCTACTGCCCTGGTGTTTTTGCGGTGCGGCTACGCGAAGACCTTATGGGCGCGCATCGTGGCTTTGGGCCTGCTCTCCGTGCCGTTTGTCTGGACGCTTTGCGGCCTCTTTCTTTCGACAGACGCGGACGACCGCGCCGACAATCTTCTCGCACTGTGGCCATTGCTGCTCGTTCTCGCCGCAACGCTGACTCCCTACAATCTATTTCGCAATTTGAGTCTGCGCGCTGGCCTGCCCGCTATGGTGCTGGCTGCAATGTATGGGACCTTTCTTTCGCAGCAGTTGTGGGGATCGACCTATGCTATTTGGCCGTTGCTGGTGTTTCTCATCGCCGAGATGATTGCCTTTCTGGCTTCTATTGAGCAGACCCGCACAGTCGAGGAAGTTGCGCCGCGAAGACTTCTTCTGACGCCGGCTTTGGCCACGATCATCTCAGTAACATTGCTCATCTGCGGAGGCCTTTACACGGCGAGCGAGGAGCGTCTGTCTTATGCGCAATTGCCAGAAGGCGAAATCGCACATTCGACGATTTCCGCGCTGAGAGGAATGGCAGTCTCGGGGCCCTTTCTGCCTGAGTTTGAAGAGTTAATGCGCTTTGCGGCTGACGAAATTCCGGTCTCCGACGGGCTGATTCTTCTTCCTGGAGAAGACCCGTTCTACTTTGCCACGGGCCGCGTTCCGCAGTTTCCCGTATTGCTTTTTGACAAGGCCACCGATCCCTACTCGCCTGCGCAGTTGGTCGCTGAAGCGCAACGGCGCAGGATTCGCTGGCTGATTGTCAAACACGATCTACAGATCAAAGAAGATGTTACTCCGCAGCGCGAAGCCACGCTCGAAGCGCTCGAGCAGGTTTTTTTACCGTATCGCAAGCTGGCGAGCTACGACATCTATCGCCGTCCCTAGGACCGTTTCACCGCGCGTCAATTTGCCGTCTCGAAGGAGTTGGTGGTGGTGACTTCATGGGCCGGTGGCGGCGAGAAAGCCAGTATGTGCATTTCGGCGTTACGGAAGACGGCGGGAGTGCGCGCCGGAACGAGGCAGGCTAGAAATGTCGCGCCGATCAAACGCATGTCACTCCAGAACGTGGCCCGGCACATATAGCGCACATCGATACGTGCTTTGAGGGGACGGATATGGCGGTTATAGAAGGAATCGAGTTGGGTGGGGTGAATGCGGCTCAGAATTTCTTCTTCGCGGCGGAAGGCGAGGGTAGCCGCGCCGGTGATGCCGGGACGATAGGGCATGTTGGCTATGCCCGCATACTGCGGCAATTTTGGCCGGGGACCAACCAGACTCATCTCTCCGCGCAGGATGTTATAGAACTGCGGAAGCTCATCGAGTTTTAATTTGCGGAGCCAGCGTCCGATGGCGGTAATGCGCCCGTCTCCGTCCCTGGTGAGGGTGGGACCGCTCTGGACCGGGACAAATGTCATACTGCGGAATTTGTAGATGCGAAAGAGACGCCCTGCCCTTCCCACACGATACTGAACAAAGAATGCAGGCCCCTTTGAGGACAAACGCACACACAATGCGATCGCCAGAATGGGGAGTCCAAAGATAGCAAGAACCGGAAGAGCAACCGACAGATCGAGCAGCCGCTTGGAATAGGACAAGCTCCAGGCACTGGCCGATGGGCCGTCGAGGAGTGCGTCTCGATCAGACGCGCCATAGCGAAGAGGCGGCAATGCGGGGATAAGGAAGGTTGGGGCGGAGACAGCGCTCGACTGAAGCGCGCGGTTCGATAATGGCATGAAGGCTAACCTCGAAAACGCAATGGAAACTCGGAGGGTTGGCAAAGACCGGCCGCGCATCAGCCGCGTGTATGGCTGGAGAGCTGAACCGGAAGGCAGAGCGGCTTCACTTCACATCGGAGTTTTGCTACACATGCATCATCGGTTGTTTGGGCTGTGGATATGCGGGTAAAACGGAAAACCGGAGGGTCCGAGAGACGGTATTGGGAAGAGTCCCGTAATCGAACTACAATGAGCAGAAAAATGCGCCGGAATCAGAGCGATTCTTGAAGATGCCTGGCGCGATTGTCTATTTGAGTACGCTGATCGCGGCGGCGCCCAGGGCGAACTGCGAGAAGATCTGCGTCCAGGCCATGACCGAGTGCATGGCGCCCGGTCCTATATTCTTCTCCGGGACAACGATCGTATCGCCGGGGTAAATGCGCGCGCTTTCGAAACTGGAAGAAGCAAAGAATGGTTGGCCCGCGTTATGGCCGGTCACCGATCCATCGGCGCGCAGAATGAAGATCTGCCCGCGATCTGCGTCGCGGTTCAAGCCGCCAGCCAGGTGAAGGTATTCGCCTGCGCGTGCACCTTGACGGTAGAGAAACGCATTTTGATTAAGCACTGCGCCCATGACCTGGACAGTGGCAGGAGTGGATGGGACCACCAACGTGTCACCGTCCTCCAGGGGAGTTTCGGGAAGTTCGCTCTCTCCGGCGCTGCGCGGATGCAGATTGAGCACGATCCTGCCGGTAGATTGCAACAGACGCAACCGTCTGACCATTTCGCGGTTCGCGGCGGAGACCGGATCTACCGGACCTTTTTGCTGACTGTCATTTCCAGAGATGCTCAACGCCTCGGTGCTATCCATTTTGATCGAAGCGCGCAGCAGTTGATGTTCGAGCCGATCCGCGTACTCGTTCAAACGCTGCTGCTCGACTGCTTGCGTGCTGACGCGGGTGAACTGCGACCCATAGAGATATGCCTTGTTCGTAAGGCCCCCGGCACGCATGACCAGCGAACGCAATGTTTCGCCGGGCTGAACGCTGTAAACACCGGCATGCGCAATCTCCCCTTCCAGACTCACGTATTTTGTCTGCTGTTCCATGGGCTGGGGAATGTCGTCCTGCGAGAAGATCGTGACCGTATCGCCTGGCCGAAGTTCAAGGTCTTGTGAAGAATCGTGCTGGAGGACGAGCTTGCCGAGATCGAAGGAAATCAGCGAGGTAGCCATGGTGGTTCTATCCAGCCGCTCAATCACCGCGTAGTTCCAATCGGTTTCAGAAGTAGGACGTTGAATCCCCGTTCCTTTGGCCGCCTGGTTGTTTTTTGCGATGCGGCCTAGAGTGCTCCCAGTCGCCTCCAGATGGCTGGCCGTGTCTGCCTGAGTTCCGTTCTGGGCAGACGGATGCGGCACTGCGCTCGGGGCCGCGAACTCTGGCGCGGAAAAACCGAGTTGAGTCCGCTGCCACCAGTAGCCGCGCGTTTCCAGCGAGTCGCGATCCGGCATCAGTTCACTGAGCCGCATGCCCTCATGCCACAGGAAACGTCCTGGATTGGCCAGCGATCCGCGCAGCGTAACCGTATCGCGATAGCTGGAGACGATCGGATCGATGCGCACGATGTCGCCGTCGGCCAGCGGTGTTTGAAGACCCGCCGCATCCGGCGTCAATTGGAAGGCGCGGCGTTCGGTGTGGTCTACGATGCGTTCCACCGAGATGCGCCCACCGGAGGCGATCGCCGTTCTGCCGCCGGCCGCGTCCAGCAACTCTTCGAATGACTGCTGACCGCGCAGCTCGTAGATTGCCTCTTGGCGCACGCTGCCGAGCATTGCCACCTGCGCTCCGGTAGCGGGAATGAAGAGCACATCGCCCGATTGCAATGGCATGTCGCCCGTCTTATCCCCTTTGACCAGCAGCGCGTAGAGATCGAAGTCGGTGAGTACTTTGCCTTCCCGCTTCAATTCGACATGACGCATGGAACCGGCTGCGGCCGGGCCGCCGCTCAAAAAGATCGCATCCACCAGCGTGCTGAGCGCGCTTACCGTGTACTCGCCCGGTTGCCGCGCCTGGCCGGTCAAGTAGACCTGAATGGAGTGGATCTCGCCCATATCGACGCTCAGATCGTAGTTGCGATAGATCCGGTCCAGAGACTGGCGCAACTGGCTGGCAACCGCGGAAAACGGCAGTCCGGCAACATGTACGGTGCCTGCCTTGGGAAGGTAAATCTCTCCCTCGCGACTGACATGCAGGTTGGCGCTGAAGTTGACCTGTCCCCAGATGCGGATACGCAGCTCGTCTCCCGCGCCGACCACCATATTCTGCGGCGCAGGCGCCTGATCGATGGGGCCGAAGGATGCTTGTCTGTGATCAAAGAGGCCGGTGCCATAGATGGGAAGCATACGTCCCAGGGTGGCAGCCACGAATTGCTGAAATTCCGTGGGAGGCTCGGCGACAAATGCGCGCCCGCTCTGCAGACCGCTTCCCTTGGGCCCGCTGTGCATGATTCGTTCGGTGTAATTCGAGCCGGCCGGAACGCTGTTGTCGGCCGAGGCCTCGGTAGAGCTGTCGGCCCTCGCAGTTTCCTGCGCGGGCTGCTCTTGCGTCGAGATCACAGCCAACGACGCCGGAGAAAGGGCCGTGGATGATGAAGGAGAAGCTTGCTGCGACTGGCAGCCGAAGGAATTGGGATTGTCGTTGGAAGAACATTGCGCGTGAAGATTCAGCGCGGAGAAGGCCAGGACAACGGCACCAGCAATCCAGAAAAGCATTACGCGGCAAAGGCCAAAGCGGATGGATGAATGGTTTCTCATAGACGCCCTATTGTTCACACATGCAACCGTCGAAACGAAGGGAAAAACGGAGATGAAAACTGACCTTGTTCCGAAATCGAACAAATCGATAAGCGTCTTCCCACAATTGATTCTCCCTGCGAGGTTTTCTCGTGTTTCCCGTTGAAGCTCATCTTTTTGCGGGTAATCTGAGCGCAGTTTCAGGATGAGCGGCCGGACAATTGATTCCCGGCCAGGCGCTTGTTGCAGCGATCGGCAGATGGTGGCGACGGGTGTCCTTCACCACCGCGGCGGGGGGCGACGGCGTACGACTTCAAGCCGGAAGCGCCGTGCAATTCAACGAAGGTCCGACTCGCATCAAAAGGAAGTCCAGCGTGCCAACTGTCGAAGCAGATCGGGAATTCGACTCACTCGCGTCCCATGCACATTCCGTCTCTCTGCCACCTGTAATCCGCGTCGCGCTCGAGCGGAGAAAGCTGATCGGGATCACCGCGCTGGTCATCGTTGCTCTGACCTTGATGGTTATTTTGCTGCTGCCCAATCGCTATACGGCCAGCATTGTCATCTTGCCGCCTCAGCAGGCCGCGTCCGCGGGTGCGGCCATGATGGCGCAATTGAGCAGTATGGGAGCCATGGCGTCGGCGGGCGGCATGGGCATCAAGAATCCCAATGATTTGCAGGTTGCCCTTTTGAAGAGCCGCACGGTGGAAGACGCAATGATTGAGCGTTTTGCTCTGCAGTCGCTTTATCACCGCAAATACCTTTCAACAACCCGCAAACGCTGGGAGCGGGATACGCTGATCGACAACGGGATCAAGGACGGCTTGATTCGGCTTTCGGTGACCGATGAGGATCCTCGCCGAGCCGCGGAGCTGGCCAATGGATGGGTGGAGGAGTACCGCCGATTCACGGCGACCCTGGCGGTCAGCGAGGCATCGCAGAGAAGGCTTTTCTTCGAGCGGCAACTGGGCATCGCACGTGAAGATCTGGCGCGCGCCGAAGAGGAGCTGAAGCAAACCGAGCAGCGCACTGGCGTGATTGAACTCGACGGGCAGGCCCACGCCATGATTGCCGCGGCGGCCATTTTGCGCGCCCAGGTGGCCGCCAAGGAAGTCGAGATCCAGGCGATGCGTCAGTTTGCCGCCAACGAGAATCCAGACCTGGAGCGTACGCAGAAGGAGTTGTCGAGCCTGGAGGGTCAACTGGCGGCCATGGATGTGGACAGCGATCGCCAGAGCGGCGATCTGGTGGCGCCCAAGGGCAAGCTCGGCGACGCGGGACTGGAGTATGCGCGGGCCTTGCGCGAGGTGAAGTATCGCGAGGCTGTGCAGGATTTGTTAACGCGCCAGCTTGCGGGGGCACAGCTGGACGAGGCGCGGCAGGGTTCGCTGGTGCAGATTGTCGATGCTGCGGCCGTTCCCGATCGCCCCGACTCTCTTTACAAAATCTGGATCGTGGTGACAGCTCTGCTGCTTTCGCTGCCGGCGGCATTGCTGATCGCGCTGGGAGCGGAGGTCTTCGCTCTGGTCGGCAACTATCGCCGCCGCACGAGTTCATGGGCAGAGGCGCTCGAAGAAGCCTGGACCGAAGGGGTGCAATGATGGCTCCGAAGGTTTTGAAGGCGCTCGGCATGGACGGCGCTGTTGCGTACACGTTTCTGGCGCGGGCCGTCAGTATAGTGGGCAGCACGGGCACGGTGTTGCTGATCGCGCGCTTTCTGTCGCCTGTCGAGCAGGGATACTATTACACGCTGCTCAGCCTGGTCTCATTGCAGGTGGTCTTCGAGCTGGGCTTCTCGTTTGTGATTCAGCAATTGGCCGCGCACGAATGCGTTCATCTGGAGATCAAGGCGGACGGCTACGTGAGCGGCGACGCGAAAGCTCACGCGCGGCTGGCCTCGGCGCTTCAGCTCAGCTTGCGCTGGTATACGGTAGCGGCCTTGATGATGGGCCTGATCGTGGCTCCGTTGGGATGGGTCTTCTTTTCTCGCCAGGCAGTGCCAGGGGCGACGCCGGTGGCCTGGCACGGGCCATGGCTCGTGGCTGTCGGCGCGTCCATGGTGGGCTTGTGGTGTACGCCCTTTTACTCATTCCTCGAAGGCTGCGGCGAGGTGCGCGCGGTAGCTTCCATGCGGTTTTGTCAGGCCATTGCCACATCGGCATTTGCCTGGGCGCCCTTGCTGTTCAATCGCGGACTCTATTCGCCGGCCATGGCGATTGTGGGATACGCCGGCGCCGGGCTTATCTTTCTGGCTACGCGCCGCCGGCTGCTGACTGGGTTGCTCCGTCATCCGGCGCTGGAGGCAGCCATCCGATGGGACCGCGAGGTCTGGCCCTTCCAGTGGCGCATCGCCGTGAGCTGGATGTGTTCCTACTTCACCGTGCAGGTCTTCGTTCCGATCGTCTTCGCGTTGCGCGGGCCGCTCGAAGCCGGGAAGATAGGCATGTCCCTCAGCATCACCAGCTATATGACAGTTCTTGCGCTGGCCTGGACCTCAACCAAAACCACGCCCTTCGGCCGCTTGATCGCGCGTCGCAAATTCCTGGATCTTGACCGGCTCTTTCGGCGCACACTGGGCCAATCACTGGCGGTTTTTGCCCTGATTGCACTGGCCGCCTGCGGCGTGTCCGGACTATTGCCCGTGGCTGCTCCTCGATTGGCGGCGCGCATGGTCTCTCCGCAATTGTTTGCGGTGCTGGTGCTGGCTGCCGGCGCCAACTGCGTGGTGCAGAGCCTGGCCATGCTGCTGCGCTGCTTCAAGAGCGAACCCTTTCTGGCGCAGTCCCTGGCTGTGGCCTCGCTCACCCTTCTGCTAGCAGTATTGACGGTGACTCGATGGGGCAATGCCGCCGCTGCCTTCAGTTACTTTGTTGCCACGGCAGTCATCGGACTGCCGTTCGCGTTCGCAATCTTTGCGCGCGCCCGCCGGGGCTATCTGGTCCCGGGAGCGCGAGCGTCATGTGGAAACGAGGCTGGATGAGCGCAATGGGATGAGGATTTTGAATCAGTCAAAGCAATTCATCCGTGTGGGAAGACTTATCACCAAGGAGAAAGAGATGCTTTTATCGAAATGCCGAAAGACCGTCGATACATTCGCGCCGCCACTGGGACGGCTTTTCCGTTTGTCGCGGGATATGACAAGTCGCCGCCGGTCGATCCAGACGCAGTATGGCTTCTGTTTGGCTGGAGACCCGTCCATGACCAGCAAAGATTGGGAGGTCGATGGCATTCAGACCTTTCTTAGATTGCTGGAAACCCATGACGCGGTGATCGATATAGGGGCGAACGTGGGGTTCTACTCTTGTCTGGCAGCCAGTCGGGGCAAGTCGGCCATCGCTTTTGAACCAGCCTCCAGAAACCTTTACTTCCTCTACAAGAACTTATGGGAGAACAGGCTTTCCGATGTTGAGGTCTTCCCTCTCGGCTTGGCGGGACAATGCGGCCTGAAACGCATCTACGGATTTGGCGGCATTTCTTCGTTTGTGCCCGGCTGGGCTCAGGCGCGCGAGGCGGCGTCCAGTATTGTCCCCGTAACGACCCTCGATACGATCGCGGCCGGAAGATTTCAGCACCAGAAACTGCTGATCAAGATGGACGTTGAAGGTTTTGAACTCGATGTCCTGGCGGGCGCGGAGAAAATCCTGGGCATGAACCCAAAACCGACATGGCTGGTAGAGATACTGCTCCGCGACGAGGTGATCCCCGGCGGAGTGAGCCAGAAGTTTGCCGAAACCTTCGAAGTGTTCTGGAGGCATGGGTATCAAAGCCGAATGCTCAATGCAGCGCGGACCCCGGTATTACAAACCGATGTAAGCCGCTGGATTGCCAATGGAGTCGTGGACCCGGAAACGCATGACTTTATCTTTTCCGCGAACTGAACTCATATGGACGCTTTGATTGGGCAGACGGCGAAGACAAGCCGCGGCAGGAGAGCAAGGAATGAAACACGATTATCCGTTGAAGGTACTGATCACGGGCGGGCGGGAAGTCGGCGGCCTGCGCAGTTTTGCAGAGGGACTGCGCATGGGCTTCACCGAAGTCGGCATACCCGTAGAAATCATTCCGCCCATGAGAATTTTTCTGCGCTGGCGCGAGTTGCGCGATCCGCGGGTGTTGAAGATTCTCAGCACCACGGCGGTCTTTGCCGCGCCGTTTGCGCGTCGCGCCATTTGCATGGCCCACAGCGTTTCTCGAACCTACTTGCAAAGCTTCTGGAAGATACTGGCGGTCATCATCACCTTCAAACTTGCCAATCTCTCGCGTGGTGCGCAACTTATCGCCGTATCCGATTACATTGCGGCCCACCTTCAATCCATCTTTAACGTAAGAATCGACGCTGTGATTCACAATCCATTGCGGTCATTGTTTCTTGAGAGCGATGGAACTTCTGTCGTGAAACGCAATTACATCACTTATGTCGGCAGGTTCGATCCCGTCAAGAATGTGCATCGGCTTCTGCCGGCTATCCGCGACGTTTTGAATGAAAACCCTGGCCTGCGCGTGTGCATTGCGGGCGATGGGCCCCAGCGCGAAGAGTTGAAACATATGGCCGGCGGGGATGAGCGGATCGAGTTTCCGGGAGCGCTCGATTCTGCCCAGGTTCGAGCGCAACTGCGGCGCACACGTGTGTTTATTTCCGGAACGCCTACCGAGGCCCTCGGCATTTCATACATTGAGGCGCTCAGCCAGGGATGCGCAGTGGCCATGCCTGCATCGGGCGGCGGCCTGGAGATTGCGCCTCAAATGATCGGTAACGGAATTCATTTGTTCTCCGTCTCCCTGGCGCGCGAATCGGTAGCCTCGGCGTTGCGCATGGCTCTAGCTGCCGCGCCCAGGAATGTATCTTTTGCCGCCTACGCGCCACGCGTAGTGGTAGAAGCCAATCTTGCCGCCGATGCCCGCTTCTCGGCGTGGGGCAAATTTCAGGCAAAGCCCGCAGAACTGTCACCGCACAAGAACATCAAGCCCGCCAAGGCAACGGTTCGAGGAGTATCCCCATGACGGACTGCGCTCCCTTTACAAAGAATCGGGTTCGAGGGAAATGGCTCTTTCTCGGCGCGTTTATCTTTTCCTGTTTTTTCTTCTGGTGGCTGCGAAGCCTCATTCTTCGAGAAGTCATTCATTTGCTGGATCCGGTGAATGACGAAACCATCGTCATCAGCGTGCTGGCGCTGATGATCTTCATTGCCGGCTACCTTCTGCCAGCATCTGGCCGTCCGAGACCCGGGATGCCAAAGCAACTACTCGACGCCTGCGGGGATTTTGCCTACCGGGCCACGCTGGTGATCTTCTTTCCGGCTCTGCTCATTGCCATTCGAATTCTGTTCAGTCATATTAACCTGGACTATGGCTCGGGCGACGCCGTCCCGAGGCCGTATCAAGCCCTGCTCTATCTCCACCTCTTTTTCGGCTTCATGTGTTTTGGTGCCGCCGATCCGGAGAAACAGGGATCGCGCCGCCTTTGGATTGCCGTGGCGCTGGTTACTTTGCCGCGCCTGATCATCTCGATTCATGGAGCGCGGTTTATCCTGGCCCAGGCTGTTATTCCCGCCCTGCTCATCGCCGTCGCGCGCGGCTGGATTCACTATTCGCCCAAGCGCATTCTGCAGATCGCCGCTCTGACCCTGGTGATTCTTTTCGTGCCGGCGATCACCCGCGGAGACAAGGTGACCGGACCTGGCAACGACATTCCGCAGTTTATGTCCAGCAATATTCTGGGCCTCTTTCAGGACAACACCGACTTGAGCATCGATGATCGATGCCCGCCGTTTCTTGTATCGTTGACCGCTAAAATTATTCCTTACCATATGCTTGGCGTGTGCGTGATGGACATTGGCGGGTTGAAGAACATGCCCGCGACACTGGAGCGCATTCTCACCGACAATAACCCTGAGTCTCAGAATGGAACGAGGTCAGGAACTGGATCGATCTATCTGCTTGAGCTATACGTGACCGGCGGGATTTTCGCCGTGTACGCCGGCTCGGCATTGTTCGGCTTCAGTTGCCGGCGGTTTGTAGGATGGCTCGGCAAGCGCTCGCTATTTTCCGGGATATGGGCCGAATGCCTGACTCGTGCGCTTCTAGCGCCAAGAGGCAATCTAAGTTACGTCTATGAGCGGATTCCTTCCCTGATTCTCGCCACCTTCCTGGTTATCGGCATCGTGTGGGCAGGACGATTGCTGAAGAGCGAACGCGCTTTAATTTCCGCAAGGCCCTGTCGCTCTCTGCAACTTCGCCAAGAGGTATAATCGGCCCCATGGCGGCAGATATTCAAGTCAATTTATTGCAGACCGCGAACGCGGAAGCCGCACAGGATCGAGAGTTCGGCGGCGACGCGGATGCCGGGCAAAAACTGCACACACTGGAAGCGCGGCTTGAGCAGTTGGGCAGCCTGATGGTGGCGTACTCTGGGGGCGTGGATTCCGCCTTCCTGGCGGCTACGGCGCATCGCGTACTGGGCAGACGAATGCTGGCCGTGCTGGCTGACTCATCGAGTCTGGCGCGGCGCGACTTTGAGGCCGCGCGCGCCTTTGCCGATGCGCAGAAGATGCCGCTGCACATTCTTGCAACTGAAGAGCTGAGCCGGCCCGAGTATCAGCGCAACGATGCCAATCGATGCTTTCATTGCAAGGACGAACTCTTTGCGGCCATGGAAGCGCTAGGCCCCAAGCTGGGCTTTGAGCGCATTGCTTATGGCATGAACGCCGACGATACGCGGGATTATCGTCCGGGGCAACGGGCGGCCGAGGAACACGCCGTGCTGGCGCCGCTGGCCGAGGCCGGACTGACAAAGATTGAGATTCGCGCGCTGGCCAAGGCAGCCGGCTTTGCGCTCTGGGACCGTCCGGCAGCGCCTTGCCTGGCCTCGCGCGTGGAGTATGGCCGCACCGTGACGCGCGAGGTTCTTGAGCAAGTGGAAAAGGCCGAAGAGAGCCTGCGCGAATTGGGTTTCATCGAATTGCGCGTTCGCCATCACGGCGAACTTGCCCGCGTGGAATTGGCTCGCACCGAATTGCCGCGCGCTCTTTCGATGGTGATGCTGGACGCCATCACGGCGGCTCTCAAACTGGCGGGCTTCAAGTACATTACGCTCGATTGCGCTGGCTTTCGCTCGGGCTCGATGAACGCGATTTTGCCGGCGGAAGTGTTGGCGCGGCGCGGCGCATAGGCGACAGTTTAGAATCACATTGCTATGCGTATTGGTTATCTTGAATGTTTTTCCGGCATCAGCGGCGACATGCTGCTGGGCGCTTTGGTGGATGCGGGCGTTCCCTTCGATTCTCTTGCTGAGACAGCCGCTGCATTGAACGTAGGCGCGCGCCTGGAAGTGCGCAAGGTGAGCCGCGGCGGACTGGCCGCAACCAAGGTGAATGTGATTACGCCCGACACGCCAGCGGTTGAACCGGCGCACACACACGGCGATCACGAGCACTTGCATCCTGGTCATCACGAGCATGAACACCACCATCCGGCTCATATTCATGCGCCTCATCGCTCGCTGTCGGCGATTCTCGCAATCATTGGCTCCGCGCCGCTGAGCGACACTGTGAAGCAGCGCTCCATTCGCGCCTTTCAGATGCTGGGCGAGGTTGAAGCCGCCATTCATTCCGTCCCCGTTGAAGAAGTGCATTTTCACGAGGTGGGCGCGGTAGACACCATGATCGATATTGTTTGCGCGGCAGCCGGCGCGGAGGCTTTGAGCGTTGGTCGCTGGCTTTCGTCGCCGCTGAATGTGGGCAGCGGCACGGTCGTCTGCCAGCACGGCACTCTGCCTGTTCCCGCGCCAGCCACGCTGGCTTTGCTGGGCAATGCGCCGGTCTATGCGGCTGGCGAGCCGATGGAGCGCGTGACTCCAACCGGCGCGGTGCTGCTGCGAATGCTGGATGTGCAATACGCAAAGCTGCCGCAAATCCGCGTTCTGAAAACGGGCTATGGCGCGGGCGGTCGCGAGACTGAAGGGCAACCCAACCTGCTGCGCCTGCTGGTAGGTGAAGAGATTGGCGATGCGGCAGAAGACGCCATCGCGGTGATTGAAACGGTGATTGACGATTGCAATCCGCAGTTGCTCGCTTATGTGAGTGAGTTGCTGCTGGCCGCCGGCGCCTGGGATGTTTATCGCGCCTCTGTGCAGATGAAGAAGGGGCGCAGCGGCGTGCAGGTGACTGTGCTTTGCAGGCCCGATCTGGTGCCCGCGCTTCAGGAGGTGCTCTTCCGCGAGACCACCACCATCGGACTGCGCTGGCGGCTGGAAAACAAAGTCGCGCTGACACGCGAGTTTGCGGAGGTGGTAACAAGCTGGGGCAAAGTGAAAATCAAGATTGCTCGCTTGCCTGGTGGAAAGATTGCCAATGCGTCGCCGGAGTATGAAGATTGCCGCAAGATCGCAGCGGAACATTCGATTCCGCTCAAGCGTGTGATGGAAGAAGCCATGCGAGCCTACGCCGGCAGTAACAAGGAGACGCGCTGATGGATCGTGCTCATATCGAGAAGCTGCTGAATGAAGTGCGCGAGGGCACGACGGAGGTCACTGAGGCGCTTGACCGGCTGAAGCATTTGCCGTTCGAGGATCTGGGTTTCGCCAAGGTCGACCATCACCGCGCGCTGCGCACCGGCATGCCTGAGGTGATTTTTGCCGCAGGAAAAACCGCTGCGCAGGTGGCGCAGATCTTTGCCCGCATGGCGAGCGCCGGAGGCAATGTTCTGGCTACGCGCGCGACGCGTGATATGTATGATGCCGTTCATGCGGTCGAAGCGCGGGCTGAGTTTCATGAAATGGCTCGCGCCATCACGCTCGCGCAGGCACCGGCTATTCCCGGTAAAGGAAGCATCGCCGTCGTGTGCGCTGGCACCAGCGATCTGCCGGTTGCCGAAGAAGCCTTGGTGACGGCGCGGCTGATGGGCAACACGGCCGAGCTGATTGCCGATGTGGGAGTGGCTGGAATTCATCGCCTGCTGGCGCAGAAGCATGAGCTGCAATCGGCGCGCGTGTTGATTGTTTGCGCTGGCATGGAGGGCGCGCTGCCGACCGTCGTTGGCGGACTGGTAAACGCTCCGGTGCTGGCCGTGCCAACGAGTGTCGGTTATGGCGCATCGTTTGGCGGCGTGGCCGCGCTGCTGGGAATGCTGAACACTTGTTCGCCGAATGTCTCCGTGGTCAACATCGATAACGGCTTTGGCGCGGCCTGCATCGCTTCGCTCATCAACCACCAGTGAGGAATCAGAGCCGGCATCAAGATATTTTCATAGTTCCCGCAATGCAGTTATTGTGGTATCCCACCCTAGCCGCAAAAACAAAAACGCGGCGAGGATGGGGCACCCACGTCTGATTATGTAAGGGCTAAAACCCGTACCCTTCACCAAATCCGAGTTTTTGGGACAGACTTTCAGAACCAGCGGCCCAACGTCACGAAGACTTTGCGATGGCCGGCGTCGCCTGCCGAAATGCCGAAGGTGAAGAGACCGATGGGCGTATCGGCCAGCAGTCCAGCAACGCCATCCTGGCGCAAGATCGCTGATCTTTCCGGTGACCAGATCTCGCCCGCCTCGTAGCTGACGACTCCATAAAGACCTTGTCCACGACCGATGGGCAGAGCCGCGATACGGTGCAAGTAGCCCGCGCGGGCGAAGTACGTATCGGTGCCTCGGAACTCGTCGAATGAGGAAGCGGAAAGGCGCATAGGCCCGCCGAGGGTGAAGCGATAAGGCTCAGCTACGTTGGCGCGCAAATAGGAGTTGACTTCGCCGCCGATGCCAAAGATGTTGGTCTCATTCCATGAGCGGGTGGTGCTGAATGAGAGCTTCAGCAGCGGCGCGTTCGCGCTTGCGACGGCATGGTAAAGCGCGCCGGTCGAAATCGCCAGCCGGAATCCGTTGGGCGAGATGGCGGCGGAAGATGCTTCATCGATCTTGAGTTGGAGCAGACCGGTCTGCGAGGTTCCAGAGAGATATGGGCCGCCGCCCGTACCCGCTACGAGACTCCAGCGCGTGTCCTCGGCGCGCCACACGGCGGAGATTTGCAGTTGACTGGAGAAGGTGCGTCCGGCTTCGATGCCCGCATCGAGATTTTGCTGGAATCGCTCGGCAACACGCTTCTGGTTGACCCAGATGTAGACCGGTGCGCGGAGAATGCCGGCACGCGGCTCAATGAAATAGCCGCCGGGGACGATCAGGCGGTAGTACTCGGCGGAGAGATCGGTCATGTAGCCGATGCGGGCGTTGGCGCGCAATTCGGAGCCGAAGCCGCCCAGATTCTGATCGATCAAACGCAGAGTCATTTCTCCGCGGCTGATGTTGGATGTTGAAGCGGCCACTTCGGGGCTGACGAGCAGATAGGGCGGGCCGGTGCGGTCGTTACTGAGGCGAACCAACAGGCCGGTGTCGGGCGCGGACGGGCCGGATGCGGGCGGGCCAAAGGTCTCCCATGTGGCGCTGATTCCTCCGTCCGATTGAATATGCGTGAGCGCATCGAGGGTGGGGACGGGCGCGATAGGCCGGCCTTCGAGGGGCTTCAGATCGCTGATGACTTCGCGAATGGCGCGGGGTTCGGGGCTCGGCTTGGGGCCTTCAACACGAACCTCGCGCAGCAGACCGAGCGGCGGGCGGCGGCGGCTCGCGCGCGCGGTCACGTAGGCTTTCCAGCCTTGATCGTCGAGGGCGTAGCGCAGCAGCGCGGCGCGGTTCTGCTCGGCGGCGTCGTAGCCGACATCGATCAGTGGGCCGACATTCGCGTAGTCTGTGGCGGAAAAGCTGCCGGTCGGCACATTGATGACCAGATCTGCCAACCGCTCAGCCTGCGTTACGTTGCGTTCAATGCCGGCATCGAATGCGCGGTTCAGCACACCGACAATCGATAGAGTATCGGCCTTGGTCAGCGGTGCATCCTCAAGGTGAATGGCGATGACGATGCCGGCGTGCAGATCGTGCTTGAGAACGTCGGTAGGGAGGTTGTCGAGGATGCCGCCATCGACCAGGTAATGGCCGTCGCGACCCTGAACCGGGGGAAAAATGCCGGGGATGGAGATGGATGCGCGCACAGCCTGAGGCAATGGACCAGAGGCAAAAGTGACCGATTCGAGAGTATTGAGGTCGGTCGCCACGCAGCGAAAAGGAATGGGAAACTGGTTGTAGTCCAACTCCTCCCGGTTGTAGTCGGGCATGTTGCCGGTGAGGAATTCGTTGACGCCGCGGTCGGTTAGCAGCGCATTTTGCAGTGTGAGGTGATGGCGGAGACCGATGGTAAAGGCGTCAGGAAGTTCGCGGCGGTCCTGTCGGCGGCGAAAGCTCGCATCGGCGTAAGAAGTTTGCAGGGTAAAGACGCGGGAGAAAGCGTCGCTGACGGCCACCGCGCGCATCTGGGTGGGGGTGCTGCCGGTGGCGTAAAGAGCGCCCACCAGCGAGCCCATGCTAGTGCCGGCGATGCGGTCGACGGGGATCCGATGCTCTTCAAGCCATTGCAGGACGCCGATGTGCGCCAGGCCCAAAGCGCCGCCGCCTTCGAGCGCGATGCCGATGACAGCACGGCCCGGGGGCTGAACGGCGGGCAGATCGGAGCCGGCGGTCACCGGTTCCTGCGCAGCAGCAGTCAAGAGCAGGGTTGCGGCAAGGATGATTGCGACGGACTTCAAGCGCACGGGTACACCCCCAGTCGAAGACCATCCTTCAAGGTAATGCTTTGCGGAGGGAATTGCAGTGACGAATGGCAGCTTGACGATGCCGCAATCGAGCCGAAGGCGCAGAATACCCTTCCCCTGGCGGGGGTCACCTTTCCGCGTCAAAGGCGCGGCGGAGAGGAGCGGGCGTCTATTTAGGCGGGGCCGGCGTGAAACCTTCGCGCCTTTGGGTGGGTTCCGGTTTTGGCTTCGGCTTGGGGGCCTTCTTGACTTCTTTTCTGCCTTTATCTTTGCTTCCCATGTGTGCAAGTGTGCCACAAAAGGGTGGGTTGGGGGAAGGCAGGAAGGCTGAATCGTCGACCCGTGTGGCATTTCGTTGACTCAGAGGCTTGATTCGGGTATTCTGGAATCCTTGCGCGGTGTTGCGCCTGGGGTCTGTGTGAGTCGGGGCCCCCAGCGACGGGTCTTCGTCGATGGGGTGAGTGGACTCATCCGGATCCAGCTGGTTGATGCCCCTGGTGGATGTTTTGGGGATCGACTGGAACAGGCTGTCGGCTGCTGGATTCGAGTTTGCGTGCGCTTTTTTGGCGCGAATCCAGGCAAGCCAGAGCCTCTTCGAGGGGCAGCTCGCGCATTCCTCACCCGAACAGATTTGTTTGGAAGTGGGTGGAAATCAGGCCCGTGCGCGTGATTGGCGCGGGCAAAACGCTTTGTGTTGGGCTTTTGCAGGGCTATTTTGAAGGCATTAGAGGGCAGGAGAGCGATGGGCACCTTTATTCCGAGCGGCAAGAATGTTGACCGCAAGTGGTTTGTAGTGGACGCCAACGGCAAGACGCTGGGACGCTTGGCGACCAAGGCCGCTGATGTGTTGAGCGGCAAGCTGAATCCCCAGTATGTGCCGTACATCGATGTGGGCGACCACGTGATCGTCATCAACGCGGAAAAGGTTCGCCTGACCGGTTTGAAGGCGCAGAGCAAGCTCTATCGCCGCTACACGGGTTTTCCCGGCGGGCTGCGCGAAGAGTCGTACACGCGCCTGTTGAATCGCAAGCCGGAGATGATTCTGGAGCAGGCCATCAAGGGCATGCTGCCCAAGAGCAAGATGGGCCGGCAGATGGCGACCAAGCTGAAGGTCTATCGCGGCGACAAGCATCCCCACGAGGCGCAGATGCCGGTGGCATTGGAAATCGCGTAAAACAGCTTTTAGCTTTTAGCTATTAGCTGTCAGATTTTTATCGGAATTTGAACTTTTTGGCTTCGGTTTTTAGCTAAAAGCTAAGAGCTAAAAGCTAAAGGCTAACGAGGAAAAGAATGGCAGATTTGGTTCAGTATTACGGGACAGGGCGGCGCAAGTCGGCGATTGCCCGCGTCTTTCTGCGTCCCGGCACGGGCGAGTGGAAGGTTAACGGCAAGGCATTCGAAGTGTACTTCGTGACCGAGCAGCAGCGCGTGGCAGCCAAGCGTACGCTGGCGCTGGTCGAGCTGGCCTCGAGCTTTGACGTTGTCACTACCGTGCGGAGCGGCGGCGTTTGCGCGCAGGCCGATGCCGTCAAACTGGGCATTGCCCGCGCACTGATCGAGTTCAATCCTGAACTGCGCAAGGTGCTCAAGGCTGAAGGCCTGCTCACCCGCGATTCGCGCATGAAGGAACGCAAGAAGTACGGACAGAAGGGCGCTCGTGCGCGCTTCCAGTTCAGCAAGAGATAGCTTTCAGCTTTTAGCTGCTAGCTTTTAGCTTTTTCTTGGTAGTGCCGGCCGCATTAAGGTCAACGGACGTTGATTAGGGCACGAACAAGCTAAGAGCTAGAGGCTAGAAGCTAGCGGCTGAGTTTCACACAATCTCCCGCGTTAGCGGGTTAAATCCGGGCGCCGGCATCGACCACCCGGATGCAATCCACGAAGGAGGCCAATGGCCACGATCACAATGAAGGAGCTGCTCGAAGCTGGAGTTCACTTCGGGCATCAGACCAAGCGCTGGAATCCCAAGATGAAGGAATACATCTTTGGCGAGCGCAACGGGATCTACATCATCGATCTGCAGAAGACGCTCAAGCTCTTTAAGGAAGCGTCGAAGTTCGTCACAGAGCTGTGCGCTAGCGGCAAGACAATCTTGTTTGTCGGCACCAAGCGCCAGGCGCAGGAAGCCGTGGCCGAGGAGGCCAACCGCGCGGGGATGCCCTACATCAACCAGCGCTGGCTGGGCGGCCTGTTGACCAACTGGGTGACAGTGCAGAAGTCGGTGAAGCGCCTTCAGGAACTGGATGAGATGGCTACAGATGGCCGCTACGAACTGCTGACCAAGAAGGAAGTGATTCGCCTGGAGCGGGAGCGCAAGCATCTGCAAGCGAACCTTGCCGGCATCAAGACGATGAAGCGGCTGCCTGATGCGCTCTTTATCGTCGACTCGAACAACGAGGCGATTGCCGTGAAGGAAGCCCGCAAGCTGGGCATTCCGGTGGTTGCAGTGGTCGACACCAACTGCGACCCGACGGTTGTGGACTATGTGATTCCGGGTAACGACGACGCGCTGCGCGCCATACGCCTTTTCACCTCGAAGATTGCCGATTCAGCCTCTGAGGGCGTGAACCTGGTGGGCGACAAGGCCTTTGCCGAGGAGTTGCCGGAGCCTGTGGAAGTGGCCGCCGAGGCCGCGCCCGCAGTCGCTGAAGAAGCTGAGGAAGTGGATTTGGAAGCGGCTTTGGGCGGCGGCATTCGCAAGGCGCCCGCTGTGGTTGCGGCGCTGGACGAGGCTGCAGTGGCCCAGGGTGCTGCTCTTTAATCATTCTCGCGCATTGCGGTGCGCATAATGAAAAAAGCGTGGCCGCCTCGGTTGAGCGCCACGCTTTTCGTTTGCCATCTGCGCTGGGGCAGACTCCTTCGGTCGAGTCGCGAGTCGAGCATCGCAGATGTAATTCAAATTTGAGAGAGAGACAAAAACAGTGAGTGAAAAGATTGATGCCAAGCAGGTAAAAGAGCTTCGTGAAAAGTCCGGCGCGCCGATGGGCGATTGTTTGAAGGCGTTGCAAGAGTCCAAGGGCGACATTGAAGGCGCATTTGTGGTGCTGCGCAAGCGGGGCATGGCCTCAGCGCAAAAGAAAGCCGCGCGCACAACCAACGAAGGTGCGGTGGGAACGTATATTCACGCCGGCGGCAAGATTGGTGTGCTGCTCGAACTGAATTGCGAGAGCGATTTTGTGGCTCGCACCGAGGATTTTTCGGAGCTGATGAAGGACGTTGCGATGCATATCGCTGCCAGTGATCCGCGCTATGTGAAGTCCGAGGACGTGACCGCGGCCGATATGGAGCGCGAGAAGGATATCTATCGCGCGCAAGCCGCCGCCACCGGCAAGCCGGCCCCGGTAATCGAGAAGATCGTCGAAGGCAAGATGGCCAAGTTCTACGAAGAGGTCTGCCTGCTGGAACAGCCTTTCATCAAGGACCAGGCGATCAGCATCAAGGAACTGATTGCGACCAAGGTAGGCAAGCTGGGCGAGAACATTACCGTGCGGCGTTTTGCGCGCTTCAAGGTGGGCGCGCCCGACTGGACTGTTGCCACCACCAAGCCGGTGGAAGCGGCAGCCGAGTAACGAACGACATTCAGAAATAGAAAAGGTCTGGGCGCAGAGCCTGGGCCTTTTTGCTTGTCAATTGCTTCTACTCCTCAGCATTTTGCTTGAGCAACCCCAGGTCCTCATCCTCTTTCGCGTGCGGCAACTCTCACAGCGGCTAGCCAGGCAGTTTACCCGCCCAGCGCAAACCCGCGGGCCGACTCCAGCAGTTTCGCCACTGACTCCTTCGAACACGATTCAGAATAGATGCGCATCAGCGGTTCGGTGCCACTGGCGCGCAGCAGCAGCCAAGTCTCGGCTGCATTGGACTTGGTCTTGGCCTCCGGGTTGTCGAGATAAAACTTGACGCCGTCGAGTGTATCCTGACGGATGATCGGCATTCCCGCAAAGACCGGGTCTCCGGGCTTCAGTGTTTTGGCCCGCGAAATCGCGCCGTTCTTCACATCGTCCGGGATGCTCAAGTCGATGCGGCCATACTGATGCTCGCCATACTCGGCTTGCAGATCGGCTACGAGTTGGCCGAGCGTCTTTCCTTCCTCGGCCATCACGTTGGCGAGCAGCAGCGAATTCAGCAGGCCGTCGCGTTCGGGCAGGTGGCGCTTGAAGCCGATGCCGCCCGACTCTTCGCCGCCCATCACGATCTCGCGCTCAAGCATGTAGTCGCAGACAAATTTGAAACCGATACCGTGCTCGATCAGTTCGCGGCCATGCTTCTTGCAGATGCGGTCGAGCATTTTGGTGGTATTGAATGCGCGCGTGACGGCGCCGGGCCAGTCGTTGTGGCGCTTGAGCACCCAACTGAGCAGCACAGAATAAATCTTGTGCGGATCGACGAAGTTGCCATGCTCATCGGTCGCGCCAATGCGGTCCGCGTCGCCATCCGTGCAGAGGCCGGCCTGGCAACCGTTGGCGACAACCGCCTCGGCAAGCGCGCGAATGTGAGGCTCGATAGGCTCGGGATTGATGCCGGGAAAGAGCGGATCGGCGTTACCGCGAATCTGCACGTGAGCCACGCCCAGGCGGGCAAAGATGTCGGCGATGATCGTTCCGCCAGCGCCGTACATCGAGTCGAGACCAAACTTCATGCCAGATTTTGCGAGCGCGTCAAGACTGGTGAAGCTCTCGATGGCGGTGAGATACGGCGGCAGGAAATCGACTTCGACAATGGCGGCGGGTTGAGCCGCGCGCGTCACCGGCTGACCGAGACGCGCTTCGATATCGGCGATCATCGACGGCTTGCCCGAGCCGCCGTACCAGCCCTTGTACTTGACGCCGTTCCACTGCGCGGGATTGTGCGAGGAGGTGATCATGATGCCGCCGGCGCAGCCACGCTCTTTGACGGCCCAACTGAGCGCCGGAGTGGGCGTAATGCGGTCGGCCAACTGCACCGGAATGCCCGTGGCGACGACGACTTCAGCGCATGTGCGGGCAAATCGCTTCGAGCCGAAGCGAGTGTCATAGCCGATGCAGATGCCCTTGGCAGGATCTTCCTTGGCATGGATGTAGGCCGCGACGGCCTCTGCGGCGATGCGCACGTTGGCAAATGTAAAGTCGTCGGCGATGATCGCACGCCAGCCGTCGGTGCCGAACTTGATTGGAGAAAGGGTCATGGTCGAGTCGTTGTGCTCCCTGAAACTAGGGTACCCGACCGCCCCGGCTTCGGTCTCCTCATTGGGCTTCGCAACTGGTGTCGGCATGCATCATGCCAAAAGCAATTCGTTTTGGCTGCTTCCGATCGAGGGCCCGATTATCTTATGTAGTTTCAGGGCCCACTCGCAACAACGCGGGAGCAATTCGTCGCTCCCGCATTGTTTTGGTCGGATCGGTGCGAAACTTCTACTGCACGACCACATTGATCGAATACGGTACAGACATCTGGTTTGCGTTGCCATACAGAGTGACGGGGCCCTGACTTCCAGGAATCACAACACTCCCAACCTGTTGCGCGGTTACCATCACCGAGTAAGGAGTTCCCGACGATGGCGGCGTATTGAGAACCGGCGAAGTTCCCAGTACCTGAGTACTGCACGCGGTGGTCATGCTTCCAATGACGCCGGTAAGAACCAGCAGACAGATCATCAGCAGGAAGCGTCCCTTGCGTCCAGACTTGCGGCCAAATGCCAGACTGAGCAGACCCACGCCAAACATGGCTGCCAATTCGAAGGGTGCTGAATGCGAATTCTGGCTGGTTGTGGTCCCGACGGGCACATTCGTGGTGATGGTGACCTTTATTGTTCCAGGCAGCGACGGATTTGTATTGACCACCAACTCGTCCGGATGGAGAACCCCGTTGATGTCGGTGTAGTTGCCACCGCTAAATGTACAGGTTGCATGAGCCGGTAAACCCTGGCACGAAAAGCCCAGCGGAAGGGTGTAGTTATTCAAAGCCAGAGTCGCCGTAGAAGCGGGCCATGCAGCATTGGTGCTCACGCCATACCCCATTAACGACGTGACGGTGAGCGTGGTGGCGACCGACGCCTCGGCCGGATAAGTGGCAGCTGGGACAGCCACCGTCAGCGGACTGGGTGTCAGCAGGACACTGGGTTGCCGGAGTTCCTGAAATAAGATGGGCGAGCCGTTGTTGGTTGTTGTTACAGTTACGGGCGCATAATTAGCGTCGCCACTGTACACGATACTCGTGATCGTCTGCGGCGTAATTTCATTCGGTGCAACACTGTTCTGTGAAATCTGGAGGCAACTGGTTGGGAAGGTCGCACTGCCAGTAGCATCCAAGCTGAACGAATTTGTCGGGAGCGAGTTGGTAGGCGGACCATTTGGGCCGCACAGTACGGTTGATCCCTGCATAAAGGAAATTGTTCCAGTTGGCATCAACCCACCGACACCGTTCACTTTCACTACATAGTTGGTGAGGTAGGAATCGAGCGAATTGTCGTAGGGCTTATAAGCCTGGCTAAGAACGTACGCCGGCTGGGTAAGGTTCGGCACAGTCAACACCGGAGCAGCGACCTTTCCCACCACTCTAGAGACAGAGGCTGAAGATGCGCCATACACTCTGTCGCCGATGTACTGAACGTTGAACGTGTAGTTCCCGGCGGGAATACCAACAAGAGTGATGGCATACTTGCCATTGGTCAGGGTGACG
>JBEKWJ010000002.1:0-202798 GCA_049513195.1 Occallatibacter sp.
GCCTGTTCTTCGAGTGGGATCCGTTGGTCGCCGTGGTCAACGCGCTTGCCGGACACGCACTCTATCGCGGGCTGTTGTGGAGCCTGCTCATCCTAGTGCCAACGCTCTTTCTAGGCCGCTTTTTCTGCGGCTGGATTTGCCCCATGGGCACGCTGCAACATTTTGTTGGCAACCTGCCCTCGGAGGCGAAGAGGGGCAAGCAGCGCATCGATTCCAATCGTTACAAGCGCTGGCAGACAGGCAAGTACGTCGTGATGCTGGCTGGTCTGACGGCCGCGTTCTTCGGCTCAGCAGCCATCGGCTGGCTTGATCCTTTTAGTTTGCTGGTCCGCTCTTTTGGCCTTTCGCTTTTACCGGCCTTCAACGTTGCCGTGCGCACCGTGCTGACGCCGCTTGAACACAGCCACGTTGCTGCGATCAAGACCACGGGCGACGCACTGCACACAATTCTCCACTACACGGTGCTCGATCTCCGCCAGCCGCACTATGCGCAAGGGCTCTTGCTGGGCATTCTGCTTTTGGCGATTCTTGCGGCCAGCCTGCGCGTCACTCGTTTATGGTGCAGAGCGATTTGTCCTCTGGGCGCTCTGCTGGGCGCGGTCTCTCGCTGGTCGCTGCTCGGGTTGCGCAAAGACCCTGCCGCTTGCGACAAATGCAACCGCTGCCTGCTCAATTGCCAGGGCGGTGACGACCCCATCGGCGGCGTCCCGTGGCGCAAAGCCGAGTGCCTGATGTGCATGAATTGCGTGGGAAGTTGTCCGCATGGCGCCCTGCAATTCAAATTCTTCCGCCCATTATCCGGCAAAGACGCTGAAGTTGCGACGCCCGACTTGGGCCGGCGCAGAACGCTCACCGGCCTCGCTGCCGGCGCTGCGGTGGTTCCACTCATGCGCGCCAATACCGGTCTGGGCAAAGGCCGCCACGAGCGCCTGTTGCGTCCGCCGGGATCGCTCGATGAAACCGATTTTCTCTCCCGCTGCATTCGCTGCGGTGAGTGCATGAAGGCTTGCCCCAACACGGCGCTGCAACCTACATGGGATGAAGCTGGTCTGGAAGGGCTCTGGTCGCCTACCCTGGTTCCGCGTATCGGTTACTGCGAGCCCAGTTGCGTGCTCTGCTCCGAGGTCTGCCCCACGGGCGCCATCTGGCAGATTACCCCGAAGGAAAAAGGCTGGGTGGTGGGGATCGCTCAAGATCATCCAATCCGCTTGGGCACTGCGTTCTACGACCGCGGCCGTTGTCTGCCCTGGGCCATGGCCACGGAATGTATAGTGTGCGAAGAGTGGTGTCCGGTTTCGCCTAAGGCTATTTATGTGCAAGAAGCGCAGGTGATCGACTCCGCCGGAAATACCAAAACGCTCAAACAGCCGCGCGTCGATCCCAGCCGCTGCGTGGGGTGCGGCGCTTGCGAGTATGCTTGCCCGTTGCAAGAGCATCCCGCCGTCTACGTCACCAGCATCGGCGAAAGCCGTTCACCGGGCAGTCAGATTTTGCTCAACAGAAAATAAGGGAGAGTATTTCGTGAAATTCAGATCAACCAAATCGATTCTCGCCATCTTGGCGATTGCTGCACTTGTTTCGACTGCGTGCATAGGATGCAAAAAGAAGTCCGCCGATCCGTTTCCAAAGTCGGGCGCGGTTGCTGGCTGGGAGAAAACCGGCGAGACACGTACTTTTGCGGCCAAGGATTTGTGGCAATACATTGACGGCGATGCCGAGCAGTACACCGCCGCGGGCGTTGTCTCTACCTCGACCTCCGATTACAAATACCAGAGCCAGCTAGAGGCGACCGTTGACGTGTACACCATGGGTGACGCGGGCGGCGCGCGCAAGATTCTAGAGAACGGACAAACCAAGGACGCCAAGATCGTTCAACTGGGCGACGCGGGCATCACGTATGCGCAGAGCATCATCTTCCGTAAAGGCCCGTCACTGGTGCGCATCGTTGCTTATGAGTCCACGCCCGACGCCCCGCAGGCTCTGCTGGCGCTGGCGCAAGCTGTAGAGGCAAAACTGTAACTAGCCGTAGCGACGAATGAAAGAAGTAGCAGTAGCGACGACTGAAAGGATTGACATGGAAAGCCGCAGAGATTTTCTCAAAATTGCAGCAACGGGAGCTGTGCTGCTGGGCTCGCAAAACAAGTTAGGACTTGCCGCGGCGCTCGATCAGCACACTGAGAACGGTAAATCCAAAGTCGTGGTAGCGCGCGATGCGGCGCTCCATGACGCCAACGCGCAACTGGACGAGAAGCGTGTGCAGGCGTTGCTCGATCACGCCATCGCCACTTACACCGGCCGCGACAAACCGGTCGATGCCTGGAAGCGCATCGTGCCGGTCGGCAAGGTCATCGGCCTCAAGGTGAACGGCCTGGGCGGCAAGGGAATTTCGACCCACCTGGCGCTGATTATGGCCGTCTGCGAGCGGCTGCAGCAGGCTGGCGTCAAGCCGGGAAACATCGTGATCTGGGAGCGGGATGCGCGCAGTCTTCAGGCTTGCGGTCTCACTATCAACACCGATTCAAGCCGCGTTCGCTGTTACGGCAACGACGTGGCGGGCTATGAAGATCAGCCTGTGGTCTTCGGCACAGTCAGCGTGAAACTCGCGAAGATTCTTACCCGCGAATGCGATATGGTAATCAATCTGCCCATTCTCAAGGATCATGAGTTAGCCGGCGTAACTTTTTCCATGAAGAATATGTACGGTGTGGTCGAGCGGCCAAATCAACTTCATGCGGGCGGTTGCAACCCCGCCGTGGCCGATCTCAACTGCATTCCCACCATTCGCGAAAAGGTGCGCTTCACCATCGGCGACGCCATGAGTTCCGTCTATGACGGCGGCCCGGGATTCCATCCTGAGCGCCTTTGGCAGCCGAACGCGCTCATCGTCGGCGAAGATCGTGTGGCTGTCGATCACACCGCATGGCAGATGATTGAGCGCAAGCGCGCTGAGGTGGGCAAGCCCACGCTCGAAGCCGCGGGTCGTCCGCCGCGCTATATCGCCACCGCTGCTGACGCGACGCACAACCTCGGCAGCAACGATCCGCAACGCTTTCACTTGATGGAAGTGTAGAGAAATCGGGTGCCCCACCCTTGGCGCGTCTTTGTTTTTGCGCCTAGGGTGGGAATCCTTCAACCGGGAGAATCAAGATGGCCGAGGGAACTGATCGCAAGAGGGAAGAAACAGCGGGGCCGACCTCGGCGCTAACCCGGCGTGAGGCCCTGTTGCAACTACTGCGCGTAGGCGGAGTGGCGGCAGGTGCGGCAGGCGCGGCCGCTTGGCTCAGCAAGCAGAGCTATCGCCCGCTTCCCGCGCAGGCCGAGCAGGCGCGGCGCGATCATCGCGTTGTTGCCGATCCTCAATGGCCGCACATGACCGTAGTTCAAGGCGGCGAACCGCGCGAATTGGTTGCAACGGCGCTCGACAATCTGGGTGGTATTCGCCGCTTCGTCAGCCGCCAGGATGTCGTGGTCATCAAGCCCAATATCGCCTGGGACCGCATCCCCGAGCAGGCTGCCAACACCAATCCTGACCTGGTCGCCGAAGTGGTGCGCCAATGCTGGCAGGCCGGGGCCAAGCGCGTTATCGTCACCGACGTCAGTTGCAACGAAGCTCGCCGCTGTTTTCATCGCTCGGGCATTCAGGCCGCGGCGCTCGCCGAGCACGCCGAAGTCATTCTGCCCGATCCCGAACTCTTCCGCGAAGTCGAACTGGGCGGCGTAGTGCTCAAAAGCTGGCCCGTCTTCACGCCGTTTCTTGAGGCGGATAAAATCTTCAATCTGCCCATCGCCAAGCATCACGTCCTGACCGGCGCAACGCTGGGCATGAAAAACTGGTATGGCATACTCGGTGGCCAGCGCAACCGCCTGCATCAGCAGATTCACCAAAGCCTGGTCGATCTCGCCAGCTTCATGCTGCCCACTCTTACGCTGATGGATTGCTATCGCGTTCTGCTGCGCAACGGCCCCACAGGCGGCAACCTGGAAGATGTGGAACTGAAGAAGACCATTGTCGCCGGAACCGATCCGGTAGCCATCGACGCTTACGTGGCCAAGGCTTATTGGAACCTGGATCCCGAACACATGCCCTATTTGCAAATGGCCGCCGCACGCGGCTTGGGCACTGCGGACTTTGAGAAGTTGCAGGTGAAGGTCAGTCAACTGGGGTAGCGTGACAAGAAAGACGAATATCTTACTGCGACGACACTACGCTAGAACACGCTAGGGGCAATCAATATACATACCGTCAACATCCGGTTTTGAAATGACGGAGCCCTTCTCATCGACACTCACCCGCAGCCTAACCGACGCGGTGTCTGTTCCACAGCCCATCGGGGAGCATCCCGTCACGTCGAATGTCCCCGATGCCTCATTTTTGGAGAATGTTACGGGCATGCTGTTTTCAGCAAAGAACCGGATGATGGCGTCTTTCTTCATTCCGATCTTGAGTTTCGTATGAGCTTCTCGCGTGAATGCATCGACTCTGGCCTCAAGTGCATCTTCGCGCTTCTTGCAAGCACCGTCTTTGATCTTGGCGGCGTAGGCTTCTCGTACACGCGCTTCTAGTCCCGCATTAGCCGCCTCTTCGCTCTTCTTGTATAAGGCGCGACGGTACTCGCAGATGACAAAACCGATCACCAACACGGCGATCAGTACGATAACGGTCCAATATACTTTTCGTTTCATATGCCCATCGTAACTCTTGCAAACTCACTTACGCCCATAAGCGGCGTCTGCACCATCGCAGACGGCTATCCCCGGTCAAAGATGCGGAAGAAGAGCGAAGGCTCGGAGACTGGCTCTGCTCGCTTCACAAGCGCCTCAGCCAACGGTTCGGCCTTCACACAACCTCCGTCGCGATGGTTTGCAGATCATTCTGCGTGGCCGGCGCACAATCAAAGCATGAACAACGTCCATAGCCGCGGACCTTTCCTGACCACTGACCGCTGTTCCCTGTTCCCTGAAAGGGCCCCCCCCACCCCCCTATGTTTATTATCGAAACCTTGCAGGTAATTTTCTCGACAACCCCATAAAACACCAAATTAAACATTAACTAACTCGGAATGAGTGGTGTACAAGGAAGCGATCTCGGAACGAAGAGCGCGACAAAAAGAAAAGGTAACCATCGCCGAACCGTAAGGCTCACCATCTGAATCGCCAAAGAGGTCCATGCGAGCGAATAGCGAGCGATTGGCCGCGCCGTAGGTGCTGAGCGATCGGTCGCGCCGCAGGTGCCTTACGCGCGGTCGTAGAAGCGGAAGAAAAGCGAGGGCTTGGAGACTGGCTCTGCTCGTTTCACCAGCGCCTCCACTTGTCCGTCGCTCAATGGCGTGAACTCACGCGCCAGTTGCACATTCTCTTCTAATTGGGCAATCGAATCGCAGCCGATGATGACCGTGCTCACCGGGCGCGACAATGTGTAATACATCGCCTCGCGCATGGTGATGGTTCCAGGAGTTGCGGCCTGCACCGTCATGCCTTCCCACGAATGCTTCTGCTGCTCAATGGGCGGCGGCGTCCATGTGCTGAGGATGCGTCCGCGCGCCGGAACCTTCATTCCGATAATGCCCATCTGCCGCTCGACCGCCAGCGGCAGCAGTTCCTGATTGAAGCTATAGTGATGCGGGTCGGCGGCGTTCATGGCCATCAAAATGGTGTCGAAGGGATGACGCCGGATGCATTCCATCAGCGCGTCGGGCCGATAGTGGCCGGTGATGCCCAGGTAGCGCACCACCTTTTGCTGCTGCATCTCGAGCAGCGCTTCCATTGCGCCCCCTTTGGCAAAGACCGCATTCACATCGGTCATGGTGCCGATGTCGTGTAACTGCCAAAGGTCCACGTGATCGGTCTGGAGCAGTTGCAGCGACTTCTCGATCATGCGCAGTGAATCATCGCGCGTGCGTTCCCTGGTCTTGGTCGCGAGAAATGCTTCGTTGCGCCGGTGCGCCATCACCTTGCCGACATACTGCTCGCTCCAGCGCTCCGGTCCGCCGTAGATCGACGATGTGTCGATATAGTTCACGCCAATGTCGAGCGCGCGCGACAGGATGGGAATGGCTACGTCGAAGTTATTCGCGTGCTCCAGCGCAGCCTGGCCGCCCAGCGAAAAGATGCCCACGCGATAGCCCGTCTTGCCCAGGTTGCGGGTCGGCATGGCTGTCGGAGTCACGTGATTCGACGGAAGGCCGGGGAGAGCCTTGGGTGCATCAGCCATCGCCGATGGCGCCAGCAATGCGGCGGTGATTGCGCCCCCCGCCTTTAGGAATTCGCGACGGCCCTGCCTGCGCGCCGCTGCCGGTTGATTTTCGCTCATAGTGACCTCCTCGCCTTGCTGCTTGCCTTGTGAGAGTCATCATAGTACAGGCGTTGCGAAACAAACAATATTGAACGTAATGATAGCAATAACACCTTGCATATGCCTGCCCCGGCTGGGTATCGTTGTGAAGCAGCTTGAGATTCAACAGAAAGAGATTCATGGACGTTCTAAAACGGCTTTTTGAGAAGCATTTCCAGTTGCCGGCAGAAGATGCGCGACCGCTTCAGGGCCAGCTCGGCGGCTCGGGGCGCGCTATCGTGCGGCTCAGCAGCGGGAATGTGAGCGCCATCGGCATTCTGTATCCGGTGCGGGAGGAGAATGTTGCTTTCATTGAGTTCTCCCGGCATTTTCGTCGCCACGGATTGCCGGTGCCCGAGATTTATGCGGAGGATTTGAGTGAAGGCGCGTACCTGGAAGAAGACCTGGGCGACACCACACTTTTTGAATTCCTGGGCGAGAATCGCAGCAGCGATGTGATCGCTCCGCAGGCGATTGAGGCGTACCGCAAAGTGGTGGCTGTGCTGCCGCGTTTTCAGGTTGAGGCGGGCCGCGATTTAAATTACAGAGTCTGCTATCCACGGGCCAGTTTTGATCGCCAATCGATTGCCTGGGATTTGAATTACTTCAAGTATTATTTTCTGCGGCTCTCGGGAGTTCCTTTCAACGAACAGGCGTTGGAGGATGATTTCAGCCGCTTGACGAAGTTTCTCTTGAGCGCCAGTCGTGATTATTTTCTCTATCGGGATTTTCAATCGCGCAATGTGATGCTGCGCGATGGGCAGCCATTTTTTCTGGACTATCAAGGGGGCCGCAAAGGAGCACTGCAATACGACATTGCGTCTCTGCTCTACGATGGCAAAGCTGATTTACCGCCGGCGCTGCGTCAGGAGTTGCTTGATCGCTATCTCGACTGCCTTGGGAGTTACATCGACTTCACGCGTGACGCGTTCATGGAACACTATTATGCGTTTGTTTACGCGCGCATTTTGCAGGCGCTGGGGGCTTATGGCTTCAGAGGTTTTTATGAACGCAAAGCTCATTTTTTGCAGAGCGTTCCGTACGCGCTGAAGAACCTGCGCTGGCTAGCTGAAGCTGTCAACCTGCCAATAGCCTTGCCGGCGCTGATGGACGCATTGCAGGGCATATCGGCTTCAGAAAAATTGCAGGGTCTGGCTTCTAGTGCAGAGGGATTGAAGGTGCGAATTTTCAGTTTCTCTTTTCATCAAACCATGCCTTCTGATGAGACAGGGAATGGCGGCGGATTTGTCTTTGATGCGCGCAGTCTGCCGAATCCGGGGCGGGAAGAACAGTTCCGCCAATTGACCGGCAAGGACGCGCCGGTGATCGAGTATTTGAATCGTCAGGAAAGCGTGCATCAATATCTCGCGCACGTTTTGTCGCTGGTGGATGCGAGCGTGAGTGAGTATCAGCACCGCGGCTTCAAGAACCTCATGGTCTCGTTTGGCTGTACCGGCGGCCAGCACCGCTCTGTATATCTCGCGGAGCAATTAGCGAAGCATCTGCGCGCGAACGGCGTGGAAGTGGTGGTCCGGCATGTCGAGTTGGAGAAGATGGGCCGATGAAGGCTATGATTCTAGCCGCCGGTCTGGGCACTCGTTTGCGGCCACTCACCAACGATCGGCCTAAGGCGCTGGTCACGGTTGCTGGGCGCACTCTGCTGGAGATTACGCTTGCGCGCTTGCGCAGCTTCGGCGTCGGCGAGGTGATTGTCAACACGCATCATTACGCGGGGATGATTGTTGATTACTTAATAGCAAACGATCACTTTGGCATGAAAATTGAAATCTCTCGTGAAGAGGAGTTACTGGATACGGGCGGCGGCTTGAAGAAGGCCGTGCATTTCTTTTCCGATTCACACGAGCCTTTTATTTTGCACAACGTCGATGTCCTCAGCACGATCGATCTGGGGCGCATGATGCGCTTTCACAGGGAAAAGAACGCGCTGGCTACGCTGGCTGTGCAGTCGCGAGAGAGTTCGCGGCACCTTCTCTTCGATGAGCAGGGTCGGCTCTGCGGGCGTCGTGCCGGGTGCGATGGAACTGCGGAGTTAGTACGGCACTCGGCTGAGTTACAGGCGCTGGCATTTTCTGGCATACACGTGATCTCTCCTGAAATCTTTGCGAAGATGAGTGACCGGGGTCCGTTTCCCATTGTTTCCGCCTACTTGAAACTCGCTGCGCAGGGAGAAAAGATCATGGCATTTCGCGCGGACGAATATTATTGGCGCGATCTTGGCCGGCCGGAGAGCATCGCGCAAGCCGCCGAGGACATTGCATGCGGAACGTACTCTGAAAGCTGACGGATCAGATGCTGAAATGACTCCCGGCAAGTTTAATAAACTAGAACGATGAAGAAGATTCGCTCTCCGTTTTACATCACAACTTTGATTGCGGGCGCCTTCTTCATGGAGATGCTGGACGGCACCATCATTGCGACGGCACTGCCGCAAATGGCGCGCAGCTTTCATGTGGGGCCGGTGAGCCTCAACATCGGCATGACGGCCTATATGCTGACGCTGGCCGTTTTCATCCCCATCAGCGGCTGGGTGACAGACCGCTTTGGCTCGCGTTCGATCTTCGCTACGGCAATCGCTGTTTTCACGCTGGCCTCGGTGCTCTGCGGCTTCTCTGGCACTCTCACGGAATTCATCCTGGCGCGTATTTTGCAGGGCGTTGGCGGAGCGATGATGGTTCCGGTGGGCCGGCTGATTGTGCTCAGGACAGCGCCGAAAGAGAAGCTGACGCAGGCTCTTGCTTATATCACTTGGCCTGGCCTGTCGGCGCTGGTCATTGGTCCGCCTCTGGGTGGATTCATCACGACGTATGCCAGCTGGCACTGGATCTTCTTTCTCAATCTTCCCATCGGCATTCTCGCGCTGATTCTGGCGCTGCTGTGGATCGAGAACGTACGCGGCGAGGAGTTGCACCCTTTCGACTGGTTGACTTTTGTTCTGGGCGGGTTTGCCTCTGCCGGAGCCGTTTATGCGATGGAAGAACTCGGCGGCGAAGGCGGACACTGGCAGCTTCCGAGCCTCATTCTTGCGCTGAGCCTGACGAGTGGAGCGGTTGCGATATTGGCCGCGCGGCGCAACCCGGCAAAGTCGCTGATCGATTTTGACTCGCTCCGGCTGAAGACTTATTCACTTTCGATTTATGGAGCCAGCGCCTTCCGCATATCGGTCGCGGTGCTGCCATTTCTGCTTCCGCTCATGTTCCAGATCGCCTTTGGACTGAGCGCATTTCAATCAGGCTTGTTTCTGCTGGCACTCTTTGCCGGCGATCTCGGTATGAAGATCTTTGTGATTCCCACGCTACGCCGCTTCGGCTTTCGGCGCGTGCTGATTATCAACGGAGTTATTACCTCCGCGTCGATTGCCGTTTGCGCGACTCTGTCTCCCAGTACGCCAACATGGCTGATTGTTGTTATTCTCTTTTTTCATGGCGGCTGCCGGTCGATGGAGTTTACTTGCATGACCACGCTCGCCTTTTCGGAGATTGAGTCGAGCCGGATGAGCCGCGCGAACAGTTTTTTGAGCGCCGTGATGCAGCTCAGTTCCGGAATGGGGGTTGCTGTGGGCGCCATTACTTTGCGCCTGATTTCTCATGCGCGAGGCCACTCTGTCGCTGTGCCGCAACTGCATGATTTTCATCTGGCGATTCTGATCATTTCGTTGCTGGCTTTGGGACCGGTCTTCGACAGCCTCGGCCTGGCGCACGACGCTGGAGCCGACACCAGCGGCCATGTTCATGTGGAGCCGGAAATGGAAGCTTTTTTATAACTTATCTTAATTGCGATTGCATCTTGCGGGTTTTTCGTTTTGTTTTACAGACTATCGAGTGGTTACCTAGTCTTTCTGGCTTTGACTTTGTGGACTCAAGAGATCGATCGAAGCCGCTGATTATGAGTTGGTTACGATGTGATTCACGATTTATGGCGTTAACTGAATAATTACCTGCAAGTTTTCGATAATAAATATAGGGGGGTGGGGGGGGGTGCCTTTCGGTCAGGGAACAGGGAACAGCGGTCAGTGGTCAGGAAAGGTCCGCGGCTGTGGACGTTGTTCATGCTTTGATTGTGCGCCAGACGAGGGTAATTATCTGCAGTGCGTCCTGAACCAAGGCGAAAGTTTTTGATGCTGTATTGAAGATGAGAGACGGCCTTTCGGAGCCAGCTTGCAGGAGTTGGTTTCAAACCAACCGGGCAACCAGGATGAGCCTCCGACCTCGGGAGAGAGTTTGCGCCCAGGAGGGACAAACGCATAGCCATAAAGAGCCGCGTGAATCGAGAGATTTACGCACAGTTCGGTGAGACGCCTGGGGCGAAATTCCTGGGCCTGCCCATGACCATCGTGGAAGGAATGCGTTTGCCCTCGACGATCAGGGAAAGCCAGACAAATCCTAGACCGCGCAATTCAATTTGCAGATCTTGATGGGATCTTCATGACTTTTCCGTGAGAATCACGCAATACATATGTTTTCCCGTCGGTTCGCCTGCCGCGGGTAGCAAATCTAAAGATCTCAGCTCGATGCGCGCCTCAATTTGATTTGTTGACTTGATTTGTGGACGCAATGGAAAAGCAGTCTCTGAAATTGACCGAAGAAGAAGGGAAACGGATGGCCCTGCTGAATGGAATAAGCAATGAAGCTACTGTTCTGACGGCGGAAGAGGTAAAAAGGCTTGCCGAGGATGGAGGCAAGCCGGCGGATACGCTGTTGAACGTTGTGGCATTAATCGCCACGCGCTTCAGGACCGATGTGTGCTCAGCTTATCTGCTGGAGCCGGATCGATCGAACCTGGTCTTGGCGGCTACCTTGGGTCTTCATCCGCGATGCATTGGCACGTTGCGTATGCCGCTCAGTGAGGGCCTGGTAGGCCTGGTCGCCGAGCAGGTGATGCCAGTGGCCGTCGATGACGTAACCAAACACTCACGCTTCAAGTACTTTGTGGATTCAGGAGAAGAGGATTACCATTCGTTTCTCGGCGTGCCCCTGATTGATCGCGGCATCTTGCAGGGTGTTCTGGTTGTCCAGACGAAAGATTCACGGATTTTCCGCGAAGACGAGATTCGGATGCTGGTGGAGGCGGCGAACCAGGTTGCGCCTGTTGTGAGCGAGGCACGAAATCTGGACCGCTTTATTGGCCCGGCCCAGGAGCGCCTTTGGTCGCTGGCCCGGAATATATGGTGGAGTTGGGACCACGACTGCATCAGCCTATTTCGTGATCTGAATCCGACTCGTTGGCGGCAACTTAATCAAAATCCTATCTCGCTGCTCAGCGAAATCCCGTTGGCGGAGGTTGAGCGTCGCGCCACCGAACTGGTTTTGCATAGTCGCATCAACTACGTTTACCGCCGCCAGCAGGAGTATCTGCACGCTGATCGAACCTGGGGCGCGGCCAATGCCGGTGTGCTGCGGCCGCGGCCTGTCGCTTATTTTTCGGCGGAATTCGGCTTGCATGAGTCGCTTCCGATCTATTCGGGCGGTCTGGGCGTGCTGTCTGGAGACCATATCAAGAGCGCCTCCGATCTTGATATTCCACTGGTCGGAATCGGCTTGTTTTATGGCCAGGGATACTTTCTGCAGCGCCTTGACGGGAGCGGATGGCAGCAAGAGGAGTACCTGCAAACGGATGTGAATCAACTGCCGATGCAACCGGCCATCGGCCAAAATGGCGAACCGGTTGTGGTGGAGATTCAAACCCGCAGCGGCTTTATTCACGCCAAGGTTTGGCAGATCAAGGTTGGCCGTTGTGATTTGCTGCTGCTTGATTCGAATGTAGCGGGCAACGCTCCCGAAGATCGTGAACTAACCTCGCGGCTGTATGGAGGCGATGGGAGAACGCGCATTCGCCAGGAACTGCTGCTGGGCGTCGGCGGCTTTCGCGCGCTCAAGGCAATGGGGATTACGCCTGGAGTGCTCCATTTGAATGAAGGGCACAGCGGCTTCGCTGTGTTTGAGGCGATTCGCAATCGTATGAACGAGGAGGGAGTGGACTTCAATATAGCCGCGAGTTCTATTCCGCGCGAGGTCATTTTCACCACTCACACCCCGGTGCCGGCTGGGCATGACCGTTTCGACGCCAATTTGATCGAAGAGCATTTGGGGCATCTGCGCGATGAGTTGGGGATCTCACACGAAGAACTTATGAGTTTTGGCCGGGAAAACCCTGCCGACCACAGTGAACAATTTTGCATGACCGTTCTTGGGCTCAAGCTTTCACGCCGGGCCAATGCGGTCTCCTCTTTGCATGGCGAGGTCTCGCGCTCGATGTGGAGAGGTCTTTATCCAGGCAAGACTGAAGATGGTGTTCCCATCGGCCATATCACCAATGGCGTGCATGTACCTTCGTGGCTCGCGCCGCAAATGTGCCGGCTCTATGATCGCCACCTGGGCGTTGGCTGGCAGAGTCAGAGCGGAGCCGCAAAGACCTGGGAGGAGATTGAAAATGTGGATGACGGTGAGCTGTGGGAGACGCATCTCAGCCTGAAATCGCAACTTCTGGATTTCGTGCGCCAGCGTGCTCGCGAACAGGCGAAACGCCGCTCTGAGCCTGATGAAACTCTCAACCGCCTCACTAAAGTTTTATCGCCGGATGCACTGACCATCGGCTTTGCCCGGCGCTTTGCGACTTACAAACGCGCCAACCTGATTTTGGCGGACATGCGGAGACTTGCCTTGATGGTCAACGATCCCAAACGGCCTGTTCAATTTCTCTTCGCCGGCAAGGCTCATCCGCATGACGAACCGGGCAAGAGGGTTCTTCAGCAAATTGCTCAGATGATGCGCGACTCGGAGTTCGGAGACAAATTCGTTTTCATCGAGGACTACGACATTAACGTAGGGCGGCATCTGGTGCAAGGTGTGGACGTGTGGCTGAACAATCCTCGCCGTCCGTTGGAAGCCTCTGGCACCAGCGGGCAGAAGGTTGTATTGAACGGTGGATTGAATCTTTCTGTTCTGGATGGCTGGTGGGCCGAAGCCTATGACGGCCTCAATGGCTTTGCAATCGGGACCGGCAGAACCCATTCGAAGATGGATGTGCACGATCAACGCGATGGCGATGACTTGTACCGCGTTCTGAGGGAGGAATTGATTCCGCTTTATTATCAGCGAGACCGCGACGGACTGCCGCGCGGGTGGATCAAGCGCATGAAGAGAACGATCCGCACGCTCGGCTGGCGCTTCAGCGCCGATCGCATGGTGATGGATTACACGCTGAAGTGCTATGTGACGGCAGCGGGAGGAACCTCAAGCGAAATCCGCCAACCCTGTTGATGGCGCGGTTGGCGGGCGGCATTTTATTTTCTTCCGTTCACAAAAAAGAGGATCAACGTTTGCGGGAATGTGTGCGATTGCGCAGGGCCTTGGCTATCCCCAGCGCCGTCAAGAGGCCGCCAAATGGAATGCACATGAGCGCGACAATCAAGGCGAACCAGCCGGTGTTGGTGCTGGCGCCGGTGGGTGAAAAGCCGCCCAGCAAGGTCTGTAGCAGCACCACGGCCAATAATCCGGCACCGAGCATTGACGCGCCCCATTGCAGCAGTTGGCGAGTGCCGTCGGCGGGCGGGGTCGGATTCGAATTGGGGCTGAGGGCGGGCAACATTGCTCCTATCCTTGCGCCAGGCGCAGCATCGCATAGGTGAAGACGCCGGTGATTGAAACATAGAGCCACAGCGGAAGGGTCCAGCGGGCGAGCTTGCGGTGCTGCGGAATTCGCCCGGTAAGCGAGAAGAAAAACGTAACCAGAATGAGGGGCAGGGCTAAGATGGCCAGGAGAATGTGGCTGGTCAGGAGTGGCAGATAAACCATGCGCAATGGCGCGTGGAGCGGGTAACGAACATCGCCATGCAGCGCATGATGCAGAATGTAGCTGATCAGAAAGAGTGTGGAGAATGCAAAGGCGGTGATCATGGCCGCGCGATGCGCGTGAATTCGGCGCGCCCGGATGAAGGTGTAGCCGATCAATAGAGCGACAGCGCTGAGTCCATTAAGCAGGGCATTGAGCGCGGGCAAGAAGGCGTATTGTGCGCTGGATGCGGTAGCGGGATGTACGTAGATCAGCCAGAATAAAAAGATCGTGGCTGCGGCGCTGACTGCGAGAATTGCCGCGATGGCGGAACGGGTGCTGGAGAGTTGGACTGCGGTCGTCATGACTTCCTCAGTGATTCGCGATGGCGCAGAGCATGAGCGCGGTGAAGAGTAGCGGCAGATAGAGGACGCTGATTTTGAGCAGATCGCGGGCCAATTTGCGGCTTTCGATTTCTGGCGTATGCAGGATGCGGGCGAAGCGAATGGTGTAAGCGAGATAAACCAGGCCCAGCGCGGTCGCGAGCGCTGCATAGGTTGTTCCAGCCATGCCCAAGCGCCAGGGCATCAGGCTGACAGGAATCAT
This sequence comes from Occallatibacter sp., assembly GCA_049513195.1. Lineage (GTDB taxonomy): Bacteria > Acidobacteriota > Terriglobia > Terriglobales > Acidobacteriaceae > Telmatobacter. The sequence continues at coordinate 14,726 of JBEKWJ010000002.1, forward strand.
GGCCACGGCGAAGAAGAGCGCCTCGGCCACCGTGGACCAGCCATCGGGCTGCACGACGGGCAACATGCGAATGCCGGCGCGGGCGTAGTCGTCGCGATACAACCACGCGATCGACATGAAATGGGGAAACTGCCAGACAAAAAGGATGGCGAAGAGAGCGACGGCCGGCCACTCGATCTGCCCGCGCGCAGCGGTCCAGCCGAGCATAGGTCCCATGGCGCCGGGAAATGCGCCGATAAAGGTGGCCAGTGCGGTGACGCGCTTGAGCGGTGTGTAGATGGCCACATAGGTGAAAGCCGTCAATAGCGCGAGAGCAACGGTGAGCAGGTTGGTGGTGAGCAAAAGCCACACAGCGCCGAGCGCAAGAGCCGCGAGGCCGGCCAGCACACCCTGTGCAAGAGAAAAGCGTCCGGCGGCCATAGGCCTGTCTTCGGTGCGCTTCATGCGCGCGTCGATCCTGCGTTCCAGGGCCTCGTTCAGCGCGCCCGCTCCGGCGGAAACCATGCCTATACCCAGCAGCGTGTCCAGCAATCCGCGCTGCATGCTGGTGATGCCCGAGTGCATCGAACCAAGATAAAAGCCGCCCCATCCGGTGACCAGGACCAGGGCGACGACTTTGACCTTGAAAAGCTCGCGGAGGTCGTTGATCAGCGTGGCCGTAACGCCAGCTTCGGGCGCATGAATGTGAACAGGGCCGTGCTTGGCTGATTTAGTCGAAGGCGCTGCGAGATCTTCCGTAGCTTCGGCTTGAGGGGCGGGAGTCAATGCGACGAAACCTCAGCGGCAGAGCCCGGATTCAGTTGTACCGGGAGCCTTTGTCGATGATAGCAAGCGGAGAAGTCTTAGTGGGTGTGAAATGAGTCCCCCGAGTCTCCTCTGAGAGACAATCATCAACTGGTGCCCATGCGGTCGCGCAGGCGCTTCAGAACATTGGGTGGGACCAGACCGCTGACATCACCGCCGAAGCTGAAGACCTCCTTGAGCATTCGCGAACTGACAAATGAGTAACGTCCGGCGGGTTGCAGGAAGACGGTCTCGATCTCCGGGGCCAAACGGCGGTTCATCAGCGCCATCTGGAACTCATACTCATAGTCGCTGATGGCGCGAATGCCGCGCAAGACCGCCGAGACTCCTTGCTGACGTGCAAACTCGACCATCAGCCCATCAAAGGTGGCTACTGACACGTTGCCGAGAGCGCTGGTCGATTCTCGCAGCATCTCTACGCGTTCCTCGACGGTGAAGAGAGGATCCTTGCCAGGATTGTTGAGGATGGCGACGATGAGGTGGTCAAAGAGCTTGGAGCCGCGTTGAATCAGGTCGATGTGACCGTTGGTCGGCGGGTCGAAAGTGCCGGGATAAAGTGCGCTTACGCTCATGGATGAGTCCCTTCAGTGATTCTAGCAGCGAGCGGCTCTCGTAATTTCACATCGAGAGTATTGAACCGGCCTCCTGGAATTTTCGGCTGCGCATAACTCCTTCCGCACATGGATCGCCTCACCCCATCTTTACTTCTACCTCGTTGCTGGCCAGCAGACTCTCTGCTGGAATAAAGTTTCGTTCTAACTGCTGGCCGTTGAGGACGAGACTCTTCACTCCTTTTTGCACTCCATTTGGATTTTTGACTTCGATCGTCAAGTTCTTTCCGCGAAAGATGCGAGTTATTTTAAATTGTTTCCACGCGGAAGGAATGCAGGGATCGATTATGAGACCGCCATACTCCGGCTGAACTCCGAGGATGTATTGGGTAGCTGCGAAAAACGACCATGTGGCAGAGCCGCTTAGCCAGGGAACGCGCGAGGCGCCGAAGCGTGGGCTGTATTTGCTGTGCGTAAATTGACAGTAAACATACGGTTCAATCTCTCGAATCTCAGCGCGCGTGTTATATGCGGCGGGCAAATAGTTTCTGAAATACTCATAAGCCAGATCGCCGTGGCCGAGCAGCGTTTCCGCAATCACGGCCCAGCCCTGCGTATGGGTGAAGATGCTGCCGTTCTCCTTCAAGCCCGCATTGAATAGCGCGGCCCTCATGACATGAAAGTCCGTCTCGACATAAGGAGGATCACAAATCATCAGGCCGAAGTTTGTGGCCAGGCGGTCGTGCACAGACTGCATCGCCGTTGCGGCTCTTTCAGGATTTGCATGTCCGCTGATGAGCGCCCAGGATTGCGGATTGAGAAAGATTTTGCCTTCGCTGCTTTCTTTGGCGCCGAACTTGAAACCATCGGCGCGATATGCGCGCAAGTACCATCCGCCGTCCCACGCATCTTGTTCCAGGCGATCATCCAGCTTTGCTAACTCATTCTTTGCCCACTTCTCTTCTTCTTTCACGGTCAATAGTTGGCATATCTCGAGGTAGACGCGCAACGCGTAGCGCAATTGAAAAGCCACGAAGATTGATTCTCCCTGATGCCCCAGACGAATGCAATCGTTCCAGTCGGCAGACAAGCCGCAAGGCAGACCATGTGCCCCTGAGCGCTCCAGATTGAACTGGATCGCGCGCTTCATGTGGCCCATCACTGTATCCTGCCCTTGGTCGGCATATGGCAATACCTTGCGATAGAAGGATAAGTCGCCGGTCTCCTTCACGTAAGCCGGAATTGCATTGAAGAGCCATAGGCAATCGTCGGAGCGGTAGTCTTCTTCTCGCGGAGCTTTTTCGCTTCCGGGGTGATGATCGAATTGCCGCACGACAGGCATGGCCCCGCCTGTTGAAACCTGTCCGGTGATCATCAGTTCCAACCGTTGACCAGCTTCTTCGGGAATGGTGTGCATGACACCTAACATGTCCTGAACAGTGTCTCTGAATCCCAACCCGTCGCGCTCGCCCGCATAAATCAAGCTTGCCGCGCGCGACCATGCATAAGTCATCAGGCAATTAAAGGGGCCCCACATATTCAGCGTGCTATTCAACTCGGCGTCCGGCGTTTCTACTGTTAGTCCGTCGATGCGCTCGTGCCAATAACTCTTCACTTTGGCCAGTTCCTCGCGAACCTTTGACAGAGTGCCGAATTCCGCCACCGCGTCCCTGCCCGCTTCGCAGCCCTGGCCAATGCCCATCAGTACAAGGAACTCCTTCGTCTCGCCGGGCGCAAGGCTGATCCTGGCCTGCAAGGTGCCGCAAGCATTGTCGCCTACTGCTAGAGAGTTCGTGCATTTTCCCTGTTCCACAACCGCTGGATTGCCATAGCCGCGATAACTCCCAAGAAAGGCGGCGCGGTCCGTGTCGTAACCAACCACCTCAGCTCCCACCAATGCCTGGAAGGTGTGGCGACCTTGATCCGCCTCGGCAAAGTTATCCGGCATCAGCGGAATATTGACGTTGGTTCCGTGGTCGATGATGTAATCTTCGACCTCCATTTTTACGGTGTGCTGCGTGTATTGCAGATTGATCAGATCGTTCCAGGCGTCCCAGTTCCCCGAATATTCCACATAAGTGAATGCGCTTAACTCGCGAGGCTTTTTACTCAGGTTGGTGAGTTTCACGTGCCAGCACTCGAAATTCTTGCCCAACGGAACAAAATAAGTAGTTTCGGATTTTATACCGGCGTACTCGGATGAAATAACCGTATAGGCGCTGCCATGGCGGCACTCCGATTTATATTGATCGAGAGGCTTGCCTACGGGTTGCCATGACGCAGACCAGTAATCCTTGCTGTCGTGGTCATGCAGATAAATATAACGGCCCGGCTGATCCATCGGAACCGCATTGAAGCGCAGCCGCATGAAGCGCCCCAATGCCGCCGACTTATAGAAACTGTATCCTCCGGCATTATTGGTGATGATGGCGCCATATTCCGTCGAACCCAGATAATTGCTCCACGACTTGGGGGTATCGGGACGAGTAATCACATATTCTTTGTTCGCGTCATCAAAATAACCGAATTGCATGAGATTGTTTTCTCCTGTTGTTGGGAAGGTATCTCTTTGTTGGGAAGGTATCTCTGCTGGGCCCATCAGATTGAAAAATTACCTAATTTCAGAAAAAATCCCGAGAGACATCCCTCAGGGGCTAAAACCAGCGTTAATTTTGAATTGTTGCGGCACGACTGAAGTCGTGCCCTGTTACAAAACATTGAAAGAATTAAAGAAGCCTCTGCTCAATATCCAAAATTGCGGCACCCAAGCCAAGATGATCCGAGCCCTCACCTGCCTGCCTTGCCTGCAGCTCACCCTGCATCTTCTTCATGCGGGCTTCATTGAGCGGATAAAAAATCATGCCCAGGCCAGTGAGCAAAAATCCGACTGCGGGAATCACACTAAAGAGGAGCAGAATGCCATGCAGCGCATGAGGCGTCTGCGCGACGCTGGCTTGATAGCCGAAGTTAGCCAGTAGCCAGACGGCGACCGGCCCACCGATGGCCCAGCCGAGTTTGTTCGACATACCCGCTGCGGAGAAGACGAGCCCAGTGGCACGGCGTCCGGTACGCCACTCGGAGTAGTCGGCGGAGTCGGCAAACATGGCCCATAGCACGGCGGAAGTTGGCCCGGTGACCGCGCTATATAGGATCTGAAAAACGAACATCAGCGCAATTTGCTCTGGCCTGACCCAATAAGAAACCACAAGGAAGACAGAGCCCAGCACTGCGAGGCCGATGTAAGTGGCCTTTCTTCCGGCAAACTTTGTGACGTGCTGAATAGCAAGCGATCCTAAAAGCGAGAGGAGTGTGCCGGCGACCATAAAGGTGGCTGCCAATTTTTCGTTGCCGACATAGTACTGGAAGTAATAAAGGATGGCGCCGCTACGGATGGCCACGGAGCAGACGGTCAGCGTTCCGGTAAAGAAGAGAATCAGCCACGGCACATTCGTTGCCAGGTCGAAAAGATCTCGACCTAGAGAGGTTTTTTGCGCGGCCGGTTGAATACGCTCTTTGGTCAGGGCGAAGGTAAGAAAGAAGAGAGCCGTCGCAGCGACGGCATAGAGGCCCATTGTCAATTGATAGCCGTGGGCTTCAGCCGTGGCCAGCGCCATTCCGCTCATCTTCTGCCTGACGTGCCCGAAGTAATCCACCAGATAGAGCGTGGAATACTGAACGATCATCCCTGCTCCAAAGGCAAAGGCAAAGCGGTAGGATGCGGCGCTGGTGCGCTCTTGCGAATCGGGCGAGATGACGCCCATCAAAGCCGAGTAGGGAATATTGATCGCCGAGTAGACCATCATCATCAGGCAGAGCGTGATGTAGGCGTAGATCAGCTTACCGTTGGGACTGAAGCCGGGCGTGGTAAAGGTCAGCGTGCTAATGATGCCGAAGGGTATGGCGAACCAAAGCAGATAGGGGCGGAACTTGCCCCAGCGCGTTTTGGTTCTATCGCCCAGAACTCCCATCAATAAGTCGAAGGCCATATCGAAAACGCGCGTCAGCAGAAGCAGAACAGCGAGTTTCTTCAGCAGCCTGTCTTCCAGCGCGGCGTCGGGAGTGTAAAAAAAGACGTCGGTATAGAACTTGCTCTGAAAGTAAATAAAGGTCATCCAAAACAGATTGGAGGCCGCATCGCCAAAGGCGTAACCCGTTTTCTCCGCAAACGTCAGTTTCTGATTCTCGACCGCCATGAATCATCTTCCTCTTGTCGTGCAGTATACAGGAACGGCATGGGGCGAGATGGTTACAGTGCTCACTGTAAGTGCGGTAACTGGCGGACGATGGACTGCGCTTGAGCGAGGGCTGCGCTATGGGTGACTAATCCGGAGAATCGGTGCTGCATAACATGCAGTAACTATCTTCAACGCCGGATGCTCTCTCTGATGTTAGGAGACTTAAGATCGAAAGTTGCGCAATGCTTCACCGACTCCACGCTCATAGACGTCGATCAGCTTATCCCAGGCGGCGTTCGCGTCTTGATCGATTTCCTTTCGCCGCGGGTCCGCGTCAAACCATTCAATTGTTCGCTGAATGCCCTGGTTAAATGGAATTTTGGCGCAGTAGCCGGGGACAAATCTCTTGATCTTGCTGTTATCGAAGACCACGCTTACGGCTTTGTCCCCGGTCAGGTTGCCAACTTCATCGGGCAGGCAAGCGCCCATGAACTCCGACGGAATGTGAACGATCTCAGGCTCTACGCCCGCGGCCTGCGCTGTGATCCGATAGAACTGATCCCATGTCATCACTTCGTCGCTGGTGATGTGGAAGGCGTGGCCAATGGCTTGCCGGTGTCCTAGCAAGCCCACCAACCCTTGAGCAAAATCAGTGTTATGTGTAATCACCCAGAGCGAGGAACCATCTCCTGGCACGATGACCTTTTTGCCCCGCCGCATCCGATCGACCGCTGTGTAGGACTTCAGCCAACTATTGACCGCCAATACAATCTGCGTATCCCCATAGGTCAGGGAAGGACGCACAATCGTGATCGGAAATCCCTCATCGCGATAGGCCTTCATCAGGCGGTCTTCGCAGGCGATCTTATCGCGCGAATACTGCCAATAGGAATTGACCAGCGGTGTTGATTCAGTGATCAAGTAGTGACTTACTGGCTTTTGATATGCGCTCGCCGAACTAATGAATATGAATTGATTTGTTCGGCTGCGAAACAAACGGATGTCGCGCTCGATATCGGAGGGCGTGAAGGCGATCCAGTCCACGACCGCGTCGAACCTTTGATTGCCGAGCGCCGCGGCCACGGCCGTTTCATCAGTTACATCCACTGCAACCGTGCGGAGATTTTTCGGCAGATCGGCGGCCCGTCGTCCGCGCGTCAGCAGCGTTAATTCAATCTCTCGCTCTGCGGCCAAATTTGTTGAAGCCGTGCTGATATTTCCGGTGCCGCCAATGAAAAGTACTTTCATATTGCCCCCATAAACCATAACTTACCAGACTATTGGCTTGCTGGAAGGCTCGATATTTTCTTTCGTTCAGGTCTACCATTTACCTCAAGACGATTCTTCTGCTTCACCCAGCGGATCGTTGTCGCGGTCGGCGACTTCGATTAGCGCGGCTAGCTTTGCGGCCAACTCGGGGGTCCAGCCGGCTTCCGGTGCGCGCCAGTGCCAGTTTCCATCACTGACGGCCGGTGTATTCATGCGAGCCTCTGCGCCCAGTTGCAGAAGATCCTGCGCGGGAAGCACCGCCATTCGCGCCACGCTGTCCTCGACGCTGCGAATCAGCGGCCAGACGGGATTCTTGCCTGTCGGCCCCACGTAAGCCTCGACAGCGGCGCGTTCCACAATGCTGGCCGTTTTCCACCATCCCAGGGTGGTGTTATTGTCGTGCGTGCCGGTGTAAGCCACGGTGTCGTGCGTGAAGCGATGGGGCAGGTGGATGTGCGCACCTTTGTTGCTGAATCCGAACTGGAGCACCTTCATTCCCGGCAAGCCGAGGGCATTGCGCAGCGCCTCTACCTCGGGGGTAATCACGCCCAGGTCTTCGGCGATGAGCGGCAGCGGACCCAGGGCCGCCTCGAGTGCGCGGAAGAGTTCAAGCCCCGGCGCCTTGACCCACTCGCCGTTGATCGCCGTCTCTTCAGCAGCGGGAATCGCCCAGTAGGACTCAAAGCCGCGGAAGTGGTCGAGGCGGACGATGTCATAAAGCTCACAGACGCGGCGCATGCGGCTGATCCACCAATCGAAGCCGCGCCCGGCCATCACATCCCAGCGATAAAGCGGGTTGCCCCAGCGCTGGCCGGTTTTTGAAAAGTAGTCGGGCGGCACTCCGGCGACGCGAATTGGCTGTAACTGCTCATCCAACTCGAAGAGCTCCGGATGAACCCACACGTCGGCTGAATCCATATTGATAAAGATGGGCAAGTCGCCCAGGATTCTGATTTTCATTTTCGCGGCGGCCGCGCGAAGATCGTTCCACTGCACAGAGAAGGCAAACTGCAGGACCTGTTCTTCGGCCACACGCCGCGCATGAGTGGCCGCGGCATGGGCCAGCGCCTGCGGCTCGCGGCGGCGCAAGGGCTCTGGCCAAACCGTCCATGCGCCGGTCGAAAACTGGCGGCGCAACTCGGCGTAGAGCGCATAGTCAGAAAGCCAGCTTGCCTCTGCGCTGCAAAACTTCTCATACTCGGCCCACTGCGGGGCCAGTTTGGGGTCGTGTGCTCCGCGGTCGAGAAAGTTGCCCGCCGCTTCGTAAAGCAGCTTGACCTTGCGCCACTCGATCTCTTCAAAGTTGACCGGGCCGCTGCGGCCGCCCTGCCCGACGATACGCTCCGGTGCAATCCAGCCCCAGACGGAAAGAAACTCGAGGCTGATGAGGAAGGGATTGCCGGCAAAGGCTGAGGTGCCGGCATAGGGGGAGTTGCCGTAGCCGGTGGGGCAGAGCGGCAAAACCTGCCAGACATGCTGTTTGGCCTCGGCTAGAAAGGCCACGAACTCGTGGGCGGCAGGCCCCAGATCGCCGATGCCGCCCAATGAGGGCAGCGAGCTGACGTGCAGCAAAACTCCAGAGGATCGCTGAAATTCCATGGTTATATTATCGGCGGAAAGAGCGAGCCCCTGAGCCACTTGCAGAATTGTCTTTCGGAATTGCGATTCACAATGGACAATTTCCGCAGGGGCTGAAGCCCCGCTCATTTCAATGCACTTACGGCACGACTAAAGTCGTGCCCTGACGCTTCGTGCATTCCTCTCTTGAAGTTGCACCCTGACGCTTCTTGCATTCCACTCTTCAAGTTGCACCCTCACGCTTCGTGCATTCCACTTTTGAAGTTGCACCCTGACGCTTCTTGCATTCCTTTTTGAATTTTACAAATGGCTCTCCTTACGATTGCTTTCAAAGGAAGCAGGTTGCGAAAACAAAAAGCCCGCATGCGGTTAGGGAAAGCGGGCTTTTCTGCGGTCTGGTGATTATTTTGCCTAGCGCATTTTCACAGTTTCTGTGAGGCTGATTTTGTGGTGCCCCACCCATTTCACGCAGAACGTGAAATGGATGGGGCACAGAGCTTCCTTACACTATCGACGAAAAATGCCCTAAGTAACTGGAATATCTCCAGCCTTTGACTTGGGAGTCAGAATGCGGTTGTGTTTCTTGTAGTCGTCCATGAGGTTGCCCAGGAAGACGCTGAAGGCCTCGGAACGGCGCTGATCCAGCATCTCCTCACGGGTTTTGTCGAAGTTCTTGGCGATCTCATCGGCAGTCGGCTCCTGCTTGTCCACCAACTTGGCCACGACGCCCGTTCTCTGTGCGTCGATGGGTCCACTGAGGTCGCCCACTTTCAGGTCGAAGAGCTGAGGCGCCACCTGGCCAACCGGGCCCAAGTCAGGCACCTGGCCGGTTTCACCCACGAGTTCGCTGGTCTTAAAGGTCGCACCCGCCTCCTTGGCAGCCTTGGCCAGATCGTTTTCGGATTTGGCCTTGCTGGCCAGTTCCTGGGTCTTTACTTTGAGCAACATGGGAAGCACTTCGTTGCGATAGTCGTCGGCGATCTTGCTCTTGTATTCAGCAAAATCAGGGGCATGGGCCGCAGAGACACCGGTAACCTGGAAGATTGCGAAACCCTCACCCGTGGAAGCGGATTGCGGCGGATCGCCTTGCTTGGACTCGAAGACTTTTTCGAGGATCTTGGAGGAATCGGTGAAGGCGGGGATCACTCCGTGCGCGCCGACGAGCGGGGTGGTGGAGACCTGAAGATGATGGGCTGCTGCGGTCTTTTCCAGACCGTTCTTGATGGCCTCAGAGGTCAGCGACTGCACATAGTTCTCTTCTGCCGCGGCCGCCTTCTGCCGACTCAGCGTGGCCTGGATGGTGGGCAGTACCTCGTTGATGGGCAATGAATGCGCTTCTTGCCGTTCCTCCACCTGAATGATGTGGTAGCCGAAGGTAGTTTTCACGATCTTGGTGTCGCCGATCTTTTGGGTAAAGATGGCGTTGTCAAAGGGTGGCACCATCATGCCGCGCCGGGCAAAGCCCAACTCACCGCCTTTGGTCTTGCTGCCGGGATCGTCGGAGTTCTTGGCCGCGAGTTCAGCGAAGTCTGCGCCGCTCTGAATCTGCTTCAGCAATGCTTCGGCTTTGGCCTTGGCCGCGGCATCGGTTTTGGCGTCGGCGCCGGCGGGCACGCTGATGAGGATATGGCGCGAACGGGCCTGTTCGGGCGCTGAGTAGTCTGCCTGGTGCGCAGCATAATATTGCTGGATCTCTTGCTGGGTGGGTTGCGGAACTCCGCCCGGAATTTCGCCTGCGCTGACGGCAAAATAGGTGATGGCGCGCTGCTCAGGTACGGCACTGGCGTAGCGCGCGGCGTTCTTCTTGAAGAATGATTGGAGGTCGCTATCGGAGGGGTTGATGTTTTTGCGCAGGTCTTCGGCGGAGATGACCGCATAGTCAAACTTGATCTTTACGTTCTTCTTGAGATAGTCGCTGCGAACCTCCTGATCGCCGACCGTCGCGCCGGCCGTGATGAGCGCCTGCAAGCGGTGGAGGATGATCTCGTTCTTCAGCTCCTGCTCGAACTCCGGGACCGACATATTGATCCGGCTGGCCACAAAATCTGTGTAGCGGTCGGTTCCGATGAACTGGCCTTTGGGGAAAAAGTACTCGCCAAACGGGGGTTTATGCAGAGCCTGGATCACGTCGTCTTCCGTGGCGTCAATGCCCAGCTTCTGGGCTTCGACCAGCAGAACCTCCTGCTGGACCATTTGCTGGCCAACCTGCCGCTCGAAGTAGTGAACGGCCATGGGATTGTCAGCGTATTGGGGGTTCTGCCGCTGCAACTGCTGGCGGGCGCGCTGAGTGACCGACTGCTGGCTCACGACCACGCCCGAGGACAGGAAACGGCTGTACCAGTGGGGATAGATCGTGGCGTAGGTGTCGGCGCTTGAGGCTCCCTGGCCGGTTAAGCCGGGGATCAGGTACACCACCATGCCAAGCGATGCGGCGGCGATGACGATTACGAAGAATGCCTTGGTTACGCGATTGTCTCTCTGCAGGAAACGGATCATGGATGGACTTGGACCTTCAACTCTCTACGCGCGGCCAGACTGAGCGCCCTGGGCCAGCGCGGTAATGGCTGGATGCGGGGACAGGACTGAGTGCGCAATTGTCACTTAGCGCTATTAGTTGCCATTATAGACGAGCGGAAGCGGGGCGTGGGCGCCGACATATTCTTCGGTCTAGGCAAACGCGCGATAAAATTTTTCGCGGAAACGGCGAGGAACTCTTGCCGGAAGGTAGCTTCAGACGATTCGCAAGGCGGTCGGTTTGATCCATTGTCAGAGCCCGAATCGCAGTGATAATCGGCCTTTTTTCGGGTCTTTTCGGCCATTTTCCGGGCAAAATGCCCCTGTTTTTATGGGAAAATCGCTCTTTTGCGGAAGGCTCTTTCTTGCATCCCGGTACTTTATGTGCGTTTTCGCGCACATTGGCGATTTCACCTGAACCTGCGTTCTGATCAATAAGGACGCGGGGATTCATCGCTTTTGCGGTCTCATTTTCTTCTCCGGTCGCGCAATAATCTGCACGGTTTCAAAATATTTTTCAGGGGGGTGGGGTAAAGCAGGGAGCAGGGAACAGGGAACAGGGAACAGGGAACAGTAAAAACCCGTGTCTGACATGGTTGTTCATGCTTTGATTGTGCGCCGATGGAAGGTAATTTTCTGTAACCGGAATGAGGAAGATGCGTTTGCCCTGATTCTTCACTCCGTTTTCATCAGCGCCGCCAGCAGCGAATCTCTGCGGCGGTTGGCGATTGCGTCTACGTTGCGGAGCACACGCCGCCAAGCAATGATCGCAACCCCGGCCAGGGCCAGAAAGATGGGGACGGCCAGCCATAGATTGCCGATCAGCCAGCACGATCCGAAGACAGCCGCGCCGACGGCCACCAGCACCAATTGCACCAGCAGGCTGGAAATCGCGTTAGCCTGCGATCCGCGCTGCCTCGAGATGCGCCCCGGATTGATGCGGAAGGGCATGGTGAGCGAAAAAATGTTGCCAACCGCCAGGCTGCACGGCAGCGCAAACAGCAGCCAAGCGATCGTAGCAGTTGTCACTGCAACGGTTGGCCAGCCCAGGCGGAGACTGGCCAAAACGCCAGCCAGAAGCGCATCCAGGCCGAAGAGCATGGAGTGAAAAAGATTCTTGGCTAAAAACACGGTCCGGATGGGTGTGGGAGAAAGAAACAGCAACTGAATCCCCTCACCCTCAGCGCCCAGATTGTTGTAGAACAACTGCGTGAAGCCGAGCAGCGCGTAGGCCACATAGAGCGGGAACGCAAGCTGGAAGGTATTTCCCAATCCGGGGGCGCTGTTGCGAAAGACGCTTGCCACCACCAGCACCATCAATACCGGAACACCCAAAGCCCAGAGCAGCGGCAAGGTGCGCGACAGACTGCGCAACTCCTTTTCCACGACCGCGGTAATCGTGCCTGTGCCACCCAGCCACCTTCGGGCCTCGTGTCGAGCGGGATGGGCTCGGCTGGGAGCGGCAGTGCTGCGCTCGGGCGCCGCGCCCAGGTTTTCGCCGCGATACTCGGCCCTGAGACGCCTGGCGAGCACTCCCGCCGCAGCCAGTGCCCATAGCCCGAATACGGCTAGCGACACCAGGGCTGGCGCGGATTGCTCACTGCCGGCTTGCACCAGAGCGCGCGCGGCTAATCCCGGTGGCAGCCATTCTTGTATTTGGTCGGCGGTCCTGAGCCACGGCCCATACTCGGCCCTCATTTTTTCCAGGTGTTCAATTCGCGTTTGATGAGTGGAGTGCATGGGATGCCGTCCGGTGCGCAGAGCAGGGTTCAGCAGTTGCAGGCTCAACAGAAGGACCATGAAGATCGCGCCTACAATCTCTCGCGTTTTGCGCTGCGCCAGCCAGCGATCAATCCACGCAAAAACAGTACGCACGACCAGGATGTTGAAGGCGGCGAAGATCCCGAGACTGAGCGCCGTCCAGGCAAACAGTTCCGGCCGCGCCACGGTGACGCCGATCCAGATGCCCAGGCAGCAGAGCACGCCCATGATCGTCGAAACATCCGCCAATCCAAAAACAACGTACAGCAGAAAGTAGGACCGGAAGCTCACGGGAAAGCGCAGCAGAATTCCCAGGTCGAACTGCTCTTGAAATGAGGCCAGCACTACCGGCAGCATCTGCCAGAGGATAAATACCACCCAGAAGACGGCGGGCAGATATTCCCACTTTTCATCGGATGCGATGGCATAGGCGCCCAAACCGATCAGCGCTCCCAGGCCCAGGCCTATGGCGATGTAAATCAAAAGAGCCAAGGCGCGCGCGCCCAATTCAAATACGCCCATTTTGGAGCGCAATCCGTTGACGAAGATATGCCAGCGGAGGCTGGCCATGGCCGCATACTGCGCTCGCGACGAAGCGCTGAGCGCTTCCCCGTTCAAGCCGACCTCATTTATGCGAGCCATGAAAGCTCCTGCGGTGGCTCCGTCCGCCCGCCCGCGCCCACAATCGAAAGGAAGATCTCTTCGAGCGTCAGCCGCTGCTCTTTCTCGGCATCCGGTAGCGTGGAAACCACCCCATCATGCAACGCTGCGAGCGAACCATTGGCCACCAGGCGGCCCTTTGAAATAATGGCCACGTGGCTGCATAGCCGCTCCACAATCTCGAGAACGTGTGTGGTGAGAAAAATGGTTGCGCCGCGGTTGATCATCCCTTGCAGCATGGTCTTGAGCATTCCCGCCGCAATCGCGTCCACGCCTTCGAAGGGCTCGTCAAGAAACAACACCTTGGGCCCGTGAATCACTGCCGCCGCCATGGCCAGCTTGCGCTGCATTCCGTGCGAGAAGTCGGTGACCAGCTTGCGACTCTCGTTAGCCAGCTGCATGAACTCCAGCAACTCATCGGTGCGCTGGTTGGTGGTCTCGCGGTCCAGCCCGTACATGCGGCCCACAAAACGCAGATACTCGGGCGCGGTCAGCCGGCCCAGTAGCGCCATTCCCTCCGGCACCACGCCAATCTGCCGCTTCAAGTCGAGCGAGCCCGCCCCAAAGGGCTTGCCCAGAATCTCAATCGTTCCCGCGCTCGGCTCAAGCAACCCGGTGAGCATCTTGATGGTGGTTGACTTGCCCGCCCCATTTGGTCCCAGGAAACCAAAGAACTGTCCCGGCGCCACGCTCAAAGTCACATCTTCAACAGCGGTTAGCGCGCCGAAGCGCCGTGTCAAGCCATACGTTTGAATCGCCGGGATTTGCATTTGCCAGCAAGCATAGCAAGGTTGGCGAACAAAACAAAGCGGATTGCCATTCGATGCCGAGTCAAGCTCCATTCCGAATGCAAAGATCGAACCGGACCGAAAGAGGAATGAGCCACTGCAAAACTGCCATTCTCAACAGGACTATCAGCTCATCTGCATTTGAGTTCTCTGTTAACCCTTTGTTACAATAGCCCCAGTGGAAGCAGCTTTTGGCGGGCGGGTTTAACTCGAATCCACCGGTTCAAGGCAGCATCCAATGAGTGAAAGGCTTGCAACAACCCCGTGGATGGGGGCTTTTCTGAAGGGCTCGGCCCAGCGCCGAAGTTCTTCAGCAGCGCCAGTGCATCCTCTGCAAGTCGCGTTAGCTTTCAACATCCCCGTCCGCTGCCCCCAAAAGGGCGAGCTGGACTGAAGGCGGAATACGGTGAACTTATTACTCGACGATCCAGCGGCGGTTGCGCCGGAGGCTGGCAGCAGTTGCAGCCTCGAAAACTATCTCGCGCTCCCCGACCACACAATGGACGCGCGCATTGCGGAGGCCCGCGCCAAACTCGGCGCCACAACTTTGCTGCTCGGCCATCACTACCAGCGCGACGAGGTGATTCGCTTCGCCGACGCTACGGGCGACAGCTACAAGCTCTCCCGCATTGCCGCTGAAGCCGACGCTCGCTACATCGTTTTCTGCGGCGTCCACTTCATGGCCGAGAGCGCCGACGTGCTGGGCCACCCCGGCCAACAGGTCATTTTGCCAGACCTCAATGCAGGCTGCTCCATGGCCGACATGGCGGAAATCTCTCAGGTCGAAGCCTGCTGGGAGGCGCTTGAAGATCTCGGCCTTGCCGACGAGTTCGTGCCCCTCACCTACATGAACTCCACCGCCGCCATCAAAGCATTTTGCGGCGAGCGCGGCGGTCTGGTCTGCACCTCTTCCAACGCACGCGCCGCTTTTGAGTGGGCATTCGCGCGTGGCAAGCGGATTCTTTTTTTGCCCGATCAGCACTTGGGCCGCAATACCGGCTACGAGATGGGCATTCCGCTGGACCAGATGGTGGTTTGGGATCCCTGGGCCGTCCAGCTTGGCCAAAACCAGGGTGGTCTGACGAAGCAGAGCATTGCCGCCAGCCGCATACTACTGTGGAAGGGACATTGCGCCGTTCATCAGCGCTTCTTGCCCAGCCATGTCGATCAGGTTCGCGCCAAGTATCCCGGCATTCAAGTGATCGTGCATCCTGAGTGCCGCTTCGAGGTTTGCCAGAAGGCCGACGCTCTCGGGTCTACGGAACGACTCATCGCATTGGTCGAGAAGGCGCCGACGGGCTCCATCTTTGCCGTTGGAACGGAGATTCACCTCGTTAATCGCATGGCCAAGCGCTTCGCCGCAGAAGGCAAAAAGGTCATCACCCTCGACGATACTGGCTGCCTCTGCACCACCATGTATCGCATCAGCCCGCAGCACCTGGCGTGGGTTCTTGAAAACCTCGTCGAAGGCCGCGTCGTCAACCGCATACAGGTTCGCGCCAGCGTAAAGCGTTGGGCGAAAGTAGCGCTCGATCGCATGTTGGAAGTGGGGTAACAGCAGGGAACTGGGAGAAGCGGGATTAGTCTCTGTCGCCTGTTTTGCCGTATCCTATAACCAAGGGGGTCGCCCATGAGGACCTTCACTCTCGATGAAGCGCAGTCTCTGCTGCCGGTGCTGGAGTCTTTGCTCAAGCGCGCCATTGAAGGCAAGCAGTCGGCAGAACAGGTTCAGACTGGCCTTTCGGAACTGGCTCGCCGCATCTATGTCTCCGGCGGCATGAGGGTCGATGTGACCAAGGTGGCCAACCTGCGCGCCGAAATTGAGACGCATGTGCAGCGCGTTCGCGAGAGCATTGCTGAGATCGACTCCATCGGCGTACAGGTGAAGGATCTCGATGCCGGGCTGCTCGATTTCCCCTGCCGGCTTGAAGATCAGGTGGTGCTGCTCTGCTGGCGCATGGGCGAGCCTGCCATTGAGCATTGGCACACCGTTGAAACCGGCTTCAAAGATCGTCAGCCCGTCGATGAGCGCTTTCGCCGCCGCTCGGCTTCCGGCAACCGGCCCAATTAGCTCGCAGTGATCGGTGACCACTGTTCACTGCATTCCCGAATCCCACCCCCACCCAAGCGCATCATTTAGGTGAGAGAGATTATGCCGCTGAGCGGCGTGACTCGTCTGCCCCTCTGCGGGCACGTCGGCGGAGGATAGTATTCCCGCCCTACATTTAACCTCATCAACCTTCCTGAAGGAGTTTAAGAATGCTTTCCGTAGGTTCAAGTTTTCCCGCCTTCTCACTGTCCGCCGTCGTCAACAGCGATATGAATTTTCCCACCATCACCGAAAAGAATTATGCCGGCAAATGGAAGGTCTACTTCTTCTGGCCGAAGGATTTTACCTTTGTTTGCCCCACTGAGATAGCCGCCTTTGGCACGCTGAACAAGGAATTCGCCGCACGCAATACGCAGGTTCTCGGAGGCAGCATCGACTCCGAGTTCGTTCACCTGGCCTGGCGCAGCGAACAGCCCTCGCTCAAGGACTTGCCCTTCCCCATGCTCAGCGACATCAAGCGCGAACTCTCTACAGCCCTGGGCATTCTTGATCCCAATGCAGGCGTGAGCCAGCGCGCCACGTTCATCGTCGATCCGGAGAATAAAATCCGCTTCGTCTATGTGACCGATTTGTCAGTAGGCCGCGACCCGCAAGAGGTTCTGCGCGTTCTCGATGGGTTGCAGAACGGCGGATTGATTCCCTGTGGCTGGCACAAGGGCGATGCGACCATTAAGGTCTAAAGTATTTCTATAAACAACAATCTGGGTTCCCACGTCCCAGGTTCCTACTTAGGAACCTGGGACACCTTGAACCTGACGCCTACTTGATCAGCAGCCCCAACACCGCCGCTACAATCCCGACAACCGAGAAGCAAAGCCCCGCGTACCAATAAACGCGCTTGCGGGTGAGCAGCGTGATTGAGGTGATCACCAGCCCAATCTCCAGCAGAACCTCGCCCAGATCGAAGCGCTTGGCGCGAGCCTCTGCCTGCTCCACATCCTTCTCCAGCGCCTCAGCCTTATCCTGCTCGTCCTTCAGATCATCAGCCCACTTGGCCTGGTGATCGGCATAGCCTTTGGCGAGCTTCTTGGCGGCGTTTCCGTCGGCGATGGTCACCACGCTCAGCAAGTCGGCAACCAGTGCGGTGTCATTGGCGCGAATCTTGTGAGCCTGATAGTAGCCCCACATATCGGTAGCCTTGTCCTGATCGAGAATCGCCTCGGTGTGCGTGCGATGGCCCAGCACGGTGACGACAGCCACCAGCACGGCCAGGATCGTCATGGTTAAGGCAACGGGCCGCATCGACTGATCGTGCCCACCGTGCTCGGCGTGTTCCTGCAACTCCTGCGCTTCGTTCGCTTCCATGGGGTAAACCTCCAGAATTGATATTAGTGAGAATCGGAATTTGGTGGTTGGGCGGGAACTGTGACTGCAAAGTCACCAGCGGTGACTTGCAAGCTTTTCCATCCCCACTGAAAAGAAAAGACCGCCGTACCTTTGCTCTTCGATTTGGGCAAATGCCAATCAGCTATGCAGGCAATCAGCGTTCTGTCTGCTTTTGAAATGAACGGCACATTTGCACGTCGTATGTTGACTGGACAGCCATGGGCATTTAAATCAAAAACATACACAGCTGAAAATCGAGCCTCCTGAAGAACAGGAAATGACCGAATTGTCGGACACCAGCGAACATCGTCCTTCACTTGCTGCTCTTGAGCGAATGCATGTTGCAACAAGCCAAGGACGAACATAATGCAGGCAAGCTTTCGGACGGTCGTCATATCCATCCTCTCCAATCCGAATTCGATGATGGAGTCATGATCTCTTCACTTCGTCTGGCTTGAGCTGGATGTTGCCTGCATGACAGACAGGCCCAGAAGAACGACCTCTTCTCTCGCCTCTTCTTGCGTTGAACAATACGCGAGTACACCGGACAGTTCAGGAACCGCCGCAATCCAGCGGCCGTCATCCTCAAACTCGAATTCAACTACAAATTCGGTCACAGCCTACTTCCGCTTCCAGCGCACGCCGTCTTTCGAATCCTCCAAGACCACGCCCTTTTCCGCTAGTTCGTTGCGAATCTGGTCGGCGCGGGCAAAGTTGCGCTGCTTTTTGGCTAGAGTTCGTTCGGCCACCAGCGCATCAACTGCCTCATCGCTCAGAGACTGACTGGCCAGCAACTCCGGCGCAACATCTTTCATGCGGTCTTCTTTTTTCGCCCATTCCAGGGCACGCTTCGTCGGCTCAGCATCACGATCTTCCATCACGTCAAAGATCGCGTCAAAGCTTTCCAGCACGCGCAGAATCGCATCCCTGTCGTCTGCTTTGAGCAGACCCTGGTCCATTGCCGTATTCGCCGCGCGCGTCAGTTCGAAGATTGGAGCCCGCGCCTCGGCGGTATTCAGATCATTGCTGAGCGCAGCCAGATAATCTTCTTGTGCCTTTGCGGCTGCCGCTTGCAGTTCGGGATTCGAGCCCTCAGCAAAGCTGCCCTGAGTGAGCCGCTGCTTGAACGTTCGCAGCCGCCCGATGGCATTAGTGGCCTCGATCAGCCCATCGAACGTGAAGTTGAGCTGATGGCGATAGGGCACAGAAATCAACGCCAGCCTTATCGCCGAAGCCTTGTAGCCCTTCAACAGCAGGTCTCGCAGCGTATAAAAATTGCCCTCGCTTTTGGACATCTTCCGTCCGTCCACAAGCAGGAACCGCACATGCATCCAATGCCGCGCAAATGTCTTTTTTGTCACACTTTCGCTTTGGGCTATTTCGTTCTCGTGGTGGGGGAAGATTAAGTCCTCTCCGCCGGCGTGCAGGTCGAAGCTCTCGCCGAGGTACTCCATCGCCATGGCGGAGCACTCGATGTGCCATCCGGGACGGCCGCGGCCAATCTCAGTTTCCCAGGAGGTTTCGCCGGGTTTGGCAGCCTTCCAGAGGGCAAAGTCCCGCGCCGAATCCTTCTCATATTCGTCGAGGTCTACTCGAGCGCCGTCTTCCATTCCGGACAAATCTTTTTTGCTGAGTTTGCCATACTCTGGGAACGACGCCAGCTTGAAGTACCAGCTTCCATCTTCCGCCTGATAGGCAGCTCCCGCTTTGGCCAGTTTCTGCACCAGCGCTACCATGCGGGGAATGTGTTCCGTGGCCCGCGCAATGATCTCCGGTCGTTCAACTCTCAGAGCTTCAAGATCCTCAAAGAAGGCCTGCTCATAGCGCGCGGTGTATTCCTGAATCGAGACACCTTCCTCCGCGGCGTTGCGGATGATCTTGTCGTCGACATCGGTAATGTTCATGACGTGGCGCACGCTGGTTCCACTTAGCTTGAGAAACCGGCGCAGCACGTCCACCTGCAAGAAGGTACGGAAGTTGCCGATGTGCCCGTAGTCGTAGACGGTAGGTCCGCAGGCATACATCCGCAGGGCCTTGCCATCGGCAGGCTCCAGCAGGTCTATCTTTCCCGAGAGAGTATTGAAAAGCCGCAGAGTCATCGTGGGAACTTCTTGCTCATTCGCACCCAAAAAAGCGTTTGGAATTAGCCGTTTTCAGCCTTTTAGATTGTATCAGCGAGAGATTGCCGTGGGTTTTTTGGGGGCTGAGTCTTCGCCTGACCTACCTGGCGTTGCCCGGACGACGCGGTCATGGCTGTGTGCTCTGGTTCGGCTCGTAGATCACGGCACAGTCTTTGAATTCTGTAGTGTCGCGGAAGGCATGGTCGCCGCAGAATCGATGGGTGGCGTGATAGCCGTGCTGGATTAATCTGTCTGCGAGCGCAATATCGTCTGCGGTCAGGCCCCCTTTTTTCGTCGTGATCCATTGATTCTGGATTTGCGAGATGTAGTCCTGCTCTTGCGCTACGACAACCGCGGGCCGCTCTGCGATCACCTGGTCAAAATCGAGATCGGGGTCTGTTGTCTTACTCAGAGGGCTGTAATCGAGCGCGGTGTTGTAGAAAGGAGTGTGAGGAAAATACGCATTCACCGTGGCTGTTGTCATACCGAAGGCGGCAATACGCGTGCCTGGGGGAAGCTGACGCAGATAGTCCGCAGTTGCCCGGTAGCCTGAATATGCGCCATCGAAATCGTTGCGAATGCAATGAATACTCCAGCCGATTTGCAACACAACCACCACACCCGTAACCGCATAGAGCGCTGGGCGCAGCCATTGCTTGCCGCCTTCAGGTGGCGGCTCGGATGCGAGCGGCCATAAACAGCAGAGCAGGCCGATCCAGACAATGCCGGTGTGGTGCGAGGCGCCATGCAAAAACTCATAAAGCATGGCGGCCATCAACGACGGAAGCAGGCTAAGCCATAGCTTCTGCCAGTACAAATTAATTCCCAGTAACAGGAAAAACAGCAATGTGAGGAGATTGACGGTTGAGATGGGAACGGTAAGAACCGTCAACAATCGAACCAAGGCTTTTACGATTGTTGGCGGCTCACTGGGCCGCGTCGCTGCGCTCTGGGAGGTCGAACCGGCATGCTGACCGCGATCATGTCCAACGTGACGAAGCAATTCAATCGATGGCTTGTCGCTGCCGAAAGAGCCATCAGGCGAAGGCCAAGCGGTGGCCGCGGCCAGGCTGAGACAAACGACGAAGATCAAAGCAGGCGCCAGAAGCGCGCGCCGTTCCGCCTTGTTCTGCTGCGTAGACAGCCAGTGGTCTCGACCATACCAGATGACCATGCCAACGGCATAAGCAGCCATGTGTCCTGAACAATTGGCCATGAAGCCTGCGAGCAGGGCAAAAAGTAATGGGCTGCTGTTGCGATTGCGGTAGAGAATCATCAGCGAGAAAGCGAGGAGCGGCAAGAACGCATAACAGCGGGCTACCACTGCGTACTGATAAAGCAGAAAAAAACTGAAGGGAACGAGCAAAGAAAGAATGCGCGGCAGAGAGTTGAAACGAAGCCAGACATAAATTCCGGTAGCGGCGATGGCGCCCGCGATCAGATGCATGCCGAGAAAGGAGACGTGCAATCGAATCTCAGTCCACGCCAATAAATACCAAATTGCTGGATTACCTTCATAGTGCAACCGGTGCAGCAGCATATCGCTGATCGTGGAACTGCGCGCAATGAGCCAGGTTTCTGCTTCGTCGAACCACGATGCGTGGTGAGGAATGCACCAGAAGAGAATGGCGCAATAGGCAGCGAGTGCCAATGCCTCTGGCCACGCGAACCTTGGCTTGGTCTGGGGCTTGAACAGGTTGTCCCACAACAATTGAGGGTTCCACATAGCTAGGTTGGATTGGACGACCGAGAGAAAAACTGAGCCGTGCTTGTCTCACACTGATTCCATCAAACTTTCACAAGTCTTGTGAGGGTGCCCAGTATTGCGATGCTGTGTGAACATTCCCGGTCCAGAAGTTGGTTTCGAGATGTGCTCGTACCGGGTAGGTTGCAAACTCGTCGTGGTATTCCCCCGTTTTTTGAATCAGGAAAAAGATGGTGAATGCGAGGGTCGGGAAGGCTCCGGCGAGCAAGCGCGCGAGGCGCTGAGGAAAAGGATAAAACTGAGCTCCGCGAAACTGCGCGAGTTTGTAGCCGCCGGGGTGGCAGGCGTTCAAGAATGCGAGCGTGTCTTGCTTTGAAAACGGTCTCACGTGCGCGGAGCAGAGCTTATGCTGCGTCGGCTGCCGCCCAATCATCAGGAGAGCCCTATTATGCAAGGAGCAGACGTTAGGGACGCCAATCAGGAAATGGCCGCCGACCTTCAGAGATCGAAAGACCTCGTGGAATATCCAGAAGATTTCTTTAGTGTGTTCCAAAACCTGATTTGCGATGATCAGATCGGCTTGTCCATCCGCAAGCGGCAAGGGATCGCGCTCAATATTTGTCACACATATTTTGTCGGCTTTTCGTGTCAAGCTTTGCGCGTATTCTGTTCCACCTTCCACGGCAATGAGTTCGGCATACGGATGAAACTGCCTTACCACTCCGAGATCTCTGCCCGAACCCGCTCCCAAATCAGCCACGACATTAAGGCCGCTCAGGTTTCGGACAATGTTCTCTATCACGAGGGGACCATAAGATTCCTGCTGGTCAGTGAATCGACCAAGCGGATGTGATCCGCCTCTGCTGCCAAACAATGTTTCAGCTTTTGCAGTGCTCTCCATTTTAGCCTCATCTCAATCATGCTTATTCTCTCTAACGTGCTTGTCATTGGGTTGTCATTGGTCTGTCATTTTGGGATTCGCCTGTATGTTATTTCCGTTCCTTTCGCGAAGGAGTCGAAAGGATGCTTACGGTTGACCTGCGCCGTCCCACGGGACTCCGGATGTATTGTTCGTTGCAGTGACCCATGCTGAAGGCGCGGGGCTAATGAACGCTGCGCCTGCGGCGCGGGGCCGACCAACACTAAGTCGCGGAGCTACCTTCCCAGCGCGAGCGAAGGATCGCCGGAGAGCGATGTGTCGGCAAATTCGCCAGCTTGGAAGCGCGGCCATGCGGCGGCGGCGATCATGGCGGCGTTGTCGGTGGAGAGAGCGAGGGTGGGGAAGGCCACGCGGAGGCCGCGCCGTGCAGCCTCGGCGGTGAAGCGGGCGCGGAGTTCGCGGTTCGCCGCTACTCCACCTGTGATTAGAATGCGACGCGCGCCGAGCGTTTCCGCCGCCGCAAAGGTCTTCTTCATGAGGTCGCCGACCACCGCGCACTGAAAGCTGGCTAGCAGATCGAGTACCTGTTGTGGACAGAGGGCTAGCGCTTCTTCTTTGGTTTGAGGGGGACGATAAGGAGGCGTTTCTTCAGTGGCTAAGCCGGCAGCGGGAAAAGGTTGCATTGTGGGCGAAAAGCCCGAAAAACATTCCTCAGGGGCTAAAGCCCCCGCCGATTTTATTGGCTTTATGCCGGGGATAAATCCCCGGCCTACCGTCCGACCGCGTTTTTCCGCAGATTGCAAAGCCCCTTGCGAATTTCCCGGTTGATTGTCCGGGCTAAGGTCGGGACCTACCGGCTGTGGACCTTCCAGAGGGAAGAGGCGCGCTGCTCGCGCCTGCGCTTCGCCTCGCAGGTCATGCAGTTCAACGTAGCGCAGGACTGCCGTTTTAATTCCCGAAAACGAAAAAAGAAAGCGCGGATCAAGCTCCGCGATGGGCGCTGTTTTGGCGGCTTTGGTGCGCGGGGGCTTATCACCCAAATGGACTTTATGTTTGATCTGCGAGAAGGCAAACGCCACGGCGCGAGGATCGCCGAAGCGAGCTAGCGCGTCGATCCAGGGGCCTCCGGGATAACCAAAGCCGAGCAGCTTGGCTACCTTGTCATAGGCCTCGCCGGCCGCGTCGTCGAGCGTGCGGCCTACTAGACGATAGGTCCACGCGCCTTGCGCCGGGCTTGCGAGATAGAGGTGCGTGTGGCCGCCGGAAACGACCAATGCCAATGCGGGCTGGTCGTCTTCAGGGGCTAAAGCCCCCTCTTCATTTGGTTGCTGGATGTACGGGCTGAAGCCCGTACCCTTCATGGCTCGTGGGGTAAGGTCTGTGGCCACGATTGCTCGCGGGCTCGGGGCTGCGGGTATGATGGCTTGCTCGTGCTCGTGCAGCAGCACCGCGTGGATGTGGCCTTCAAGATGGTTGACGGCGATCAGCGGCACGCCTTCTGCGAAGGCCAGCGCTTTGGCGTAAGTGACGCCGACTAGCAGTGCTCCGGCCAATCCGGGGCCGGCGGTCACGGCAATGGCGTCTAGATCGGCGAGAGTAATTCCGGCCTGGGCTAGTGCGGCGCGCACGACGGGAACAATCGCCCGCAGATGCTCACGGCTGGCTAGCTCCGGCACCACTCCGCCATAGCGCGCGTGGGTTGCAATTTGCGAGGCTACCACGGACGAAAGCGTCCGTTCACCGCGCTCGACAACCGCAGCAGCCGTTTCGTCGCACGAGGATTCAATGCCGAGGATGAGGCCCGTTCCGCTCATCCATTTAGTTTAGCGGGCGCGCGGGGGTGGGGAGCGGATTTCCACGGGGCGGCGGCGCGGGCGACAATGTAAATAGACCCGATGACCGCTACGCCCCAATTCGATGCGGCTCTTAAGATCATTGCAGAGTTGCGCGCGGGGGGGCACCGGGCTTACCTTGCCGGCGGCTGCGTGCGCGATCTGTTGCTGAGCCGCGAGCCTAACGACTACGACGTTGCTACCAGTGCGACACCTGACTTGGTGCTGGAGATGTTCCCGCGGACATTCGCGGTGGGCGCGCACTTTGGCGTCGTGCTCGTTTCTACCGCATGCGGTGCGAGGGATGCCACTGAAGCAGCAGGGCCTGAGTTGGCCCTGCCGCAGGTGGTTACTGAGGTCGCAACGTTTCGCTCGGATGGCGCCTACTCGGATGGCAGGCATCCCGATGCGGTGCGCTATACGACGAGCGCAGAAGAGGACGTGCTGCGCCGCGATTTCACGATCAACGGTCTGCTGATGGACGTTGAGCAGCTTTTCCCTCAGGGGCTAGAGCCCGATTCTCTCACTGACCTGGACGTGCGGGGTAAAGGTCGTGCCCTGCGCGATGTAGTCATCGACCATGTTGGCGGGCTGGCTGACCTTGACGCCGGTATTGTTCGCGCGATCGGCCAGCCATCGGAGCGCTTTGAAGAAGACCATTTGAGAATGCTGCGCGCAGTGCGCTTTGCCGCTCGATTGGGCTTTCAGATTGATCCGGCCACGGCCGCCGCGATGCGGCATCTTGCGGCTAAATCCAAAGGGGTCAGCCGAGAGCGCGTGCGCGATGAACTGACCAAGATGCTCACCGAAGGCCATGCGAGGCGCGCTTTTGAATTGCTGGATGAGACCGCGTTGCTCGCCGAAGTTTTGCCTGAAGTGGCCCGCATGAAGGGCGTTGAGCAGCCTCCGCAGTTTCATCCCGAGGGTGACGTGTGGCTGCATACGCTGGGCCTGCTCGACCAACTTGAGTCCGGCTATCCATTGACTCTGGCGTGGGGCGCGCTTTTGCATGATGTTGGGAAGCCCGCTACGTTTCGACGGGCCGAGAGAATTCGATTCGACGGACACGTCGATGTAGGTGTCGCGATTGGCGCGGAAATCTGCCGCCGCTTTCGCTTCTCGAATGATGAAACCCGGCAGATTCTCTCGCTCATCGAGAACCACATGCGCTTTGCCGATGCTCCGCGCATGAAGGCTTCGACACTCAAGCGATTTTTTCGGCTGGAGAACTTTGACGAGCATCTGGCGCTGCACCGCATGGATTGCATGGCTGGGAGCGGCAACCTGGACCACTGGAACTTTGTCAAAGAACGGTATGAAACCATGCCAGAGGAGTTAGTGCGTCCCGCGCCGCTGATTACCGGCCGTGAGTTGATCGCCGCTGGGTATTCGCCCGGCGCAGGCTTCAAAGAGATGCTGCGCGCCGCGGAAGACGCTCAATTGGAGGGAACGATCTCGACAGCGGCCGAAGGGCTTAACCTGATTCACCAACGCTTCCCATTGCATTGATTGCTTTCGGTCTTCCCGGATTTTCGAGCCAGAATTGATCTGTTGCAGTGTTTTTGAATTTGATCTGAGGCTTCATCACTTCACATCTTCGCCATCAACTTGGCATCGAAGGCCACAAGCATATCGTCAAATGTTGAAAATTGCGACGCTGGAAAACTATCGAATGTTATCAAGTTAGCGATCATGATGCTTCTTCCGTCTGTTTCTATCATGTATTCGCGGCTGGCCATAATCAAGCGAGCCATTTCCATGCGCATGGAAAATGCCGAGTTCAGCCTTTGGACCACGGCCATCAAGACATCCGGCCGCCAGTGAAAGAGCCGATCTTCCGATCGCAAAGCCTGCATCAAAAATTGAGCGATGAAGTTCAGGTAATCGTTGGATGCTTCGTCTCCATAACGCTCCTCGATAGTTTGCTGGACCGGGAGTCTAAACAACACGACATAGCACTGAGAGTCAACTCCGCAGCGCGGAACAAGATGGGCTTTGGCCTGCGACGGTCCTGGAAGGCCTGTAGGGCTCTCGAAGTTATCCCATCGGCGGGCGTCGGCGTGATCCGAATCGGAAGTGGCGCGTTCAACGATTTTTGCTTTCTTGATGAGTTCCTTTTCGGCCTTGACCGAACGGTACTCAACCAATCCGAGATTGATTGCTTCCACCAGAGATTCCTTGGCACAGGGTTTGGTGAGAAAGCGAAATATTTTTCCTTCATTGACCGCATCGATTGCCGCGTTGATGTCTGTATATCCCGTTAGTAACATTCTTATCGTGTCTGGTGTGTTTTTCCTCACTTGCGCCAAAAACTGGGCGCCATTCATGCCCGGCATCCGCATATCTGAAATCACGACAGAGTACGGGCCGAAATCATGGATTTTTGCAAGGCCTTCCTGCCCGCCCACGGCCGTGTCCACCTCGAACTCCCGGCGCAGCATGCGCCTGTAGCCGTCCAGAACGGAAGGCTCGTCGTCAACGAAAAGAATTTTCTCGACCATCGTTCATACTCCATGTGATGGCAATCGGTTTCGCCCGCATGCGTTGCGCGACTGGGCAGAAGTCCAAATATTTCATCGGCAGATTCTCGCCAACAAATCAGGTACTGAATCCCATTCATTGAAAATGCCTGGCGTGGCCAGCCGGCAACCTATAGATGAGACGTTTTCAGCCGATGAAACTCTGATAGCACGTTCGCTCGACCCCGCATGAGGTTTTTCCAATGACCAGGATGGTTCCAATTCCCGCAAGCTGCGATAGTCCGACGTGCTTTGCTGAAGGCCCGGAGGGGGGATGCAAGCGAGCGTATGAGACCCTGCGCGATAGTGAGGAGCGGTTCCGGATGATCGCGGACAGTTGTCCATCGATAATGTGGGCTACCAACGCTGAAGGGATGTTTGATTTCACGAACAAGGCCTGCTGTCAGTTTTTCGGGCTAACGCATGAGGAGTTGAAATGCACCAAACGGGGGACGCTGACTCACCCCGATGAAGCGCCCGGATTCTTGGCGGCATTCAACCGCGCAGTCTGCGATCGCACAACTTTCAGAATGGAAGCTCGTTTCCAGCGAGCCGACGCCGAGTGGCGGCTCCTGGGAGTGTTCGCTGAGCCAAGGCTCTCATCAAGCGGCGAGTACCTGGGCCACATCGGGCTGATGGCCGACATTACAGAACGCAACCGGGCTGAGCTGGAACGGCAATTTGAACTCTCGCTGATTCAGTCGATACACGCCGAGACGATGGAAGGAATTCTTGTTGTCAATCAGGCGGGAGTGATTGTCTCGTACAACAGACGATTTTTAGACATCTGGGGAATTGACGATTCAACTGCCCAGGGTTCCCAGCCCCATAGCTTCATCGGAGCCGTAGATCACACATTGCTCTCATTGGTCATCGAGCGCCTTGAAGCTCCCGACTCCTTTGTTCGGCGTGTGCAGGAACTCTATAGCCATCCGGATGAAAAGGATCATTGTGAGATCAAGTTGAAGGACGGCAGGACGCTCGAGCGGCATTCCACAGGGCTGAGAAATTCTGATGGCACCCATCTGGGCCGAGTGTGGTTTTTTCGAGATATCACTCCTCACAAGCAAGCGGAGGCAAGTCTTCAGCAGGCCATTGCTTTGGCCGACGAGGCCAATCAACGTCTGCTTGCGAAGCGGTCGATGCTGGACGACGAACGCAGGATGCTCCGCGCGCTCATCGACAACATTCCGGATTTCATGTATGTGAAAGATCTCAAGAGCAGGTTCGTTGTTGCCAATGCGCATCTGGCGCACGCGGTAGGAGCGGAGACGCCGGAAGAACTTACGGGAAGGACCGATTATGATTTTTTCCCGCGTGAGATGGCCAACGGTTTCTTTGCAGACGAGCAGAATTTATTCCGTTCTGGTCAACCTATCTACAACCGCGAAGAGACAGC
This sequence comes from Occallatibacter sp., assembly GCA_049513195.1. Lineage (GTDB taxonomy): Bacteria > Acidobacteriota > Terriglobia > Terriglobales > Acidobacteriaceae > Telmatobacter. The sequence continues at coordinate 42,717 of JBEKWJ010000002.1, forward strand.
ACTCGATAGCGCGGGCAACGAGATCCATATTCTAACGACGAAGGTGCCGCTGTGCAACAGCCAAGGTCAAGTGATTGGCATCGCAGGCGTAGGCCATGATATTACCGAGCGGAAAAAGATGGAGAATGCGCTACGCGAGGCGGAACAGAAGTTTCGCGGAATATTCGACCAGGCCATAGTCGGTGTGTTTCAAAGTTCACCGGAGGGTCGCCTACTGATCGTGAACCCGTCCTTGGCGTCCGCCTTCGGCTACGATTCTCCGGAAGAGATGATTCATAGTGTCGCCGACTTGAACCAGCAGTTTTATACCGACCCTGAACGGCGCAAGGAGTTCATGTTCATAATGGCCAGTTTCGGATCGGTGCAAAACTTTGAATGTGAGGCTACTCGCAAAGATGGGAGCAAGATGTGGATCACAATGAGCGCACGCGCCATTCTTCAAGACGGCGTGGTGGTCCGTTATGAAGGGATGGGCGAGGATATCAGTGAGCGCAAGAAAATTGAAAATGATCTATTTGAGGCGGAACGAAAGTATCGAGGTATCTTTGACAATGCTATTATCGGCATTTTTCAGAGTACGCCGGACGGACGCGTATTGAGCGTGAACCAAGCCATGGCGCGCATTTACGGCTACGATTCCCCGGAGGAACTGATCACGAGCGTCACCGACATTGCGCACCACTCATATGTTGACCCCAAACAACGCGAAGAATTCAAGCTCCGCATGGCCAAGAATGGATGCGTGCAGAATTTTGAATATGAGTCTGTGCGGAAGGACGGCAGCAAATCCTGGATTGTGATAAGTGCTGTGGCCATTCAAGAGAATGGCGAGGTAATTCGCTATGAGGGAATGATGCAGGATGTCTCCGAGCGCAACCAATTGCGAGAACAACTGCTTCAGGCGCAAAAGCTGGAATCGGTTGGCCAGCTCGCCGCGGGAATTGCGCACGAAATCAATACGCCTACTCAGTACATTGGAGACAACGTGCGCTTTTTGAAGGACGCTTTTCAAGATATGAAGAGCCTTCTTGTGAATTATGAACGATTGTTGTTGGCTGCCAAAAGCAATAACTTGTCCGCTGAAGTAGTTAAGGAAGTCGAGGCGGCGTTGAAAACCACCGACGCCGGTTATCTGCTTGAGGAGATTCCCAAGGCCATCGATCAGACGCTGGAAGGCGTGATCCGCGTGGCTACACTGGTGAGTGCAATGAAAGAGTTCTCGCACCCGGATACAAAAGAGAAGACGCTGCTGGACTTGAATCGCTCCATTAACAGCACGATTACCGTGGCGCGCAACGAGTGGAAGTATGTGGCCGAGATGGAGACCGACTTCGATCCATCTCTTCCCATGGTCTCGTGTTTGCCTGGAGAATTCAATCAAGTGATTCTGAATTTGATTGTCAATGCGGCGCATGCAATCGCCGATGTTATCAAGATGGGAGGGTCAGGAAAAGGGAAAATCAAAGTGGAAACACGGAATTACCGTGCATGGGCCGAAATCAGGATTCAGGACACGGGTTCGGGCATTCCTGACAAGATACGTGCGCGAATCTTCGATCCTTTCTTTACAACCAAGGAAATCGGCAAAGGGACCGGACAGGGTCTGGCCATCGCGCGTTCGGTGGTGGTTGGCAAGCACGGTGGAACCATTCACTTCGAAAGCGAGGAAGGGAAAGGCACGACCTTTATCATTCGCCTTCCTTACGATGGCAAGGATATGACTGCCAAGGCGGTGGCCGCATGAAACGCATATTGTTTGTCGATGATGAAAGCAAGATACTGGATGGAATTCGCCGTTTACTTTACTCACAGAGAAGTCGATGGGAGATGGAGTTTGCCCTGGGTGGCGAAGCAGCCTTGCAAGCCTGTGAGGCGGGCAGCTTTGATGTTGTTGTCACTGATATGCGCATGCCGGGAATGGATGGCGCAACTTTGCTGGGCCACATTCGAGATCGCTTTCCAGACACTGCGCGAATTATTCTCTCTGGATATTCAGAGGCGGAGCTGGCAATACGCGCGGTTCCTGTGGCGCACCGCTTTCTGGCCAAGCCATGCAATGCGATCGATCTTCAATCCACGATCGATCGGGTGTGCCTGCTGCAGGATCTGCTGAGTACGCCGGAGATTCGCAGAGTCGTTGGAAGTATCGGTGAATTGCCTTCCCTCTCGCGCACGTACTTATGCCTCGCAGAGGCGGTGAGAGACCCCAACACATCCATAGGTCATGTGGCAGAGATCATCGAGGACGATGTCGCTATGTCGGCGAAAGTTTTGCAGCTTGTTAACAGCGCGTTCTTCGGGCTGGCGCAAACAGTTACAAGCTTGCCGGGCGCCGCCACATACTTGGGAATGGAAACTATCAAGAACCTGGCTCTGGCTTCCGAGGCATTCAGAGTTTTTGTGCCTGGCTCGCGGATTCCAAAGTCGTTTTGCGAGTCAGTGCAACGGCGAGCGCAGCGTGTGGCTGCTATTGCCGGAGCGCTTCCCCTGGAACGAAAAACCCGCGAAATTACTGTAGTAGCAGCACTGCTTCACGATATTGGCAGTTTAATTCTGGCTAGCGTGATGCCCGATCAATTCTGTTCTGCACACGCGCTGGCAGCCGAACGCGGATGTGCGCTGTTTGAGGCGGAAGAGGAGTTACTGGGAATTTCACATGCGGAGATAGGCGCCTATCTGCTGGGCTTGTGGGGCATCCCAAATCAGGCTGTAGAAGCGATCGCGTATCATCACCATCCCACTCGCATCCAGCACTCCGGCTTCGATTGCACGGTGGCTGTTTATGTCGCCAGTTTTTTGACGAGCGAATTGGAAGCTCATCCGAAGGGCACGAAAGGACTGGAAATCAAAAAGGCTGACCAGGATTGCTTTGAGGAGTTAGGAGTGATGTCGAGGTTCGCCGATTTTCGCGAGCTTGCGCTCCAATGCCCTATCTAGAATCGCGCGCGAAAATGGGCTTCGACCCAATAGGATCGAAGCCCATTTCGAGTGACTAACTCTTACTTAGCCTTGGGTCCAGCCGCGCGAATAGCTTCCGAAGCATCGAACTGCTGGAAGTTCGCCTCGAAGCGTGCCGCAAGATCGGCAGCCGTCTTATCATATGCAACCTTATCGGCCCATGAGTTACGCGGGTTGAGTATCTCTGCCGGAACGTCGGGGCAGCTTACGGGAATGCTCAGCCCGAAGGCCGGCTCTGTGACAAACTCCACCTTGTTGAGCCGTCCGTCGAGCGCCGCGTTGACAAGGGCGCGCGTGATTTTCAAACTCATGCGCTTGCCGATGCCGAATTTACCTCCGGACCAACCGGTGTTGACCAGCCAGCACGAGGCGTGATTCTGCGTGAGCCGCTTGCCGAGCATCTCCGCATAAACCCGCGGGGCGAGTGGCAGGAAGGGCGCGCCAAAGCAAGCCGAAAACTCCGGCTGCGGATCCTTGACGCCTGTTTCTGTGCCGGCCAGTTTGGCGGTATAGCCCGAAAGGAAGTGATACATCGCCTGCTCCGGCGTCAGGCGCGAGATCGGCGGCAGCACACCAAATGCATCGGCGGCGAGGAACATCACGTTCTTCGGATGGCCGCCCACTCCGGGAATCACCGCGTTCTCAATGAAGTCTACCGGGTACGCCGCGCGTGTATTTTCCGTCAGATGAATGTCGAAAAAATCAGGCTTCCGCTCCGCGTCGAGAATTACATTCTCGAGCACCGACCCAAAGTGAATTGCCCGATAAATTTGCGGCTCTTTTTCTTCAGTCAGGTCGACGCATTTCGCGTAACATCCGCCTTCAAAATTAAAGACTCCGGTGGGACTCCAGCCGTGCTCGTCGTCGCCAATGAGCCGCCGCGCGGGGTCTGCCGAGAGCGTTGTCTTGCCGGTGCCACTGAGTCCAAAGAACAACGCTGTTACGCCATCTGCGCCCACATTCGCGGAGCAATGCATGGGTAGTACATCTTTATTCGGAACAATAAAATTCATTACGCCGAAAATTGATTTCTTCATTTCGCCGGCATATTTTGTTCCGCCGATCAGGATGATCTTGCGCGTGAAATCGGCCAGAATGAAAGCGCTGGTGGCTGTTCCATCGCGCTCGGGAATTGCCTGAAACTCTGGTGCCGCAATCACGGTAAACTCTGGCGCGTGCTTAGCCAGCGCAGCCGCATCAGGCCGCACAAAGAGCTGCCTCACAAAGACGGCGTGCCAGGCGTATTCGCTGATCACGCGAATGGGCAATTGGTAAGCCGCATCGGCGCCGCAACAGAGGTCCTGGGCAAACAACTCGCGCCCCTTCAGATGCTCCACCACCCGCTCCAACAGCGCCTCAAACTTCTCTGGCGCGAACGGTTTGTTGACCTTGCCCCAGTCGACCAGTTCGTGAGTCACCGCATCGTCGACGGTGAACTTGTCTTTGGGGCTGCGTCCGGTTCGCGCGCCAGTCACGGCGACGAGAGCGCCATTCGCCGCCAATTGGGACTCCCCGCGCTTGAGCGAGGTCTCCACCAGTTGCGCAACAGACAGATTGGCATGCACCAGCGGCCCCGCCACCAACGCCTTCACAGACTCCACCACATCGAACACAGAGACGCTCGCCATCGAGAGAACTCCTTCCCTACTAGAAAAGTTTTAAGGATGATCCTTATTACCATTGTGCCATCCAGAGCGCTTTTGGGGAAGGGGCAATTTGCGAGGACAAGGTCAGCCAGCGATTTGAGATCGGAATTCAGGGCTCAGCCTGGCGTGACGCGGCAAATCGCGCGCCGGAAGTACCCCGCAGGCGGACGACAAGAATCGTATATCCCATCTGTTCGCCTTTTTCTGGTCGCCAGTTTTGATTGAAAACGAATGGCAAGCATTTCCCGGGCGAGTCCTGATGTTTAGTGTCCTGTCTCTGGAATCCATCTCACAAAAACTTGTCATCCTGAGGGGGGTGGGTGCGTTTCTTGCGCCCAACGCAGTCGAAGGACCTGATTCCCCACCGCCGGATTTCTTCTAAGAACTTCGGAGACACAACACTAACCCTCGACTGCCCGCGCTCTTGCCGCAAATGCCCAGTGATCTCCCAGACAAAAGTTCACCATTGAACAGCAGAGAATTGCGATACTGTTTGAGGCGAGGAGAGGGATGCGCGCTTCGTCGACCAGAATTCGCATGAGCGCAAGATTGCCGAGCATGGAAACCAACCCATTGGAAAGTTGAAACCGCACAAACTGAACCATTCGCGCGGAGTCGTCTTGGCGATCGCGCCACGTGTAACGCACGTGCCACAGAAAGTTGTGGAGCAGCGTTAGTTCAACGGCCGCTGCAGACGCATAAAGATAGTGGCCCGCTGCCCACCGGTTGAAAAGAGCTAGCGCGACAAGCTGGACAACCATGCCCATGGCTCCCACCAGATTGAATTTGCCCCAGCGAATGAAGGCTTTCACGGCAATGGTTCCTGTCGATAGAGTTCTAGCGAATGCCGAAGGGTAACTACAATTGCGATCGCTAACATGCCGGCGGCTGCTATTGCTCCTCCTAAATCAAAAAGCAGCATTGTATGACCGAATAACGTTATATTTGGACTATGCAGCAACGCCAGGTTTCCTATCACGAGCAGAATGCGAATCTCTGTGGGACCAAAGAAGCCTTGCGATAATTGAAAACAAGAGAGAGTATAGGTGGCCAGATAACTCTCGCTCGCTAGCAGCAGAAACGCTACCAGCATGGCCACCGCCGTCTGCCAGTGCAGGAATCCCGAGCAGCCGAGCCCACACATCAACGCGCTTGATCCAAAGATGTCTATCATGTGATCAACGTAGAAGCCATAACGCGGACGCTCGATTCGGCGCACTCGAGCCAATGTTCCATCCAGGCTGTCGCCGAGCCAGTTGAGTGCCAGGCACACAATCACCAGTAGCAGCATGTAGCGGTTATAGCGGGCACCTGCATAGCAGATTCCAGCGCCGACTTGCGCGACCAGACCGAGCAGGGTGAGCTGGTCTGAGGTGACCCACTTCGGAGCGCGCTCGCCCATCCACTGCAATGCCCGCCGTTCCATGGACGCTGTTAAAGCGTGGTTGATCCTGCGCGCGGGCGCAAATGCCGCTCCATCAGCCGATACAGATTGCATTGCCATGATCGTGTCCTTTCTTGTTGCCGCATTCTGGAAATCTTCGAGTTATTCGACCAACCTATCTACGCAACGCGTCGCAAGTGGAACGCAAGGTGAATTCCAGCGATTCGCGAGGGACGCTTTCTACAAACGGCCCAATCGCCCACGCCAAGCCGTGTGGAATGGAACGCGTGAGCGAGACTGACTCGACCTGCATCACCAGTCCGCCGTCTCTCTCCTCATAACTCCAGTAAGTATTCAATCGCCAAAGGAAGCCGTGCTCCTCCGTGGCATTCAGCACGCGTTCGGAGTTAGTGCCGGGCGCGTCGATCTCTGCGATCTTTGTGCTGCGCGAGATGCTGAATCCATGCCGCGCATCCAATTTTCCAAAGGTGATGTCATAAGTCGTATCCAAGACCACAGTGATGACGTGGCGCTGACGGACGCGCATCCACGCCTGAAAGTGATCTTTCTGTTGCGCCAGCAATTTAGCTTGAAGCACCTGTGGAGAAAAATATTGCGGATAGGCATTGAAGTTCTTCATCAGGCGCTCGAAATCCGCGGCTTTGGCTCCTGAAACAAACGCGGTACCACGCCAGTGATGCAGCATCGCTCCGGACATGTCGGCGCTCGAAGTTGGCGTAAGCCGCTCGATGATCACCTCTCCGCGGCGGAGGCGCGCTTCGGTATTTATCTCTGAGGCTAGGGGAGCCAGGAAGCCATTTTGTGACAGATGCTGCGAAGCAATGCGCGACTCATCCGCAACGACGTAATTGTTGAAAGCTGCAACCGCTGCGGGCGACGGTTCTGCCACAGCGCGGCACGAGCCAGTTACAAAAATCAGTAGCCCGCAAACTGCAAGTTCTTTCCGGAATTCGTGTGATTGACGTTGCATCATGAATTGCATCTTGCACCCCGCAAGTTTCTGAAGCAATGCTTGGAACCTCACCTGTTGAAGATTGATTCTCACGTTGCAAGTGATTGCAGCGATAAGGCTTCGGAAGAGTTGTACATTGCGCAGAAGCTTTCGGTTGAACTCGCTATCGGTTACACTGGCATGAGTTATGACAGACTCACAGCCAGTACGACGGTATCGCTTCGGGGCGTTTGAAGTGGACGCAGCCAGCGGAGAGATTCGCAGGCAGGGTTTGCGCATCAAGCTGAATGCGCAACCGTTTCAGGTGCTGGTCATGCTGTTGGATCGTCCCGGTGAAGTGTTGACGCGTGAAGATATTTCTCGGGAGCTGTGGCCTGAGGGTACTTTTGTCGACTACGAGCACGGGGTGAATTCAGCGGTCAATCGCATCCGTGAAGCTCTGGGAGATAAGGCAGGCCATCCGAGATTTGTTGAGACTCTGGCGCGTCGCGGCTATCGTTTCGTCGCTTCAGTTGAACGGATCGCCCACGGTGGAGAGCCATCTCCCGCGACGTCGGATTCTCCGTCTACGGCAGCAAGCGAGCCGACGATAATTTCAGCAGAAACTGAGCGCAACGACCGTTTCCGGATTCTGGCGTCGCCAGATAAGCTTCCGAAAGCATCATATCCGGTAGTACGGACACTTTTCATCCTGTTGCAGTTTATGTATCTGGGTTTCTATGTCGGGGCGCTGGCGAATCTGGCGGAGATTGAAGACCTCTTTGCGCCATTGCCGAAGCCGAGTTTGGCGCTGAATCTCTTGATTGTGACTGCCGCGATACTTATTCCTGTTCGCGCATTCGTACTGTCCGCCGTCTTCTTTCATGCGCCTGGAGTTCGCGAAAAACTCCTCAAGATATGGCCGTTTTTGCTTGTTTTCGATGAGCTATGGTCGCTTTCGCCCTTTCTGCTTTTGCACCACATCAATTTTGGACTGGCGCTGGCGTGCACAACACTTCTGGTCTACTCGCCCTTTGCTCAGCGCTCCCTTGTGCTGATGGGCGCGTGCCGGGTTGATGCTGAGGTGTCAGCAACCATTCGCTGAGCTGAGCAATATGGGCGATTTATACGCCATCCTATTAACCGTCCGCTGACCGGATTTTCTCATGCAATTACAGGAAGATTCTTCTCTTCCCGCAAATTCAGGCTGTTCTCTCTCTCGGCAACTGGTGGGGGAAAGATGCCGGACTTACGAGTTTTGCGGTACAGTAACTCGGCTGCAGAAGCTTCGATGGGTTTTGAGAACAAATAGCCCTGAAGATAATTGCAGCCTAACTCTTTCAGCATCTCGACCTGTTGCTCGGTTTCGACACCTTCGGCGATGACCTCCAATCTGAAGGAGTTGGCCAATTCGAGGATGGCCTTTACGATCTCCATGCTGCCGCTCCCGGAACTCAGTTCGCGCACAAAAGAGCGGTCGATTTTCAGTACGTCGAAGGGAAGCTTCTGCAAGTAACTCAGCGAGGAGTAGCCGGTTCCAAAGTCGTCAATTTCCAGCCGGATGTTCATTCTCTTGAGGCGGTCGAGAGTTTCCAGTGTCCGCTCGGCATCCCCCATGATCGAGCTTTCGGTCATCTCGAGAGCCAGTAACTCAGGCTTCAAACCGCTTTCTGCCAGTGCTAACTCGACATCCTCCACCAGACGGGAATCGCTCAATTGCCGTGCAGAAACATTGACGCTGATTGTCATGGGCGGATCGAGAGGGAATACCTTCTGCCATTCCGCCATTCTTCGGCATGACTCGCGAAGAACCCAGCGGCCCAAGAGGAGGATCAGGTCGCTTTCCTCGGCGACCGAGATGAACTCACCGGGCTGGATAAGCCCGCGAATGGGGTGATTCCAGCGAACGAGAGCCTCAAAGCCGCAAATGCGGAGATCGATCAGCGAGACAATCGGCTGGTAATAAACAACGAGTTGCTGTTCGTCGATGGCTTTGCGCAAACCGGCTTCGGTCTCGAAGCGGGTAACCGCCTGCTCTCGCAATCCCTCGTTGAAGAATTCGAAGCGCGCCTTGCCGTTGGTTTTGGCGTGATACATGGCGGTGTCGGCGTTGCGCAAGAGGTCTTCCGGGGTGTAGCCGTGGCAGTTGAGCGCCACTCCAATGCTGGCGGAGATATACATGCGTCGGCCTTCGAGATGAAATGGTTCACCGAGCTTCTCGATGATTCGCCTTGCGACAATCGCGGCTTCGTCTTCACGCTGAAGATGGCCGAGCAGGATGGCGAACTCATCGCCGCCGATGCGGGCAACGAGGGATTGGCCGGGGCCTCCTTGGCGGGCGTTTGTGCGGATGCTGGCGCGCAGCCGTCCGGCCACATCGATCAGTAACTCATCGCCGGCCGCATGTCCCAGGCTGTCATTGACCAGCTTGAACGAATCCAGATCGATGAACAGAACGGCAAAAAGATAGCTTTCGCGATCGGCAGCTTCGATTGCGGACTCGAGGCGGTCAATGAAATAGAGGCGGTTGGGAATGCCGGTGAGCGGGTCGGCAGTTTTGCCTTCTGTAATGTCTGTTTGCGAGCCGGCCATGCGGATCGCTTTGCCGGCATTGTCGCGAATCGCAATTCCGCGGCTGAGCGTCCAGATATAGCCGGCAGTTTTGTGACGCATGCGATATTCACTCACAAACTCCGCGCTCTTGTTGTCGCAATGAGCGGCTATCTCAGCTCGAACGCGTTCAATGTCGTCGGCATGAATGTGGCTAAACCACTCTTCCGGTTCAGACCAGTGTTCGTTCTCCGTGTAGCCCAGCATATGGTTCCATCGCGGCGAGAAGTAAATTTTGCCGGTAACGAGATTCCAGTCCCAGAGGCCGTCGTTGGCGCCCCGGGCAGCCAGAGCATAGCGCTCTTCGCTTTGCTCAAAGGATCGGAGCGCTTCTTGGACTGCTCTTTCGCGCGATTCGATTTGGGAGAGCATGGTGTTGAAAGAAGCCACAAGAAATCCGATTTCACCGCCTGAAGTGATTTGAGCGCGCACCGAGTAGTCCTTGTCGGTGGAAATGCCACGCGCCAGGGCGGCAAGTTGCACCAGTGGATCGGCGATGAAGCGCGCCAGACGCAAAGAGATCAGGAAGGTGACGAATACAGAAAGAAAAAGGACGAGGACTGCGATTTTTGCGTATTCAAAAAGACGAAAGCGAAAATCGCGGAGATCGAAGACCAGGGCAATCGAGCCGGTGCGTTCATTGTTGAGATAGACTCCGCGGAAGAGTGTGAGGGAGTCACGATCAAATTCGGCGCCATCCTTGCGCCGGACGGGAAGAAGCAGACGATGCGGCGCGGCGGGGTTGCGATAATCGGCAAAGATGCGTCCCTGATTGTCGTACAGGCAGGCGGCGAAGACATGAGGCTCGGTGGCCAACGCACCCAGTATTTCTTTGGCGGTGCCCTGATCATTGAATGCCAGCGAAGCGGCGGAGTTTGCGCCGATTGCATCGGCCAGCGCAGTCAGTTCGCGCACCGCGCTGGCTCGATAACTCTGGCGCTCGTAGATCACGAATCCAAACGAAGCGAGAAGGACCGCGAGCACGCTGGCGGTGAGGATCAACAGAGCCAATTTTAATCGGATTGAGAAATCTCGAATCCGCATTGTTCTACCTCTCTGAATCTGTTCCGGCGCCGCGGCTCACGGAGGAGGCGAGCAGCAGCAGGCGGGAGCTGATTTTTAAATGAGATGCTTGGGCGGCTCCGAGGTTGATGTCGAAGCGAATTTTATCGTTCTCGATGCGAAAGCGGATTATTCCGCCGGAACTCAGAAAATCGTCAGCTTCTCCCACGGCGAGAACTGGCAGGTTTCGCAAGGTGGCCAGCGGAAGGTTCCGGCTATCCTTTTTGTTAACGAAGAGCATGTTGCATTCGCGGGTGGCCTGGGAGAAATGGACATGTCGAATGTGAATGGTCCGCGACCCGATCTGCTTTCCCTCGATGGTGTTTTCCAGTTCGTCGAAAAAAGTATCGTCTTCGAGAGTGCACAGAAAGAGCGAGTTGCCGCTATGGTCGAAGGCGTCGGCGGGCCACTCCACAAGCTGCGCGAAATGAAACAGGAAAGCGGCCTTGACGCGATCGGCATCGTTCGCTGGCTGCGCCCAGGCGTTTCCCGTTGCGAGCGGATGGAATACCACCGCGCAGAGAAGTAGATACCATAGCGCATGCCGGTTGACCCGCGATGGAAGACAGGAGCAGCAATGCTTCTTCTTGAGCACCTGTCGGGCAGTCGCATTGGTCTCGGTACTCAATCCCACTTCCTCCTCAGAGACGTGAACAAGCCTGATGATGGCGCTGTGCTCGAATAGCTATGGCGATCGGTCTGTCGTGGGCCTTAGAAGACATATGTGATCCTTGCGAAAATATTGCGCGGGCTCGATGTCTGGATTGCTCCATTTCCACCCACGTATTCCGTTACGCGAGGCCGCAGCAGATTCTGTCCGCCGATGTCCATGCGAAAGTAATCCCTGACGTGCCATTGCAGATTGGAGTCGACGCGATAGTACGAGGGCAGCGCCGGAGGGGTATTCCGGCCGAGCCCCGAGGGCAACGGTCCTGTATATTGCGCGAGGGCGTTGAAGTCCAGATTCTTGAGCAGCAAGAGGGACGAACGCAACCCGAAGTGATTTGTCGGGGTGCCGGCATTGAATCCGACTGCTGTGCTCGTATCGTTGCTCTGCGAGTTTGTGCGCATCTCCATCTTGAGCCATGAGTATGAGCCCGTCATCTTCCATACCGGCGCGACTTTCCAGCTTGCGGCAACCTCTGCGCCGAAGCTCTTTCCGTATAAATTGTTGGCCCACTGCGTGGGATACTCCGTGTATCCCGACCGTGCGACCGGAGCAAGAGTCTCGTTGGTTTCAACGTCGTTGTAGTTATTCACGAACCCTGTCGCGTCCAGCGACGCTCGCTTTAGCTGAAGGCGTGAGCCGGCTTCATAAGCCAGCAGATGTTCATCCTTGTATTTTGGATTTCCGACCAAGGTTGTCAGATCAATGCCATCCGCACCCACGCCTGCGCTCAACGGGCGGTACATGGATGTATTAAGGATGTTAGGAATCTTTACCGCCTTGGTTACGGAAGCCCATATTGCACTCTTCTCGTTCGGTCTGAAGTTGAGGCGCAGACTGGGCTGAAAATCAAGACCTGTAAAACGGTTATGCTCGCTCTTGCCGCCGGCAATAAGCGAAAGTCTCTTTGGAAACATCACGAGCTCATCCTGAATAAATGCGCTATACAGTGGGTATTGCTGCTTTGCAGGCGTGATGGTCAAAAAGGGAGTGGCGGGAGCATAAAACTCCGAATAGCGATACCCAGCCCCGCCGACCAGATCCTGTCTCGAACCAATGTGGAAGTGGTGCTGTACGTCGGCATCGATGGTATACAGGTTGTCGGGGCGCTCGGTTGCGTCGCGGTCTTCTATGGCGTAATAAATCTGCACCTGTGTTTCCTGGCCGCTGGCATAGCCATGTGTCCAGCGTCCCATTGCTGAGCCGCCCGACACGGAGTTGATGCCACTTGCCGTCACCGCAAACGGGGCAACCAAGATCGTTTTACTCAGTGGTTCGCCGAAGCTTGCCCCGTATAGATTGCCTTCCAGCATGAGCGCGTCATGTTCTCGCAGCTTCAGATCTGAGCGAAATCCACCACGAAGAAGATGCCACGCATCTCCGGCCCAATGGCCGGATTCATCCTGGGTCCCGAACGCGTCAGCGTATTTCGCGAGAATGCGGTACGAGCCAAACCTGCCCACATGGCCACCATAGCGCGCAGACAACGATATGGGCGTATCGCTGGATGACCTGTCGGCGAGGAAGATGCCCGGCGTCTCTTGCGACGATCTGGTGATGATATTCACGGTGCCGTTGACCGCATTTGTGCCCCACAGCGATCCGCCCGGCCCGCAGATCACTTCGATCCGGTCGATGTCATCCATGACCAGGTTGATGCTGTCCCAGTAGATTCCGCCGAATATTGGTGAATAGAGGCTTCTGCCGTCGATCATCACCAGCATCTTGTTGCTGAAACGCTCGTCAAACCCGCGAATTCCCACGTCAAACGTACTCGCGTCTATTTGATTCACATCCAATCCCGGCACCAGGCGAAGGGCGTCGGGGATATTGCGGACTCCTGCAGAGCGAAGTTCGTCGCGAGTTACCACATACACCGCCGCGGGAGTATCAAGCACCTGCTGCTCTCTTTTGCTGACAGAACTTATTTTGGTTTTCATCAGCTCTTCGATGCTGTCCTGCGTGATGTCAGAAGGCTGCTCGGAGCGGGCGGGAAGAGAGGGGAAAGCAAAGAGGGCGATCCATGCGAGCATATGGATTCGCTGGAGAATTCGCCTGCGAGATGGGAAACAACTCGAAGGATTGGGCGCTCTCAGGGAATACGAACGCAGCGAGAGATGGACTGGCATCTTCGATCACCTACCTCGGTCGCGCGGCTTTCCGGGCAGGTCGGAATGACGGCATTGCACGCCGCTGTTCCGTGTTGAGACCAAGTCAGAAGCCCAACTACCAGGAAGCCACACATTCATTGCCAGGCGAGTTGCCGTCAAAAGCCGTCTGCGCGGAGCCGCACTCTTCACGCTGGGAACTTCCGGGCGCAATTCCCACGTCAAAGGACCTTATCGGCAATCGCTATGAATCCGAGAGAAAGTGGCGGGTGGGGAGGGGAGCGGGCACAACGCGGCAACCCCGCCGCTCGCGTGGCCGTTTTTTAGGAATAAACGGCCAGGCAAGTGGCAGGGTTCAAGTCAAATGCGGGGTACGTCGGCGAGGCGATTGATGTTTTGGAAGGGAATCATCCAGCCAGGATACTCGGGCGGGAGGGCGCTTGCCTCATCGAGTTTCCGCATCTCGTCCTCGCTGAGTTGGAGTTCGGCGGCAGAGAGGTTTTGTTGGAGTTGATCGACGCGCTTGGCTCCAAGGATGACCGATGTAACAAACGGCTTGGCGAGTATCCAGGCGAGGGCGACTGTGGCTACGCTGGTCTGATGAGCCTGAGCCACGGGGCGAAGAACGTCGAGGATGCGCCAGGCGCGCTCTTTATCCACAATGGGAAAATCAAAGGCCGAGCGGCGCGAATCTGCAGGCTTCTGATTTTCGCGAGAGTATTTGCCGGACAGAAGTCCGCCGGCCAAAGGACTCCAAACCAGAAGTCCCGTGCGCTGGTCTGTGAGCAGAGGCACGATCTCGCGCTCCAGATCGCGGCCCGCGATTGAGTAATAGGCCTGGAGTGTATCGAACTTGGCCAGATTCCTGGCCTCCGAAATGCCAATGGCCTTCATGATTTGCCAGGCATACCAGTTGGAGCAGCCGATGTAACGAACCTTGCCCTGAGTGAAAAGGGTATCGAGCGCGCGGAGGGACTCCTCGATAGGTGTCACTGAATCTGATGCATGAATCTGATAGAGGTCGATGTAATCGGTTCTGAGACGTCGCAGCGACGCTTCAACGGCATCCATGATATGTCCGCGCGATGCGCCTACATCGTTGCGTCCGGGGCCGGTGCGTCCGTAGGCTTTGGTGGCGATGACAAGATCCTTGCGAGCGATGCCGAGGTTGGCAATGGCCTGGGCGAGAGACTTCTCCGATTCTCCGTCGCTATAGACATCCGCGGTATCGACAAAATTGATGCCGGCGTCGATCGCCAAGCGAAGAAGTTCATCGGCGGTTTTCTGATCGACTCCGGCGATGGGCTTCCACATGCCGTCGGCTGTGGCGAAGGTCATGGTGCCAAGGCAGAGTTCAGAGACGAGAAGGCCGGTATGGCCGAGGGTATGGTACTTCATGATCACCTTCGTAATTGAAATGAATCCCGCAGAAATTTGGATGCGCATGATAGCCTGGCGATTCGCCAACGAGGAATGGCAGGGCGGCGAACCGGTCGAGTCTGGCCTCAGATGCCCACTGGAAGCCTGGGCATCTCGCCTAAGCCGCGCGCTTCGGCGACCACGGCGTCAAGATGTTCGAGCACCTCGGCGACGGTCATGGTGCAGATTTCGCGCCGGGAATCGTAGCCGTCTTCGATTGATTTTTTGAGGAAGCGGCCGGCGATCTGGGCAGCAAGCTGGTCGGTGATCACCTTACCTGTCTTTAATCTATGTTGACCCCATGCGTCGAGAGGCAGGGCCACCCACAAAGGACGGCCATTGACGTCGAAGCGCACATCGACGGCGTCGGCGTGACGCGTGGCGATGGCCACGATGGTGCCCTTCCAGCGGCATTCGAGCTCTTCTCCGCTCCAGCGGTCTGTTACGCGAAACTGTTCGTACATGCCCCTAGCCTATCGTTAAGCCCAGACTATCGCAACCCTCCGTTCCACATTTCGCTAAAACGCATCCGATCAATGGTGTATCGGGGATAAAAAGTCGATGAGCAATATGGCAATATTTCCACTCAAACAATTTCTCATCCTGCCGATGAACAAAATGAGGAAGCCACCCACCATGATGATCACGATTCCCATCTCGGATACGGTCGTTCGCGCAGCTCAGGATCATAATATGCAGCTTGAAGAATTCGTGGACTCATTGATCGACAAAGGCATGGAGAAGGCGACCGGCCGCCCCATGGTCACTAGCGCAATCGACAGGATTCGCGCCCTGCGCACCGAGGTCGCCGGCTCGAAGCGTTGAGGCGCGGGGAAGATCGCAGGCCCGGTGCGGCTGCAAAAGCCGATCTTGCTCGCCGCACCCGGAGTCTCCTCGAAGCTATAGAGCAGCTGCGCGCTGGTGCTGCCTGTTGAGCAGATACCGGCCCACCTCCCAGGCGAGTTGCAGGAGCGTGATGACGAGGATGAACACTGAAATTTTGTAGATGCCTTGATTGAGTACGTCGAGACTCAGCCCAGGGGGCAGCGCCCCCGACTGCTTAAGCAGGAAATAGATCCTGCCCGGAGCAGAGACCATCAGAAGCGTCGGCGCCAGACCCAGAACAGCGAGTACGATTCGCTGCACCTGTCCCTTCTCCTGCCAGGTGCCGCGAGCCAGCTTCACCGCTTTCCAGAAAACCTCAATAAAGCTGAACGCGGCGACGCTCCAATAGAACTGTGCCAATACCGGTGCATAGGTGATGGGCGAAGCCTGCACCGCGAAGGCTGCCGGACCGAGAAGAATTACTGGATAATGGGGCATAATCAGCCATATCGACAGGAAGATCGATTGGGCGACAACCTCGGTGACGGCCTTGGCGTAACTTCTCCGCTTGCCGTCTTTTTGCGGCTTGGGCAAGGGAGGCAGCGAGGCTGGCGACCACTCGTTGTGCAGCGCGCCCACCTTGCTGAGCTTTTCCGGAAAATGCACGGAGACCAGCTCGATGGCTGCGAAGATCAAGGTGATGACGCCAGCCGACCAGAGCAGAGAGAAGGGCAGGCTCACGGCCAGGTGCGGCAGTGCATGCCAACTCAGCCGCTCAGTCGCCAGCAGAACTGCGTTGCTAATGCAATAAATGATGGCAACCCAGAGCAGCACGATCTTCAGCATCATCCAATAGATGGGAAAAAGCGACGGGCCGATCAGGTATTGCTGCGGCTGATAGCGAGCCGCCACGCGCAACGGCGAACCTAATTCGCGCAGCCAGTCTTCGGTCTCTACTTGGGTGAGCGGACGGCCGAGCTCGGCCTCGCGGTCTTCAAGCTGCGCCTCAAAATTGGCGCGCAGTTCGGCCAGAATATCGTCCTGCCGCTTCCAGGGCAGGTGCTTGCGGATTGCTTCGAGATAACGATCGAGAAGTTCCATGGAGTTCCTTTCTTCCTCGGTGCTCAGTGCGCAAAGATGTTGTCGATGGCCGCGTTGATCGATCGCCACTCGTCCACAAGTTGGGTGAAGATGCGCTCGCCGTCGGCCGAGAGGCGGTAAAAACGCTTGTTGCGCTTCTCTTCCTCGCGCCACTGGCTGGTCAAGAGGCCTTGGGTCTCCAGCCGACGAAGCAGCGGGTAAAGCGTGCTTTCGTCAATGGCCAACCCGCGTTCGGCCAGAGCTTTGCGCAGGGTATAGCCGTAATGCTCCTGGCGGAGCTGGCCCAGAACGGCCAGGGTCAGGCATCCTCGCCGGAGCTCGAGGCGAAGATTCTCGAAGAGGTTTTCGGATAGTGTCATGCTGTGCCTCATACACTGTATAAACTATACTGTATGATAAACAGTGTATGTTGTCAAGTAGTTTTTTAGGAGGGGGATGCCCCAGCGTCCTTTCGTTTCTTCTCCAAAGTCGGGCTATGATGAGGGGAAGCTTGGCGGTGGGTGCAAACGCATGAAGGAACTCGTTTTTGAAGTGATTCAGGAGGCTGATGGCGGCTACACTGCCGAAGCCCTTGGCGAGAGCATCTTCACCCAGGCCGATAGTTGGGATGAGTTGAGAACCAACGCCCGCGAGGCCGTGCAAGCCTTCTACTTTGACTCAGACGCGCCGGCATCTATTCGTCTTCATCTGATTCGCGATGAGGTGCTGGCCGTCGCATGAAACTGCCACGCGATCTGAGCGGAGGAGAACTGGTCAAGCACCTCTCGAAACGCAGGGGATACGTGAAAATCCATCAAGTCGGCAGCCACATCATTCTGCAAACTCAGCATCCGACGCCCCATCGAATCGCTGTTCCGGAGCATACGCCGCTAGAATCGGAACTCTGAAACCAATTCTATCCAGCATTGCCGCACACAAGAGAGTCTCCAAAGAAGCGATCCTCAAAGACATTTGATCCCTTGCCACCGACTTGCAGGCGGTTTGCATTTCGGTGGCCGTTTGGATATGATTCAAAGGTGTGCCCAGAGGAAATCTCTGGGCCGTCAAATGCACCACGGTTTCTGGGCTCGACTGCCCTAGGCGCGGCAACCTCAAACGTTGCCCCTCCGGCAAGGAGCTCTCCGCAAAGCGGGGCTGGCAGGGACGGTGGGAGACGAGGGAAGAATGGGAAAAACCAGCAAAAATATTGCGAAGGCGCGCGCGGCTGTGATTAAGCCGTCGTATGCGCTGCCTGAGGCGGTTGGCCTGCTGAAGCAGGTGAAGTACGCCAAGTTCGATGAGACCGTCGATCTGACGATGCGGCTCGGTGTGGATACGCGCCATGCCGATCAGATGGTCCGCGGGACGGTTGTGTTGCCGCATGGACTGGGCAAGACCAAGAGCGTCGCGGTGATCTGCACCGGCGATCGCCAGAAGGAAGCAACGGCTGCGGGCGCGGACTTTGTGGGCGGCGAGGAGATGGTGGAGAAGATCCAGAAGGAAAGCTGGACGGACTTCGACGCGCTGATCGCCACGCCGGACATGATGAAAGTCGTAGGCCGGCTAGGAAAGATTCTCGGCCCAAAGGGTTTGATGCCGAATCCCAAGACCGGTACGGTGACGATGGACGTTGCCGCTGCGGTGAAAGAGATCAAAGCCGGTAAGGTGGAGTTTCGCGCCGACAAGACCAGCCTGGTGCATGTGCCGGTGGGCAAGCTAAGCTTTGACCCGCAAAAGCTGATCGATAACGCGACAACAGTGATCGGTGCGGTGGTGCGCAACAAGCCTTCGGCGGCCAAGGGCAAGTACATCAAGAGCGTGACACTGAGCTCGACGATGGGCCCTGGCGTTCCGCTGGATTCGGCGGTTGCGGACGCGGCGGGCAAACACTAATAGCAGGGATCAGGGAATAGGGAACAGGGAGCAGGAAAGCCCGCGGTTCTCGCTTGCCCCGATCTGAATGATTAAAACAAGATTTGCAACAGACGCCGGTTGAGGGCGAGAAGGGGATAAAGGAAGGAAGAGCGAGGTTCAGCCTGTGAAGTGATGCTGTTCCCTGTTTCCTAATCCCTGTTCCCTGTCGGAGCGGAGCGACGAGATGGCGATTTCAAGAGCGAAGAAGACGGAGAAGGTCCAGTTACTGGCTAAGGAACTGGAGAGCTCGACTACGGCGATTGTTGGCACGTTTGCCAAGTTGACCGTGGCCAAGGATTTTCAACTGCGCAAGGTGATCCGCGAGGCAGGCGGCAAATATCGCGTGGTGAAAAACAAGCTGGCGGCCGTATCCGGCCAGGGCACGCAAGTGGAGGCCGCGCTGAAGGGTCTCAAGGGCGTGAATTCGGTGGCGTTTACGGCGGGCGACCCGGTGGCACTGGCGAAAGTCTTCGCCAAGTGGGCAGGCGACAATGCGGAGTTCCAGTTCAAGCTGGGCATTATCGACGGCAAGCTATTGACGGTGGATGAAGTGAAGGCGTTGGCGACGATGCCGGGCAAGGAAGAGCTCTTCTCGAAGCTGCTGTTCCTGATCAATGCTCCAGCGCAGCGTTTGGCGACGGTCATCAATGCCGCGGGACACGATCTGGCGGTGGTTTTGGGTCAGGGCGTCGAGAAAGAAAAGTTTGCTTCGGCGGCTTAAGAGGCTATTAGCTCTTAGCTTTTTCTAGAGATGTTGAAGCAGTTGAGCCATCGAAAAGAGCTAAAAGCTAACAGCTAAGAGCTGCTTTAAGGGTTTTGGCCGGGAAACATGCGGGAAGTGCGCGGGTCTGGCGCATCGGAAACTTCTGGTTTGGGTCCGCGGTCGCAGAAAAACAATTCAAAACGGTTGTGAATGGAGAGAAAAATGGCGGATATAGCGCAGTTGGAAGAGCAAATTGTGGCCCTGAGCCTGCTGGAAGCGGCGGCTCTGGTGAAGAAGCTGGAAGTGCGGCTTGGCGTTTCAGCGGCAGCGGCGGCTCCGGCGGCGGCAGCAGCGACAGCGGCAGCTCCCGTAGCTGAGGAGAAGACCGAGTTTCAGGTGATTCTGAAGGACTTCGGCGCCAACAAGATTAACACCATCAAGGCTGTTCGCGAGATTACCTCGCTGGGCCTGAAGGAAGCCAAGGATCTGGTTGACGGCGCGCCCAAGGCTCTGAAGGAGAGCGCGACCAAGGACGAGGCCGAGGCGATCAAGAAGAAGTTTGAAGGCATCGCGACGATCGAAATCAAGTAGATCCGATCAGGAAACCCCATCAAGCTACCCGGCCGAAAGGTCGGGCGGCTTGCAGGGCAGATCGGAACGCGCTATGATGATGATTGCGCATCTTTTCAGTTCCTTCCGATTTTCTCCTGGAATGGACGGGTTTTGATTGGCGCGTCTTGAAAGTTGTGAATGGGCACGCAAGCGTACGCTGGCCAGGGCAGAGCCAAGCCTTCTGGCGAGGGTTTTCGCATTGTAGCTAAGTGCCTTGTGGTCAATGGTTTACTTGGGCGGCAGGCCGAGATACCGTTGGCGGTTGGCGAGTGGTTGGCGAGCGAGCGGCAGAAGCGAGCTTTGGGATCGGCGAGAGCAACGCAAATGAATTCGGATGGGAGCACAGGCGATGGGCCGCGCTCGCGGGGCATTGTGTCCTTGCGAGCTTTTCGTGTCTTTCTTCCCGGGCAGTGACCATTTTGGGGCTATTTGCCCGACACGTACCAGAGTCGTAAACAGGTTTTATCGTTGCAATTGCTTCCTCGATTGTGCGCAGTGTAGCGCACATGCCGGATGTGCGGCAATGCCCAGGCACACTCAAGGCGCGTTTTTTGATCGGATTCTCACGGGGGATGCACGATCCGGGGAGAACTCCGGCGTGTTTGCAGCCGCACGATGAGTTTTGCCTCGGGGGCTTGCCGGGGTTTGAGGGGTGGGAACTGGAGATTTCATCGTGCCAGTTCCGGTTATTTGGCTTAATTACGTAATTTGCCGGCGCCGACAAGACTCGGGCGCTGGCCCGGCCCGCAGCCATGGTTTGGTTGGCTTGGGTGCCGGAGCGACCAGGGTCAGGAGTGAACATGCCCAACGAGAAGCGCGCGATTCGCAGCCGGCTCGATTTTTCAAAGATTCCCACAGCAACCCAGATCCCCAACCTGATTGAAGTGCAGCGCCGCTCGTATGAGCGTTTTCTGCAGATGGACAAACTGCCCAACGAGCGCGATGACGCTGGTCTGCAGTCGGTGTTTGTGTCGGTATTTCCGATCACCGATTTCCGCGGCATCTCGCAGTTGGACTTTGTGGATTTTTCAATCGGTAACTGGGAGTGCAAGTGCGGCCACTTGAAAGGGCTGCATCACCTAAGGACGGCCTGCGTGCATTGCGGGTCGATGGTGATCACCGATCCCTTTCATCCTGGCGATGTGCTTTGCCAGAAGTGCGGCACCTACAACAAGAACACACCCGATTTCTGCAACAAGTGCGGCGACCCGGTAAGCCTGCAATTGAAATACGACCAGCAGGAGTGCGAAGAGCGGGGTATGACCTTCTCCGCGCCGTTGAAGGTGACGGTGCGTCTGACCATTTATGACAAGGACCCTGAGACCGGCAACAAGACGATTCGCGACATTAAGGAACAGGAAGTCTTTTTCGGCGATATCCCCTTGATGACGCCGAACGGAACGTTCATTGTGAACGGCACCGAGCGCGTGATTGTTTCGCAATTGCACCGGTCGCCCGGCGTGTTTTTCGAGACCGCCAATAATCGCACCTACTTTTTGGGCAAGATTATTCCCTATCGCGGTTCGTGGGTGGAATTCGAATACGACCAGAAGAACACGCTCTATGTGCGCATCGACCGCAAGCGCAAGTTTCTCGGCACGATCTTTTTGCGGGCTCTGGGATTGCGCTCGGACGAAGAGATTTTGAAGACTTTTTATACCGTGGACCGGTTGCACATCACCGACGGCAAGCTGCACTGGGCGGTTCCGCCGGAGGGTCACGGCACAACACACCTGGTGGGTGCGAAACCGGCACACGCGATTCTGGCCAATGGCGTAGAGATCGCCTTCTCCGGACGCAAAATCACAGCGCACTCGCTCAAGGCTCTGCGCGCGGCGTCCATCGAGAGGATCGAAGTCGAACAGGCCGAGTTGGACGGTGCGCTGACCGCCTCCGATGTGGTGGATTTGAATACCGGAGAAGTGGTGGTAGAGGCCAACGTCGAGTTGACGGCCGACCGGCTGCACAAGGTGCTGGCCTCGGGCGCGGCGAGTTTCGAAGTATTCTTCCCAGAGCGCGATGACGTGGGCAACATTATCACCAACACGCTGAAGCGCGATTCGATCCGCAAGCCGGAAGAGGCGCTGATCGAGATTTACCGCAAACTGCGCCCCGGTGATCCGCCAACGCTGGACACTGCGACGGCCCTCTTCGAGGGCATGTTCTTCGACGCTCGCAAGTACGATTTCTCGCGCGTGGGCCGTTTGAAGTTCAACATCAAGTTGTACGAGAACCAGGACGCGACGCACCTCAATAACCGTACGCTGACGCCCGAGGATTTCTACGCGACCATCCGCTACTTGCTCAAGCTGCGCAAGAACATTGGCATGGTGGACGACATCGATCACCTTGGCAATCGCCGCGTGAGAGCAGTCGGCGAGTTGATGGAGAATCAATTCCGCATTGGCCTGGTGCGCATGGAACGCGCCATCAAGGAAAAGATGAGCGTCTATCAGGAGCTTTCGACGGCTATGCCGCACGACCTGATCAACGCCAAGCCGGTCATGGCGGCGATTCGCGAATTCTTCGGTTCATCGCAGTTGTCGCAGTTCATGGATCAGACGAATCCGCTTTCGGAAATTACGCACAAGAGGCGCCTTTCGGCACTTGGACCGGGCGGCTTGTCACGAGAGCGCGCGGGCTTTGAAGTGCGCGACGTTCATCCGACGCACTACGGCCGCATCTGCCCGATTGAAACGCCGGAAGGTCCGAACATCGGCCTGATCAGTTCGCTGAGCTGCTTTGCGCGGATCAATGAATATGGATTCATCGAGTCGCCCTACCGCAAGGTGAAAGACTCGCGAATTTTGGATTTTGTCGAGATTGCCAACGCCGGCGAGAGCGGCTTGCGCGTGGGCGATCACATTGAGAAAGAAGAAGCGGCGCGGCTGAATGCGGCGCTGAAGAAGGCGGGCAAGCGTCCGATCGACAACATCCCGTTCAGCTTCTATCTTTCGGCATGGGAAGAGGACAAGCACACCATTGCGCAGGCCAACATCGACTTCAACGATGAGGGCTTTATCACTGAAGATCTGGTGAACGCACGCCGCCAGGGCAACTTTGTGCTGGTGAATCGGACCGATGTGGATTACATCGACGTTTCACCGAAGCAGCTGGTGTCGGTGGCCGCGTCGCTGGTGCCGTTTTTGGAGCACGACGACGCCAACCGCGCGCTGATGGGCGCAAACATGCAACGGCAGAGCGTTCCCCTGCTGGTCGCCGAGGCACCGCTCGTGGGCACGGGGATGGAAGGCGTGACGGCGCGCGATTCCGGCGCCGTGATTCTAGCCAAGCGCAACGGTATTGTGGATTCGGTCGACTCGCAGCGCATCATCGTGCGCGTCGAAGGCGAGCATCATCCGACACAGCTTTCGCGCGAGGTTGGTTCGGACATTTACACGCTGA
The DNA here is from genome assembly GCA_049513195.1 of Occallatibacter sp. Lineage (GTDB taxonomy): Bacteria > Acidobacteriota > Terriglobia > Terriglobales > Acidobacteriaceae > Telmatobacter. Next base: position 66,062 of record JBEKWJ010000002.1, read on the forward strand.
TCAAGTTCAAGCGGTCGAACCAGAATACCTGCATCAATCAGAAGCCTGTGGTCCGCGAGGGCGAGCGGGTGGTGAAGGGGCAGGTGATTGCCGACGGACCTTGCACGGAGCAGGGCGAGCTGGCTCTAGGGCGCAACGTGCTGGTGGCCTTCATGCCGTGGCGCGGCTATAACTTCGAGGACGCGATTCTCATCAGCGAGAAACTGGTGAGAGAGGATTACTACACCTCGGTCCACATTGAAGAATTTGAAATCGAAGCGCGCGACACCAAGTTGGGACCGGAAGAGATTACGCGGGATATTCCCAATGTGAGCGAGCACGCGCTGCGCGACCTGGACGAGAGCGGAGTAATTCGCATCGGCGCCCAGATCAAGCACGGCGACATTCTGGTGGGCAAAGTCACACCCAAGGGCGAGACGCAGCTTACACCGGAAGAAAAGCTGCTGCGAGCCATCTTCGGTGAGAAGGCCGGCGATGTGCGTGATGCATCGCTGACCTGCCCTCCGGGCATTGAGGGCACGATCGTCGATGTGCGCATCTTCAGCCGCAAGGGCCAGGAGAAAGACGAACGCGCCAAGCAGATTGAAGGCGAGTACGTCGCCAAGCTCGAGAAGAATCTGGGCGACGAAATTCGCATTTTGACCGACGAGCGCCTGAAGCGTTTGGACGGCATTCTGGGCGGCAAGGAAGTGCTGGCCGACCTGCATGACGAGCGCACCAACAAGCGGCTGCTGACCAAGGGTGCGATTCTCGATCGCGAAACGATTGAGCGCATTTCGACCAAGAATCTGAAGCGCATCCGCTATAACGACAAGGATCCGCGCGTCAACGAGCAGATCGACGAGATCGAAGAGATGACGTCGCGGCAGATCGAAGTGCTGCGCAAGATCACCAACGAGAAAGTCATCAAGCTGCAAAAGGGCGATGAACTGCCTCCGGGCGTGATCAAGCTGGTGAAGGTCTATGTGGCCATGAAGCGCAAGCTTTCAGTAGGCGACAAGATGGCTGGCCGTCACGGCAACAAGGGCGTGATTGCGCGCATTCTTCCTGAGGAAGACATGCCGTATCTGCCCGATGGAACTCCGGTGGAGATTGTGCTGAATCCGCTCGGCGTGCCTTCTCGTATGAACGTGGGACAGATTCTCGAGACACATCTGGGCTGGGCCGCACATGCGCTGGGCGAAAAGATTGCCGCGCTGATTAAGGCCAATACCGATGTGGCCTACACGCGCGAACTGATGAAGAAGGAGTTCGCTGGAACGGCGGCGCTGCGCCAGTTGCTGGAGTTGGACGACGAAACGCTGCTTCGCGTAGGAGCCGGCATGAAGCGCGGCATCTGGTTTGGAACCGCTGTGTTCGATGGCGCGCGCGAGGAAGAGATCAAGGCGCTGCTGGCTTCGGCTGGGCTGCCTTCATCAGGCAAAACGGCGCTGTTTGACGGCATGACCGGCGAGCAATTTGAACAGCCGGTGACGGTGGGCTACATTTACATGCTGAAGCTTTCGCACTTGGTCGATGACAAGATTCACGCGCGTTCGATTGGGCCGTACTCGCTGATTACGCAGCAGCCTTTGGGCGGCAAGGCGCAATTTGGCGGGCAGAGATTTGGCGAGATGGAAGTGTGGGCGCTGGAGGCTTATGGCGCGGCTTACATTCTTCAAGAATTGCTGACAGCAAAGTCGGACGACGTCTATGGCCGAACAAAGATCTATGAAGCGATTGTGAAAGGCGAAGCGGCAATCGAGCCCGGCGTGCCGGAATCGTTCAACGTGCTGATTCGCGAGTTGCAGTCGTTGTGCCTGGACGTGGAGTTGATCAAACGCGCAGACCTGATCAAAAAGCTGCCGGTGCCGGAAGTGGCGGCGGTCGCGGACTAAGAAATCAGCTTTTAGCTTCTAGCCGCTAGCTGCTAGCTTTTTCACGCTGAATTGAAGCGTTCGATAGCAGCAATGCGAGCTAGAGGCTAGGAGCTAGGAGCTAGAAGCTAGAAGCTTTTGTTCAGAGTTCTTCTTGAGAGCGGCAAACACCGCTTCCCGGGAAGGAAGAACTCCTCATCAATCCCGGGAAAAGCCGCGGCAGGCGCCGATGAGGCCCGCCAAGGAGGGTTGCCTTGTTCCGTTCGAACCCATTTGAACTTTCTGGTCCCATTACCGATTTTGACGCTATCCGCATCATGCTGGCATCGCCGGAGAAGATCCGCAGCTGGTCGCACGGCGAAGTGACCAAGCCAGAGACGATCAACTATCGCACCTTCAAACCGGAGCGCGACGGGCTTTTCTGCGCGCGCATCTTTGGACCGGTGACCGACTGGGAGTGCTTGTGCGGCAAGTACAAGCGCATGAAGCACCGCGGCGTCATCTGCGACAAGTGCGGCGTGGAAGTGACTGTGAGCAAGGTGCGCCGCGAGCGCATGGGCCACATCGAGCTGGCGTCGCCGTGCTCGCATGTGTGGTTCTTCAAGGGGCTGCCCTCGAGGATCGGGCACCTGCTCGACATCTCTCTGCGTGACTTGGAAGGCATTCTCTACTTCGAATCCTATGTGGTGGTCGATCCGGGTGACGCGCCGGTGAAGGAACGCGAGATCATCAAGGACGAGACCAAGTATCGCGAACTGGATGCTCAGTTCCGTCCCTCTGGCTTTAAGGCGATGATGGGCGCGGAGGCAATCAAGGAGCTGCTGAAGCGCGTGCAGGTGGAAGAACTCGGCGTTGAACTGCGCGAGCGGATGAAGACAGAAACCTCGGCGCAGAAGAAGCTGAAATATGCCAAGCGGTTGAAGGTTGTCGAGGCCTTCCGCAAGAGTGACAACAAGCCGCAATGGATGATTCTGGATGTGCTGCCGGTGATCCCACCTGAGCTGCGCCCGCTGGTTCCGCTGGATGGCGGACGCTTTGCGACTTCTGATTTGAACGATCTTTATCGCCGTGTCATCAACCGCAACAACCGGTTGAAGAAGCTGATGGACCTGCACGCGCCTGAAGTGATTGTGCGCAACGAAAAGCGCATGTTGCAGGAGGCGGTCGATGCTCTCTTTGACAATGGCCGTCGCGGCCGTGTGTTGAGGGGCGCAAACAACCGTCCGCTGAAGTCGCTCTCCGACACGTTGAAGGGCAAGCAGGGACGCTTTAGACAAAATCTGTTGGGCAAGCGCGTAGATTATTCGGGCCGTTCGGTGATCGTGGTGGGTCCGGAATTGAAATTGCATCAATGCGGATTGCCGAAGAAGATGGCGCTCGAACTCTTCAAGCCGTTCATCTATCATCGCCTGGAACAGACGGGCCACTGCACGACCATCAAGCAGGCCAAAGAGATGGTAGAGATGCAGGAGCCGGTGGTGTGGGACATTCTCGAAGAAGTCATCAAGGACCATCCTGTGCTGTTGAACCGCGCGCCTACGCTTCATCGTCTGGGCATTCAAGCCTTTGAGCCGGTACTGGTCGAGGGCAAGGCGATCAAGATTCACCCACTGGTCTGCACAGCCTTCAATGCCGATTTCGATGGCGACCAGATGGCAGTTCATATTCCGCTGTCGCCAGAGGCGCAGATTGAAGCCAGCGTGCTGATGCTCGCATCGCACAATATTCTTTCGCCGGCTTCGGGCCAGCCCATTACCGTTCCTTCGCAGGACATGGTGCTGGGGCTTTATTACTTGACCAAGGCCAAGAAGAACGCCAAGGGCGAGGGCCGTGTGTTCGCGAGCACGGAAGAGATTTTGATGGCTCTCGAAGCCAAGGAAGTGGAGACGCTTTCGCCCATTCGTCTGCGCTACACAGGCATGATGCTGGACATGACCACGGCATACGATGACCAGGATCTGACGCACATTGAGCCGGTTGAATTCAACAAGCAATACATCTCGACGACGGTGGGCCGCGTGATTCTGAACGACGCACTGCCGGAAGGAATGCCGTATGTCAACGGCCTGTTGAAGAAGAAGGGCATCGGACAGCTGGTGAACTATTGCAACCAGAACCTCGGTCTCGAAGTGACGGTTGGCATGCTGGATCGCATCAAGGAACTGGGCTTCCAGTACGCCACGCGCTCGGGGCTCTCCGTGGGCCTGGACGACATGGTGATTCCAGACAGCAAGTATACGGTTGTGCGCGAGGCCGATCTGAAGGTGATCGAAGTCCAGAAGCAGTATATGGACGGCGCAATCACCAACGGCGAACGCTCCAACAAGGTCATTCAGATGTGGTCGGCGGTCACCGAAAAGGTTGCCGATGAAATGTTCGACAACATGAAACGTGCCGACGACGAAGGCGCGTTCAATCCGATTTACATCATGGCCGATTCCGGCGCGCGCGGATCAAAACAGCAGATTCGTCAGCTTTCCGGCATGCGCGGCTTGATGGCTAAGCCTTCAGGCGAAGTCATTGAAACGCCCATCACGGCGAACTTCCGTGAAGGCTTGACGGTGCTGGAGTACTTCATCTCGACGCACGGTGCGCGTAAAGGATTGGCCGATACTGCGCTGAAGACAGCCGATTCGGGCTACTTGACACGGCGTCTCGTTGACGTTGCCCAGGACGTGATCGTGACCGAATACGACTGCGGCACGGTCGAGGGCATTTACGTTGGATCGATCGTCGAGTCGGGCGAGATCATTGAACCGCTCCGTGATCGTATTATCGGCCGCGTGTCTTTGGAAAGAATTAAAGACTACGACGGCAACATTGTGGTGGACTTGAACCAGGGCATCGACGAGGATATTGCTTCGGCGATTCAGGGCGCGGGCGTGGAGAAGGTGAGAATTCGCTCGGTGCTAACCTGCGAGTCGCGGCGCGGTGTTTGCGCGCTGTGCTACGGGCGCAACCTGGGCTCAGGGCGCATGGTGGAGTTGGGCGAGACTTGCGGCGTGATTGCCGCGCAATCCATCGGCGAGCCCGGCACGCAGTTGACGATGAGAACCTTCCACGTGGGCGGCACGGCCAGCCGCGTGTCAGACAAGTCGCGCCTCGACGCCAAGAACAACGGCTTTGTGCGCTTCATTAACCTGAACACGGTTGAGAGTAGAGATGGCACGCTGGTCGCCATGAACCGCTCTGGCTCGGTGGCTATTCAGGATGATCGTGGCCGCGAGAAAGAGCGCTACCAGGTGGTTTATGGCGCGCGCCTCAAGGTGAAGGATGGAGAGCGTGTCGTGCTGGGCCAGTTGCTGGCCGAGTGGGATCCATACACGTATTCGATCCTTACTGAAATTGGCGGCACGGTGCAGTTCAAGGATCTGCAAGAAGGCATCACGCTGAACGAGGAAGTCGATGAAGTGACCGGCCTCTCGCGCTGGGTGGTTGCCGATGCGCCGGACGAGAAGCGTCAGCCGGCTTTTGCAGTGAAGAACGCCAAGGCTCACAAGCGCTATCTGCTGCCGCGTGGCGCTCACTTGATGATCGAAGATGGTGCCGAGGTGGGACCGGGCGACGTGCTGGCAAAGATTCCCAAGGAGAGCACGCGCACCAAGGACATCACCGGCGGTCTGCCTCGCGTTGTCGAACTCTTCGAGGCGCGCAAGCCGCGCGAGACCGCCATCATCAGCGAGATCGACGGCGTCATTCGCTTCGGCGAAGTCGCCAAGGGCCAACGCAAGATTTATGTGACTGCGGACAACGGCGACGAGAAGGAATATTCGGTGCCGCGCGGCATTCACGTCAATGTTCAGGAAGGCGAGCGTCTGAGCGCCGGCGATCCGCTGATGGATGGACCGCTGAACCCGCACGACATTCTGAATGTACTGGGCGAGAAGGCGTTGCAGGCTTACCTGGTAAACGAAATTCAGGAAGTCTACCGCTTGCAGGGTGTGGCGATCAGCGACAAGCACATTGAAGTGATTGTGCGGCAGATGCTGCGCTGGGTGAGGATCGACGAAGTGGGCGACACCAATTTCCTGTTGGAGCAGCAAGTGGATCGCTTCCGCTTCCGCGAGGAGAACGACCGCGTGCTGAACAACGGAGGTCGTCCGGCGATTGGACGACCGCTGTTGCTGGGCATCACCAAGGCCTCGCTCTCAACCGACAGTTTCATCTCCGCGGCCAGCTTCCAGGAGACCACGCGCGTACTCACCGAGGCCAGCATCAACGGCGCGGTGGACAACCTGCGCGGCCTGAAAGAGAACGTGATTGTGGGACGTTTGATTCCCGCCGGCACGGGGCTGGAGTACTACCGCAACGTCAAGCTCTCACCAGAGCTGGAAGAAGCGGCGGCCCGCGTGCAGCAGGAGGTTACGGCTGAGATGGAAGCCGCAGAGCGCGAACTGGAGTTGATGCGCCAGGAGGGCGAGGCCGAGGAAATGGCGGCCGAATAGCCACCAACTGCGCCACCTGCAGTGGGGCCAATAGCCTTTGGCAGGTGACGATAGAAGCGATATTGCGGATCATCGCCATCGCGAATCAAGAGGCCCGGCTTCAAGCCGGGCCTCTTATTCATTTGCGCTTTTTTTGGGAGCGGGAAGCGGATGTTTGTCGAGCATCTCTTCGATTTGCCGCTTGCGGTTTTTCATCGCATACATCGCGGTGTCGGCGGCATTCAACAGGCTGTCTTTGCTGACGCCATCCTCGGGGTAGAGGGCGATGCCGACGCTTGCCGAGCCATGCAACTCGTGGCCTTCCAAAACGAATGGGCGATCAAAAGATCGTTCCAGGCGCAAGGCGATTTCCTCGACACCGGCGCGGCTGCGCACCACCGAAACCAACGCTGCGAATTCGTCCCCGCCGAGCCGCGCCAGTATGTCATCGCCGCGCAATTGCTGCTTCATGCGCCGAGAAACCTCCTGAAGGTACAGGTCTCCAATGTGATGGCCGTATTGGTCGTTGATCAGCTTGAATTTATCGAGGTCGATGCACATCAACCCAAAGATGGCGTTGTTCTCGCGAGATTCTTCGATCAGAATATCAAGACGCTTGTGCAGTGAGAACCGGTTGTGAGTATCGGTGAGCATGTCGAACTCTGAGCGCCGGCGCAAGTCGGAGTAGAGGTGACAAGTCTCGATGGCAAGCGTGGCCAGTTCGGCGCACATGGATAGTGCCTCAGACTCGTGGGCGCAGGCTTCGGTAGACGGATCGAAAGCTATAGTCAGCGTGCCCAGCGGCGGGCCGGAGCGGGCCGGAATCTCCGCACGAACGACGCGCAGTCCGTCTGTGCTGGGCGCAGGACTCCCGAGTTGCGCCCTGTCTGTAATTTCGCACCAGCAGGCAGCGCCTTTGAGCGTATAGGAAACAAGTCCCGTGATCTCTTCGATGACTTCGGCAAGAGGCCGCGATCTGTTGATGTCCACAAGTATCCGGCTGCGCCGCCGCTCCAACTCGGCCTCTGCCTCATTGCGAGCCGAAATTGCTGCTGCTTGGCGGTGCACTTTGCGTTCGAGAATCCAACCATAGGCGCCAACAAAAGCCACGACCATCAGCAACAGGCCGACGACAAGCACCAGGTTGCGAACGCTCAGCATGGAAGGACCGGCAACGACGGTTATGTCATCGAAGGAACGTAGCAAAATTTCAAACGGCACCGTCCGATTGATCGGGTTGAAATCGTTGGCTGTACAGATTCCGTCGACCCGCACTTTGGAGCCCACCGGAATCTCCTTCATGTCGGGAACCGGTCCGTCCGGATGGCGGAAGATGGCAGAGAATGGGTGGCCGTCCGCGACCAGGATATATTCGTCTTGTCCCGATCCTCGCCCCGCCATCACTACCTGTCCTTCAATGGAAACCAGATCGAAGTGATGCCCCCTGGGAAGGTTGTCGCTGACGGCCAACTTCTGCCAGGTCATGGGCAGGGGTACGATCGGCGCTTGTACCCCGGTATCCCGAATCTCTCCTCGAATCAAAGTGAGAAAGCCATCGTAAACGTCGGGAAAGCCCGAAGCTTCCGCCAGATCGCCGATACGCAGCGGGCTATGCGTGAGGGTCCTGATCGATAGGCTCCTCTTCCCATCCTGCAGCACAACTGCCGAGCCCGGCTGATAGTAGGTGATCGTCCCTTGAACTCGAATTCTCTTTGAGAAATCGCTGACACGATAACCGGCGAGAATTTCGTTCATGGGCGTGATGGGCGCGGCCCATATGTCGGCGCGGGCGCGCTTCAAGATTTTCACACTTGCCAAACTGGGAACATGGATCATCACACCAGTCTGCTGCGACTTTGCGTCGAACCTTCCTCCAGCAGCCCCGGTAACCTCGACCTCGGCGTCCAGAAGGCCATTGAGCGCATCCGCATTGTCGCTGTCTACAATGACCTCAACATAGCCTCCGTCGATGCGCAATTGCAAAGTCGTGCTCAGTATGGGGGATACAGGACTGGTGACCAGATCTGCGGCGCGGATGATGCCATGGACGGTCACCAGCAAGCAATCGCGCTCACCACTGATCAATTCACTGAAGCCGGCAGGACGGGGTTTGGGCAAGATGCCGTGGTGGAGCAACGTGATGTCACTGCTCACGATAATGGGACGGAAGGTGCCGCGCGTTATCCCCTTCACCAGAACGCGATCGCCAGGACCCAGTTTCAGGCTGGTCGTGGCAAGCACGAAAAGAGGAGTGTCGCCATCCTGAATGAAGAGTGATTTCTCATAGTCGCGGTAATAGGTCACCGTGGCCTCGACGGAGACCGGCAACTTCTGGCTAGCTTCAGCATTGGTGAGAGCGCGAATGGCACGCAGAGTCGTGAGCGCTCCAGGCGGAGCCGCCCAGGCACCCAATGCCGAGCCGAAAATGATCGCGAGGGCGAGAGCCAGTCCCTTCATCGTGGACATACCAGTCCATCGTATTATGCGCTTTCAGGTGCCTGAAAGCATAGCTGAAGGATATCGCCGACCAATCAATTCAGGCCAGGCAAAGAGCCCGCAGTGGCTTGTCGTTTGCTGTTCTTGATTGCATACATAGCGGCGTCGGCGGCGCTGAGCAGGCTGTCCTTTGTGGCGCCGTCCTGGGGGAAGAGGGCGACGCCGATGCTGGCCTCTCCATGCAGCAAAATCCCCTCGACAGAGAAGGGCTCGCTGAAGCAGCCTTGCAGCCGTGCAATGATTTTGTCCAGATCGGGGCGGCCATTCTGCAGGGAAACCAGGGCGGCGAACTCGTCTCCACCCAGTCGAGCCAGCATATCGCCGCCCAGCAATTGGCGGCTCATACGCAGAGCCACCGCCTGCAGATAAAGGTCGCCCACATGATGGCCATACGTATCATTGATCGGCTTGAATTTATCCAGATCGATGTAGATGAGGCCGAGGATCGCGTCGGATCGACTGGCCTCTTCGATCTGCGATTCCATGAATTTTTCCATGGCGAAGCGGTTGGGAACATCCGTGAGCAGATCAAACTCGGAACGGCGGCGCAGGTCCGAGTAGAGGCGTCGAGTTTCGATGGCCAGAGTGGCCAGCCGCGCCCCCACCGACAGGGCTTCCCTCGCATAGTCGGAGGAGAGAGCCGCATTGGGCAGAAGGGCGGAATCGACGGCAACAAAGAGTGTGCCCAAGGCCGGCCCGGAGCGCGCGGGAATCTCCGCGCTCACAATACTCGGTTCTTTCGTCTCAGGCGGTTTGTTGCCCAGGCGCTCTCCATCGGCGACCTCGCACCAGCAGGGAGCGTCATGGAGCATGAAAGAAATCAACTCAGTAATCTTTTCGAGGACTTCAGCGAGTGGCCGGGAGCCGTTAATATCCTCCAGAATGATGCTTCGCTTCTGTTCAAGCTGTGCGATTCGCCGCTCCGAGGCGGCCTCGGCCTCAATCCGTACAGAGAGCGCCGCGGTCTGGATGCGCACTTTTCTTCTCAGAGCCCATCCCCAGCTGCTCACGGCAATGATCACCGCCAGCAACAGAAGGAGGGCCAGCATCAGGTTGCGTGTGTTGACCATGGAAGGCCGGGCGACAACTTCAATGTCGTCGAAGTTGCGCATAAGAATATCAAAGGCCGTCTCGCCCACGAATGGGTTGGAATTCTCAGTGATGCAGATGCCGGCGACGCGGACTGTGGAGCCGATCGGAGCCGGTTTCATGTCAGGCCAGTGTGTGCCAATGGGCGGATGCCGGTAAACTGCGGTGAACATTTGGCCATCGGCCATCAGGTGATACTCATCCTGGGTTCCGCCACGGACCGCCGTCACCACCTGCCCTTCGACAGAGACCAGATCGATGACATGGGCGCTAAGAGCAAGTTCCTTCCTGGTTGTCGGCAGCGGCGTAATAGGCGCTTGCAGGTGGGTATCCTGAATCTCCGCGCGGGTCAAGGCCAGAAAGCCGTTGTGCGCCTCCGGGAAGCCGGTCGCGTCCACAACGTCGCCGACGTTCAATCGATCATAGGTCCCGGTCGAGATCCACAGGCTTGTTGAGCCTCTCTGCAACACAACCGATTCTCCCGGCTGGTAATAAGTAATGGTTCCATGAACCATAATTCTTTGTGAGTGATCGATCACATGATATGCATTGATAATTTGGCCCATGGGCGTTGGCGAAAGATACCATGGATTGCTGCGGGCACGAGTGAGGATCTTTAGATATTCGGGAGATGCGCTCAAAATCCCCACTCCATGCAATTGCATCTTGCCGTCGAATTCTCCAGCGGCAACCCCGATAACCTCCACTTCGGCGTCGAGCAAGTCTTCAAGCGAGCCAATGACATAGTTGTCAATGTTCACACGCATGTAACCACCATCAGTCAGTAGCTGTAACATGGCGGTGGTTCCCTGAGCATCCGTGTGCGAGTCGGCGGCGCGAACAATGCCGTGCACGGTGACCAGCACGCAGTCGTAATGAATGCGGATCAACTCGTCATAGGTGGCAGGCACGGGCTGGGGCAGCGTGCCATGCCGGAGCACAGTGACGCTTTCGGCAACCACAATCGGGCTGAAGCTGCCCTGCGTCGTGCCTTTCACCAGAACGCGGTCCCCTGGATCGATTTTGAAAGAAGGTTGGATCCTCACAAACACCGCGACGCCGTCGTCTTGCACAAACATCGTGTATGCGAGTGCGCTTCGGTAGGTCACCGTAGCTTCAAACGCCACAGGATGATGCTTGTCAGCCTCGGCATTGGTGAGCGAGACAATGGAGCGCAGCGTGGTCAACTCGGCGGGAGCCGCTGCCCAGGCAGTCGAGGCCCATCCTAGAAGAACGGCGAACAAGGGAATCAATCTCTTCATCGCAAAAAACCCGTTCGAGTCGGAGCAAGACCCACCCGCTCCAAAGAGTCTTATCGGCAGGAATCGCCGATCGATCAACTCTGCATCATGGAGGAGCCGGCAATTGATCGGCGCTTGATGTTTTTGGCCACATACATGGCGGCATCCGCGGCGTTCAAAAGGCTGTCTCTGGTTGCGCCGTTTTGGGGATAAATGGCGATGCCGATGCTTGCCGAGCCATGGATGAGATTTCCCTCAAGAGAAAAGGGCTCGTCGAAACAGCGGTCGAGGCGCACGCCAACCTCCTGCACTTCCGCCGCGCTGCTTACCACTGAAACCAGAGCCGCAAATTCGTCGCCGCCCAACCGCGCCAGCATATCGTGAGAACGAAGTTGGCGCTTCATGCGCCGAGCCACCTCCTGCAGGTAGAGGTCGCCAATGTGGTGGCCATATTGGTCGTTCACCTGCTTGAATTTATCGAGATCGATATAAATCAGGCCAAAGATGCTGACGCTGAGCCGCGCCTCATCAACCAGGGTATCCAGATACTGGTCCAAAGAAAAGCGGTTGTGGCTGTCCGTGAGCAGATCGAACTCCGAACGGCGGCGCAAGTCGGTATAAAGGCGGCGGGTTTCGATGGCCAGCGTAGCCAGGCCGGCCGCCTTGGTAAGCGCTTCCGATTCAAGGTCGGCGGGCTTGGTGTCAGCTTCAAAAGCAGCAAAAATGGTGCCCAGCGGTAGACCAGAACGGGCCGGAATCTCGATGCGGGCGATACGGCAAGCTGAAGGCTGTGGCGGGCAATTGCCCACCAGGGCGCTATCCGTGATCTGGCACCAGCAGGGCGCGCCACCCAGTTGGAACGAGAACAATTCCGTAATCTCTTCGAGAATCTCAACCAATGGCCGGGAGCCGTTGATGTCCTCAAGAATGCCGCTGCGCCGACGCTCGAGGGTGGCTTCGGCCTCTGTGCGGATCGACATTGCCGTAGCTTGGCGGCGCACCTTGCGTTCCAGGGTCCAACCCCAACCGACCACCACCGCCATAATCACCAACAGTAAGCCCACGATCAGGATCAGGTTGCGGGTGTTGATCCACGAAGGGTTGGCGATCACAGCAATATCGTCGAACGATCGCAGCAGAATATCGAACGGTACTTGGCCGTAGTTCGGGTTGGCGCTCTTGAGTACACAGATGCCGGTGATGCGGACCACGGAACCCGGCGGAATCTGCTTCATAAGCGGAAGCGGAATATGACTGGCTGCATCGGGATGGCGGTAAACGGCGGTGAACAGATTCCCGTCCGACGCCAGCACATACTCGTCCTGTGAGGCTTCCCGTATCTCCGTCATGACGCGGCCCTGAATGGAAACCAGTCCGAAGATTCTGTGGCTGGTCGCCAGATCAAGCCAATCCGTTGTCAGCGGCGGAATCGGAGCCTGAGTGCCCGTGTCTTGAATTTCGCCGCGAGTCAAGGTGAGAAAACCATCCTGCACATCCGGAAAGCCTGTGGCGTCGGCCAGATCACCAATGCGCAAAGGGATGTTGGACTGGGTCATGATCCGCAAACTTCTGCCACCGTCTTGCAACACCGCGAATGAACTAGGCTGGTAATAAGTGATCGACCCGCGCACACGTACCCTGGGAGAAGAATCATGCACATGGTAGCCAGGGAGGATTTCCTCCATCGGAGTGACTGGCAGCGATTGCAAGCTGGCGCTGGAACGCTTCAGAATCCTGACGTTCTTCAGCGAAGGAATGTAGAGCTTGATCCCGGTGAGCTGATTCATTCCGTCGAGTTTTCCCGTAGCAACCCCGGTGACCTCCACTTCGGCATCCAGTATCAATTTGCGCGCACTCGCATCGTCGCTGTCCAAGACCGCGTCGACGTATCCTTCATCGGTCAGTAACTGCACGTAAGTGGGTCCGCTCGGCCCCCAGGCAGGGTCAGCGGCTCGTACCACCGCACGCAGCGAGATCAGAATGCAGTCGCGCTGCGCGTGAATCAGTTCATTGAAGTTGGTTGTCACAGCGTGCAGCGGCTCGCCATGGTGGAGCAAGGTCACACTATCGGCCAATACCCAGGGGCGGAATGCGCCAAAAGACTTTCCGCGAACCAGGACGCGATCGCCAGGCACCAGTCCCGCACCATTCGGCGCTCGCACATAAATGCCCTCAGCGCCATCCTGAACAAAAAGCATATTCTCATATCCGCGATAGTAGGTGACCACCGCTTCAAAAGCGAGAGGCATGCTCCCGGCAGCTCCGACATTTCCCAAGGCGTGAAGCGTGTGAATGGCGGGCAGGGTAATGAGCGGGACATGCTTGATCACCTTGAATCCCGCCCGTGAAGGAACGTTGAGGATCACTCCCTCCTGACGCATACCTTCAAATCGCGCCGAAGCCGTTCCCGTGACCACCACTTCGGCGTCCAACAAGTCTTTGAGCTGCGCCGGATCGTTGCTGTTCACGACCAGGTCGATGGCGCCCTCACCGGAAAGCATTTTCATGGAAACGAATGGCTGCATTGAATTCACATTCGAATCGATGGCGCGCACAACGCCGTGCACGGTGACTAGAATACAGTCGCGCTCGGTTCGCAACATCTGATCGAAACTGGCAGGCACAGGTGTGGGCAGGCCGCTATGGCGAAGAAAAGTAATGTTCCTGCCCAGCACAAACGTCCGGAAGCTGGCCTGCGTGATTCCTTTGATAAGGACGCGATCACCCGGTCCGAGCTTGAGATCCGTCAGCGTGCGCACATAAATTCCCACACCATCGTCTTGCACAAAAAGAAGCAAATCATAGCCGCGGGCGTAGGTGATCGTCGCCTCAAATGCAACCGGCAGATTCTTGTCAGCCTCGGCATGGCTAAGGGCGTGGATGGCGCGCAGACTCGCGAGGGGGGCGGGTGGCGCTGCGCACGCAGTCCAAGCCCATCCGAGAATGATGGCGAAAGCTGGTATCAATCTCTTCATAAGCGATCTTGGGATAGACGGGCGGCTCGTCCGTGTCCCTAAGAGTTCCTATCGGCAAAGAAAACAGTAGGAAACACTCTTAGGGAAAAATAATGTGAAATCCAGAGCAGCAATAAGGGAGATTAATCTCTGAACGCTCACTAAATCATAATCCAAATCGCTATCTGTCGCCTTTTTGAGCATAAGAATCAGGCCAGACCGCCTCTGGCGGATGAAGTGTTGAGACATGGCGACAACCCTGAAAATAACCAACGCGACAGGTTGGCGAAGCTGCCCAGCCCGGCATCTGGGAAGAACAGACCGCGTGAGGCAAGCAGAGCTTCCGATTTGCAGGTCTTTTTCATGAAATGCTGGCCTCGGTCTATAATCATAGGGACGAGGACTGGGGGCTGCCGAATGGCAAAGCGAGTTCTGACATCGACCAGGAATGGCGCCGTTCCGAAGCTCGATCCACGGAGTGAAAGCTTTACGCGCGAATTCAAGCGCGCGGCCAAGGCCTTCACCCTGAAGGCAACGCAGTCACCAGAGCACGCATTGGCGGTTTTGGTTGAGATGGGAATTTATACCCGCACCGGCAGATTGACCAAGAACTACCGCTAGATTGTGCATCGTCTCTCCACAAGTTTCGTGCTCGCCTATCATGGCTGCGACCGTGAGTTAGGTGAAGGTCTGCTTTCTGGAACCAAATCGTTCAAACTCAGCAGCAACGATTATGATTGGCTTGGTCCGGGTGTATATTTTTGGGAATCCAACCCCCATCGAGCATTGGAATTCTCGCGTGAAAAGCTCAAACGTGGCGAGGGCGTAAGCATTCCATTTGTTGTAGGCGCCGTGATTGATTTAGGACTGTGCCTTGACCTGACCACCAAGGACTCCATTGAGAATTTGAGGGATGCGCATCGAAGTTTGCTGAGAACCATTCCAGCGGGTGGCCCGCTGCCGGTGAATGGGCCAGAGGAGTGGCGGCGACGCTTGGACTGCGCCGTCATTCGATGTCTTCATCAAATTTTCCACGGGTCTGATGCGGAACCAATCGATACCGTACGAGGCATATTCGCAGAGGGAAATCCTATCTACTCAGGCAGCGCTTTTCTCGAAAAAACTCATGTGCAGATAGCTGTGGTCAATCCGGATTGCGTCAGGGCGGTATTTCGCGTACCCAAAGCGGGGATTTAGATAACAAATGGCAAAAAAGCTGCGAGTGGGAATTCTGTTTGGCGGACGGAGCGGGGAGCATGAGGTTTCATTGCTCTCGGCGGCTTCAATTTTGAAGGCGATTGATCGACGCAAGTTCGATGTGGTGCCGATCGGCATCAACAAGGCCGGGCAATGGTTGACTGCGGGCGCCGCTCAGCGGCTGTTGGAGGGTTCCAAGGTTCAAAAGCCGGAGGATGCGACTTCCGCGATCGCCCTAAGCGGCCAGTCCTGCATGGATGGCCAAGCCCTCGACGTGGTCTTTCCCGTGCTGCACGGTACCTTTGGCGAGGACGGGACGATCCAGGGGCTCTTTGAGCTGGCCGGCATCGCCTATGTCGGCTCAGGGGTGCTGGGCTCGTCCGCGGGAATGGACAAGGACGTGATGAAGCGCCTGTTTGCCTTCGCCAGGTTGCCCATCGTCAAGCATGTAACCGTGCTGCGGACCGAGTGGGATCGCGCCCCGCGCAAGGCCATTGCCCTGATCGAGACGGCGCTCAAGTATCCGGTCTTTGTGAAGCCTGCAAACCTGGGCTCGTCGGTGGGCATCAGCAAAGTGCATGCCCGCAAAGAACTGGCGCCGGCGCTCGATCTGGCCGCCCGGTACGACCGCAAACTGGTGGTGGAGCAGGGCGTCGGCGGCAACAAGTCCAAGGCCCGCGAGTTTGAGGTGGCCGTGCTCGGCAACGACGATCCGCAGGCGAGCGTGGTGGGCGAGATCGTTCCCGGCAAGGAGTTTTACGACTATGAGGACAAGTATCTTTGCCAGGGCGCGGTGCCGGTGATTCCGGCCAAGCTAAGCAAAGCCGAGACCAGGCAGATTCGCGAGATGGCTGTTGCCGCCTTCCGGGCCTGCGATTTGGCAGGTCTCGCGCGCGTGGACTTCCTGATGGAACCGGACGGCAAGCGGCGGATCTATCTGAATGAGGTCAATACCATGCCCGGGTTTACCAGCATCAGCATGTACCCCAAGCTGTGGGAGGCCACCGGACTCCCCTACAAAGATCTGATCACCCGCCTGATCGAACTGGCGATCGAACGCAACGCGGAAAAGAGCCGGACAAGTTACAGCAGAGAATAAGCGACAGTAAACAGAGAACAGTTTTCGCTGGCAGGGAACTGTTCTCCAGCCTGCGGTGTCTAAACAAAGAGAGTTTGGGGAGCGATAATAGTTTTGGTCACATCGACGACTGTCCACTGACCACTGTTTTTGAAAGGAACCAGCACGATGACGCTGCTCGATGCTCCAGAGTTTGATTATGTCCGCGATCGCCGCCGCAAAGTGATCTTGTATAGCGCTGGGGGGCTGCTGTTGGTGCTGTTTGTCGGCTTTTGGCTGGTCGCCGGCCGGCCGGTCGATTGGCCCTGGTATTGGAATAACCATCTGCAAGGCAGAATCACGGCGAACAAGTTCCTGACTGCGGTGGAGCAGAATGACATGCCCACGGCCTACGGCATCTGGCTGCATGATCCCAACTGGCAGCAGCATCCGGCGCAGCACTCATCCTATCCTTTTGATCGCTTTCAGGATGATTTTGGTTCGAGTCCCGACAATGAGTATGGAGTGATTCGCAGCCACAAAGTCGTCTTGTCGGCCATGCATGGCAACGTACTGCTCATGGCCGTGCTGATCAACGGGCGCAAGAGCAAAGCGCTCAATCTGGACTACGATCCCAAGACGCACGCTCTCAACTTCTCGCCGCCCGACGTGGAGCTTCTGCTGGAGCCATAAGGGGATCAGTCAACGCGGGTGATCTCTGACGCGAATTGAGTCCGGTTTTGCACCGATATTATCGAAAGCCCTTTGTATTTGCTTGTATTTTCTCTTTACATTCGCTTTTGATAGGCCTACGCTGATCCTGTCCCTATGGAGGGGATCAATGATGCTGAAACGAGTGCTCGTGGTCCTGTTCGCATTGGCTACTTTTGCTCCTGTTGTTTCGGCGCAAAATATGAATATTGCTGAATCTCCTAAAAAACCAGGTGATACGCTTCGTTACACAATTATTTTGGATGGGCCTGTGAAGGGGACTGTTTTATCACTTGCCGTGGGATTCGACCTGAAGACAGACCCTAAGAGTGAGCAGAAAGGTCTAAATAGAAATTTTGGGCTCAGGAAGTTCCGCAAGGTCTCTGATACCCAATATGAGGTGGAAGGGACAATACCGGAGGTCATCTCTGGCGTTTATTTGCTCATTTTTGTTCAGATACAAACCCAAGAGGGAGGCGTCAGAACCTATAACTATCCAGACGATTTGAAGCAGGAGATCAGAATCAAAATTGAAACTTCTGAAAAAGACATTTTTCCCAATATCAAATCTATCGAGCCCGCGCATTAACTGACAAAACCGTGTGCCCCAGGCCTCGATTCTGAGACCTGGGATCGTATGCGAATGGCTTACAGCGGTTTCAGTTCGGTGAGCGTCTTCTCCAGGCTGGCGGCATCTTCCACATTCGTTGCAGGCTTCTGCGACGGGTCAATCTGCTTGAGCAATCCGCAGAGCACCTTGCCCGGGGCTAGTTCGATAAAAGTATCCGCACCAGCTGCGATCAACGACTTCATGCAATCCACCCAGCGCACCGTGCCGGTGACCTGGCGGGTGAGCGCGTCGCGAACCTCATCGGCGGTGGTGACCATGTCGCCAGTAACATTTGCGGCGACAGGGAAGCAGGGATCGGCGAGCGTGAGCGAGCCCAGCACCCTCGCCACTTCTTCCTGCGCGGGCTGCATCAGGGCGCAATGGAAAGGCGCGCTGACCGGAAGCAGAACGGCGCGGCGTGCGCCTTTGGCCTTGGCCAGTTCGGAGGCCTTCTCGACCGCGGCCAGATCGCCCGAGATGACCGTCTGGGCTGGAGAGTTGAAGTTGGCGGGGGAGACGGTAAGTCCAGTCTCATGGGCAGCTTCAGCGCAAGCCTCGGCCACGAGTTCCGGGCTGAGCGAGAGAATCGCGGCCATACCCCCTTGCCCCGCGGGAAAGGCCAGTTGCATGGCTCGCCCGCGCGCCTTCACAAAGCGCACAGCGTCGGCGAACGAGTAGGTTCCGGCGGCCACGTGCGCCGACCATTCGCCTAAAGAGTGACCGGCAGCCAGCGCTGGCTCAATGCCATGCAGCGCCAGCACGCGCAGGGTTGCGATGCTCACCGTGAGAATGGCCGGCTGGGTGTTTTCCGTCAGCTTGAGTTCTTCCTCAGGCCCCTCGAAGCAGAGCTTGGAGAGCGGAAAGCCGACAGCCTCGTCGGCCTCGGCGAAGGTCTCGCGGGCAATAGGAAAGCGCTCGGCAAGTTCGCGGCCCATGCCAACCGTCTGCGAGCCTTGCCCCGGAAAGAGAAATGCAATCTTTATAGACATTCCAGAGAAGATTGTATCGTCTCGCGCCTTGCATCTCGAAGTGGATTCTGCACTATTTTCTAGTATTCAAGCCTGAACCTCAACCGGAAAGCGCGACACCGGAGAGATGCTCGCGTACACCTTTCATAGCGATCATCAGCTTTCGCTCTCCGGCAGGGCATTCTGTGAACCCATAATCCCGATAGAACCTCACCATCGCATCGTCGATTGCATCCACAAGGATCGCCGCAAGACCACCAATATCCGACGCTTCCATTGTGCGGAGAAACGCGTCCTTAAGGAGCGCTCTTCCGATTCCGCGGCCCTGCATCTTCTTGTCCACTGCAAAACGGGCGAAGAGCATGACGGGAACTGGATAGTTGGCCGGCATCGCAGCCTGGATAGCAGAAGGTGCGTTTTCCTGCTTGATCGAACTGAATACCAGCGAATAATAACCCACCACCACATTGTCTTGGTGCACAACATAGGTCTGGGATGAATCGGCGCGCTGGTTCACAAGAGCATATTTGCGGATGAAGAGGTCCAACGAATTCTTGCCACATTTGAAATCGCGAACTTGGTGATGTGCGCTGAGCTTTTCAACCAATGAAACATTGAACGAGGTACTCATGTACTTACCCTTATATGAGTGTGCCGCATTTGTAAATGAATCGTTTCGTTGAGGTTGTTGTTGCCGGCGGCGTTTTCGGCGAACGACCCTCACTTTGTATGTCAAAAGAAAATCGCATAGCGATTTCAGAAATATTTGACCAATCTCCCAAGATGTCATACACTGTGAGTACGGAGGATGAATTCGATGGCTACATTACCGCGTCCTCTGAAATCGCAAAGAATCAACGCTCGAATCTCCGACACCGAAGAGGCGCTCTTGCGCCGGGGCGCGCTTCACAAGGGGCAAACCCTAACCGAATTCGTTGTGCAAAGCGCCTGTGCTGTCGCGGAGCTTGAATTGGCTGAACAGAAGGAATTCGCACTTCCCCCGGCTCAGTGGCAAGCCTTCTTGGCTGCGCTCGATAAGCCAACTGCACCGAACCCCGCACTCCATCGTTTGCTGACAGAGCCCAGCGTCATCGAATTGGCGAATCAAAAGTAGAGATCAGAATTGAGGCTTACGCCCGCCTTCAGTTCCAGCGGCTCTTGTCTTCAGGGTCGTCTTCGATCGGGCGTCCGTTGCCATCGAAGCGGACAGTGCGACCCTGCGAACGCATATACACTTCGAACTTGCGCGCGGCGCGTCGGCGCTTCCAGCGATAGTAGCGATTGCGCACAGCATACAGCTTCTCGCTTAGCCCAAGAGAGAACCCGCGGTTCGGCGCCAGGCGAATATACAGAAGGCCGGTCAGACCTCCGCCCAACTCGGCAAAGGCGTACACGAACTGATGGCCGAAGAGCATCATGGCGACCAAGACGACCGCGTAGATCGCGACCAGGTACCGGGCCTTGATCCCGATGGGCAGGATGAAGAGCATGAACTCCATGTCGCCATAGAGGACGCCAATCACCGCCAACATGCCAAAGATGCCGCCAAAGCAGCCGGTGAGCGGGTTCCCAGTTAGCGAATAGCCCAGCGTGTGGGCGCAGGCATAAATCGCAGTGGCGGCCAGAGCTGTGCCCAGCACCGAGACTGCGTAGAGTCCGGTGACCCATCCCGGCTTGTGAAAGTTCTCAAGGAAGCCGGCAATAAACCAGAGCGAGAGCAGCTCCAGAAGTGTGCCCAGGATTCCGGAATGAATGAAGCTATAGGTAAAGGGCTGCCAGAGCGCGCCATGCAGAAAGTCGCCAGGCGTGAAGGCGAAAGAGAACGCCAGTTGCGCGGCCGCCTCCGGCACAGCCACCAGCGCCAGCGCCAAGGCAAAATAAGCCGCAAGGTTCCACAGAACCAGGCCGCGGGTAGCACCACGGAAGTCGGGGAAGGAAAACGGAGTGGAGCCGGACCTGGGCATCGTCAGTCTCAGGGTAAACCGTGGAGCACGTTAGTGTCATGGGAGAAAGCGTGACGAACTGCCCGCGCTCCCAAAATTCCCAGGTCGTCCCGTTCCGGGAGCTTCCTTGAATTGCACACGCGCATCCAAGATCACGGGTTTGTGGCATACTCTTTCTCTTGGGAGTTTCGATTGAGTCTGTGACGCCTGCCTCTTGACCTGGGGCCGGTTTGTGCCAAACAATATCGGTAACACACCCCAAGTAAAGTCACGCTGCAATCCGAAATACTGTTGAAAGTGAGGAGACCGCCATGCCGAGCTGCCCTGAGTGCGAGAATAGTCTTGACATTGAATTGGATGAAGTAGAAGAAGGCGACGTCGTTACCTGCGACGAATGTGGAACCGAATACGAGGTCGTTGGCGTTGAACCGCTGGAGTTTGTGCGGGCAGGCGGCGACCTCGACGAAGACGATGAGGATCTACTCGTCGAGGATGAGGAGGAAGAGTGAGGCTGAAAAGCACGAGTAGTTTGGCGGCTGGGGTTGCATTTGCAGTCCTGGCGGCTGGAATGGCGCAACTGGGGTCATGGGGTGGGCACTCGATGGGGCCGTTTGCGGCTCAGGCCCAGAATATTGGCGAGCGCGTGGTCTCAGGCTTCGTCTCCGACGGCAACGCCAACCCGGTAGTGGGCGCCACGGTCTTTCTCAAGGACCTGAAATCCAAGAACATCCGCAGTCATACTTCCGTTGCCGCCGGCCGCTTTCGCTTCGCCTCGGTGAATATGGCCGAAGATCACGAGCTCTGGGCGGAAAAAGACGGCAAGAAATCTGCCGTCAAAACCGTCAGCTCCTGGGACCAGCGCAAGGAGTTCGAAGTTGAATTGAAGCTGAAGTAGTGTGAAGGCCCACGACATTCCCGGAGTGTCGTGGCTGCCTACCCCTCCAGCTTCTTCGTCACCAATTCATTGAGCAGCGCCGGGTTGGCCTGGCCCTTCGAGGCATTCATCACCTGGCCCACAAAAAATCCCGCCATCGTCTTCTTGCCCGCGCGATACTGCTCCACCTGTTTGGGATTCGCGGCGATCACTTCGTCAATCATTTTTTCAATCGCCGAGGCGTCGGTAATCTGCTCCGGCTTTTCGCGCTGGTAGACGGCAGAGAAGTCCTCGCTCTTTTCAAAGCACACATCGAAGAGCTGCTTGAGCTGCTTGGAACTGATCTTGCCTTCGTCGAGCAGATCGGCGGCTAGCACAATCCCTGCCATCGAGACCGGCGATTGCGACTGCTCCAGGCCGAGAGCTTTCAGCCGTCCACCCACTTCGCTCAAGAGCACGTTCGCCACGCGGCGAGGGTTCCGAGCGGTCTTCGCGGCGGCTTCAAACCGGTCGGCAAACTCGCGCTCGGCGGTCAGCGTGAAGGCATCCTGCGAGCTCAGCTCGTAGTCGGCAATCATGCGCGCGCGGCGGGCTTCAGGCAACTCTGGGAGTTTCTTTTTTATTTCGGCCAAAAATTCAGGCGTAATAATCAGCGGCGGCAAATCCGGCTCGGGAAAGTAACGATAATCGTGAGCCTGCTCCTTTGAACGCATCGAATAAGTACGGCCTTCGGCGGCATTCCACAGGCGGCTCTCCTGCGTCACGCGTCCGCCCGCCTCGATCACCTCGATCTGGCGTTCGATCTCATACTCCAATGCGGCGCGCACAAATCGAAAACTGTTCACGTTCTTGACTTCGGCCTTCGTCCCAAACTCTTTCTGTCCGCGCGGACGGACGCTCACGTTGGCGTCGCAGCGCAGCGAACCTTCTTCCATGTTGCAGTCGGAAACGCCGCAGTAAAGCAAAATTTCTTTCAGCCGGGTCAGGTATTCAAAAGCCTCGTCCGGCGTGCGAATGTCAGGATCGGAGACGATCTCAGCCAGCGGCGTGCCACTGCGATTCAGATCGACGTAGGTGCGCGTGGCGGAGTCGGCTAAGCCGTCGTGAATGCTTTTGCCTGCATCGTCTTCCATGTGCAGGCGTGTGATGCCGATGCGCTTGTACCCCAGCGACGAAGACCTGTCGCTGGGGACCCCACTCGTCCCGCCGTCTGCCGTCGGCACGTCAATCCAACCGTGCTCGGCCAAAGGCTTGTCGAATTGTGAGATTTGATAGCCCTTCGGCAGGTCGGGATAAAAGTAGTTTTTGCGGGCAAAGATGGAGCGCTCGCGCACCTGACAATTGATGGCGATGGAGGCCAGAGTGGCAAACTCGACCGCCTTGGCGTTCAGCACCGGCAATGCGCCCGGCAGCCCCAGGCAGACCGGGCAGACGTTGGTATTGGGCTCCGAGCCGAAATGGTTAGCGCAACTGCAAAAGGCCTTGGTAGCGGTCAGCAGTTGCACGTGGACCTCGAGACCAATGACGGGCTCGTACTTGGCCATGACTTCGGGAGATAGCGCGGCGGCAGGCATCTTGACTTTGATTTTAACGCGGCAGACAGCACCGAGACCGAAGCTCCGTCCGTTGATCCGTCCGCCATGCTTCCAAGTCTATTTGCCCGCCGAGCCTCCCTCCGCTCCCAGCGCTTTGAGACGCATCTGCGCCAGTCGATAAGTGGAGTCGGGGATGGACGTCACTTCCCTCGGCACCTTCAGCTTGCGATAGTCGGCAATGGCGATCTCGCGCTCGCCATACTGCTCTGCAATGCGCCCAAAGGCGTACCAATAGTCGTCGTTGGGCTCGTCCAGGTTGAGGTCGTCCATGCCGCGAAGCAGAAGATCGTGTGCCTCTTTGGTTTTGCCGGTCTCCGCGTAGAGGCAGGCAAGCGTGTGCAGGAAGGATGAATTGTCCTTGGACATCTGCGTCGATTTGATCGACATATCGATGTCGGCCTGTTCCACCTTGCCCCCAAACAGCGCGTACCAGGCCATAGCGTTCAATAAGTTCTCATTCCCCTTGCCCTGGTCAATCAGTTTTTGACCCCAGGCTCGCGCAGCCGCAATGTTACCGCGGTCGAATTCAACAAACATCTTCCTGTGCAGCGCATCCACGTCGCCGTCCAGCAACTTCAAGCGCGCGTCAGAGAGGGCGATGGCTTCGTCGTGTCGGCCCAACCCCGTTAGAGCCCACGAATTCCACCAAAAGGCTCGCGAGGACTCTGGCTCCTGCTGGAGCAGCGCCGACGAGAGATCGAGCACCCGGGCAAAGTTGTCCTGATCCGCGTATCCTCTCGCCAGAGCCAGTTCAATATTGGTTCGTTCGCGGTCGCTTGTGGCATCTTTCAGGGCCTCTTCGAGCAGAGTGACTCCCTGAGCCGCGGTGGGTCTGCTCGACGCAAGAATCGAGGCCGCGGCCAGCTTCATTTTGCGCGCATCGGCGGCTTGGCCCTTGATCCAGAAACGCGGAAATATCGGTCCGCCCAGAGGATCGTCGCCACCCTCCATGTGCTGGTCTTCCCTCAGCCAATCGAGCAGTACCTTGGCGCCGGTCAAATCTCCAGCCTTGATCCGGTCCAGCATCTCCAGGCCAATCGAGTTCGGCCCATCGTCCGTGTCAAGAAACTTGTAGACGCCATCCTCTTTCACCACGAAGTTCTTTTGGTCAGATCTGCCGGGAATCCCGAGCTTTTCCCAGTAACCTGTAGCGTCAGTGCCCTCGCCCTTGGGTTCAGCCTGCTCCAAATCGATATCGACTTCGATATCATAGGAGCTGTCTTCGCGAGCCAGCCGGCTATTCCACCGCTTGCCAGATTCCAAAGTCTCCTTCATCTCGTCTGCATCAAGGTGCTTCAAGACCTCCCGCGCGTTGCGGCTGGATATCGCCAATATCTTGTCTTCGGTCATGTCTGGATCGTGGGCGACCAGAAAGAATCGCTTCACAACATCCGTCGGAGTGTTGGCGAATTGCATATCTTCATGGTGCTTCGCTCCCCGCATGGTGCGGGCCATCCCCATCGCCCAGGCAGCATTGTCGCCAGCCGCGCCAGCTTCCAGAAAGTCCGCAGCCAACTGGTACTGACGAACCCTCATCAACATCTCGCCGGCCGTCCGGGCTGTCTCTTTGAAAGCAGCTTCGTCGTTCGATCGCTTGTTGACCGCCGCGAGTCCCGCCTGGCTGCCATGCAGAATGGCCTCGCTGGCCGCAATCAGCGCCGCTGGCTGAGGATTCAACTCCTGCGCCGCCTTGATCGCTCCGTCCGCATCGCCGCCATAGAAAAGAGCAAAGGTCAGGTTGTTCCCAAGACCAAGTTCCGCCAGCTTTTCCTGGCCCAGCTTCTGGTACTCGACGATAGCTTCCTTCATCTTCGACAGACGGCAATAGCGCCGCCCCGCTGGATCAAACTCCAGCAGAATAGCCAGATCTGCTTCTGTGCCATGGTCATCGGGATCAAGCTTGATGGCCGCGCGATAAGCCTCGGCCGCACCCGCCATATCGCTGCCTGGACGCAGATCCCTGCCCACCAGGTCGTGCTTGAGAATCTGCGCCAGGGTCTTCTCCGCCAGCGCGGAGTTGGGGTCCAGCTTGACTGCCAGGCGCGCCTCGCTCCGCGCCGCCTCACCCATTCCGGCTTCCAGCAGCACCTTGGCCACCTGCAAGTGATGCACCGCTTCATTGGGATGCAGCGCAACCAGGCTGCGATAGGCGGCCAGCGCCTCTTTCACCTTGCCATCGTGCAGAAGAACTTCGCCCTTTGGTTCAAAGTTGACCAGAATCGCCGGACCCGCAATCAGTTCGGCCACCTTGTTGCGCAACTCGGTTGCTTCGGCCACGGTGTAACGCCGCTTGACGGTGTCGAAGACCAGACGCGCGGCCACCGTCCCGTCTTTCTCTGTGGTGAATTCTTCAGTCAGCAGCGCCGGGCCAACGGGAATCCTGGTGTCCTTCGGCAGCTCCTTCGGCACAAACCCGTCTGGCGGCACAATCCGATAATGCCACTCGGCGCTCGACGGCTCGCTCAGCCACCAGTCATCTGTGCGAGGCTTTTTCGGTTTTTCCTTGTCGTCTTGCTTGGTCTTGTCATCCGTGTCTCTGCGTTTCAGCTCATCAGGCAGCCGCTGGAAAAGCCCATCCAGGCGAATGGCAGCTACTGCGTTGTCCAGATCGGTGTAGCCCCGCTTGGCCTTCTCAGCCACAAGTTTCAATTCAAACTGCTGCGATAAATCTTCGGGATCGCTGCGCTCCACGCTGCCCAACGTCTCGGCAACATACTGTCCTTTGATGTATCCGGTGAGGTTCTCCCTTGCCTTCTGATCGGGCTTGTCGGCAAAAACTGCTCGAAAGTGTGACTCAAACGCGCCTCGGGGTTGGCTCCTCTCCGTGATCGTCGCCGGACCATTGTCGCTCAAAACAAGATCGCGATACTCCATCAGCACATTGTCTTGCGAGGTAGACTCCGGCGTCTTCACCAAGGCCTTGGTATCGGGCCGCACAATCATTGCCAGCCTGCCCTGATCTTCGATCGGCAACTCTCCCAGGCGCGCATAGCGGTCGGTGGCGTCGATCCACAGCGCGGGAGGCCCCGGCACGTAGACGATGACATGATCGAACAGCCCCATCCCCGGCAGATCGGCCGGCACATCCATCCGCGAACCAGCATTGAGCAGCGCTACGTAAGCGGGAATTCCGGCCGCCCGCAGCATGGTCACCAGCAGCGTGGCCTTGTCCTTGCAATCGCCGTACTTTTTGTTGAGCACCTCAACCGGGTCATGCGGAACAATCGCCGCTTCGCCAAATTCGATGCCTGTGTAGCGAACCTCGCGGTCAAGATAGTCCAGAATTGCGCCTTCCTTTTCCGCAACCACTGTCTTGCCGGCAATCAGCTTGTCCACAATCGACTGCACCTCCGCCGGATTCGCCTTGCTGTCTACGATCTTGTTGTAATCGGCGGCCATAGCCTGCCACGATGTACCGGTGGAGAACCGAATCTCCGGAAAGTGAGTCACATCGGGAGGAATGTAAGCGTCGCGCATTTCAATGCCGTCCATGCGTCCCTGATCGAAGATGAGCGTTACGCGCCCATCGCTCTCGGTTCGTACCGGCTTCAAATCAGGCAGCAGCAGTGTATCGGTGCGCAGCGCCAGGGTGGACGGCGCATCGAAGGTGATGCGGCTATGCTCGACCGGAGCCTCTTGACGCCCAAACGTAGCCCAGCCCACATGGCCCGAAGCAAAAAATGGCTCGGTCTCGCGCGAGATGTACTCTTCCTCAACAACCACGCCGGGAGCGATCGCCGGAAAAGGCACACGAAGCGTCTTGTCGTCGCTGTAAATCTTGTATTCGCCCCCGTGAGCCGGCTCCTCGGTGATCGCATTCGGATCGAGTGTATGCACGGAAAAGTCAGGAGCAATCACCCGCACGCGGATCTCTGGGCGAGCCTCATGCCACGGCTCCCAGCCCACTGAGATCGAGTCCCAACCCTCCGCGCCTTTCTCGTTCAGCACCTTGTAAATCACATAGCCCACATGTGCGACGCGCCCCGCTTGGTCGAAGCTGTAGTTGTCGTCGTCCTCCAGCAGCGCCACATTCGCGCCCTCTTGCGCGGTCACTGCCGACGCCGCTTCGTAAAGCGCCTTCGGATCAAGGGAAAAGTGCGGCGTCTTCCAGGGCTCAACCGCTTGCTGTGCGGCGCAAATCTGCACCGAACCTAATCCGCAGAGGGAACAAAAAAGTAAAGAAACAAAAGAACGAGAACGGAAAGAGGGCATTGCACCACCTCCCGAAGATGCTACAGCACGGTATTCCGATGGCGCAATCAGGCTAGGGCCGCGCAACACCTCAGGCGATAGCGCGGCAGCACTTTGGTCTGAACGCGAGCGGGAGAGCATTGGTTGGGGCAGTTTACTGAGAGCCGTTTGTTGGTTGGGCGGTTTACCGCGAGCCCCTTGCAAAATTCAAAGAGGAACGCAAGAAGCGTCAGAACACGACTTCAAGTCGCGTTGTAAATGCTCAGAAATGAGCGGGGCTTCAGCGCCATGAGCCATATCCAAAACTCAAAGAGGAACGCAAGAAGCGTCAGGGCACGACTTCAAGTCGCGTCGTAAGAGCTCAGAAATGAGCGGGGCTTCAGCTCCATGGGCCACATCGAAAATTCAAAGAGGAACGCAAGAAGCGTCAGGGCAAGACTTCAAGTCGCGTTGTAAGAGCTCAGAAATGAGCGGGGCTTCAACTCCATGAGCCACGTCGAAAATTCAAAGAGGAACGCAAGAAGCGTCAGGGCACGACTTTAGTCGTGCCGTAAAAGCTTTGAAATGAGCGGGCTTTAGCCCCTGAGGTATGCACTTCGGGCTTTTCGCCCAAAACAGAGCAATCTTGCAAGCGACCTCTGAGATAAGGCTGATCAAGCGGCCTCTACGGGAAGATCCGTTACCGGGTTCAGCAGGCTTACACTTCGAATGTCGCAGCTCTTTGTCAACAAAATGCCGGGCCCGGGAATCGGAATCGTCTGGCCCTCTGCATCCACCCAGGAGGCATCCTTCAAATAGACAGACCCCTCGTCCGATGTATCGGAATAGTAAAGCAATATGCCCAAAACACTTCTTCCGTCTGCCAATTCCACCTGAACGGGTTGATTGTCGATTGCTTCGCGCTCGAAAATATCATTCCAAATGGAATTGCAAGTCGTACGTTCGGTCAATCGAAGAAAACGAAACAGACGGTTTCCGTCAAAACGAAAATATGCAACGGCGAACAAGGTGAAAGCTATCGTTACTCCAGCAAGCCAGGCTAGCTGCGCGGGTTCCCAAAGCACAGTGTCGTTGCCTTTGCCGGCAGGGTCGTCCTGGATGTGAAAGGGAAGTCTACCGCCGTTCAGGGGGACATAGCAGACATAAATCACGAAGCTGAAAACCAACGCTTCAATCAACCGTTCAAAATCAGTTTGCGAACGGCGCGTCGCCAATGCCTGCACAACATAAGCCGCCGAGAATCCAGGCAGCAAAATCAAAAAGACTTGAAGCGCAAGAAGCGTGACCGGCATGCGAAACTGCTCCTCTTGCTTTCCTTATGGCCTTCGCGCGTTGGATTGCGAAGGAGGAGGAGGAATCCTCACCGGAGGCGGAAGTTTCGCCGGTGTTCTTGGCACGGGCTTCGCTGCTTTTCCCATGTCGTCGGTATTCACATATCTGGAACTACCGATTTGACCAACATATCCCATATTTTCCTCCTCCTCCAATTATCGTCTCTTCCGTGAACAATGTCGAACAGCGCTACTCCGCCGGGTCGTCCGCGGTAAACGGCGAGCAGCACGGCTTTTCCGAAGCGTGGAAGTTCATCAGTTCCACGCGAACGCCGTCGGGGTCGTAGAGATTGAATTGCCCCTTGCCGTCCTTGCCCATCTGCGTATGCCCATCGTTCGGCACACCGGCCAGGCGGTTGCCGTCTTTGAGAGTCTTATAGGCCATATCCACTGAGTTTTCGCCGATGGAAAAATGATCGAGCACGCCCAAATCATGCTGCGAGATCGTGGCCGGAATGCCCGAGCCCGACGGACCGCTGGTCAGCATATATTCCAGCCAGTCGTGGCTGTTCGGCGTCTGCTGGCTCACCCAGTCGATCCTGCCATCCACCATGCCGCCATACCAGTAAGGACGGAAGCCGAGCAGATCGCGATAGAAGAGGTCTTCGGCGGCCCGGCTATGCACCAGTATCCCCACGTGGATGATATGGTGCCCAATCACATTGGGTGCGGAGATAGCTTGGGGCATATGAGTCGGCTCAATGAATTGCACCTTGTTGCCTTCCGTATCGAGCACGGTAAACCAGCGGCTGCCGTCAGCGCCCTTCTCCACCTTGGACGGTGTCTTCCATGATTTAGAGGCGAGATACCGGCGCAAAGCCTCGGCATCTTCCGTGTTGAAAGCGATATGGTCCAGCCGGTTGATGCCCGCGTCGGGCGGCAGCGGCAGCACCTCGACGAACTGCGTTGCGCTGAGCGCGTAGCGCACGCCCTTCGGATTCTCCGGATCAGGCAGCTTGGTCGCGCCAATGATTTCGCTGTAAAAATGATCGGTGGCCGCGGCGTCCGAGCTATAGACAGCCAGATGAGAGATGCCGGTAATCCTCGGACGTGTGATCGGCGGGTCCGGCATTTGAGCGGCAGCAGCGACCGTGAGGGCAACGAGAAAAACAGCGGCAAGCAATCTGGATAGCATTTCGCACCTCGAATGGAGTGACTCATCCATGACACATTGATTTTACGTCCGCGCAGGCCGGATGCCCCCAGGCATACGATCTCCCTACTCGGCGATTGCAGAAGATTATCCTCTCCGGCCGCACAATTAAAGGATGACCAAGAACCAGAGCCGCCCCGCCTTCTGTCCCCGACTCCCTGATCCCTGTTCCCTGCTCTACCACCCCCTACGATATTTTTTAATCGTGCAGATTATTACGACGTCGGAGACGAAAACAAGGCCCGGAAAGTGAACAATCCCCGCGTCATGACTGGATAAAACTCAGTTTCAGGCAAAATCGCCAATGTGCGCGAAAACGCAAATCACGTACCACGAAGTGAGAAACAGCCTGACGAAAAACGGGCGGATTTCGCTCGGCGCAATCAAGAGTGCATTTTGACGGAAAAGGGACAGAGACTCGATAAAATCTCCTGCGCGGACGTATGCAGATCCACTAAGCCACAGCCGGCTGCGCAATCGAAAACTCGCGCGCGTATCCGGCCGGTTCCGCTGAAATGCGAACTCGCAGGCTGCCGCTCGCATCGCACGTGTACTGCTCACGAATTCGCAGACCGTCCGGATTCGCAAGCAAAGCTACCGGCACCGTGGCCAGATCAGACCGGTGCTCCAACTGCGGATCGAAAGGAAACTGAATATGATCCCAGTTGGCGATCTCGCCCGTGGGTTGCCCCTGCTCGTCGAGTTGCGAAGATTCCAGATAGCGGAAATGGCCGATGTTATGTGCCGGTTGGTAAACACGCTCAGTGCTCAGCGGCGGCTCGCCGGGCGCAGGTAACTGCACTCCTCGAGGAAAAATCAGGTCGAAGACAATCGTTCCGCCGTGATCGGTTTCGCGCCACATGCCAAAGTTCCGATTGAATTGCTCATGCAGTTCATCAGCCGCTGCGGCAGCGCGAATCGCCAAGCCGATGGCGCTCGCCGAGCGCATATATGCGGAGCGCCGCACTTTGCGCCCAAAACTCTCGCGCAGAATACGCGCCACGGGCGGCAACTCCGCGCCGCCGCCCGTTACATAGAGCGTGTCCAGCGAGCGTTCGGAGTGCGAGGCAAGCAAATTCTCAACCACCGCGCGCGTTTGCTCAATCAGCGGACGGCAGCGCTCATAGAAATCGTCGACAGGGATAGTTGCCTGCTCCCATCCAGCTCGCACGCGTTCCATGTCGATCGTCACTTTGCGCGTATTGGGATTCAGAGACTCTTTCTTTTCCCGGCACTCTTCGAGCAGACGATACCGCTCCGCAGCCGTCAACTCGCCATAATCTCCATGTGTCTCGAGTGCGAGCGCGGCTAAGATTTCGTCGAAGTCGTCGCCGCCCAGGCCGGCAATGCCGTCGGAGGCCTCGACGGTGTGTTCCGTCTCGCCCATAGTGACCAGCGAAACGTCGAAAGTGCCGCCTCCCAGGTCGTAGACCACCAGTCCATTACCCACCCGGCTCTTGCGTTCGGCGCTGTTGCGATGGGCAAATTCAATCGCCGCTGCCGATGGCTCGTTGAGCAGGCCGAGTACCGTAAAGCCCGCTTCCTGCGCGGCTTCCTCGGTCAAATAGCGCTGATTGCTGTTGGCGCTGGCCGGCACGCCAAGCATGACTTCGAGTTTTTCCGCCGCCTCCGCCACCGAGCCGGTCTCCCAATCCGCGCACAGATTCGAGTGTTCCAGCAACTGTGTCTTCAGAGCCGCCATCATCTCAGCCATCAGCAGCCGCAACGGCAACACCTGCCCCCCTACGCGAACTTCCGTATGCGGATTGGCGCTCCGCAAAGCTCGTTTCAGCGACCGCAAAACCGTCCAGCTCTCGTCTTCCTGAGCGGCAATCGCTTCCCAGCCATAGAGCCGCTTGGCGCCGTTGACCGCTGCAACCGGGGGAAACCAGTCGCGCACTTGTCCGTCGGGCGCTTCAAAATTGACCAGCGGAAAATTGCCCCGGTCAACAGCCGCCACAACCACACGAGTAGTTCCGAAATCGACGCCAATTCTCATTGCTTCCCAGTTTACAGGCAAAGTCATTCCACCTGATATGTTGATGCGCACACGCTGCTAAACTGAGAGCACATGATTCTCCCGTTTGTCCGCGAAATATTCGCGGAGCTGGAGCACTCTTCCGGATTTGAACGCGTGCGAAGGCATCTGAGCCTTGGTGCGGGGCGGAGACGTGTCTCCGGCCTGACGGCGACTGCGCGGGCGATTTATTTACCGCTGATGACGCGGGCCGCAAGGCAGTTGGTCATCGTCGTGGTGGCCGACAACAAGGCCGCCGAGGCGCTCGAGCCGATCCTGCGCGCCGGGTGCGAGTTGACAGGCGCGGTAGACCCTGCGCAAGTGGTGCGCCTGCCGGCTCACGATGTGCTTCCTTTCGAAAATCTTTCTCCCCATCCCGACGTGCAGGAGCAGCGTGCGGCGGCGCTGTGGAAGCTGGCCACAGGTGCGGTGTCGATTCTGATTGCACCGGTCGAAGCAGCGGCGCTCAGGCTCTTTGATCGTGACTATTACGCTGGCCTCGCGGTCACGCTCAAACGCGGCGAAGAGGTGGATGTCGAGGTACTGACCGGCCACTTGGCGAGCGTTGGTTATACGCAAATGGATCTCGTGGAAATGCCGGGGCAGTTTACGCGGCGGGGCGGAATTCTGGATGTGTATTCGCCGGAGTCTGACCGGCCGGTGCGCGTTGAGTTCTTCGGCGACGAGATTGAAACGATCCGCAAATTTGATCCGGAAACACAGCGCTCGCAGAGTGGCCTGGACGAAGCGCAGTTATTGCCGCTGACAGAAACGCCTGTGACTGAGCGGCTGCTGGCCGCGGTGCATGGGCGGCTAAGTCGCCAGCGTGTGGAGTTAGATGGCGCTGAAGAAGACTCAGACGAAAATCAGGAGCTAGCCTCGGAGTTAGCTGCTGCTGGCGGGGTGAGTGTTTTTCCGGGATGGGAATTTTTCTCCGCGGTAGCTGGAGCAGATAAGTCGCTGCTAACTCTGCTGCCTAAATGCGCTCTCTTTATTGATGAGCCTGCGATGGTGCGCAACCAGATTGATCGCTGGTGGAATAAAGTCGAGCAGCGGCATGAACGGTCGGCGATGGGTTCGCTGATCACTCCGGAAGATATTTATTTGCGCCCTGAAGTATTACAGGCGGCGCTCGACGGCCACATGGGTCTCGACCTCGATCAACTGGGCGTGGTTGATGTGTTGGACGAAGACAACACACTGGGCGAGATTGAGTTGAACACGCGGCCGACGCTCAGGTTTCACGGCTCTATTCCCGCACTGACCGAGCAGTTGCGCACGTTGATGGCAGCCGAGGCGCGGATCGTGCTGGCCGCGCCGCATCAGGGCGATGTGGAGCGAATGGCCACGGTGCTGCGCGAATATCAGATTCCTTATAGGTTGGGCAGCCGCATTCCGCGTCCCGGCGAAACAATGCTGGATGAGGGGAGTTATATGGCCGGGGACTTGCGAGTGCCGGTCATTGTGCGCACTCCTGTAGCCTCTGGAGTTAGTTTTCTTGATTCGAATCTAATTCTGTTTGGGGCCAACGATCTCTCTGACGAGGCGGATGTAGCAGCGCGGCCAGAGCCAAAGCGCTCAAAGACGGCGGCGTTTGTATCCGATTTTCGCGACCTGACCGTAGGCGATTACGTGGTTCACGTCGAGCATGGAATAGCGCAATATCAAGGCCTAAGAGAGATTTTGCAAGACGGGCTTTCCGTCGAGTTCATGATTCTGGAGTTTGCTGAGCAAGCCAAGTTATATGTGCCCCTCACTCGATTGGACCTGATTCAGAAGTACCGCTCGACAGACGCGGGGCCGGCTCCGGTACTCAATCGGCTTGGCTCGCAGCAGTGGGCCAAGACCAAGGCGCGCGTGCGCAAGGCCATGCAGGACATGACCGGCGAGTTATTAAAGTTATACGCCGAGCGAACTACCGCGGAAGGGACGGCCTTCTCGAAAGATAATGAATTCCAGAAAGAGTTTGAAGATTCATTCGACTATAACGAGACCGAGGACCAGTTATCGGCGATTCGGGCCATCAAGTATGACATGGAGTCGACCCGGCCGATGGATCGGCTGCTGTGCGGCGATGTGGGCTATGGCAAGACGGAAGTAGCCATGCGTGCGGCCTTCAAGGCCGTGCAAGACGGCAAGCAGGTCGCCGTGCTGACTCCGACTACAATTCTGAGTTTCCAGCATTACGAAACATTCAAAAAGAGATTTGCGCAGTTTCCCATCAACGTTGAGATGATCTCGCGGTTCAGAACAGCGAAAGAACAAAAGGAGATCGTCGCGCGGGTAGAGACGGGCAAGATCGATATTCTGATCGGCACCCACCGTTTGCTCTCGAAGGACATCAAGTTTCAAGATCTGGGCCTATTGGTGGTGGACGAGGAGCAGCGCTTTGGCGTGCGCCACAAAGAGCGGCTGAAGCAGATGCGCAAGGAGATCGATGTGCTGGCGATGAGCGCGACTCCGATTCCTCGCACGCTGCATATGTCGCTGGTGGGCTTGCGGGACATGAGCGTGATCGAAACACCGCCCAAAGATCGCATGGCGATTCAGACCGTAGTGGCCAAGTTTGACGAGAAGATTGTGCGTTCTGCGGTTGAGGTGGAGTTAGAGCGCGGCGGGCAGGTTTATTTTGTGCATAACCGCGTGGAGTCGATTTATGAGATAGCAGCGCGGATTCAGGAGTTAGTCCCGGCGGCGCGTGTTGCGGTGGGCCACGGGCAGATGGGCGAGACAGAACTCGAACGAGTGATGCTGGCTTTCATGCGGCACGAGTATGATGTACTGGTAGCGACGACCATCATCGAAAATGGATTGGATATTCCCCTTGCCAATACGATGCTGATCAATCGCGCTGACCGTCACGGACTAAGTGAGTTATACCAATTGCGCGGGCGCGTAGGGCGGTCGAATCGGCGGGCTTATGCTTACTTGCTGATTCCACCGGAGCAGGAGTTGACAGAGATTGCCCGCAGACGCCTGGCGGCGCTCAAGGAGTTTAGCGACCTGGGAGCGGGTTTCAAGATTGCCGCGCTGGACTTGGAATTGCGCGGAGCGGGTAACATGCTGGGTGGCGAACAAAGCGGACACATCGAGGCAGTTGGATTTGAGTTATACACGTCGATGCTTGAAGCGGCCGTGAAGGAGATGAAGGGCGAAGCGAGCGAGGAGCGGCCCGCAACGCAGCTTAACCTCGGTATCGCATTGCGCATTGATGAGAGTTATGTGCCGGAAGAGAATCAGCGGTTGCGGCTCTATAAGAAGATTGCGGGGGCCGCAAGCGAAGCAGCGGTGAACGAAGTGCGCGCGGAATTGGAAGATCGTTATGGCGCGCCGCCGGACGCTACGGTGTATCTGTTGGAAGCGGCGATGGTGAGACTGGAGTGCGAACGGATCGGCATTGCACAGATTGATCGCAAGCGCGCCGAGTTGCATATTCGCTTTACCGAAAACGCGGCGATCGAGCCGCAGCAATTGATGAGATTGGTCGCGCGCAATGCGAAACGCGGCGCTCAATTCACGCCGCAGGGTCTGTTGAAGTATCCTTTGGCTGCCACGCGGAGCGACGAGATTCTGCTCGAAATTCACGAATTGCTTGGAAACCTTGCCCCCGCTGCGATGAGCGTATAAAAGAAGCAATTCAATATTCGGAGGAAAAATGAAAAGACTCGCTTCTATGTTCGCGATTGGAGTTCTTATGGCTACCCCGATAATTTCCCAAGCAGAAAAAGAGACTTGGAAGCAGCAGTTCGAGAAAGTTTCAAACGAGTACTTCGATCAGGTGTACTTTCACTATGGCCCGACGAACGGAACATTGGTCGGCTATCACCAGTATGATACGCAACTGGAAGACTACTCGCGCAAGAATATCGACGCTGAGATCGTTGCGCTAAAAAGTTTCGAGAAGCGTGTCGAGGCGATTCACCTCGATGCTTCCACGGCGGATATTGTTGCGAGTAGCGATCGCGAGATGGTGCTGTCCAATATTCGCTCGGAGTTGCTGACACTCGAAACGATTCGCCCATGGGAGAAGAACGCGGACAATTATTCGAGCACGTGCGCGAATGGGGCCTTCACGCTGATGGAGCGGAAGTTTGCATCGCCGGATGAGCGGTTGCGTTCGCTGGTGGCACGGGAAAAACAGATGCCGGCGCTCTTGGCCAATGCTCGCTTGAACCTCAAGAATCCGCCGCGCATCTTTACCGAGATAGCTATCGAGCAGTTACCGGACATTGTCAGCTTTTTTGAGCACGATGTTCCGTTGGCCTTTGCCGACGCCAAGGATACGGCGTTGAAAGCAGAATTCGCCGCGACGAATGCTTCTGTTGTTGCGGCCCTGAATGACTATCTCGGTTGGTTGAAGACGGATTTGCTTGCCAAATCGAGCGGAGACTTCCGCATAGGTGCGGAGACTTTCGCGAAGAAGCTCCAGTATGACGAGATGGTGGATTTGCCACTGGATAAGCTGCTCGAAATCGGCTGGGCCGATCTACGTAAAAACCAGGCGCATTTCAAAGAGCTTGCTAAAGAATTGGAGCCGAATAAAGAGCCAGCCGCCGTTCTTGAGGAGTTAGGCGAAAATCATCCCGCTCCCGATCATCTGCTGGATGCCTTTCGCGCTACATTCGACGGATTGATCAGTTACATTCGCGCGCATCACATTGTGACGATTCCGTCAGATGTACGGCCCATCGTGGAAGAGACGCCGCCCTTTATGCGCGCTACTACCTTTGCCAGTATGGACACACCCGGACCATTTGAAACTCATGCCACGGAAGCTTACTTTAATGTAACTCTGCCGGACCCCAAGATGAAGCCGGAAGAAGTCGAAGGCTACATGCATTC
Organism: Occallatibacter sp.; assembly: GCA_049513195.1. Taxonomy (GTDB): domain Bacteria; phylum Acidobacteriota; class Terriglobia; order Terriglobales; family Acidobacteriaceae; genus Telmatobacter. The sequence goes on from JBEKWJ010000002.1 coordinate 102,611, forward strand.
GTTCAATGTGGGCACGGTGATTTCAACGGCTGTGCATGAGGCATACCCGGGGCATTACATTCAATTTCTATGGTTGCCGCAGGCGCCGAGCCGGGTGCGCAAGTTGCTGGGGGCCAACACCGACGTCGAAGGCTGGGCACATTATTGCGAGCAAATGATGCTTGATGAGGGTTACGGTCAGCCGGGCGCAGGGGCAAAGGATGAGCGCGAATCGAAGTTTCTGCGTTTGGGACAGCTCCAGGATGCACTGCTGCGCAACGCACGCTTTATTGTCGGCATCAAAATGCATACAGGCCAGATGAGCTTTGACCAGGCGGTGGATTTTTTCCAGACGGAAGGCTATCAGTCGAAGGAGACGGCGATGGTTGAGACCAAGCGCGGGGCAGGCGACCCGACTTATCTCTACTACACGCTGGGTAAACTGGAAATTATGAAACTGCGCGAGGATTTGAAGAAGAAGCAGGGCGCGTCTTTTTCGCTCGAGGAGTTTCACAATAACTTCCTGAAGCAAGGTTTTCCGCCGATCAAGATTGTACGGCAGGCGCTGCTGGGAGACGATTCGCCGACGCTTTGAAGCTATCAATTCCCAGGTCTCAAAATCGGGATTTGGGGCACCTACTAAAAGTACTATTCACATAAAGGAGATTGGATGAATAAGCGAGTACGGAAGGCGGTTTTTCCGGCAGGCGGGTTAGGCACGCGGTTTTTGCCGGCCACCAAAGTGATTCCCAAGGAGATGCTGGCCCTTGTGGACAAACCCATCATCCAGTATGGCGTTGAAGAGGCGATTGCGTCAGGGATCGAGCATATCATTATTGTGACTGGGCGCGGCAAGGGCGCGATCGAAGACCACTTCGACCATAGCTTTGAGTTGAACGCGACTCTGGAGAAAAAGGGAAAACATGAGCTGCTGGCGGTGTCGCGCGGCGTGTCGTCGCTGGCGCGGGTGAGTTATGTTCGGCAAAAAGAGCCCCTGGGACTGGGCCATGCGGTGCTGTGCGCCAAGGACCTTGTAGGCGATGAACCCTTCGCAGTGATTCTGCCCGACGATGTGATCGACGCTGAGGTTCCATGTCTCAAACAAATCATTGCTATCTTCGATGAGAAGAAAGGTTCAGTACTCGGGACGCAGACGGTAGAGGGGCCATCCATCAGTCTCTATGGTGTGCTGGCCGGCTCACAGGATTCCGTCAATACACGAATATTTAATTGCACGGGAATGGTGGAGAAGCCAAAGCTTGCGGATGCCCCCTCGAAGCAGGCCATTGTCGGACGGTATGTGCTGACGCCTCGCATCTTTGAGTTACTGGAACAGACAAAACCCGGCGCGGGCGGAGAGATACAACTTACTGACGGCATCAAGGCGCTGGCGAAGGAAGAAAAAGTTTTTGGATATACCTTCGAAGGTAAGCGCTTCGATGCCGGCGATAAGTTGGGGATGCTAGAGGCGACGGTTGAGTTTGCACTGAAACGCAACGATCTTGGGCCGCAGTTCCGCGAGTACCTGAAGGGATTAGCACTGTAAGAGCTAGCGAGTCATGCAAGTAAGCGGGGCATCATGCTCACTTGTATGACTCGCTTGCTTATATCTTCCATTTGATATTGCAGCCGATGGACGGGCGCTGGTCCGCGGGGACCGGCTTGCCTGCGAGCACCAGGTCGATGGCGGCGCGCAGGTCCTCGCCGGTGATAGGGATGCCGTTGCCGGGGCGGCTTGAATCGAACTGGCCGCGATAAACCAGACGAAGATCGGCGTCGAAGAGAAAAAAGTCCGGAGTGCAGGCCGCTTTATATGCGTGAGCCACGGCTTGAGTCTCGTCGTATAAATAGGGAAAGCTGAAGCCGTAAGTCTCAGCTTGCTGCTTGAGACCGGCAGGGCTGTCGGCAGGGTGGGTAGTTACATCATTGCTGCTGATGGCGACGATGCTGATTTGTTTGCCAGCGTAGTCCTTGCCTAGCGCAGCCAGACCCTTCTCGATGTGTTTCACATAGGGGCAGTGGGCGCAGATGAACATGACCAGCAAGGCTTTTTTGCCGCGATAGTCGTCGCGCCGGACGGTTTTGCCAGTAACTACATCGGTGAGCGTGAAGTCGGGGGCGGTGGTGCCCAGTTCCAGCATGGTGGATTCAGTAAGTGACATGATAATCCTCCGGGAGTTATTCGGGAAGTTAGTGACTCCGTGAGTTAACAAGTGAGTGAGTCAGTTGGTTGTTCTGCTGGAATTCCCGCCCTTTCGCAAAGAACGTGAAAGGATAAGAATCCCAGAGTTACTAAAACAGCGGCGCCTGTCGGCCGGGCATGGTTAGGCCGAAATGCTCATAGGCCAGGCGCGTGGCCACACGGCCGCGAGGGGTGCGATCGAGGAATCCAATCTGTATCAGGAAAGGCTCGTACACCTCTTCCAGCGCGTCTTGCTCTTCGGCGAGGGTTGCGGCCAAGGTGCTGAGCCCAACCGGTCCGCCGTCGTACTTTTGTATGATGGCCAGCAGCAGTTTGCGGTCAATCTCGTCGAAGCCGTGGGCATCCACTTCAAGCATCGTGAGCGCGGCGTTGGCAGTGGGGCGGTCGACGATCCCGGAACCGCGCACCTGGGCATAGTCGCGGACGCGGCGCAGCAGGCGGTTGGCGATGCGCGGTGTGCCACGGGAACGAAGAGCTATTTCGGCAGCGCCATCCTGGTCGATCGGAATCTGCATCACCTCGGCACTACGGGTGACGATGAAGCGCAACTCATCTTCCGTATAGAATTCCAGTCGCAGCAGAATTCCGAAGCGCGAGCGCAGCGGCGAAGAGAGCAGGCCGGGCCGTGTGGTGGCGCCAATGAAGGTGAATGGGCGAATCTCCATCACGTGTGTCCGCGCCGCCGGTCCCTGGCCAATGATAATGTCGAGTTTGTAATCTTCGAGCGCGGTATAGAGCTTCTCTTCGAGTACCGGCTGCATACGGTGGATTTCGTCCAGAAAGAGCACCTGGCGCTCGCGCAAATTGGTGAGGATTGCAGTCAGGTCGCCCTGAATTTGGAGCGCCGGGCCGGAGGTCTGCTGGAAGCCAACGTCCAGTTCATTGGCAATGATGGTGGCCAAGGTAGTTTTCCCCAGGCCGGGAGGGCCAAACAGCAGCACGTGATCCAGGGCCTCGCCCCGGGATTTGGCAGCTTCCAGGGCGATCGCAAGCTGTTCCTTTGCTTTGGATTGGCCGATAAACTCGCGCAGCCAGTGAGGACGCAGCTTCAGCTCAAAGCCCTGCTCTTCGTCGGCGCGCGATGCGCTGACCAGCCGTTCCGGAGTGTTGTCGCGTGCGATGGCCATGCTGCGAGAAGTGTAGCCTTTGCCGGTCGATGGGGGCAAAGTTTAGCCCAGATGTCCGGCAGCCGCTCGGCCTTCTGCTCGACTAGCCGGACCCTTTCATCAGAAATTTATTGACTGTTTTGATTCCAAAGTAACCGTAAGATTCTGCCCGACCGGCAGGTTGGCCAGCCGAGGGTTTATAGTCTAATGTGGAAAAGGATAACCGGGATCGCCGTGTACTGGCGGCGCCGGAGCTTTTTGGAATCGCCAGGAGACACAAATGTTCAATCGCCTCTGCTTCGGAGCCCTTCTGCTCGTCTGCCTTACCGTGCCGTTCACAGGTTGCGGCACCTCTGGGTTGGATTCCATTCAGGTGACCCCTGCGACCCTCACTTTGGCAGTAGGCAGCGGCACAACGCAATTAACGGCCGTGGGAACCTTCGGCAACGCCAAGAGTCTCAAAACACAGGATATTACCGATTCTGTCTCATGGACCTCTGCCAACAACGCCGTGGCGCAGGTCAGCACTACCGGTCTCGTGACTCCCTACGGCGCAGGCACTGTGGAAATCAAAGCTTCAGCTCAAGGATTCAACGGACCGCTCGCCGCCTCCTCAATCGTCACGGTCACTGGCGCGGGATCAGGAACAAGCACAAGCAGTGTCACTACGCTTACCCTTCTTCCTGGGTCGGCATCGGTTGCAGTCAGCCAAACCGCGCAGCTTATCGCACTGGCGTCCAATGGGACCGCTGGCTCTGATGTGATCGTGACCACTTCCTCTCAGATCAAATGGATTTCCACCAGTCCGTCGATTGCCACAGTCTGTGACACGACTACCATTGGCACTCCCGCATCCTGCACTGCTGCTACGGTGGGGAACGTTACCGGGGTAAACCCGGGTACAACCACGATCACCGCGCTCTATTCGAATCTGGATGCCAGTAAAAATGTCTTGTCCGTGGTGCCTGCCACCAGTCCAGTCACCATCTCGGTTTCAACTTCTCCCGCCCCGGAGCCGCTGCTATCGATCAATGTTGTCCCAGCGGGCATTACCGTTTCCAATAAAGGGATGACCGGGCAGTTTTTGGCCTTTGGCACCTACTCGACCGCCCCAACTGTTCGGGATTTGACGAACCAGGTTACCTGGATTACTACCTCGGCTGAGGTTGCATCCATCAACTCTACCGGGACAGCCGGTGAGCAGGCTGGATTGGCTACAGCTATGGGTTACACAGGCGATAGCGTCATCTATGCGGAGATGACACAGACTACGGATGGCAGCGTCGTTTTGTCGAATCCAGAGACCTTCACGTGCAAAGACCCAACTGCAGCTGTCTGCGTTCAGACGATAGCCACACCACTCTTGGCGACTTTGACCGTCTATGGCACAGGAGAAAACGTAAGCACTTGGGAAGTGACGGCTCCCTCCGACACGGGGCAGCCTAATCTCATCCATTGCGGTCCAGGTTTTGGTAGCCTGCCTGGCGACTCTGTCTGCACGGGAACCTATGCGGTTGGTTCTGTGGTGACTTTGACTGCATCGCCAACGGCCAATGGCGCGTTTGGCGGTTGGTCCTCCAACTGCGAAACTCCCTTGAATACCCCAAACTTGACACCAACCTGCTCATTCACGCTCGATGGCAACGATTCCGTGGGGGCCATCTTCTACTAAAGGCCCATCAATGCCAAAGAAAAGCCGCCTTTCGGGGCGGCTTTTCTGCGTGTGCGGCAACGGTTGAAACGGTTTATTAATTTCCTGCGCATCACGCAATAAACGCGAAGCGACTGGCGGCCCAGCAAAAGTGCAGGAGAACCGTGCTCTAGACCGGTACCCGCACCTCAGGCCAGTAGCGGAAACCGCGGAAAGTGGCCTGGCCCTGGCCGCAAGCGTAGATAGCCGGGCGAAGATCCAGAAACCCGCCCAGCACGTTGTGATGCAGGCCCGAGACTTCTGCTGATGACTCGGTTCTTTGCCAGGGTCGGCCCGGCAGGCGGTAGTAGAAATCCACCTCCTGGCGGTCATTCACAACGCGGAATGTGGCTCGCGTCGCCCCATTCTCCATGCGATTCTTCACCGAGCCATTGGGAATCTTGATCTCAATTCCGCCGGGTGCGATCAGAACTCCGGCGACATGGCTGGGGTCGTAAAAGAGCATCAATCCGGCCTCGCAGCCCGGCGTAACTTCGATGTCGATTTCAACGGTATAGGAGTGGCCGCCGACTGTGGTGGTGAGAGCGCTGGAGTTGGCCAGGGAGTTGCCCCGCGCCTGCAAGGTGAGAGCGCCGTTGCCGGTCGTGAACCGTGCGGGGTCGAACTCGCGCCAGAAGCCCCATTGCAGCCCGAGTTCGTGGCCCGTGAAATCGTCGGAAGGGTCGGCGAACGCCTGCTGGCTGAAGCCCGGCATAGGCATGGGAATCGCCGCATCCGCCGTGATGCCCTCTGGCACGCGGAACCAGCCGTCGTGGGTCCACTCGATGGGCAGCAGCAAAAGCTGACGGCCCAGCGTGCGATAGCTATTCTCATAAGAGTGAACGGTAATGTACCACCGTCCGTCCGGAGTATCGACCAGGCGCCCATGGCCCACACTCAGCCAGCGGTCATCGCGCGAGGGAGTGTGGACGACAGGATTGTAGGGCGAGTACTCCCAGGGTCCGTCGGCGTGGCGGCTGCGGGCGGAGATGACGCCGTGACTTGTGCCCGGCCCGCCTGTGCCGCCTTCAGCCACGTTCATGTAAAAGTAGCCGTCGCGCTCCAGGAGCTTCGGGCCTTCCAGGCAGGTACATTCCATCCGAATATTCGCGGGCATCGGCCAGGCGTCGAAAACTTGGCGCGGAGGAGTCTTGACCGCCAGGCCGTCGGCGGTGAGCTCGGCCATGCGTCCTCCGGCCATGTGCAGATAGCGGCGGCCATTCTCGGCGATGTGGGCGGGGTCGATGGCATTGATGCCGAGATCGATAGGCTCGCTCCAGGGGCCTGTGGGGTGATCCGCGTGAACGACCATCAGGCTGCCGTTAGCGGGAAAGTAGATGTAAAAATGCCCCAGGTACTCGCAGAGGTAAGGCGCCCACACCGTTCCGTAGAAGCGATGCAGCGCGGCGGCAACCGGACGCCAATTGATCAAGTCGCGAGAGTGCCAGATGAGCAGCCCGGGCGCGTAGTCGAAGCTCGAGTGTGTGAGGTAGAAGTCTTCCCCAACACGAATCGGGCTGGCGTCAGGATGGTCGCCGCCCAGGATGGGGTTCTTGTAGGCGGCGGATTGGGATAAAGCGAAGCCGGATTTTGGTGCGTGGGCGAGGACGGCAAGAGTGGCGGCGTTCATAACAAAGCGGCGGCGGGTGAGCATGGTAGAGCCAGTGTAGCGTTCTGAGGCTTGTTGCGTAAAATTGGGCCGGGTCAGCGGGACTCAGAATGTCAAATCAATCACACCGGCCACCAGCTTATAGTGGAAGCCCTCAAAAGGTTCGCTCAGGCTGATGGTAAGGAATGTCTTGGAAGGCTTGCCGCCGGAGAGAAGTGCGTGAGGATAGATCCCCGCTGGCATAAGGTTGAGCAGATCTATCCATTTGGGATCGGTAACCGCCAGGTCGTACCGGATGCGACCAGCTTTTCCCAGACGGAAGACTGCGCGATTCCTGCGTTTTCCGGTATCGTCGCGAATCCACCACCAAAGATCTTCTGGATGAACAACTCCGAGAGAGCGCATTGCCGGAGTTTTCTCGAATGTGGTAGCCGGGATTCGATCGCAGTATCCTTGTAGCACAACGGGCTCCTTGTTCACATAGTCGGCAAAAAACTGGGCCGCGGAGGGCTTGTCAAAGCGGTGGACTAGCTGCCAAGGCCTGTCCGTCACAAACACATCTTCCGGGTGGCAGTTAGTTCCGCACTTTTCTCCTAGCTCTGCTTCGAAGACATCCAGCAGCGCGGCCTCACTTCCGTCCGGATAGTAGGTCTCCTTCAAGGTGAGGCATCCGGGAACCCGATGGCCAACCAGCCGAACCCACTGTTTTGTGATCAGGCTGATTCCGGCGATACATCGATGCTCATGCTTATAAGAGTTGGCGAGACAGAGAATCCGATCGAGGCCCATGCGGTTGGACTCACTTTCAGAACGCGAATCAGAGCATTTTCAGATTTACTGTAGACCTCTGTGCCCCATCCATTCCGCGTTACCGGGGTCCCCGGCGACAGGTCTTCGTCGCTGGGGTGGCTAACCGGGGTCCCCGGCGACAGGTCTTCGTCGCTGGGGTGGCTAACCGGGGTCCCCGGCGACAGGTCTTCGTCGCTGGGGTGGTCTGGCGGAATGGGTGGGATATCGACAAAATCCCGGTCTACGCAATTCCCGAAGCGCTTTAGATGTGGTGAATCTCTACGCCTTCCCATTGCTGTTGCAAATACTCAAGCGCGAGCCGCCGGTGACAATGTTCTGCGGTAGCCTCGCTACAAAGCAAAACGGTCTTCTTCCGGAAACTCTCTTTTGAAAGCGCAGCTTCCACTCTTCGGGAGCGAATCAGTCCGAGATAAGCTTCTGTGTAAGTCTCCCAGCTTCCTTTACGCTTCTTGAACTCATCGAGAATATCCTGCGTCGGCGCAAGCAAAGGCTCGTGTTCGTAAGCGACGTCGCAGATTTCTCTGAGAAAGTAAGGAAGGTCGGCCTGCTTGGCAAATCCGGCAAGTTGCGAGGTGTTATTCAGCCGCACATCGAGCAGGCGCTCAATGCCATGAGCCTTCAATGTGCCGAAGAACTGGCTGGCGCTTTTTTGGGTAAAACCGATGCTGTAGATCTCCATTGGTCCTCGTCGAGTTCCGCAAAAAGCGCGGGTTGAGAGCCGACCAGCGGCTTGCGGGCTTCCTCGGCAACCGTCTCGTCCGACTCCAAACGACCGTCGCCGCGAATATGGCGCATGGTGTGTCCGCGCTCGCTGAGAACGCGGCCAATCAGCAGGCGCCTATGGCAGTGGGCGGGGTCTTCTTCGCCGCAAACCAGGGCGACGCGGAAGCGCTCCATGCCGGATTCAAGACGCACGATGGCCGCTTGAAAGTTTTCATCTTCGCAGAGCCGGCCGTAGAGCACGCGGCCTTTGCCGTCGTAGTATGCGGGATTCGCCGGGCGTCCGCCCAATTCAGCGCCGAGAAACAGATAGCGGATTTCAGTGTTTTCCAGCGAACGCTGCATGAGTTCCTTGTCGAATTGTGGAACGTACTTCGAATAGGGCGAACTGCGCACATCGACCACTACCTCAATCGCGTGCTGGCGAAGCAGGCCGAGCCACACCTCAAAGTCGTGGTTGGAGTGGCCGATGGTGAAGAAACTGCTCATGCGCAAGCCCTTGCAGAGGAGGATAGCACTGAAGCGGCCCTCCGGGTGTGCGAAACCGCGAAATCCGCGAGCCGAGACGTTTAAACTGGAATGGTTCCATAGACCATGATGCCCCACCGATTGAATGTTGTCCGCCGCTTTCGATTCAATCTGCCGCAGCGTATTGCGGCGGGCCTGCTGACCGTGTTTCTGGCGCAGGGCCTGTGGCTCACCGGCCACCAGACGCTCACCGATCGCGATTACCAATACGCCCGCTGCGGACGCGAGATGTGGGAGCGGCCATCCCAGTTGGCCGGATACTTTACCAGTTGCGGCAACATTCACGATGGGATTCTGACCTACCGGCTGGCGGGCCTGCCGCTCACCCTGAACCTGGCAATCGAGCGCGGGCTGGACCGCTTCCGCAAGCCTGAGGATCGTGTCGTGCAGGCTCCAGGCGAGTTGAGCAGTTGGGAGTTGCGCCACCAGCTTACGCACATTCTGCTGCTGCTTCGGTTGGCCTTTCTTGCCGGCGGATGCCTGTTGGGCGCCGGCCTGTGGTGGGTCACGCGGCGGCTCTACGGCAATCTGGGCGGCTACACGGCGCTCGCGCTCTACTGCTTTTCTCCGGCGGTGCTGCAAGCCTCCGTCGCGCCCAACTCTGAAATTCTGGCTGCGCTCGGGGTCTATGGCGGCGTCTACACCTGCATAGGAGTGGCTCATGCCATGCAAGGGCCACGGCGCAAATGGCGGCCCAGAATTGTGCTGCTGACGGCGGCCTTTGGCTTGGCCGCAGCCTCGCACATTGCCGCGCTCATGGTCGTAGCGCTCATTGGCCTGGCGGCGATGCTGTGGGTGGCTGAGGGGCGCAGAAGCAAGGTGCTCCCGGTGGTGCTCTTGGCGTCGGTTGGTGCGCTATTGCTGGTCTTCGCCTGCTACGGATTCTCGCCAGACGCTTTCAGCTACCTCTTTCACCCGGCGGCAGGGTTCCTCTGGTTTTCGCTCGACCCGGCGCGGCGCTTCTTCTCCACGCTCGCAAACGCCGGAATTACCGTGGCCTCGGCTGCCGCGCTGGTGCTGTTTCTAGCGCTGCGCAGGTCGCGCTACTTCGGGAATACGGCTCCGCTGCTGTGCGCTTTGACGTTGTTCCTGCTCATTCTTACCGGCGTCCCTGGCACTCCCTGGCTGTGGGCGCTGCCGTTTCTGCTCACGTTTGTGGGCGGAGTCTTCGCTGACGCCTACGAAGGCCCAAGAGGACGCCTCGCGCTCGCCGCTGCCGCTGCAATCGTGCTGCTTCAAGCGGTCTTCTGCGTGCTAAGTCTGCCGGGTCTGCTGTAGAGATCCGATAGTTTGGCTGCCGAACTAACGGTGATTCTGGCTGGATTGAGCAAGAGTGCGGGCAAAATCAAAGCGAAAAAGAAGGCCTGCGATCGGGCCAAATCCAAGGCAAAAACCCACTCTGCCGCTTGAGTCGGGTGCGGCTAGTTCCACACCCCTCAGAAACACCGATAAATTCAACCAGAATAAGGACTTATTTCCTGCTCCCGGCCTTGCTAAAACCCGTCTCAAACGGGTAAAATAGAACCACAGCCCACGGAGCCCGGCCCTGCTCTCACCGGATTCTTTTTGCCGCCTTCCTGCGGGCCTAGAAAACCCTTATGGCAGACGATCAAAATCCCCTCCTCCCACTTGAAGGTGGCACTCCGCCAAATAGCGGCACCAACCTCATCCCCATCAACATTGAAGAGGAGATGCGCCGCTCCTATCTCGATTACTCGATGAGTGTCATCATCGGGCGCGCGCTGCCCGATGCTCGTGACGGCCTGAAGCCCGTGCATCGCCGCGTGCTCTACACGCTCAGCGAGATGGGCCTGCAGCACAACAAAAAATACACCAAGTGCGCCAAGGTTGTGGGCCAGGCAATGGGCGTCTACCATCCCCACGGCGACTCGGCCATCTACGACACTCTCGTCCGTATGGCCCAGCCCTTCTCGCTGCGCTATCCGCTGGTCGACGGGCAGGGAAACTTCGGCTCGGTAGACGGCGATCCGCCTGCGGCCATGCGCTATACCGAGTGCCGCATGACGCGCATTGCCGGCGAGTTGCTCGCCGACATCGAAATGGAGACGGTTGATTTCACGCCGAACTACGACGAGTCTACCTTCGAGCCAACCGTGCTGCCCACCCGCATTCCCAATCTCATCGTCAATGGATCAAGCGGCATCGCCGTCGGCATGGCCACCAACATTCCGCCGCATAACCTGACCGAAGTGTTGAACGCGGCGATCGAGTTGGTAGAGAATCCCAACGCGGGCCTCGCCGAAGTGCTCAAACACGTGCAGGGACCAGACTTCCCGACAGGCGGTTATCTATACGGCAAGAGCGGCATTCCCGCTGCCTACAAGAACGGGCGCGGGCGTTTTCTGATGCGCGCCAAAACCGCCCTCGAAAGCCTCACCAAAGAAAAACAGGCGATCATTGTCACCGAAATTCCCTACCAGGTCAACAAATCAAAACTCATCGAGCGCATTGCCGAACTGGTGAACGACAAAATTGTCGACGACATCAGCGACGTGCGCGATGAGAGCGACCGCGACGGAATGCGCATCGTTATCGAACTCAAGCGCGGCGCGCAGCCTGAGATTGTGCTCAACCAGCTCTACAAGCACACCCAGATGCAAGAGAGCTTCTCCATGATCTTCCTCGCGGTGCTCAACGGTCAGCCGCGCGAGCTCGGACTCGATCAGGCCATTCGCTGCTTCATCGATCACCGTATCGACGTCGTCCAGCGCCGCACCGTCTACCTCCTGCGCAAAGCGCGTGAGCGCGAACACATTCTCGAAGGCTACAAAATTGCCCTCGACAACCTCGACGCCGTCATCAAGATTATTCGTGGATCGGGCTCGCGCGTCGAGGCTCGCGAGAATCTCTATGCCTGGGGCAAGGGCAAAGACATCGTTCTCAACCTCGACCGCGCGCGCCTCCCGCAAGAAGAGAAGGGCCTGACCCTGCGTCAGATCGACGCCATTCTTGAATTGCAACTCTATCGCCTCACCCAACTTTCCATCGACGAATTGCTGGCTGAGTTGAAACAAGTGCGCGAACGCATTGCCGAGTACGAGTCGATCCTGGCCAGCGAAACCAAGCTGCGCGCGGTCATCGTCAAGGAGCTCGTTGAGGTGCGCGACAAATACGGCGACGCGCGCCGCACGCAGATCGTGGACGAAAGCGCTGAGTTGCAGCTCGAAGACCTGATCGCCGACGAGCAGGTCGCGGTCACGGTCAGCCATCAGGGCTACCTCAAGCGCACCCCCATCAGCATCTATCGCCAGCAACGGCGCGGCGGCACCGGCCGCATGGGCATGAAGACGCGCGAAGAAGATTTCGTCGCGCAGTTGATTGTCGATTCCACCCACGCATTTCTCTTGTGCTTCACCAACACCGGCCGCGTTTACTGGCTCAAAGTCTACGAAATTCCCGACGTGGGCGCGGCGGGCAAGGGCAAGTCCATGCAGAGCCTGCTCGACCTCCAGCCCGGCGAAAACGTGCGCGCCATTCTGCCCGTGCGCGACCTTGAAGAAGAGGGCAAGTTCATCTTCTTTACCACGCGCAAAGGCACCGTCAAAAAGACGCCGCTCAAGGACTTCAGCAACGTCATGTCTCGCGGCATTATTGCCATCGGCATCGATGACGACGACGAGCTGGTCAAGGCGCGCATCACCGACGGCAGCCAGATCGTTTTTCTCGCAACGCATCTCGGCATGGCCATTCGCTTCGACGAAAACGATGTGCGCTCCATGGGCCGCCCGGCCTATGGTGTGCGCGGCATCGACCTCGCCAAGAACGATTACGTAGTCGGCGTCGCGGTCACTCCCAAAGAGCATGAGCCGGGCGAGTATCGCATTCTTGCGATTACAGAAAACGGCTTCGGCAAGCGCACCGATGTGGAGATGTATCGTCTGCAAACCCGCGGCGGCAAGGGCGTCAAGAACATGGCCGTCACGCCGCGCATCGGCCGCGTCAGCAGCATTCAACTGGTCGACGACAGTTCCGAGCTCATGGTCATCAGCCAATTCGGCAAGATCATCCGCATCGACACCAAGACCATCCGCGCCGCCGGCCGCGCCACACAAGGCGTCCGCCTGCTGAACCTCGAGCCAGAAGACAAAGTAGCCGCCGCCGTCATCATCCCGCCCGACGAGTTAAACGGCAACGGCAAAGACGACGAACCGATGCTCTTGCAGTGATTACCCTGGTGTCCCAGGTCTCATAAGCGAGACCTGGGTATCTCCCGTGCTACTTGGAAATATTCTAGGATGTTTTCAGACAAACCGAGCGTATAATTGCTTAACTCATTGAGCTTTAATTAGAAGGGAGTGCGAATCTCATGGCTCTTCCGGGCGCTTACTTGGTCACCACCAAAAACTTGGAGTCTTTTCTAAACGCTCTTCGGTCTGCTAAGGCACCCGAACGGTTTACAAACAAGTTCCTCACACAGCTTGAATTCAATAGCAGCAATGACCGTCTTTACATTGGCCTGTTGAAAGCCCTTGGGTTTATAGATGATTCTGGCACTCCAAGTCAGCGCTATTATCAGTTCCTCGATCAGACCCAGTCTGGGAGAGTCTTAGCTGATGCGCTGAGGGACGCATATGAGGATCTCTTTGCCGTGAACATCAACGCAAATAACATGAGCCTAGAGGAAATCAAGAACAAGCTCAAGACCCTCACTCTCGGACAAAAATCTGAAAACGTAATTGGACTGATGGCGAATACCTTCAAGGCATTAGCAGACCAAGCGGATTGGAAGGCCCCCGCAGCATCGCCCGCGCCAACCAACCCGGTGGCAGCCGTCGCGCAAGCGGAGTCAATCAAACCACGCCTTAATTCATCGGAACAGTCACGGCAGGATTTCGAACTCCATTACGATATTCAAATCCATTTGCCAGAGTCGCGTGATCCAGCCGTATACGATGCTATCTTTCAATCGCTGAGAAGACATTTGATTTGAGGACCCGTCATGGCCGAAGATTTGTACTCGTTCGCATTCAGAGGACTTCTCACGGACCAAACTCTGGACAGAACTCTCCGGCTGAGAAGACAGTCGAATGGAGATTTGGATCCAGAAATCGCTAAGAGATTGCCCATCGATGTACTCGACGAGGATATTGTATGTAAAGCTAAAAGGATGGCGGTAGTGTATGTTGCCATAGCATCATTTGAGAACACCGTCCGCGAGTTCGTGTCAAAACGACTTCTTGAAAGTCTTGGTGCGGATTGGTGGACCCAGGGAGTTTCGGAGAAGATTCGCGCTAAAGCCGAGAGTCGCCGCGAGGAAGAAAGCAAGATAAAATGGCACACTCAACGCGGCGATCAACCAATAAACTACACGGAATTTGGAGATCTAAGTTCAATAGTAGGACAGAACTGGGTCCATTTCGAGGATTATTTGCAGTCCCTGGACTGGATGCGTCAGATAATTACCACGCTGGAAAGATCAAGAAACGTTATTATGCACAGCGGTGAGCTTGGTGTACAGGATATTGAACGCATCGGCACAGCAATTCGTGATTGGATCAGGCAGGTTGGAACCTAGCAAGTGGGTGCTAGTTGCCCCATCCTTTCCGTATCTTTCTGCGCAGAAGGATGGCCAACCACAATTCTCGGTCACGGTTCTTTCGAAACCCGTGTAACGCTATCCTATAGCGTCCAATCCTCCACAATCAGCCCCTGCACCCGCGCAAACTCCTGGGTATTGGCCGTGACCAAAATGAGATTCCTGTTGAATGCCTGTCCAGCGATCAGCGTGTCGTACTCGCCGATGCGCTGGCCCACGCGTTCAAGCTCGATTCGTATTTCGCCTGCGGCATGAGCGTCCTGCTCGGCATAGTCGAGCATCACAATATCGCGGTTCAGGAATGTCGTCAGGGCACTTGCGTTCCGCGCAACCAACTCGCTTTTGGCTACGCCATACCACAATTCATGCGCCACAATGGAATTGGTTGCCAGCATCGTTCCGCTGCGGGCAGCCTGCATGAAACGCGTGCGAAACTTGCTGTTAGTTCCGTTGATCAGTGCGATGCAGACGTTGGTGTCGAGCAGGTAGCTCACTTGAAGTACTCACGAATCGGCGCGAGATTCTGCTTTCGTCCCTCAGGAAAGAGCGGGTCGCCTTTGATCGCATCGATCCGCGCAAACCACTCCTCGACCGTTTCCTTTTTGCTCTCCAGCACGGGCTCCAGCAGAACACCCGCTCCCATGCGGCGAATGCTCACCCGGTCGCCCTCAAAGCGAAACTCCTTGGGCAGGCGCACGGCTTGGCTGCGGCCATTCCAAAAGAGCCGCGCATCGGTCGGTTTTTTACTTGCGCCAGCGCCACTAGTCATCACGCCCTCCAGAAAGCATCTATCAAAAGTCTATACCGATATACTCCATGCTCCGTTGCAGATCATTACGCTCCCCCGTCGCACACTTAAAGAAGTGGCAGGAAAAGCCCTTCACTGCCTACTGGTAACGGAGATTCGCCCCCCTCCGTCACGAGCCGAAACCGCGAGAAAACGCCTGACCCCCACCCCCCCTACCATGGGCAGATCGGTTTTCTCCCCTGCAACCGACAGTAAATACCATGGATTCAGCAGCTTGTAATTTCTTCCTATCGACAAATCAGTAAGAATAAGCCGCAGATTTGGCCTCTTTTGGACCCAAAAGACGTTGTTTTTAACCAGAAATACCCGCTTTTTCGCACGAATTGAATAGAGGCAAATGTGGGTTCAATCGAAACGACAGGAACCTTAGCCACGGAGTTTACTCCGCCCTTTCGTGAATGCTGTCCCACTCGCCTCGCTCCCGCAACTCAGCGATCTCCTGGCGAGCCATCTGCTGGGCGCGCACATAATCCGGCTTGACCACTCGGTTCAGCGGCATCTGACCAGCTTCAAGAATGATCCAGTGACGCGGCCGCATATAGGGAGACAAAGTCCGCGCATAGCGATCCAGTTCCTGGCGAGTGAGTTCAATGCCAGGCCGCTTTTCCACCACAGCCACGGGCGCTTCAGAAACTACTGCATGAGCCACGCCGACCACGACACAGTTGGTGACCTTCTCCGCCAGCGCGCAGATATGTGCTTCCACATCGCCGGGAAAAATCTGGTAGCCCATTGACTTGATCACCCACTTCTCGCGTCCGCTCAGATGCAGGCCCGCGGCGTCCTTGAAGCCAAGATCGCCGGTATACAAAAATCCGTCGCGCGAAATCGCCTGGGCCGTAGCAGCGCGGTCGTTGACATAGCCAAGAAAAGTTTGCGGCCCGCGGAAACAGACGTGGCCAATCTCGCCTGACGGCAGCTCGTCTCCCGCGTTGCCATCGTCGCGCATGGGCTGGCGAATCGTGCACGGATAAATCGGCATGTCATCGCCAAGCCCGGAGAGAATCGTCTCGCGGCTGTCTGCGTTCGCCTGAATATAAGTGCAGAAGCCGGCGGCCTCAGTAAGCCCCAGCCCGGTGCCGATCACTGGCGCCATGGTGGCAAGCTTGTCGAGGAACGGCCGCGACACCGCATTGCCTCCATAGGCAGCAAATTTCAAACTGGAAAGATCGTGTCGATCATAGTCTTTCAGCATCCACTCCAGGTTGAACATGACCGGAATCTGGCCCAGAATCTCCACTCCATGCTGGCTAACGGCCCGCAACGAACGGCCAGCGTCGAACAGTTCCAGCAAGACAGCCGTGCCCCCTCCAAAGAACGTGCTCATCAATAACTCTGTCTGCCCCCCTACGTGTGAAGGAGGCAAATTGACCAGCGTGCGTGTGCCGCTGTCTCCGCCAAAAAATGCGCCGCACAGGCACATATTCTGCACCGTGATGTTACGATGCGAAAGCAGCGCCGGCTTGGGCGATCCGGTCGAGCCCGTAGTAAAGATCACCAGCGCGCCATCGTCTTCGGAAATCTGAACGAGGGCAGGCGAATCCGCGGATGCTGCTGCGTGATCTGCAGCCTCGGCAATCGAAGCCAAGGATTGCGCACCTGCAATTGCCTCCTCCGAATCCACCGCAATGAAATGCTCAATCCACTTGCATTGCATCTGCACAGTGCGCCATAGCTCGCGAAAATCGAAAGGCGCCTTCACTCCCAAGCCAACAAAACCGCGTGGGCGAAGAATCTCCAGCGCTCGAATTACCTCTGCGGAAGACAAACGCAGATCCAGCGGAGCAACGATCACGCCGATTTTGAAGCAGCTATATTCGAGCAGAATGTGATCCACGGAAAGCGGCAACAACGTGACCAGGAAATCGCCCTTGGTGAAACCCAGTCGCAACAACTCATTCGCTAACGCAGTGGTGACGCGGTCAAACTCGTCCCACGTGACAGCGCGATTGCCCTCCGCGCTGACCATCGCAACAGCATCCGGCCTGTCCTTCGCCCATTTCGCCACCACGTCATGAAGAAGGTGGCGATCGGCAAAATCTTTCTCGTAATCGTCGACAGTAAATTGAGGCATGCGCATAGGTTCACTCACTCATTCATCGTCCTGAACCAGTCGAACATTCGCGGCGTCACGCGTCAAGGGCCGCGCGCCCTATCTTTTCCGCTTCTTGATTCACTCCGACTGCAACGACAACTCACAACGTCTTCAGCTTTGCCTCCAGATCTGGAATATAGCTTGCCTGCGCATCGAGATCCATCTGCTTGGCCGACGCAATTGCGGCCAGCCATGCCTTGCGGGCCTCGTCTTTGTGGCCGAGTCGTGCGGCTGCGTCGCCCAGCGCTTTTTGAGCGTCAATCCCGCCTGGATCAATCATCGCGGCCTCGCGCGCCATGGCCAGCGCCTCTTCCAGTTTGCCCGAGCCCATCAGTATGTATACATGCTGCGCGCGGCTGAGTGCGGCTGCCTGCTCAACGTGGTGTGTGCCGCGAAAGACGAGCACGCTATAGTCGATGAACTCGTCCGGCTTCACCGCAAGAAATCCGTTGTAGGGATTCAGCCGGTTGCTGGCCCACTCACTTCCGTCCACGTCACCGGCGCTGAGCAGCAGATTGCCGTTGATCACCGGGGGAATAATCTCCGCCCCGCCCAGCCAGGCAGTATCCTGAGTAGGCAGCGCATGGCAGTGAATGCCATACAAGGCAGGGTCGATCTCCGGATAGGCAAAGTAGGCGAACCAGCATTCTTCGCCGGGATGGCGATCTTGCCAATCTTTGACCTGATAGAGTTGCTGAGCCCAATCCACATTCGCGTCGCCCAGCAGATGGTACAAGTTCTTTGGTCCTCCCCAGGCTTCATTCGCGTAGACCATCTCATTGGGAAAAACGGAGAGCGCGGATGCAATGTGCGCCACCACCAGCGCCGCCCCTACCCACGCCCACCTGCGATTGTGAGTGGCCAGAGCAGCCAAGCCGCCACCGGCCAGAATTGCGGCCATAGCGTAAAGCGGTAGAATGTGCCGCGAGCCGATATTCAGTCCCGACAAAATGGCGACAGCCAGATAAAAAGCTCCGGGCAGCAGAAGGTAAACCAGCTCACGACCCTTGCGCAGTTGTCCAGTCACAATGGCAAAGCCAGCCAGCACCACCAGGGCGAGCAGTCCCAGCGTCGTCTTGATCACAATGACCGCGGGAAAGTACCACCACTGGCCGTGCGCATAAACTTTGCCAAAGATAAACGCTGGATAGAACTCAGCCATCAGCTTCACGTCCACCAGACCGATCAGGTAAGACTCAGGCAGCAGATGCATGCGTGCGATGGCAAGCACCGCCGTCGAGTTGAAATGGCTCAGTCCCGATGCGTAGCTAGAGAGCGTAGGGTTCAGCACCAGCCCGCCGGGCCGCGCCGAATAGCGAAATCCATAGAAGGCCCAGAGCACCGCGACTCCAATGACAACAATGGCCGCGAAGGCGCCGCAAAGCCGCACTGCAAGCCTGCCGCGAGTGCCTTTGGATGCGGCGAAAACCTCCCATCCAATCAGCATCAACAGCATGGGCGCCAGCAGAATTCCCGAATGTTTGGTGGCCAGCAGCAGACCAGCCGCCAAGCCGGCCATCAGCAATCGGAAGGGCGTGGGCTCCTTCACGTAACGATAGAATGCGTAAATGCTCGCCAGAAAAAACAGTGATACGCCAATGTCCGTAGTGACCAGCGCGGAGTTCGCCAGAATCGCGGGATCAAACGCCAGAATCGTCAACGCAATCAGTCCCGCCGCCGTGCCGAACCATTCGCGCGCCGCAAAAAAGACCACCAGCGAAAGGCCAATCATCAGCAATCCCGCGGCAAGCCTCATTCGAAAAACAAGCTTCTGGCTTGCGCCGTCATTGCGGGCCAGCCAGTCGCGGCCGTCCACATAGGCCTCTTCTTTGAAAAACCGGCCTCGCAGCGGAGGAACCCAGAGATTCATGCCCACCAACGGCAGCGCGGCCAGCAGTTTGACCAGCGGCGGATGCTCAGGGTTGAGGCCATAATCGCCCGTATGAGCCATCATGTAGCCGGCGAACATGTGGTCGTCTTCGTCCCAGGTAAGCGACTCGCGATGAACCATAAACGCTACCTGCGCTGCCTGCGCCACCAGCAGAGCCATCACTGCAACCCACACCCATCTCGTTCGAATTGCCACGGCTGCTCCGAATTTATTGATTTTGCTATTGCCAACTATTCTAGTCGGGGACAACTGGTAGGAAGCCTCGAAAAATCTATATCGCATATTCGCTGCTGGAATTCAAAAGAAATCATGCAGCTAAATCGTTGCTCATCAACGAAAGCCACCTTTCGCGCTGCTGCAACGTCCAAATGTAAAGTGGAAATGCTCTGGAATGGTTGCAGAACACCGCAATTATCAGACGAAGCCGCACCATAATGGGTACTCGGAATTGACAGTGAATAAGCCTACACTGAGATTGCTCTGGATTCTTCGCGAACTTCCAATGCGCCGAATCTCATTCATCCTGTTGTTGACCGCGCTCCTCGCGGCCATCGTTGGCGGCCCGGCAGCTCATGCGGCCAAGGCGCACAGTCGAGCCTCGTCCACCGTTCGCACTGCCCGCGCCAAGCAGAAGCCCGCGGCCCGTTCGGTCAGACGCGCCCAGACACCGAGCCGCAGAGCCGTTGCGCGCGTGCGTCCGGCGGTGCTCAGGCGCAGTTATCACGCGCGGCCCGCCATCAGAATCATCAGGGCCAGAGCCGTCGAGAGCGCTGCCACTGATCAGCTGCCCGCTGTCGATGATGCTTCTCTGCAAATTATGCGAGATGCAATGCCGCCGCCGCTGCGTGGGAGCCTTGAATCGCTGGTGCGGCAGAACCAGAAGACAGAGGCCGACGGCCTGGAGCGGATTCAGGACGACGACGATCTTGCCGATCGCATCGCGCGCAAGATGCTGGTGCCGGTTCCGGTCTCGTCGGCGCTCACAGTGAACGGCAGACTGCCAGAGAATCGGCGCTACTGCCGGCCCTGGACGGCGACGTTTCTCTCAGACTTGGCGGGCGTTCATGCCGCTCAATATCATCGCCCGCTCGAAGTCACCTCGGCTGTACGAACAGTTGCCTATCAAAAAAAGCTGATGAGAACCAACGGCAACGCCACAGCGGCTGAGGGCGACATTGCCAGCCCGCATCTGACCGGCGCAACCATCGATATTGCCAAGAGTGGCATGACGCGGCAGGAGATCGGCTGGATGCGCGACTGGCTGCTGCCTCTCGAAGAGGCGGGCATGATCGACGTCGAAGAAGAGTTCCAGCAGTCCTGCTTCCATATCACCGTCTATAAGAGTTACGCGCCGCCCGACGAGCCAACGGCGCAGCCTCCAGCGCAAGCCGATGACGTCCCGGGCGACACCATCCCTGGCGTTTAGGGGTCTGCCAAAAAACTCGATACGGATTCGCGATTGTGCCAAAGCACGCTCTATAGCCGCAGAAAATCTCATCCCGAGCAGCCCAACTCGCTTCGTTGAGTTACGGCTGAAATGAACAACCATTTCTGTGCCCCATCCATTTCGCGTTACCGGGGTCCCCGGCGACAGGTCTTCGTCGCTGGGGTGGTTGGGCAGAATGGGTGGGAAATCACGAACCTCAACCAGCGCGTTCATTCAGAGCCTCTAGAAGTGTCAGCGCACGATTTTACAGTCTGCGGAAAAGGTATTTTGAACTGCAAGAAGTGTCAGTCGTCCATCGGCTTTGCCGACCCGCGATAGATGAAACAGCCACTTTCTTTCTCCTCCCCGCGATGGATGAAACAGCCAGTTTCTTTCTCCCGTAGGGAGAATCGATAGTAGCCCAGGACAAGCGCAGCGCAGTCCTCGATAAGCTTCAGAGGCTGCGGAAAAACGCGGGCGGGCGGTAGGCCGGGGATTTATCCCAGGCATCAAGCCAATAAAATCAGCGGGGGCTTTAGCCCCTGAGGTATGCAATTCGGTCTTTTCGCCCAAAAATCCAGCCTTTTTCCGCAGCGACTTCAGTCGTGCCGCAAACCGCAAAATCGACGCAGGCTTAGCCCCGGGCGAAGGCTGCTTCGCAGCCATGACTTCTGCTGTGAACAAATTCCATTTGCCTTGCGTATATCCTTCGAGGTTACAATCGCGGCCATAGCCAATATGGCTGAACGAGGCGGAATCATGAGCGATTTGGAAGTTCAATCTGTGGCCGAGGTCGCCCCCGGCCTCTCCCAGTGGCAGCGCATTGCGAACATCTTCTCCGCGCCGTCAAAGACCTTTGAAGATATCAAACGTGGCAACAAGAGTTGGTGGCTACCGTTCATCTTGATTGTGGCCACGAGTTACATTCTGGCGGCCGGGATCACGTACCAGGTTGGATGGTCGCAGGCGACGGACAATATGATCCACTTCAACCCAAAGATGGAAGAGGGACTCTCGAAGTTGCCCGCCGATCAGCTTGAAATGAAGAAGAAAGCGATTCAGTACTCGATGGAAGGAACGACGTTCGCCACTCCGATTGTCGTGGCTGCTCTTGGCGCCATGGTTTCGCTGGGAATCTGGGGAACGATCAATTTCGTCTTCGGCGGCAGAGCGACCTATGGAGCCACCTTTGTCGTTTGGATGTACGCGGCGCTTCCCGGAATCTTCAAGGCTCTGTTGGGAACGATCGTGTTATATGCGGGCACGCCTCCTGAAGCATTCAACATCGCCAGCTTCGCTCCTACAAGTTTGGGTGCGTTTCTGAATCCGTTGGAGACCAATGCCGCACTCTACAAGCTGGCAAGCTGGCTGGATTTCACCTCGATCTGGAGCCTGATTCTGTTGGGCATCGGAACGGCCACGGTGGCCGGCGTCAAGCGCTCCTCCGGCTACATCGCGGTCTTCGGCTGGTGGGCGATCTTCATGGTGATTTCGGTGGGTTGGGCTGCGGTCTTCGGTTGAAAACCGGATCGGCAATCCTCTCGTCGCACGGATAGTGGCGAACAGAGCCCCGCGAAAGACGGCGATCCGTCAATCTGCGGGGCTTTGGCACTCACGTTCTACGCCGTGGCGCGCTGCTGTTCACGTCCGCCCAGGCGCACGCTCACCACCTTCGAGACGCCCGGCTCCTGCATGGTGACACCGTAAATCATGTCGGCTGTCTGCATCATGCGCTTGGAGTGGGTGACGATCAGGAACTGCGTCTCCTTGCCAAGCGAGCGCAGCAACTCGGCGAGGCGGCCCACGTTGGTTTCGTCCAGCGCCGCATCCACTTCGTCGAGTGCGCAGAAAGGGCTCGGCTGGAATTGGAAGATGGCCACCAGCAGCGCCAGCGCGGTGAGCGACTTTTCTCCGCCCGAAAGCAACAGCACATTTTGCAGCTTCTTGCCCGGCGGCGAAGCCACGATTTCGAGGCCGCTTTCAGCCTGGTTTTCCGCGTCCGTGAGACGCAGAAAGGCTTGCCCGCCTTGGAATAACCGCGCAAAAACCACCGAGAAGTTCTCGTTGATGCGGGCAAAAGCCTCATCGAATTTTGTGCGTGAAATCTGATCGATCTCCTTGATGGTCTGCTGCGTGTTCTCGATCGATTCCATCAGGTCCGTGCGCTGTGTCTCCAGGAAGCCGTGGCGTTCGGCGGTCTCTTTGTACTCGTCGAGAGCCATCATGTTCACCGGGCCCATCTGCTCGATCCGTTGACGCAATGTGTGGCAAGTCTCGTCTTCGGCGGCCAGTTCCTCTCCGGTTAGCCGCGCAATCTGTTCATCGGCGCGCAGCACGGCAGCTTCTGCGTTGACCTCGGCCACGCAGCTTGCTTCCAGGTGTTCCAGGTCGGCGCGCAGCTTGGCCACTTCGCTTGAGCGGCTCGCGCGGTTCTCACGCAATTGGTCCAGAGCGGCGCGTCCGCTCTTGAGCTGCGTCTCCATGGCTGCCAGTTGCTGGCGCAAACTCTGCGCCTGGGCAGTCAGAGTCTGCGCCAGGGCTAGAGCCTCGGCGCGCACGGTTGTCAGCTCCTGTTCACGCTGCACCAGCTCCGCGCTTTCCTTGACGCGCTGTTCACGTTCTGTCGCAGCCGCCGTCCGCTGCTGGTCAATGGATTGAACGCGCCGCTCCAGGTCGGCATGAAGACGGTCGATGCGTTGGAAGGCAGCCTCAGCACCTCGTCTGCGCTCTTCCAGGCCGGCCAGCTCCGCCGTTACCTGCGCCGCTTCTTGCTGCAAACTCTCGCGCTTCTGTCGCAGCAACGCCAGTTGCGCCTGCAATTCATCGAGAGCTGCCTCGGCTGTCCGGTGTTCATTCTCCAGGCGAACCAACTCCTCGCGCTTTTCGTCGATGGCGCCTCGCTTGGCCTCGCGTGCCTCCTGGTTACGTGCCGCCTGCGATGTCCACTCCTGCAGACGACGATCCACACGCTGTGTCTCGGTCTCCATCTGCTTCAGCGCCGCGCCCTGATCTGCGGTGTCGCGCTCGGCCAGACGCCGCTCCTCGCTGCGCGCCTCCAGTTGCGCGGCCATCTCGTCAATGGCCAGCACCAATGCCGAGGCCTCCGTTTCCGTTTGCGTAAGTTCAACGTCCAGTTTGCTCAGCCGACCTTCGGCCTCGCGCAACTCACGCTTCAGCGCCAGCGGTCCTTCGCTTGCCGGCTTGCCGCCGGTCACCGTGGCGTTGTGGAAGCACTCACCCTCCGGCGTCAGAAAGTAAGCGTATGGGTACTTTCCGGCTAGCCGTAGCGCCTCTCCCGGATCTTCCACCAGATAACTGTGGCCGAGCTTGGGAAGAATTGATTCCAGTGAATGTCCAAAGCCGTTCAGCACACGAATCGAATCCTTGAGCGGTGTCAGGCCCGGGCCGCTGATGATCTCTGGACTCTCCTCAAAAAGCGCTGCTTGCTCCGCCGAATGAATCAGGAACGTTGCGCGTCCATCCACACCCGACTTCAGCAGTTGCACGCCCTGCTCGGCAGCCACCCAGCTCTTCACCACCACATAATTCAGTTCTTCGCGCAGAAACTCATCCACCACGCCTTCATGCTCGCCACTCACTTCCAGAAAATCAGCTAGCGTGCCCACCGGGGCCATGCCCTGAGCCAGCGCGCCCGGTTTCAGCAAGCGCCGCACCGTGTCGGTGGAGTAGCTATGGTTGCGAATCAGCGATTGCAGCGAGTCGCGGCGGCCGGCGATAGTCGCGTGATCGCCGCGCAGTTTGTTGGCGCGAGCGCGCAGTGCTGCTTCTTCCGCGCGACGAGCTTGCAGAGCCTCACGCAAGGCCACAATCTCGCCTTCCAGCCGCTTGAGTGTCTCCGCTGCCGAGTCGAAGCGCAGCCGCGCCTCTCCGCTCTGCGCGCCCAGATTTTCCAACTCATTGCGCGCCTGGCCCATCTCGGCTTCAAGTCGCTCGGCCTCGCGTTCCAGTGCTGCCAAACTCTCCTCGCCCTGGGCAGTATGGTTGCGGGCGTTGCCAGAAAGCGTCAGCAAATGCATCGTCTGGCGACGGCTTGCCTCCAACTGCCTCTCTGCCGCGAAAACCTCTTCGGCAGCCGTGCGCGCCTCATGCTGCCGCGTCTCCACCTGCGCCCGAAATGCGCGGGCTTCTTCAGCCGCCGTGGCCAAAAAGCTCTGCTGCTGCGTCCGCTCTTCGGCAATTCCGGCCAACTGCGTCCGCGTTTGCTCCAACTCAGCACCAGCCGCATGGATGCGCGTTTCCAGTTCACTCACGCGCTCTACATTAGCTCGCTCTCGCGCTGCCGCCCGCTCCAGTTCGACAGCCGCCGTATTGGCGCGGTTCTGCGCCTCCTGGCCCTGGCTATCCAGCTCATAGCCGCGCTCGGTGAACGTATGCTGACTAGCCTCAGCCAGCTCAATCTCTGCCGCTGAAGTATTGATTCGCTCCGTCAGCGCGGCAATCTCAGCTTCCAGCCTGGATTGATCCGCGTCCATCAGCGCCATGCGGCTTGCCAGCACCACGCGCAACCGGCCGCGCAGTTCATCACGCACCGCGCCAAAGCGCTCGGCCTTGGCCGCCTGCCGCTTCAGGCTGTTCATCTGCCGCGTCACTTCTTCAAAAATGTCGTCCACGCGTGCCAGGTTCTGCTTGGCGCTCTCCAAACGCAACTCGGCCAATCGCTTTTTATTCTTGAAGCGCGTAATCCCCGCAGCTTCTTCGATGATTGCCCGCCGGTCATGCGGCTTGGAGCTAAGCAGTTGACCAATCCGCTCCTGACCGATAATGGCGTAGCTCTCCGGCCCCAGTCCCGTGCCCATAAAAATGTCTTGAATATCGCGCAGCCGGCAGAGCTTGCCGTTCAGCAGATATTCGCTTTCGCCGGTGCGGAAGAGCCGCCGCGTAATCACGATCTCGCCCTTTTGCGGAGTGCGCTGAAACTTGCGCCGGCGAATCTTCAACACCACAGCCTGCGGCCCTTCGCCCGTGCTCATCGATTGCGGAGCGTCCGGGTCATCCTCGTCCATCACCTGCCCCGGCTGCTCCTGGGCGATAATCTCCTCGGCTTCGCTCGCCCGCTGGCGGCGCGCCTCGTCTTCATCCCAATCCGTCGGGCCGTCATGATCCACCAGCACCAGCGGCTCCACGGGAATCGGCCCTTCATAAGCCTCCGGATCGACCATCGTGATCGTGACTTCAGCCATCCCCAGCGGCTTGCGCTCGCGCGTTCCGGCAAAAATCACGTCCTGCATATGCGTGCCGCGCAATGTCTTCGCGCTCTGCTCGCCCAGCACCCAGCTCACCCCGTCCAGAATGTTCGATTTGCCGCAACCGTTTGGCCCCACCACCACGGCAATGCCTGTTCCCGACACGGTCAATTCCGTTCGGTCGCAAAAGCTTTTGAAGCCGAGGATGTGGATCTTCTTAAGTTTCAGCATGTTCACTCCGGGTTATGGGGGGCTCTGCCCGATCTTCCTGTTCAATCGCAACCTACAACTACGATTCTTTCATCCTGAACGGAGTTTGGCGCGTTTGTTGCGACAAACGGAGTCGAAAGACCTGCGCAAATGCACGATCTCTTCATCCGGGCAACCTCCCGTCAACACTGAAACGCGGCAGGAATCTTGCCCTCCGCTTCAAACTCTACGGGCCTTCGAGGACAGGGTCAACGGGGTAAGCAGGGGTTTTTGTGGATAAGGCGGTGCGCAATTCCTGTTCTTGGAATTTCCTAAAAAAGCAGTGCAAAATTGGGACTTTCTAAGGATTTAGGGC
This sequence comes from Occallatibacter sp., assembly GCA_049513195.1. Classification (GTDB taxonomy): domain Bacteria; phylum Acidobacteriota; class Terriglobia; order Terriglobales; family Acidobacteriaceae; genus Telmatobacter. The sequence goes on from JBEKWJ010000002.1 coordinate 128,802, forward strand.
CGCTTTTTGCACAGGAAAGGAGAAGTTGTAGAGAGAAATCTTCCGGCTCTCACAACGGAGTGAAACGCGGAGCATATGCTGTTGGAAGCAGAGAAGCGCGAAGTTGCCCTCTCCCAAGGAGGTCTTTATGCCGCTTATCCTCAGATCTTCCCATATCCTCGCCATGTTTTGCTTCTGCCTCGCCTTGACTGTCAGCCCCTTTGCCCAGAGCCAAGTTGCGCCCGCAGCTGCTCCGCAGAAGCAGAGTGCTCAACCGGTGCGGCCCGACATCGGCAGGTTTTACGGTTTTTGTGAGCATGTTGGTGAAGAGGATGATGAAATCCAGGGGGCGATTCTGGATGGCAATGTGCCTACCATTCACAGGCAGGATTATGCGACCGAGATAGGCATTAGCGAAGGTGAGGGGCAAACCATGCTTGCCATTCTGCTCGACGCCTATAGTCAGGGGGGTGGGGGCGACGAACACAAGAATATTACACGTTACAAACTTGTCCAGCAATATGGCCCCGATGAGGGCCAGAGAAGATATGACGAGGAGGCAGCGACATATAAGGCTAGAAGCTTTCCAGCCCTGCAGGAAGCTGTGGTCAAATTGCAGACTGAGCTTGGAGAGGAGTCTTTCGCAAAGCTCAACGAATACGTAAGAAAGGAACTGTGGTCAAAAGGAGCGTGGGTGGGGGGAAAAGGGTGGGTCAAAGAGCCAAAGGATCCTAATCCCTGCCCGCCCAATGATAATCCCCCTCCGGGGCAGACGACTCATCTCGCCTGCATAGGATTTTATGCAGATTTCTTTCACGAAATAGCGAGGATGGACGCAAACAATCGGATAGTGGCAGCAAATGATAAGGCTGAAATGCCGACGGGATACCTCCTTCCAATTGATCTTCCAGAGGATAAGAAACAGGCCGCGATCGAGATTGCCGTCGAAGCTGACCGCGAGAGCAAAGAAAATGCTCAGAAATACGTAACAGAAGGTACAAAAGTCTACAGTCAGAATGTTGCGAAGTATGGCGTGGTAAGGGCAAATCAAATTCCCGATCCTCCCGAGATTGAGGCGTTGAATAAGAATGGGCAGACGATTATCGAGGAACATATTTTTATGTTGAGGCAGGCGCTCGGGGAAGATTACTTCAAGCGATTCGACGCAGAGCTTAGCCAAAGAAATAAAACTATCACTCTGACAACGCCTGAGCCGTCGCCCAGCGCTAGTTCTGCTCCCCAGAAGACCCCGGCGGTGCAGCCGTGACCAGAAGGACTCTTGCGTTCACTGCGCCGAAGCGGTCATCGCTGCCGTGCCAGCGTGCGGGGTGATCGCAAGCTTGAGAATCGCCCGCTCTGGAATGCGTGTAGAAGCAGCCATCCATCGCATGGCATTGGGAAAGAGCGAGTAGTAGAAGGGCACGAGAATGTTTCCGATGCCGGTGACCATGGCGCGCGAACTCCACGTAGCCAGGCCCATGCCGCGGCTGAGTTGCGTGCGAATGGTGCCGTAGTACTCATCCACGCTTTTGCCCGCCAAAAACATCTCTGAGGCAAGCGCCGCGCTGTGCAACGCGATCGACATGCCGTCCCCGGTGAACGATGGAATCACCGCAGCCTGATCGCCCACGCACCACATACCGGCGGTCCGCGCCGCCAGATATCCATAAGGAATCGGAGTGATGGCCAGAGGTCGCTGCCATAGCGCTCTTGCACCGTAAAGGCGCTGTTGCAGCAACCGATTCTCACGAAGTATCTCCGCTAGCAGTTGAGCCCATCCGCCCGTTCTGCGCAGCACAGCGCGCCTGACCACAAAACATAGATTGGCCGCCTCTGCTTCGACCAGCGAGAGCCCTCCATATCCGCCACGAAAGAGGAACACCTCAATGAAGTCTCTCAACGCCTCAATTTGAGCGGGCGCAAGTTGCCAATGCATTTTGAAACCGACAAAATCGGACTGGCTGGTTGAGGGGCGATCCCACCCTCGCAGATCGTGTTTGCCGGTAGCCAGAAATACATTCTTGGCGCGCAACGATCTGCCATCGCGAAGCTGCGCGGTCGAAATGGGTCCTTGTGTGGTGAGGTTTTCCACCTGAACGCCGCGCTCGACGCTACACCCACTTTGCACAGCGCGCAAAAGCATGGCCTCATCCAGCGCATACCGCGAAAGCGAGAGCGCCGTGAAAGGCAGAGCAGCTTCCACCACTCGCTGCTTTGACGAGAGCCGCAAAAAGCGAATCGTTGCAGCGCCCAGATTGAGCGGCTCAACTCCGGCCTGGCGCAGATACCGGACCGCTTCAGGACTGAGAAACTCTCCGCAAACTTTGTGATGTGCCGCGCGCTCTTTCTCAAGCAATGTGACGCTGCGCCCCGCGTTCGCCAGCAGAATGGCAACCATGGAGCCGGCGAGACCGCCTCCTACAACAAGGTTGTCAACGGCTGCGCTCACCATGGCTCTCCTTCTGATAACGGCTTACACACAGACGCGCGGGCTTGAAGCTTTGTACAACGGCCTGCCCCGGCCTGAGGCCAGCCGCAACGCACAGCGCTTGCCACTCGTGCGGCACAAAAGATCGCGCAATCGAGATGGGGCCGTCGTGCTGCACAGAAGGATGCAGCCCGGCCAGCTTCGAAAACACGCGAAAGAAATGGTAGGGGATGGCCGCGCGCGAAAGATCGTTGATGAACCATCCAATCTCAGCGTGGACTTCCATCCATTGCAAAAAGCGCACGATCTCGCCGTCCGAAAGATGATGAGTGAGAAGGGAACTGACCACCAGGTGTACGGGCTCGCGCGGCACGTATGTGAGGACATTTGCGTTGACCCATTGGATGTTGCTGGTTGCCGGGCTGGCATCGGCAGCGATCGCCGTGGCATCGGGATTCAGGTCGAGCCCAGTTAGATCAACAGCAATGGCGCGCTCATTTGCCCATCGTTCGATCCGCCGCAACGAGTCCCCATATCCGCAGCCAACGTCGAGAATGCGAAGCGGCGTCGGCAGCGCGGCCCGGTTGATTGCCAATGCATTCAGCCAATGCAGCAAAGGGCGGTAAGCCAAGGTCAGTCGGTTGGTCGTGGCCAGGCCGCGCAGATAAGATCGCAACTGCTCGCGGCTGCAAGGCTCATCCATAATCTCGGTGAGCTCGGCGCGTGTGCGAAAGTCCGGTGAGTTATGCGGCATGAAAGAGCATGGTCTCCGCAGTCAGTCCGGGCCCAAAAGACATGGCGCAACCTTGTTGCTCAGCCTGTGCGCGTTCCATCACTTTTTCCAATACGAACATGACGGTTGCCGAAGACATGTTCCCGTAGTGCGCCAGAACATCGCGGGACGAGGAGAGCGCATCGGCAGGCAGGTCGAGGCCCTTTTCGACTGAATCGAGAATCGAACGGCCTCCGGGGTGCACCGCCCACAAGTCAATCTCCGCGGGCTCTCTCCCTTGCGTAATCTGGCGACCCGTGTCCTTGAGCGAGCGGCCGATTTCGCCCGGAACCTCGCCCGACAGGTGCATATCGAATCCCAACGCACCGATCTTCCACGTAATCAAAGGACTCGTTTCTGGAATGCAGAGCGCAAGAAAACTATCGATGGCCAGTCCGCGCGGTTCCGCACTCACCAAAGAGGCGGCGCAGCCATCGGCGAAGACAAGAAACGAGAGCACCTGCTCGAGCTGATCGGTCTCCTGAAAATGCAGCGAGCACAATTCCAGGTTCAACAGCAGAACCGTCGCGCCAGGTTCGGAGCGGACAATATGACGCGCTGCCTTCAGGGCGTTGATCGCCGCATAGCATCCCATAAAGCCGATGAAGGTTCGTTCTACCGAAGGCGAAAGCCCGAGATGTTTGATCACATCGAAGTCCAATCCGGGCGCGTAGAACCCGGTGCAAGAGGTCACGATCACATGCGTAATCGATCGCTTTTCATCTTCGCTCAAGGCCAGCTTGTCGACTGTGCGATCCGCTAAATGAGGGGCAAACCGCTCAAATAACTGCATGCGCCGCGCGGTCGTGGGAAAGTTACCGGGCACATAAATCTCCTCCTCATCCTTCCACGATCCGTCTCCTGTGCATGTCGGATTCACGATTGAATATCGCTGCTCAATCGCCGATAGTCGCGCCATGCGGCGAAACAGGTTGCGCGACGTGCCCTCCGGCAGCATCCCCGCTGCAAAATCGACGAAAGCCCGATGAACATCGTGCTCGGGAACCGCCGTCGCAATGCGGTTGATGTGTGCGGTCGTCATCCAGGCCCCTTTCGTGGAAACAAGTATCCTCCCCGAATCCTTTGCTATTGGACTCATGAAGTGACTGCAAGTTTCAGGTGGTTGCGCTCCATCAGGTCACTTGATTGTCAGCATGATGTAAAAGACTGTCATTCAGTCGGAGGCGGCGGGGCCTTTCTTGCCGCTCCATGCAGATCATTACGACGCGTTGGCACATAATCAAAGGATGATCAACCCAAGGATCTGCGGGCTCTCCCTGTTCCCTATTCCCTGTTCCCTGAAACCGACCCCCCCACCCCCCCTATGTTTATTATCGAAACCTTGCAGGTAATTTTCTCGACAATACACTGAGACGGCGAATCGGACTATAACTGGACCGCAATCAGTGACTTTCGTGGAATCGATCTCTCAGCGCGGGGGTAGGCCGGAGAGGATAGGTAACCACCTGCTTCTCGTGGAACTGCGGATCGCCAATCCGTATGCGCACAGTTACCGCCGTTCCACAGCGTGGAACATGCTTGAACCCGAAACAATGGGCATGCACAGGCGTAAACCTATTCCATGCCATAATCTAGAGTTATGGGCGACTTCGCACAGGCTACGCCGGTTATGCGGGACGAAATCTTCGATTTATTGGTTGTGGGTGCCGGACCGACTGGCCTCGCCTGCGCCATCGAGGCGCAGAAGGCCGGCTTCCGCGCCGTCGTGGTCGACAAAGGATGCGTCTGTAACTCGCTCTTTCACTACCCGGCGCATATGACTTTTTTCACGACCTCTGAGCTGCTCGAAATCGGAGACATTCCGTTTCCCAGTCCCAATGCCAAGCCCAACCGCAACGAGGCGCTCCAGTATTACCGACGGGTGGCCGCCCTCTATAAATTAGATATTCGCCAATACCATCGCGTAGAGCGAGTCAACGGTCACGACGGCGCGTTCACAGTGCATACTGTGGACCGCTTTGGCCGCGGCGGCGAGATTCAAGCTCGCAAGCTGGCTATAGCCACCGGCTACTACGACCTGCCCAACTACCTGCACATTCCCGGCGAAAGCCTGAGCAAGGTGCATCACTACTACTTCGATCCTCACCCATTTTTCGACATGGATGTCGTGGTGATCGGCGGCAAGAATTCGGCGGCCATTGCGGCGCTCGAACTATGGCGCAGCGGCGCGCGGGTCACGCTGGTTCACCGCGACAGCGAAATTCACAGCCACGTTAAGTACTGGATCAAGCCCGACATCGAAAACCGCATCAAGAATCATGACATCAAAGCTTACTTCCGCTCCGAAGTTGTCGAAATCGAACCCGACACGGTAGTCATCGAGACGCCTCAGGGCCGCGAGACCATCAAAAATGACTTCGTCTTCGCCATGACCGGCTACCATCCCGACTTCGAGTTCCTTGAGACTCTAGGCATACGCATGGAGGGCGAGGATCACCGGCCAGTCTGCGAACCCAAAACCAAGGAAAGCAATGTACCCGGCATCTATCTCGCAGGGGTGATAGTGGCCGGCTCCCGCACCAATGAGATTTTCATTGAGAATGGTCGCTTGCACGGACTCCTGATCGCTAAGGCGCTTATGGGCGAGTAAGGATTCTCTGCCGGATGCGACACGTTTCCGTAGAGGAGATGAGTGCGTAGACGGCGAACCCGTCTGTTCAGTTCAGCTTCAAAGTTCGCGGGCTGAGCCTCTGAAGAAAATTGAAGTTGTCTGGTCGATCTGCCCCCGGTCTGGGCATGCAGTGCAGCCTCGACGGGGCGGCAGTCGCATAAGAGCGGGTCACGTGCAGTCGGTCCATCACCACGTACCGTGTGCGCAGGCCGTCCACGATTGCGGGCAATTGGGCGGGAAGACGATTTCGATCTACATAAATGACCAGCGCCACCTCGCGTGGATTGTCCAGGCTCTGGCCCACGCCAACGCCAAAAAAGGCAGGATTTCGCCGCATGAGTCCGGCAGCGGCCTGGTTCTTGATAGCTATGGCTTGCGCAAGAGCGGTGGCGCTGAGCGACGGGACGACAGCATCGAAAGGCGTCTGCGGAGCCGAGCCGTACGACACCGCGCGGGCCGTCGTGGGAACCGCGATGGTGCGCACGCCTTCCACCGTGTCGGGCACATTCACTGTCCTGCTCTCGTCGGTGTAAAGAATTACCGCGGCTTCGCCCGGGTGGTCTGTGCTTTTGCCGGTGGCCACGCCCAGAATCCCGTTCGCAGAGTTTACCAGCAGTCGGGCCTGCGCCAGAGCTTGCTGAGCGCGCGTTGTCTCCGTATCGCTGAGCCCGCGGCCTTGCGCCGAGGAGATGGTGTTGTCGCCATAACTCAGGCAACTGACCGCATGGTCGGCCGCGCCCACAAAGGTATAAGTCCCCCCTAGCTGCGCGTCTAACTCATTCAAGACTTCGGTCGCCGGGTTTGCCACGCCCTGGCTAACTCCGGAAGTGTCTGTGCCGCCCGCAAAGTAAAGGCCAACAGGTTCAGCGTTTGCCGCATCCACTACCAGCGCGCCGGAGTCACCCGCATCGCTGAATTGATTGCCGCTCACGCCCAATTGATGGCTAAAGGTCTTGGTCAGATAAGGCTTGGTCTCGGCACAGTCGAGGAAGTAATCGACTGTCACATCAAGATCGACTGCCGAGACGCCACCGCAGGTCAGCCCGGTGGTCCGGCCGCTCTTGGCCACTCTTGAATCGAGGGGGGCGGCCTCGCCTCGGCCGCCGGACGAACTGATGCCGGGCGGTGCGGCGGCCAGTGTGCCGTCGGCTTGCCTTGCGCCTAACTCCAGGATGCTGCCGCCGGGGTCGATGGAGCGCGAGGCGACCTGGGCAATGGCCGCATCGGCGTTGGTCTGCTTTGAACTGAGCGGGAGCCAGCCGGTCAGTGAAGCTACCGGCGCAACGCCCCCGCCATCGCCCAGCGGCGTGCAGTTATTGTCGATCAGGCCGGGTTGTACGATGGTGTCGCCCACACTGGCGTGGTCGCTCTTGGCCAGCACGTGGTTGTTGCTCAGCAGGTACTGGCGTTTGTTTGCGTCTTCGACCAGTGCGCCGAGGGTGCCGCTGCAGCAATCCACAATCTGGTTGCCGCGGGTGTCATAGTCGGTATTGTTGCCGCCGGAACTGCCGAGCGCAACCGTCGCGGCCAACTGCCCTTGATGCGTGGCTGGGTTGCTGTTCACTCCGGCAGTGTTGACCAGCACTACGGAGGCGGCTTTGGAACTGGACGGAGCACCACTTACCGTGGCCACCACATAGGTTGCGCCAGTGGTTTGCACTGGCGCCGGCGCCGAGTAGGTAACCGTGCAGGACGTGAAGGTCTTGCTATCGCGTTGGCAACTCACACCGCCCAGCGAGCCTTGGCCGCCACTCTGCCCGGTTGGCGAGTTTGCCAATGCAAAGTTGATGCTTGCAGTACCGCCCGCTTCAGCCAAAACGCCGGTGATGGAGATGTTTCCGTTCGCGCCCAGAGCTACGTTTTCTGGCGTCAGCGGCTGCAGGAATCCCGGTGTCACGGTTAAGACCGAACTGGCGCGGAGCTTTGGGTTAGCCGCCAGAGTCGCGGTTACGACCACTTCGGCTCGATCGGCGGTCAAGTAGCTCGGCGGCGTGTATTGACCGCTGGCGTTGATGCTTCCCGTGCCGCTGGTTGCATCGCCGCCCGAGAGCGACCATGTCACCTCGGCTGGTCCGCCGCCTGCGAGAGTGGCCGCAAACTGATGGACCAGAGCGCCCTGAGCATTGGTGGCATTGCAGTTGGCGCAGTTGGTGTCAATGGATGCCGAGCCAGGAGTGATCGAGAAGGCAGCATTCGAGGAGTTTGCGGTAACTATTCCGCTGCCGCAGCCGACTGCCAAAAGCAGCGCCGGAGCCAGGAGCAACGAGAAATTCCGCAGAAACAGCCGCATGGCAAAACCCTGCATCTATTCTATCGACTTCTTTCGGAGAAAAGAGAAGAAACGAGTCCGCCATCCGCAATCGCATGTAAATTAACGGACCTCTGGCATTGAGTTTTGTCGATTGATGCATCTTGATTCTGATGCGGCGACGGACGATGCACGGCAGGAGGAAATAATCTGCAACGCAAAATCCAGGCTCATTGCTGCAATCCCATATGCTGGTGCGGTTCTGCGTGTATGTTATTCAAAAATTGCCTGATTCTCGCAGTTGATCGAATAATCTGCAAGGAAACCGGGCCAAAAATAAATATTTATAGGGAGGGTAGGGGGCGGAAAAACAGGGAACAGGGAACAGGGAACAGGGAGCAGGGAGCAGAAGGCAGGCGGGGCTCTGGTTCTTGTTCATGCTTTGATTGTGCGCCGGAGGAAGGCAATGATCTGCAAAATGCCTGCGGTGGTGATTGCGCGCTAAAGGTTTTGCGGTCTGCCACCCATTCGCCAAGTGCGCGAATGGGTGGGGCAGCCGATCTTTTGGGTATAACAACCGTAGAACTGCCATCATTCAGGAGAAGTTTTATGGAAGCGCGAAGGGGTTCTCAATCTGAATTCCTGCAATCCGTTGTCCGGGGTTCAAATCCTCGGAGAGGATCCTGGTTGCGCCACTCCTGATTGCAGTTGCAATAATCAGCGCATCCCAGAAACCGATTCGCGCCTCGTCCTCAATTTGAAAGGCCCGCTTGATCTCTTCCGAGGTGGTTGCGACACACCAGTAGGCGAAGCGATCAACAATCAATCGTGCCTTATCCTTCGGAAGCGGAGAGGCGAGTTTCCTCGTCACGGTACTATAGAACTCCTGCAAAACCTGCATACTCAAGGCGCCGGATCGCTCCTGCCGAAGGCTGAGCAATGTTTTTTGCGCCATCTGGCGCTTACGCCCTGCGTCCATGTCGTAGGCATAGACGAGAACATTTGTGTCGATAAAGACCTTAGCGCTCATGTAGCGCATCCCGATCCATGGTGTGAACTCCGCCTAAATGGAATCCTTTCTCCATCAGAGCGAAGGCGTCCTGCATAGCGCGCTCGTAGTCGTCTTCCGTCTCCGCAAGCTGCTCGATCTGGCTGGTGAGCAAGCCACTGATGGAGGTGGAGCGCTGGGCAGCCAGAACTCTAGCCTTATGAATGGTTTGCTTGCTTAGGCGCAGGGTGATGTTCTGCTTATCGTTGAGTGCGGGCATCGTGAGAGTGCCTCCTATTCACGTGTATTACGTGTAGCACGTTTTGCACGTGATTGCAATCTGCCAAGCGATTCTCGGGACAAGCGTGCGTCCTCATGCCAGCAATAGATGTTTTTGGCGAATTCAGAGTGCCACATTCAAGTCGCTCGATGGGGGACTTTACAGACGTTTCGGAGAAATTTCGGGATTGCCCGGTGATACATCCAGAATGCTTGAAATTGTCTACCGGGCATTGAGCTCGAGCCACGGCGAACGGCCGGCTATTCGACCGGAACGCGAATAGTGCATTTGATCGCATCCAACATACCCGTCTCCCGGGACTGACGTTGGTTGAGCGACAATGGTTATTCAGATGTGCAATCTACTCCGGGGACAATCTATGATGCTTCGCCTACTTTTATTCGCGCCTCTTCTTGCCAACGCATGCAATGCACAGGTAGTCGGCGGAGGATCGGCACAAGAGAAGGTCCAGTTCGTACAGATTGAGCCTGGCATCAGACTCGAAGTGAAGGACTGGGGCGGGACAGGAAGGCCGGTGGTGCTACTCGCCGGGCTGGGATCAACGTTGCACACGTTCGATGACTTCGCCCCAAAGCTCGTTGGCAAATACCACGTCTACGGCATCACGCGCCGGGGATACGGAGATTCAAGCCATCCCGATCCGATCGATGGCAACTACGCAGCGGAGCGGTTAGGCGACGACGTACTTTTCGTGATGGACCAGATGAAGATCGAGCGTCCTGTTCTTATCGGCCATTCCTTTGCGGGTGAGGAGCTGAGCACGGTCTGTAGCCGCTTCCCAAGCCGCATCGCTGGCCTGGTTTACCTTGACGCGGCCTATCGATACGCCTTCTCACCTGTGCACCGAGGTGATTTTCGCATCGATACTCTCGAACTGCAGCGCGAGTTGGCTGCGTCTCTGGATGCAATCTCGCCAGCGGAGGCTAGAGATGCGGTTGGCAAGTTGCAGGAAATGCTTCCGCAATTTGAGGTCGATCTTAACGAGCAGAAAAACCTGTTGTCCAACACCCCGAATATGTCTGCGGCGGACTACGACGAGCAAGTGAAAGAGCGTTCCACGCTTGCCGGACAGATCGAGAAAGCAGCACTCGACGGAGAGCGGCGCTACACGGAACTTAAGTGTCCGGCGCTTGCCATCTATGCTCTGCCTCACGATCACAACCTTCCGCCTGGGCCGAAGCGGGACGCGGCGGATGCCTCGGAGATGAAGACATGGGGACCGTTGGTGGATAGCTTCGAAGCAGGGGTTCCGTCAGCTCGGGTAATACGAATCGCTCACGCAGAGCACGCGGTCTATAGGTCCAATGAAGCCGAAGTAGTGCACGAAGTGGAAGATTTCATCGGCGGATTGAAAGATCAGCAACAATGAGCGAAATAGCGTCAAGAAAGTGGGTTTTACCTGGATGGTCGGCATACCGGAAGCAACCTGAATCTGTCGATCAAAACCCGGAACCCTTGTTTGCGAGGAAAGGGTTTGCGGTGATTTGAAGAGGCGCCGCGGTTGAGTTTCGTGGTATCCCACCCATTCGCAAAGAGCGCGAATGGATGGGGCACCCAGAGTTCATGGGGGATCAAGCAGTGGCTTGCTCACCAGCCAGATCGAGTGACTCGACTGCGAAACGACTGTGAGCCATCGGTTGGATTGCTTAGGCCCTCGGCAGGCTGTTCAGCGCGGTCCCAGTGTCAGTCCATCTCTTTTGTTGCAGCAATCCAAACCAGTAGCCCGAGCACTCCGAGTAGGATCAAGCTGTTGGTTCCGGCATGTACCTGGTGCCCCGAGACGAAAGAACGCGGCGCTCCATAGAGGGCGTCCTGGAGATCGCTAAAACGAAACTGGGCGTCTGCCAGGACCACTGCCGCGCTGACGGTCGCGGCAGCACCGACGAATCGTGCCGATGGCAATATAACAAGTGCGGCGGCGATCAAACCGAGGAGGAGGTAAACAACGCCGACGCCAAAAAGGAAATCGACGCTTAGATGCGCTGCGAGTACTGGTGGCATTTGATCAGAGATTGGCAGTGTACCCGAGTGCAGTGCCGAAATGATTTGGAGTGGAGACCAGCGTGTTTGCCCTAGTATTTCTGAGTCCGTCCAAATCAACGGTGTTACAAATGTTGCCAGGCCTATCAGGGTCACTATGAACGCCATCTGTCGACGTCGCCGACCCATTCTGGTCGGCTTGTTCATCTCAACAGCGCGGAGGTTGGAATCATTGGGCATATGCTGGTCAAAGTAACTGGCAAATCGCCGTCGATGGCACGGAGTTGGCTCTACAACTTGAGATTGTGGATATTATAACCGAGACGAGGTTCTGAGGATGTGATCGGATGGTGGGCAAACCGACAATCTCGGCAGGGGCTAAAGCCCGCTCATTTTATTGCCCTTTATACCAGGGATAAATCCCCGGCCTACCGCCCGCCCGCGTTTTTCCGCAGCCTCTCAAGTCGTGCGCTGACGCTTCTTGCATTCCCGAATATTGCAAGTTGCTCGAAAGTGCGACGAAATTCTCAATCTGAACTCCTGCAATCCGTTTTCCGGGGTTCAAATCCTCAGAGATGATCCTCGTTGCGCTACGCAACAAGTGAAGGGTAAGAGTTGATGCCCGTACCCTTGCCTGGAATCAAGTTGTCAGGAAGACCTTGAGATTGCCTGCTGATCCGGCCGTTTTGTAGTATCCCACCCTAGCCGCAAAAACAAAGACGCGGCGAGGGTGGGGCACCCAATTTTGTTCCAGTTCTCTAGAGCCGGATAAATATGCTGCTGATCCTTGCGGCTACTGTTTGCCGAAGCGGAGGACGATTCCGGTGGTGAATCCTCGGCTGTGCTGGATGGTCGAGCCGAAGCCGGTGAAGTAGTACTCCGGGGCGACGCGCAGACCAATGTTCGGGGTCAGGTTGTACTCCACGGGGAGGCTGGCGCTGGCCGCGAAGGTGTAGCCGTCGGGCCAGAGACCGATGGCTACGGATTCCTTGGGTTGGTGATTGACATCGCCGGAGAAGTTTCCCTTTTCAAAACCGCCCAGGACGCGGCCGGAGACGGAATACTTGGGAAGCGCGTAGAAGCGATAGGTGGGGCCGGCGAGAACGGCATACTGGCTGATGGCTGGATTGGTGATTCCCTGGATATAGTTTGGGTTATCCGGCTGGAGGCCTACGTAGGCAGTGGCGTAATAGCCGCGGCCATCGAGGGTGACGCCCAGCCGCTCGTCAAAATAGCGGGTTGCGCCGACGTTCCACGCGTAATCAAATGCATGCTCGAGACCGGGGCCGTGGGGCACGGCAGGCGTGCTGCCAACGGCGGCGATGGCCGGATATCCGGGGCCAGGAACAAAGCGAATCATGCCCATGCCGGTGTAGACCTCGTAGCGATGCGCGTAGGCCTCGTGAATGGCGGCGGCGCGTCGCTGGGCGCGGCGGGCGCGGATGCGAGCCTGGACGCTGAGCGCGCCCTTGGAGTCGGCAGCGTTTTGTTGAGCCTGGGTTTGATCTGGAGCGGAAGCTGGTTGGCTGCTGCTGGAACTTGAGCTTTGGGCCACAGCGGCGGTTGCGGCGGCCAGACCCAGCGCCAGCAGAAGGGCAAAACGGCGAGAAGAAGACATCGGTATCGGGTTACCTCCACGGGATTACAGAAGCACACCGCCGATTCAGGCAAGCAGTGCTCCCCCCATAGGTATTAAAACACCTTGGGGGGAGCCTTGTGGGCGCTGGAAAGACGATTCACGTTCGCCGGTGAGATTTGCAGGCAAATGCGCTATACGATGGCCTTCAAATCGCTCTGCAACTGGGCCTGGTCGAAGCCGGCGGGCGAGCCTTTGGCGCTGAGCCAGTCCTGGCCGAAGAGGGTGTGGGCCTCGTCGCAATACTTCTTCCAGAAGGCCAGGGTCATGGTTTTCCGCTGGCCCCAGGTGATGCAGGTGAAGCCTTTCGCGTCGTATTTGGGAACGAAGACGCAATGGCCGCCCCAACTGCCGGGTTTGGACTTGGCGCCGCCGTTGGGAACCACGTCCCACACGTCCTGGGTTTGGGCGGTAATTGGCAGCGAAAGGCCGATGTAGACACCGCCAAAGAGCGCGATGGACTGGCGAATCTCGACCAGCTTGGCGGGGTTGGGATCGGCAAAAGCCAAGAGCGCATGGCCGTCAAAGCCGTTCTTTTTCCAGTGGTTCAAAACATCGAGTTCGATGCCGCCGCGATCGGTGCTGGGATCGGTGGGTATGTATCCATCCCAATTTTCGTAGTAGCTCTCGATGGTGGGGTCGGGCACGGTGACGATGCTGGAAGTGTTGGCGGTCCAAACCTGAACGGCATGACCCAAGCCGGCAATGGTGCAGTCGCCCAGCTTGTCGTTGAGCATCATGCCCCAACTGGCGATGCCTTTGGTCCAATCGGCAGCGGGAGGCGGCGGTGGAAGCACCGGGGTGAGGTAATCGGCAAAGGCCAGAGTGCGGGTGTCGGTCTTGATGGCCTTGCGGCCCAATTTCATTTTCGAGAGATCAGCCATTGGAACTCCTTATTCATATAGAGTTTGTGTTTTCGCAGTAGTCGGGCCGCAAACGGCTAGGACGAGACTGTGCCAAATCTGGACAGTTTTGTCCAGTAAAACTTTGCTATTTCTTCTTATAGCGAAAGCGAGGGTTATTTTCTGCAAATGCAGCGATAAAATGCTCTACGATGGAGGGCAGCGGAGGTCGCGAAGCGTATGGTTCGAATTTGTTTGGGAATTCTGCTGGGAATCGTTCTCGTGCCTATTGCCTTGCTGGGCTGGTTGTGGCTTGGCAAAGTGCCGGTGGCAGTTGCGGACCCGCCTTTGCCTCAGGAGCGGCTTCTGACCGGAATACCGCTGAACGCACGCATCAGCCGCGAGATGGTGAAGAGCCCGGTTATCCAACCCGATGAGAACGGCCTGGTAGCGGGCGCGCATGTTTATAGCGAGAAGTGCGCCGTTTGTCATGGCTTTCACGGCAAGCCGTCGCAGATTGGCGCGCACATGTATCCGGCTGCGCCGCCCTTGTGGGAGAAGCACGCGAGTGAAGCGGTGGTTGGGGTGAGCGACGATCCGCCGGGAGAGACCTATTGGAAGGTGGCGAACGGGATACGGCTGACGGGTATGCCGGCATTCAAAACCATGCTCACCGATTCTGAAATCTGGCAGGTGAGTTTGCTGCTGGCAAATGCCGATAAGCCACTGCCGCCGGCGGCGGTCGAGATTCTTCGCGGTGAGCCGCCGGTGCCTGCTGTGGTTGTGCCGGAGACGAAGTAGATCACGCGCATTGAGGCTGGGCTGGCGGCTTTTGCTGCGGGAAGAAACGGGAAGGGAATCAGACGATGAACTTGCTCGACTCGCTGCGAAAGGGCTTCGGATTTCTGCTGCTGAGTTTTGGCGTGTCGGCTCCGGCGAAGAAGCCGCGGCCTGCTGTAAAGCCGGTCGCCAAGCCCGACTCCGGCAAACCATAATTGGTAGAATCTAAACTATGCCGCTGACTCGTGAACAGGCACTCGAGTACTTTCACTCCCCCGACCTGATCGGCCTTGGGTTTGAGGCTGACGCGGTGCGCCGCCGCCTGCACCCCGAGGGTGTGGTCACTTATATCATCGATCGCAACATTAACTACACCAACTTCTGTACCGAGTACTGCACCTTCTGCGCGTTTTATCGGCCGCTTACGGGGCCTCGTTCGGAAGAAGGCTACATTCTTGACTTTGAAAAGATCTACGAAAAGATCGCCGAGACTCTGGAGATGGGCGGCACCGGCGTGTTGATGCAGGGCGGCATTCATCCTGAGTTGAAGATCGACTGGTTCGAGCGGCTCTTTAGCGGCATCAAGCAGCGCTTTCCGCAGATATGGCTGCATTGTTTGACGGCTTCGGAGGTGCTGGCCATCGCGAAGTATTCTGACCTGCCGCTGCGCGAGACGATCATTCGTTTGCGGGCTGCCGGCCTCGATTCGATTCCTGGCGGCGGCGCGGAGATTCTGGATGACGATGTGCGGCGGCGCATTGCACGCATCAAATGCAATACCGAGGATTGGGTCAGCGTTCATCGTGCCGCGCACCAGTTGGGAATGAGGACTACGGCTACCATGATGTTCGGCGTAGGCGAGAGTTTCGAGCAGCGCATTAACCACTTTGAGGTGGTGCGCCGCTTGCAGGAAGAGACGGGCGGATTCACAGCCTTCATTCCCTGGAGCTTTCAGCCGCATAACACGGCGCTCGGCGGACGCGGCTGGGAAGAAGCGACGAGCGTGGAGTATCTGAAGGTGCTGGCTATCTCGCGCCTCTATCTCGATAACATCGAGAATGTGCAGGCGAGCTGGGTGACGCAGGGGTTGAAGGTGCTTGAACTCGGCTTGCATTTTGGCGGCAATGATGTGGGTTCGGTGATGCTGGAAGAAAATGTAGTGAGGGCCGCCGGCACGAGTAACTGCACTAGTGAAGAAGAACTGCGCAGAATCATTCGAGACGCTGGTTTCAGGCCCGTTCAACGGGATACGCTCTATCGGACGATGTTTTTAAATTAGCGCTAAGAGCCACTTGCAGAATTGTACTTACGGAATTGCGAATCACGAGAGACAAATACCGCAAAGGCTAAAGCCCTCGGCTGATTTTATTGGCTTTGTGGCGGGGATAAATCCCCGGCCTACCGCCCGCGCTTTTCCGCAGCTGTTTAGTCGTGCCCTGACGCTTCTTGCACTCCTCTTTGAGTTTTGCAAGTGGCTCCTATATGTTTCGCGGGTCAGGTCTCAGTACTCTCATCAGGGGATGCCTATGGTTCGTCCCCACATGGTGCGCGGGGCGCTGGCCTCTGGAGCCGTGACTTTGGCAAGGGGGAGCACGGTCGTGGGCGATGAGACTGGTTCGATCAGATAAGCGTGGCCTGACTGCGCGGGAATGTTGAACTGCGCGGCCGTTGTTGCCGAAACCACGATGGCGCCACTTGATCCGTCTACTACTTGAACGTTTTGTGTGCCCCAGGGATTGCGGGTCAGATAGTTTTTGGTTGAGCCGGCTTCAAGCACGGCCGTGACGAGCTTGCCGTCTTCGATCTGCACGTCCACCTTGCTGTTGCCTTGAATGTAGATGGTGCCCGCGACGTCCCATGTGTTTGGCCAGGCGGGAGCGATGCGCAGCAGGCCATCGTAATCCTGCACGAGCGCTTCTTGCATAGCATCGGTGACACCGCCGTTGAATTCATCGTAAAAAGTGTCAGTGCCGCCGGCCCAGTTTCCTATGCCCGCCGGAAAGGTTTGGTAGGCGGTGATGAGGGCAACGAGCGATGCGAAGAAACCGGACGAATCGCCGAGGCGCGCTGCTTGAACAGCATCAAAGCTCCAATCGCATTTGTTGATGAAGCTGCGGTGCTGGAAGGTGCGGCGCGCGAGGGGGGTGAGGCGGGAGTTATCGCCGATCAAGCCGAAGGGCCAGACGGGCTCGAGGTAATCGTTCTCGACGTTGTGGCGGGTAGCCGCCGGCACGTAGGAGAGGCCAAGCATATCGATGTTCCCTGCATCCGAGCTAGCGGTGAGCAACTGGGTCTGGGTGGCTGTATCGGTGCGGGGATAATCGAGAATTCTGGGAATGGCGGCCTTGAGCCGCGCGACCAAGGCCTCGTCGGTATGGAGGGTTTGCGCCGCCAGGATGGTCGCCGGGAAGAGCGCTTTCATGGCGGCGACATCGTTGATCGAAGAATCATTGATTCCCCATTGGTCCTCGTGTGTGTTGGTCGGGAAGGTGTGGAGCATGCCGTCTGGTGCGACTGTGGCATAGTCCAACTGGAAGCGGGCGGATGCTGCCATGACTGGATAATTTGCGGCGAGGAAAGCGGTGTTGCCGGTGTAGAGATATTGCTGCCAAATCCAGAGCGAGACCTCTGGCGCGGTGGTGAGCGTGAGAGCGTTCCAATTGGGAGAATTGGCCGGCCAGCAGGTTTGATTGCCGCCGATGCCGCTGCCGTTGCCGTTGAAGCGCATGACCTCAGGCACGCAGATGCCGGTTCCATCCGCACCTTTGAAATTCTGCTTGGTCCAGGCTTTGATGTTGCTCAGGTTGGAGGCGTAGAGATTGAAGTAGGGCAGGTTCAACTCAGGATGCCCGGCCGCCATGTTGGAGCCGACAAACATCCGCAGATTCCATTGCCAGAAGAGTTCGGGATTCCAGGGAAAGCGATCTTGAGAAAAGTTGAAAAGGTCGGCTAGTCCGGCATGATGACCGGGAAGTTTGCCGCTGCTCGAGGCCGCCTGCAGAAAGAGATTGATGTCGCGCAGGTTTTCGGCATACGCGCCGCCGCCGTCGTTCGATGCGACGCGCATGAGGCCGGTCTTTGCCCAGAAGTGATTCCACCAGGCAATGGTGGAGCTTTGCAGGTTGGAGGCAGTGGTGTCCATGCCGATCAGGCTGGTGACGGCTGTCATGGGGTTCTGAGTGCCATCGTAAGCCGGAGCAGCAATGACGATACGGAAGGAGCCGTCGGGGTATGGCAGGAAGCTGACCTGGACGGTGGTGGCGTCGACGACCGAGCCGGTCACGTTGCGCCCGGCAGCCGTGATTCCGGCGAGTGTTCCGAAGGTTTGGCCTGAGCTGACTTCCTGCGCGGTATTGTCTACGAAAGTTTCAGAGAGCGCGGCGACGGCTCCGTTTGCGCTCGCCTTGGGCGATCGTCCGCTCCACAGGTGAATCTGCGCGGTCTGGGTGATGGCGGGATTGGCTCCAGTGACTTCGATGACGATTTCGTCTTTGTCGTGGCGGACAAATACGGTGGCCGTCATTTTGCCGCCGGATTCGACGAACTGGCCGTTGTAGAGATCATCTTTGCCGCTGTAGCCGGATGCGCCGGCGAGAGCGGAGAGTCCTGGAATGACCACCCACCCGAGGGAATTGCGATGGGGGAAGGTATCGGTGCGGTTGATTTGGAGGGTCATGCCATTTGCCGACCACAAGGCCGCGCCGACATTGCCATTGCCCAGAGGCATGGCCTGCTTCGCACTCAGATTGGGGGCTTTGAGGATGATGTTCGACTGGGCAACCACGCTTGCAGTGTCGACGTTGAAGCTGCCGTTTTGCCAGGCGGTTGTTGGTGTGACGCTACCGGCATTGACTGCTGCAAGGTTGCTGCCGCAGACGATGAAGCTGAATGCCGCGAGCACCGCGATTGCAGGTACGGCGAATCTTCGCATGAACATTGAACACCTCTAGCATTGGAACCGAAGCACAAGTATCTTTGCAGGCGCGGCCGATAGGCGGCAAATCAGCGGCTGAGAAGTGGGAAAAGGGTGCATCGGTGATTTTCCACAGCTCTAACTTTATTTCAAATTCTACGATTTCAACCGGTAGAAAACTATTGACCTGGCTAAAAACTCGGTATATATTCACTTATGCCATCCATAAAGGGCAGATTTTGAAGAGCGCTTGAATGCGTGCGCCTGTTATTTCCGCATCATATATTTGAGCTGAGGCTCATGGGTTGATGCCCCGGTGCGTTTTCTCTACCGGAACGGGAATGCAGGGTGGGTGGTTCCCGAGGCGGCAATCTGTATCGCTGATACTGCATGAAGCCTGTTCCACAATCTGCGAAAGTGCGTCAGGATTTTAGAACTGAACGTTCACTTCGTGCGTCTAAATATTCAGGAGTGTGAATTTGGGGCAGGCTGATGTTGTCTCCCCGCTGCACCGCCGGAGCTTGAGGAGTTCTGGCTGGGCGATCTTTTTGGAAGGAGAAACTCTCAATGCGTTCTGACTTGGTTTTTGGAGCACTCTCTCATGTCTCCAATCGCTACCAGTTGTGTCAACTGGCGAGCAAGGCAACCCGCAAGCTGCACAAGCCGAATACACGGCTGCAGGATACAGCCAATGAAGTACTGGTCCGCTTGCAGACCACGAATCCCAACTCCCTGGGGCCGTTCGAGGCCTCGATGGAGCAGCCACTCGAAGCCCGTCGCGCTGCTTGACGGGCGAATTCCAGCAGGTATAGTTAGATGAGGCAATGGTTTCAGCTGGCTTCCCTTCGAGGGTAGCCGCGCTTGCCGGTCTTCAACGCTACCATCGATTTCGGGAGTTCCTTACATTGTGGCGCATAGCTGCTGCATGTTTTGTACTCCCGTCTGTCCCTTCCCCGGAGCACTCCCCCATCCGGATCCCACCCACACCCTCCCTTATTGCAGGTGAATATGACCATCGCGGAACTAAAAGAGAAGAACATCACTGAATTAACTCGCATCGCACGTACCCTGGAAATCCCGGGCACCAGCGGGCTTCGCAAGCAAGATCTGATTTTCAAGATTCTTCAGGCTCAGAGTGAAAAGGAAGGCCACATTTTTGCCGAGGGCGTGCTGGAAATTTTGCCCGATGGCTATGGCTTTCTGCGCTCGCCGGACTACAACTACCTGCCCGGCCCGGACGATATATATGTCTCGCCTTCGCAGATTCGCAAATTTGATTTGAAGACCGGTGACTCGATCAGCGGCAATGTGCGGCCGCCGCACGAGGGCGAGAAGTATTTTGCCCTGGTGAAGATCGAGGCCATCAACTTTGAATCACCCGAGGAAACGCGCAACAAGATTCTGTTCGATAACCTGACGCCGCTTTATCCCGAGGAACGGATCAAGCTGGAGACGGTGCGGGAGGCGGTTAGTGGCCGGGTGATGGACCTGCTGACTCCGGTGGGCAAGGGCCAGCGCGGGTTGATTGTGGCTCCGCCGCGCACCGGCAAGACGATGCTGTTGCAGTCGCTGGCCAACTCCATTACCACCAACCACCCCGAGGTGGTGCTGATTGTGCTGCTGATTGATGAGCGGCCCGAAGAAGTGACCGACATGCAGAGGTCGGTAAAGGGCGAGGTGATCAGCTCGACGTTCGACGAACCGGCGGCGCGCCACGTGCAGGTGGCCGAGATGGTGATTGAGAAGGCCAAGCGGCTGGTGGAGCACAAACGCGACGTGGTGATTCTGCTGGACTCGATCACGCGTCTGGCCCGCGCGTACAACACGATTGTGCCGCCATCAGGCAAGGTACTTTCAGGCGGCGTAGATTCGAATGCTCTTCAGCGCCCCAAGAGATTTTTCGGCGCGGCGAGAAATATTGAAGAGGGCGGTTCGCTGACCATCATCGCTACGGCACTGGTCGATACCGGGTCGCGCATGGACGAAGTCATCTTCGAAGAGTTCAAGGGCACCGGCAATATGGAAATCATTCTGGACCGCAAGCTGGTGGACAAGCGCGTCTTCCCGGCCATCGACATCCAGCGGTCTGGAACGCGCAAGGAAGAGTTGCTGATTCCGAAGGAAGATTTGTCGCGCATCTGGATTTTGCGCAAGGTGCTCAACCCGCTGTCGCCGGTCGAGGCGATGGAATTGCTGATCAGCCGGCTGGAGAAGGTGCGCAACAACGCGGAGTTCCTGGCCAATATGAACCAGTTGTAAGCTGTGGCAATTCAAACCGACAAAAGGCCGGGGACTCTCCCCGGCCTTTGCTTGAGGCCGCCTGGTTAACCAGATCAGCTTTTGGGAGTTGAAATGCGTGTACGAATTCGTCTGTTTGGACTGGCTTTCGCGCTCGCCTGCGCATTGAGCGTTGCCGCGCAGCAGCCGGAAAAAGGCTACTGGAGGGCGGCCAGCCACTCGGCTGAAAGCATTACCGGCGACATTTCCTTTTCAGGCTCCAGGATCAGCATCAACTCTGCATCGTTTTTGATTTCGCCTGTCCGCCTGCTGAAACCAGCCGAGGTGAGCGCCGCGTTCGACGAAGAAGCGGCCACCGCCGGTAACGGACAACTCTATCGCGTCAGTATTCCGGCTACGCACCATTTTCTCAAGAACAACACTCTCTGCGGATCGCAAGAGACCCAATGGATCGCGGTTTATGTCGCAAACCACACGTTGAGGATGGCCTTCTTTTCGGGAGACGATGTCCCTGTCATGAGCTTTGAAGCTCTGCAAGGATCCAACGATCTTTGTGGAACCTATACGTACGTGCGCTGAGGCACTTTGGGTTGTCGTTTTTCGGATTGCCGCGAGGCTCTTCCACGTTTAGCCGTTGGCTGGTAAGATAAGTAATGTCGTGGGGCTGTAGCTCAGCTGGGAGAGCGCCTCGTTCGCAACGAGGAGGCCAGCGGTTCGATCCCGCTCAGCTCCACCAAGTTTAGATTTCATATTTACAAGGTAATTCGCGTTTTCGAGAGAGACGCGCGCCTGACTTGCCCCCGATGAGATCGAGTGCTAACCTTGCCTGCGAGGATCCCATTCATGTTTTTGCGTAATTTTTTGGCCGCTCTTGTGGGCTGCGCGCTTTTTGCCGCGCCCGTTGCCGCGATCGCCGCCGACCGCGGACCATCTACACCCGAAGAACGGAAGCAAGCGCTCAGCTTCATTCAGGACTTTGAGTCAAACCCGCTTGGACCCAACGCAATTCAGGAGCGCGAGTGGGTTCTGCAATGGATCATCGGGATTCCGGACGTTCATGTGAGTATGTGCATGGTGCTGGACAAGCTGCCCAAAGGCGACAAGAAAGATGGCGGCACGATTTTTGCCGCGGAGTTGTTTTCGCAAACGGCATTTCTGCTGCAGAATCCTGATAAACAGGATGACCTGCTGGCGCAATACCAGGCGGGGGTTGAAGGCGCGCTTCGGGTCTATGAGGTTCTGCTGAAGGCGAACCCCAAGGATCGGCAGCCGTATCTCGACGAGCTGATTGAACGGCGCGATGCCGGAACGCTGGTGGATTTTGTGAAAGCGCGCGGCTCGACGAATTGCCGCAAGTGACCTTCGAGTCTGCCTTGGTTACTCGCGTTTGCGGCAACCGTGAGCATTTCCATTTTGTCCGCGGTGCTCTACCATCGGACCAAGAGGAAACCGATTCGTGGAACCGATTGAGATTGATCCAGCTTCGCCGTTCGTGCCGCAAGAGCCTGTGAATGGGAGAGCGATTGCGCCGGTTTGGCACACCGTGGTGCTGGTCGCGGGCATTGTTGCTTATTCCATTCATGGCGCTTCGCGCTTTTCGGCCGCGCATGGGCCGGTGGATCGGCTTGCGACCTATGGAATGACGATGGCAATGGAAGCGGGCATCTTCGCATGGGTGGTATTGGGATTGCGCTTGAAGAAAACTCCGCTGCGTTTGCTGTTCGGTCACAGCACCTTGAGCCTTCGATCGATTGCGGCGGATATCGGCTTCGCGTTTGTCTTCTGGATTGCGGCGCTGATGGTGCTGGGCACTCTGAGCGTTGCCTGGTTGGGGGTTGAAGCGGCGATCACGCACCGGTCGCCGATCGCCGATGCCGTTCGGCAAACGGTACAAACGGGACAAACGTCCACACCCGACTCATCGCGGGGGCAAGCGTTGCGCGCTGTGGCGGAAGTGGCGCCGGCGAATGGAAGAGAGATTGCCGCATGGGCGCTGCTCTGCCTGATTGCCGGATTTGTGGAGGAGGTTGTCTTTCGCGGCTACCTGCAACGCCAGTTCATTGGATGGGCGCGCGGCAGTGTGGCAGCGGGCGTGATCGCTTCCGCATTGGTGTTTGGCGGCGCGCATGGCTATGAAGGAGCGCGCGCAATGTTTCTGATTACGGTGTTCGGCGTGCTCTTCAGCCTGCTTGCGCTTTATCGCCGCAGCTTGCGCGCGGGCATCTTTGCACATGTCTGGCACGATCTGATTACAGGTCTCGTGGTGTTTGTGCTGAGGTCATTTCACATATTCTGAGTGGAAAGAAGCGTCACACAATTCCGCGTTCGAAAAAATTGTTGACCTTTTTTCCACTGCTCATGCGTTTTTCTCTTGACACTTGCGACGCGGGATTCTATACATTCTTCAACTGCAATAGAAAATTGCAGGGACGAAACACAAATCGTCAAAAGGGAGAATAGGCAAATGGCAACCAAAAAGGCACCAGCCAAGAAGGCACCCGCGAAGAAGGCGGCGAAGAAGGCCGCTAAGAAGAAGTAGCGGTACCTCCAACCAAAAGGCAACAAATCAGGGGAGCGCACAAGCGTTCCCCTGATTTGTTTTTGGGGTCAGATTAGTTTTTCGGAAAGGATTACACTGATAGCGCAAGCATGGCAGGGAGGGAATCTGTGACACGCCGCCGCTGGATTGCCGAGCATTGGGATGAAGCGACCGCAACGCTGACGGGCGCGCAAGCGGAACACATGACCCGCGTATTGCGCGCGCAGCCGGGCATGGAAGCCGATGTGGTGGCGGGCGGCCACGTCTTTCATGCACAGGTGGCGGCGATTGCCCGCGGCGAGGTTCGCTTTAATCTGATCACGGAATTGGAGGCCGATCCGGCGCTGCCGTTGACGCTGGTGATGGCCGTTTACAAGTTTGACCACATGGAATGGGCTATTGAGAAGGCGACTGAGTTGGGTGTGGCTGCGATTGCGCCGGTGATAGCGCGGCGGACGGAGAAGCACCTGGCACAGGCCGCGGAGAAACGCGCCGAGCGCTGGCGGCGCATTGCACATGAAGCCGCGCAACAGTCGCGGCGCTGCGACGTGCCGCTGATTTACGATCCTGAACCACTGGCGTCGCGTGTGCGTGCGACCGCCGAAGCCATGCGCGACGCTGCCGGCTTTACGTGTATTGTGCTGGCCGAGCAGGAGCGAACCACCACGCTGCGCAACACGCTGGCTGAAGCCGTGGCCGCGGCGGGGACGGAGATGCCGACGCTGGAAATTGCCATCGGTCCTGAAGGAGGATGGGCACCAGAGGAAGAAGCGCTCTTTGATGCCAATGGCTGGAGAGCCGCATCGCTGGGTCCGCGCATTCTGAGAGCTGAGACGGCGGCTATCTCCGCGCTGGCCGTTGTGGCTTCGTACCTGGAGTGACTTTGAGATTTTCTCATGCCATATTATTGAGGTGCGCTGTCTGCCGTATTCTTTAGCCGTGGCTAGGGGTTCAGGAATGTTTTCGGAAATCCAATCGTCCAAAATTCCATAGGCCGCCCACCCATTCCGCAAAAGGCGCGGAATGGATGGGGCACAGAAGTCCATAGTAAAAACGAAAATGCTCTAATCAAAAGCAGAAGGTGAAGCAGATGATTGCGCACAGCGAATGGAAGCACGACAGAGTTTTTGACGGGATTTCGCAGAGCGGGCACACGGTGCAGTTCGATGCGAGTCCGGCGCACACGGAAGGCCCGAGCCCGATGGAAGCGGTGCTGATGGGATTGTGCGGCTGCACGAGCGCGGACGTGGTTTCGATTTTGCAAAAGAAGCGGCAGGAGCTGACCGGGCTGCGGGTGACGGCCAAGGCGGAGCAGGCGGTTGGGCCGCCGCAGGTTTTCACGCGCATTCTGCTTACCTACGCGGTGCGCGGGCGGTTGAGCCGCAAGGCCGTGGAGGATGCGGTGGCGCTGTCGAAGGACAAGTATTGCTCGGTCTCGCAGATGCTGGACAAGACGGCGACCATCGAATATGAAATCGTCTATCCGGACGGAGAGCCTGAACCATGAAGAGATATCACTTTATCAATTTTTTCCAGGTGGGCTCGCTGGTGATGCTGCTAGTGGCCGTGGGGCTGCTGGCGGCGACTGCGACCATGCACTTCGCGATTCACGGCGCGGAGGTGCAGGTTCCGGCGCTCAAAGGGATGACCGTGGTTGAGGCGCGCAGTTTGACATCGGGGCTGGCGCTCGACCTGGATGTGGATAATCGCTACTACTCCGGGGACGTGGCCGCGGGACATATTCTTACGCAATCGCCCGCAGCGGGTGAGGTCGTTCGGCGGGAGTGGCGGGTGCGCGTCTCTGAAAGCCTGGGGCCGCAAAAGGTGGATGTGCCGGAGACGGTGGGCAGCGATCAGCGCGTGGCTGCGCTGCAACTGCGGCGCGTTGGCTTGGAAGTGGGCGTGACCGCGCGGCTGCCGTGGACCAAAGCGGCTGAAGGAACGGTGCTGGCACAGGATCCGCCAGCGCACGCACAGGGCATTGCGCAGCCCAGCATCAATCTGCTGGTGGCCGCGGCGAGCAACGAAGCGCCAGATGGCTTTGTCATGCCCAACCTGACTGGTTTGCCAGTGACCAGCGCACAGGCGGACCTGACCGCGGTGGGAATTCAGTCGACGACAAAGTTTGTGGATGTGCCGGTAGCGCCGATGGGGCAGGGCTACGCAGCGCCAACGCTGCCGGTGAAGCCGGGCGCGATTGTGGCTCAACAGCCGCCTGCCGGTTCGCGCATTGCGCAGAGTGTGGTGGTGGAACTGACCGCGGCAAAGTGAGAAAAGCAGGGCACAGGGAATAGGGAACGTGCGACAGAATGGAGGCTTGGCGGCATGGGATTGAGCGAAGATTTGGAGCGAGTGACATTGCAGGAGCGCGAACTTGTGTTGCCGCGATTGGATGCGCAGGGGGCGTGGGAGTTGGGCCTGCGGTTGAGGACGATGGCGGAGGAACGCAAGCTTGTGCTGGTGATCGATGTGCGGCGCTTTGGGCAGCCGCTCTTTTATGCGGCGCTCGACGGCACCACGCCAGACAATGCTGAGTGGGTGCGGCGCAAGAGCAATGTGGTTGCGCGCTTTCATCGCAGCTCATATGGAATGGGATTGAATTTGAAGTTGAAGAACACGACCCTGCTGGAGCGATATGGGCTGCCGGTGGCCGACTATGCCTCGGATGGCGGCTCGTTTCCGTTGACCGTGGCGGGCGCTGGCATGGTGGGCAGCGTGACCGTCTCTGGATTGCCGCAGCGCAGCGATCATGAACTGGTGGTGGAGGCGCTCTGCGTCCAACTGGGGCGCGATTATGCGGAGTTGCGGCTGGGGAGCGAGCCGGCGAGTTAGCACATTTTTGGGAATTGCGTAGACCGGAAGTTTGTAGGTATCCCACCCATTCCGCAGAAAAGCGCGGAATGGATGGGGCACAGAAGTCTACGGTAAATCCGAAAATGCTCTAGCCGGCGATTCGCTCGATGAGTGCAATAAAAAAACCATCGGTGTGAAATGCGCCGGGGAGCAGGCGCAGAAACCCTTCAGGCGTAAGCGAGTGGCGCAGGCTGTTCGCGCCGTTTTCGGTGAGGATGGCTTTGCGGAGCAGGGCGTCGATGCTGGCTTGGAGCGGGAGAGTTCGGAGATTCGGCGTCGCGGCCAGAACGGCGGCGATGACTTGCTCATTCTCTTCCGGCTCGAGCGAGCAGGTGGAATAGACGACACGGCCGCCGGGACGAACGGCGCGCAACGCGGCGGTGAGAATCTCCCGCTGGCGCTCGGCCTGACGCGTGAGGTCATCGGGGCGCAGACGGTGACGAATTTCCGGATTGCGTCCCAGCGTTCCGGTTCCGCTGCAGGGCACATCGGCCAGCGCAAGGTCGTAGACTGAGTCTTCCGTGAGCGCATTTGCTTCGGCGTGGCGACATTCGATCTGGTTGCCGAACCCGGCCAATCGCACGCGCAACTGCTCGAAGCGCTGAAGGCTTGAATCGCAGGCGACGATGTGAGCCTCGGGATTGCGCTCGACCAGAATCATTGTTTTTCCACCGGGAGCTGCGCAAGCATCGAGGATGTTTTTTACTTTTTGGTCGAGATTTTCGCAGGCCAGTTCTGCCACCAGTTGCGAGCCTTCGTCCTGGAGGCGGACGCGGCTCTCGCCGAAGGCTTCTGTCGCGGTGATGTCGCCAGCGGCGACCGAGCGCGCGGCGGTAAGCAGTTCGCCAGCTTCGAGAATAATGCCGGTTCCGCCAAGTTCAGTTTCGACGGACGGAGTGGCGAGGCGGATGGAGAGGACGGGCTGGGTTTGTCCGTGGCGGCAGATGGATCGAGTTGCTTCGAGGCCATAGGAGGTGATCCAGCGCTCGACCATCCATGCCGGATGCGACTCCTCTAAAGCCAGTTTTGCCGCAATGTCATCCAGGCTGCCAAATGACGGAGCCCCTTCAGCCAGCTTGCGCAGAACCGCATTGACCATGGCGGAGGCGAAGCGGTGACCGGCTTGCTTGGTTAGCTCCACGCTTTCGGAGAGGACGGCGCGGGCCGGGATGCGATCCATGTGCAGCAACTGGAATGCGCCCATGCGCAGAGCGATGAGGACTTCAGGGTCGAGCTTGGCGTTGGGGCGGGCTAGCAGTGCGTGAAGCTGGTGGTCGAGTTGAATCTGCCAGCGCAGTACGCCCAGCACTAGCGCCGTGGCCAAATTGCGATCGGGAGCTGAGAGTGCGTTGACGGCCTTGCCTCGGAGCAGATCATCGGAATGAGAATGGCCGCGCTCGACGGCCAGCAAAACTTCGAAAGCCGCCTTGCGCGCTGCAGAAATCTGGGTTGGGCGATTCTTCGGCGCGGTCTTCGCCGTTTTTTTCGGGGTGGTCATTCGGTTGCAGTCCCGAGCTGCGCGCCTTCAGACAAAGCGGTTCCGCGCAGAAACTCGGCTGCCGCGAGGCGCTTCTTGCCTTCGAGCTGAATTTCAGTCAATTCCAGCCAGGTGTTCTGTGCGCAGGCAACAAACAATCGGCTGTCTTCAATGTGGATCTGGCCGGGCTGTGCGGAGACGGAGGCTGCGAAGGTAGAAGCATCGGCGATGGCCATGCGATGCACGATAAGCTTTTTGCCGTCGAGGGCGGTGAATGCGCCGGGCCAGGGTTGAAATCCGCGCCAGCGATTTTTGAGTTCCGTGGCCGTGTGCGTCGCAAAATCCATGCGGCCGTCTTCGCGCTTGAGCAGCGGCGCAAAGGTAGCTCCCGAGTGATTCTGGGGCTTGGGCTGAATGCTTCCATCCTCGAGGCCGGCCAGCGTTCTGACCATCAGCGGCGCTCCGCCGTCGGCCAACTCATCGAACAACTCCACCGCAGTCAGCTCCGGCGCAATGCCGAACGCCCTCTGGAGCAAAATCGGGCCGGTGTCGAGGCCCTCTTCGAGCAGCATGGTCGTATTGCCGGTGAAGACGTCGCCCATGGCCACCGCCCACTGAATGGGCGCTGCGCCGCGATAGCGCGGCAGCAAAGAGGCGTGCAAGTTGATGCAGCCGAGCCTGGGCAGCGCCAGCATCCAAGCCGGAATCAATCGGCCGTAGGCAACGACGATGATGGCGTCAGGAGCGATCGATTCCAATTGAGCGCGAAACTCTGTGTTGTCGCGAATCTTCTCAGGCTGCGTGACAGGAATGCCCGCAGCCAGCGCGGCCAACTTGACGGGCGGAGCGGTGAGTTGCTGCGTGCGGCCCACGGGACGGTCAGGCTGCGAAACGACCAGCGCGATTTGATGCTGGGCCGCGAGCAGCGCTTCAAGCGTGGGCACAGCGAAGCTAGGAGTGCCGCAGAAGATGAGCTTCATCGGCCACCTAAGGAGCGCAACTGGGCGAGGATTGAGGTAGCCCACCCTAGCCGCAAAAACAGCAACGCGGCGAGGGTGGGGCACCCAGCATTTCTGGTATATCCAGCATCACTCGCCATGGACTTTACCACTTGCCGTCGCGCTGCAACTTGCGGATTTTGCGCAGAACCAGGTCGCGCTTGAGGGCGCTCATGCGGAAGATGAACAACATGCCGTCGACGTGGTCGATCTCATGCTGAAAGCAGCGCGAGAGCACGTCTTCGCCGTCCATCTCAAACCATTTACCGTTCTCGTCCTGAGCGCGAATGCGCACCTTGGCGTGGCGCGACACTTTCTCGCGAATCTCGGGAAAGCTGAGGCAGCCTTCCTCTTCATAGAGCTTACCGTCGCTCGAAATGATCTCCGGGTTGATGAGCACCAGCTTGTCTTTTGGGTTTTTGCCGGAGCTGAGGTCGATGGTGGTGAGCCGCTTGGAAACGCCCACCTGGGGCGCGGCCAATCCAATGCCCTGCTCGGCATAAGTGGTTTCAAACATATCTGCGACTAACTTGCGCAACTCGGCGTTGAACTCGGTGATTGGCTCACCGGGCCGCGAGAGAATTGGATCGGGATATTTAACGATTTTCAGAATCATCCGTCTGCTAATAGCTCCGTATCTGTTCGATGTATCCGTCAAAATTTCGTCGCAATTCGAGAGCCGAATCGGCGCCGAATTTTTCCTGCGCCAGCCGCGCGATGGTCAGCGCGACCATGGCTTCAGCCACCACGCCAGCCGCCGGAACGACGCAAATGTCAGACCGCTCGTAACTTGCGCTGGTCGTCTCGCGGGTGTCAAAGCGAACTGACTCCAGCGGCTTGCGCAAAGTCGAAATCGGCTTCAGATAGCCTCGGACAACAATGTCTTCGCCATTCGAAACGCCGCCTTCGATGCCGCCGGCATTGTTCTGCGGACGCGTGAAGCGGGTGGGCTTGCCGGTGTCTTTGACGGCGTAATGAATGGGGTCGTGAACGGCGGAGCCGAAGCTTTCGGCAGCCACCACGCCGCGGCCAATCTCAACGGCTTTGACCGCCTGTATGCTCATCACCGCCCCGGCGAGCTGGGCGTCGAGACGCTCGTCCCAATTTGCGTAGGTTCCCAGGCCAGCCGGCGCGCCGTGGACCACCACCTCAAAGACACCGCCGACGGTGTCGCCGGTGCGAGCCGCCTCTTCAACCTCTTCCTTCATGCGGGCTTCGGTGGCCTCATCGACGCAGCCGAGAATCACTTCTTCTTTGGCTGCGAGCGCTGTAATTTCGCCCCATGTGGCGGGGCGCTCCAGTTCCGCGCGACCGACACGGATGACGTGGCTGGCGACTTCAATGCCGAGAATCCGCAGCATCAGTTTGGCCAGGGCTCCGGCAGCAACGCGGCCGGTGGTTTCGCGGGCCGAGGCGCGCTCGAGCACGTAGCGCGCGTCGGGGAAGTTGTACTTGAGTGCGCCGGCTAAATCCGCGTGGCCGGGTCGCGGCGAAGCAACCGCCTGATGCAGCGCGGGGTCGCCCGCGTCAACCGGTAACTTGGATTCCCAGTTCTTCCAGTCGCGGTTGACGATTTCGATGGCAATGGGCGAGCCGATGGTTTTGCCGTGACGAACGCCGCTGAGCACGTGAGCCTTGTCGGTTTCAATCTTCATGCGCCCGCCGCGGCCATAGCCTTGCTGACGCCGCCACAGCTCGCGGTTGACGAAGTCCAGATCGATGGGCACGCCAGCAGGCAAGCCGGAGACCAGCGCAATCAGCGCCTCCCCATGCGACTCCCCGGCGGTTGAGAAACGGATCATATTCTCTTGATTGTAATTGGGAAGGCAGGGGTCGGGGATACCTATTCCCTATTCCCTCGCTTCTCGCTTACCATGGACGACATGAGTTACTTCCTCTTCAAGACTGAGCCTGATGTTTACTCCTTCGACAACTTCTTGCGCGACAAGGAGACTGTTTGGGATGGCGTAACCAACCCCACCGCCGTAAAGTACCTGCGCGAAATGAAGGCGGGGACGAAGTGGATTTTCTACCACACGGGCGATGAGCGTACTGCCGTTGGCGCTGGAACCGTGGTGAGCGTCGACGCTACCGATCCCAAGTTTCCCGTCGTCAAGGTCAAGGCGGGCAAGCGGCTCAAGGAGCCTAAGACGCTGGCAGCGATCAAGGCCGAGCCGCTGTTTGCGCAGTCGCCGCTGGTGCTGATTGGGCGGCTATCGGTGGTTCCGTTGACCGTGGAGCAGTGGGAGTGGTTTGTGGCATGAGGGCTCGCTGGTTGCTCTGTCGCTGATTTCCGGGTATATTACTGGATATAGACGGGAGGCGGTTATGAGGGTTACATCTCAAACGCGCGCGCTGAAGAATTATCGTAAACGCCTCAGCCAGCGTGGACTGGCACGGTTTGAAGTTCTTGGACTCTCGACGGATCGCGATCTGATTCGCTCCCTCGCGCGGCAACTGGCCGAAAGCAGCGAGGAGGCCCAGGCGATTCGCGCAACAGTGCGTCATCTTTCAAGTGAACCGCAAAATAAGGGAGGAATCCTGGCCGCACTGCGCCGTTCGCCTTTGGTTGGAGCCGACCTCAATCTCGCACGTCCACGAATCGATGGCCGCAGGGTAGACCTGTGAGCCGCTACCTTTTAGACACCAACATCATTAGCAACATCATTAAGCCGACGCCATCCGAGTCGCTGCTCGCGTGGATGGCGGAGCAAAGCGACGAGAATTTGTTTATTGCTTCTCTGGTCGTTGCTGAAATCTGGTTTGGAGTTCTGAATGCCCCGACCGGAAAAAAGCGCGTGCAGTTGGAGAAGTGGTTCCGAGGGCCGGAGGGACCGCCAGCATTGTTTGCCGGCCGGGTTCTTCCGTTCGATGAGAAGGCCGGAGTTATCTGGGCGCGCCTGATGGCCGAGGGGGAGAAATCAGGACGACCGCGCAGTGCGCTGGACATGATCCTTGCCGCAGTGGCGGAAGCAAACGGCTGCATCCTGGTTACCGATAATGAGAAGGACTTTGGCGGTCTGAAATTCATCAATCCTTTGCGCTCGGCAGTTTGAGCGGTAGCCGCAATCGCAGGCTTCGAAATCGAGACCTGCGATTGCTGCCTCCCTGCCACGCCATGATCGTTCAGTTGTGGTGCTCTTCCACGTCAGCGCCCGCCGCTTACACTCACTGGTTGCACATAGGGTTGGGCCGGATCGACAGAGTAGTCATCGCCATATTTGTCGTGATGTCGGAGCCACGCCATGGAATGAGTCAAGCCATCTTCGTCTCGACCTTTCGGCGCGAGGTCAAGAAAGTTATACGCTCCTACGAGAATATCAAGGCCACGCGCATAACTCGAATAGGTGTGGAAGATATCTCCCTCCCCATCCTTGAAAAAGACACTGAGGCCAGGGCCTTCATCGCTTGGGAAGTCGATCAGGCTGTAGTTATAGTTCACCTTTCCGCTGACTCGCTCGTCCGGTCGAAAAGATACCTGATAGTCGTAATTGAAGTCATTGCCAAAGGACGAGACCCAGTGAAATTTCCATCCCATGCGCTTTTTGAAGGCTTCAATCTCTGCGATGGGCGCGCGCGAAGTGGCCGCCAGTGTGACATCGCGATGGGCCAGATGGATAGAAGGGCCGTCGAAATGATCGGCGAGATACGAGCATCCTCGGCAACCTTCATTCCAGCCGGGGGCCAGCATGAAGTGATAGATCATCAGTTGGCTGCGCCCATCAAAGAGGTCGGCGAGCGACTCTTTGCCCTTGGGGCCGTCGAAGAGATATCGCTTTTCAACCTTTTCCCAGGGCAGTTGGCGGCGTTGGCTGCTTAGCTCGTCGCGCAGCCGGGTAAATTCCTTTTCTTTGGCCAGAAATGCCTTGCGTGCGGCAAGCCACTCGTCGTGTGAGGTGACTTGCGGATGTTCGAGTTGTGTCATCGTGCTAGCCATTGCGATCCTCCTTGGTTGGGGAATTAGTGGGGGTGTTGGGTGCTGACTTTCCGGTTACGACTTTCCTGAATCCTAGGGCGGCCGGCCGCCGGTGGCGACGATGCCGCCGGCAATTACGGCAGCGTTTGCAAAACAGAATGGACACATAGAGACCACCTCTTGTGCGCGATGGGGATTTTCGTTCGTGTCTCGCCGCGGTTATCGTGACTCTGCGTCTTTACGGATCCGCTCCAGAATCCACGCCCAGCCTTTGACGGCTCCGCTTCTGTGATCGTCCTGAATGAATCCGAGCGCGGTGTGATGGAAGGCGATCAACGTTCCGCCTTCCACCTGCGTGAGCCGGTATTGGACGTTTGAGATGAAAGGATAGGAGGCGAACAATGGCCCCGCGATTTCCAGCAGTGTAGGCCGTTTGATGGCTTGCACGTGTCCCCAGAAATGACCGTTATTGTCTCCGAGGTCGCGGTACCATCGTCCGCCGGGCCAGGGTTCAATCTTCATCGGCATGAGCGTGCCGTCAGGGGTCGAGTTACGCGGTCCTATCTGTTCGAGCAATGCATCGAAGGTCACGCCAAGGGACGCGTTGACATGCATCTGCTGGGTAATGTTCAGGGTCAGGTCTTCTATGCTGGTCAATGTTTGGATCATGGTTTCTCCTTAGGGTTGATTGGATTTTGGGGATTGAAGTCCAGATTCAATTCGTTCACTTTTGCCTCGGCCAGCTTTTTGACGCTGAGCAACTGGTGCTGCCAATACCGCTCAAACGTGCTGGCCCATTCGTGCAAAGGGCGGATGGCCTCGGCGTTGGTTCGATAGAATTTTTGGCGGCCCTGGCAGCGCACACGGACTAACCCGACGCTTCGCAATACACGCAAGTGCTTGGAGACCGACGGCTGGTCAAGGCGCAGGTTTGCCACGATGTCGCCGACCGGGCGTTCCCGCAGCGCGAGGTAAGTGAGAATTTCGCGCCTGCGGGGTTCGGCGACTGCGTTGAATGCGTCGGAGGTGGTGGCTGCTCTTGCCATGGATAGAGATATACATGCTTATATGGGAATATGTCAAGCGCAAAATTGCCGGCTTTTGGAGAATTTGAAATGGAAGAACGTGGTAAGATTTCCTTGTATCCTTAAAAGAGGCAATCATGCTGGCCAAATTGACCGTCAAAAACCAACTCACCCTGCCCAAGGCTGTGATCAAGCACTTCGGTGGAGTGGAGTACTTCGAGGTCAGCACGGATGGTTCTGCGATTGTGCTCAAGCCGCTGCGGCTGAGCAAGGCTGATGAGGTGCGGCAGTATCTGGCCGACTTGGGAATCACCGAGCAGGACGTTACCGATGCGATTGCATGGGCGCGTGAAAGTCATTGACCAACCCAATGCGGCTGAGAGTTGTCTTCGATACAAACACGGTAATTTCCGCGCTTGTTTTCACGGGTGGGCGGCTGACTTGGTTGAGGGCACATTGGCGTGAGCGAGACTCGATAGCACTCGTTTCCCGTGTTACAGTGGCGGAATTGAAATGGGTTCTGGGTTACCGCAAGCTCAAGTTGAGCGCCGAATACCAATTTGAACTGCTGAGCGATTACCTCAGCTACTGCGAGACCATCGAAGTCACGGCAACCTATCCCGTCCAGTGCCGCGATGCGAAGGACCAGCCGTTTCTTGATTTGGCGCACAGCGGAAGGGCCAACATTCTCGTGACCGGCGACCGTGATTTGCTGGCGCTGGCTGGACAGACGGAGTTTGTCATTGAGACGCCGGAGGGGCATCGGCGGAGAGTTGCTGGCGCAGGCCAGAAGCCGTCGATCTGGTAGTTGCAATGGTCCCGCACCACATTCGCCCTTACGATCTGAGCTTAGAAGACCCGCGTTGCCCTCTTACAGTCGGTGTGCCCCATGGAAAAGCGGCCGTTCGTCGTTCCCTCCGTATCGAGTGAACCGGTATCGCGATCGAGGGTAAATTTCCAGGACATTTGCATATATATCCTTCCATCAGCGGCCTGCGTATGCTCGTAACTCCAAGTCACCTTATCCTCTGTGATAATCGCATCCGAAACATCTGCATCTTCTCGCGTGTGGGGAGAAAACCACCAGGTGGCGGTCTTCGCGCTGATGTCAATGCTCACGTAGGTAAGAATGGGATTAGAAGCAGCACCGGTGCAGACGAGGTCAATCGTCTGAGAGTATGCGGGGGCAATCAGAGACTGGCTGAGAGCTGTACTGAAAAGAACCGTTAAGCCAGCCG
The DNA here is from genome assembly GCA_049513195.1 of Occallatibacter sp. GTDB lineage: Bacteria > Acidobacteriota > Terriglobia > Terriglobales > Acidobacteriaceae > Telmatobacter. The sequence goes on from JBEKWJ010000002.1 coordinate 163,585, forward strand.
TTAGGACGCGCATTCTTATCATGTATCTTCCCCCTCCGGCATGAATTCAGGCTGATGCCGGCACAGAAAGCTCATACCCAAGTAAAGCGCTGTCGGCAAGATGCTCAACCAGTGCTCACTCTTCGCATTCTTCGGTCAACAAGCGGTTTGCAATTAGGAGTTGCTGGAGACGAAGATCCGGCGCTTTCCCAGGTAGGGACAAAACCGGATACGTTCCGATGCGGAAAAGCGATGATCGGAGATCACTCTTGCTTTTTTTCGTCAAGCCAGCGTTTGGTGTTGAGTAGTTGCCGCTGATCTAACGCCCAGACTTTGCCCGTCATTTCGTCTGCCGGTTTGCCTTCGCGGATGCATTTGTCGAACTCGACTTGGATGGCTTGCATCTTGGCGTCGAGGTCGTCGATGAAGCTGAGGGCCAGAGCTTCGGGAATCATGGGCAGCTTGGGAGAGCCGAACTCCAGCTTGCCGTGATGCGACAAGATCATGTGCAGGACTAATGTTTTTAATTTCGGCGGGAAGTTGGGTAGGCTGTCCATGGTGCGCTCGGCGAGGGCCGAGCCCATTTGGATGTGGCCGAGCAGGCTGCCTTCTACGGTGTATTCGAAGCCGATCTCCCAACTGAGTTCGCGAACCTTGCCGATGTCGTGTAGGATGACGCCGGTGAGCAGCAGGTCGCGGTTGAGGATGGGATAGTGCGGGGCGACGCGGTCGGCAAGAGTGAGCAAACTGACAACGTGCTCGAGCAAACCGCCGAGCCAGGCATGATGGAGCTGCTTGGCCGCAGGAGCTTCGCGGTAGGCCTGCGCAATGGCGGGGTCGGCGAGCAGCGTGGCGAGCAGCAACTTGAGGTCGGGGTTGGTGAAGCTCTCGACAAAGCCGAGCAACTGACGCCAGAGTTCGGCGACGTCGCAGGTGGTCGAGGGCAGCAGATCGGTTTTGTCGACCTCGGAGGGCAGAGCCACGCGGAGCTGATCGACTTTCATCTGGAGGCGGTCGTCGAAGCGGGAGGCCGAACCGCGCGCTTTGACGATGTCACCGCGCTCGAAGTCCTTGGCGATGCGCGGATCAGAGAGCTCCCAGACGCGCCCTTCAAGCTGGCCAGTCTTGTCGCCGAGAATCAGGCTCAGATAAGGCTTGTTGGATTTGGTAGTGCGATGCTGCTTGGCGAGGACGAGGAAGAAGCCGTCGAAGAGCTTGCCTTCGTCGAAGTTAGCCAGATCGGCGATGTAGATGTCTTTCATGGTTGTATGCCTTCAAACTAGTGGGTGAAAGTTGCGGTCAATGCAGAGCGCTGAATACTGCTGTGAAACAAGTTTACGACTACTCAGCTGCAACGCGTTTGCTGGGCGAAGGGCTGATCACAAAAACCGCCGATTCAGAGTGGTCCTTTGCGCCTTCGAGCAATTTGGCGAGCAGTTGCGCAACGGTCTTTTCTCGACCGGGAACCAGCACCTGCGCAGCAATTTCATTGAGAGGCACCAGGACAAAGGCGCGCTCGGCGAGCCGAGGATGCGGAATTACGAGGTCAGGCTCGTGAATGACGAGCTCTCCGAAGAGCAGGATATCGAGATCGAGGGTACGCGGGCCGTTCTGGAAGCCTGCCTCCCGGTCGCGGCCAAAGGCCTGCTCGATGGCCATCAATCCTCCCAGCAGTTCACGGGGCGCGAGCTCAGTTTCGAGGGCCACTACGGCATTGACAAAGCGCGGCTGCGCGGCAAAACCTACCGGCGCAGTCGAGTACAGTGAAGACCGGGCGACCACGCTGCCCAGCGATTCGAGGCGTTCCGCTGCCACAATCAGAGTTGCCTCGGGAGGGCCAGCCCAACTGGCCAGGTTGCCGCCAAATCCTATGTAGGCCGTCTGCATAACTCAAGGGTAGCGCGATGGGCGGGATCAATGTTGCAGGAGCGATTTAGTCCGATTATGTAGATATCATTCCGTGCGCATAATGTCTGCAAGGGACTTATACTGGGGCTGCATCGACTCGCGAAAAGAAAGGTTTTATGGCGGACAGCTCCGACCTCAATATCCGGAAGGCCCGATTGGAAGCGGGCTCTCTCATGGTGCGGAAGCAATACCGCGAGGCGATCCCTTTTTTCGAGGAGGCCATTCAGCTTTTGTCGGAGCGGAACAAGCCAATTGCGATGTCCGACATGCTGTGGCGAGTGGGCCAATGTTATACGCGAATTGGCTTGAGGGACCACGCAATCGTTCGTCTGCGCGCCGCACTGGAAATTTTGCGCCAATATCCAGGCGACGGTCATTTGCCAGCGGTTCTGCTGGAGATCGGCAATGCCCTGCGAAAGGGCGATCCCGCTGAAGCCGAACGCTGCTACAAAGAGGCTGCGGAGATCTATGTTGCAAAGAAGCAGCTTGAACTCGCGGCTGCTGCGTGGGTGAATCTTGGCATCATGTGTTCTGAACAGGAACGCTTTGAAGAATCGCTGGCGCACTATCAGAATGCTCGCGATGTGCGGGAGCGTACTCCGTCGGTCAAGCCTTCGCGCATCGGTGTGCTTCTGAACAATATGGCGAATTGCCATCGGCGAATGGGCAATTACGAAGAGGCGCACAAGCTGGTGGACCAGGCAGTCGAATTTCTTTCGCAAAACGGAGATCCCGGACCCGCCGGGGCTTATGGAACTCGCGGACTGATTTTTCTGGATTCTGGCCATGATACGGAGGCTGTGGAGTGGCTGCAGGAGTCTTACGCCGAGCGGAAGAAGGCGGCCAGCCCTAACTTTGAGACGATCGCGGAGAATCTGGAGAAGGAGATCGTGGCATTGAAACGGCTGGGCAGGATGGAAGAAGCGGTCTTGGCAGAGGATCGGCTGGGGCTGGCTCGAGCCGCGATGAATGAGATTCCGCAACGCTGAATCTGGTAGCATCCTGTTTGGAGACCTATCAACATGGATGCTCTGAACAGCATGAGTCTAGGCGCGCGCCGCAATGAAGACATCGCACTCGATCTGCTCAAGTTTGTATCCGTAACGGCGGGCGTGGGGCGGCCTACCGCGGCCTCAACCGGCTTCAGCGGAGCCGCCACGCCCAAGCCTGACGAGCATGTCGCACAGTTGCTTGAACTGTATGGCCGGTGCCTCAAGGCCGTCGAGGGCAAAGAGCCAGAGCCAGTTCAGGCGAGCAAAGAGCCGGAGAAGGCAAGCATAGCGCCGGAGCCGGCCCCTAGAGCGCCGCAAAGCTGGACGGCCCTCTAGTGAGCGAAGCTACTCGGGTTGCGGTTGCCGGGGCTGGCGCCTTTGGCAAGAACCATCTCCGCGTTTATCGCGAACTGGAAGCGGCGGGTCTGGGCGTGGCGCTGGTCGCGGCCGTTGAGCCTGACTCGGCCCGCGCTGCCGAGACTGCGTCTCGCTATGCGATTCCTGTCTTCTCGACCGTGGATGAACTGCTGGCCGCAGATCTGAAAATCGATGCGGCTACTGTCGCCGTGCCGACCGTACATCATCATGCAGTAGCGTCGGCGCTGCTGGATGCGGGCCTTGATCTGCTTATTGAAAAGCCCCTGGCCGCAACATTGGCCGAGGCTGACGATCTGGTTGGCCGCGCAGACAAGGGCAAGCGTATTCTGCAACCCGGCCATCTGGAGCGCTTCAACCCCGCGGTGCTGGCGATTCAGCCTCAACTGCGCCGACCCATGTTTTTCGAGTCGCACCGGCTCTCTGTTTTCACGCCTCGCTCTCTGGATGTGGACGTGGTGCTGGACCTGATGATTCACGACCTGGACATTGTGCTCACGTTTGCTGATTCACCGGTCCGCGAAGTGCGGGCGGTCGGGTTGCCGATTCTTTCGCCCAAGGTGGACATTGCCAATGTGCGCGTGGAGTTTGAGTCGGGTTGCGTGGCGAACTTCACCGCTTCGCGCGTATCGACGGAACGGGTTCGCAAGCTGAGGTTCTTTGAGCCGCGCCAATACGTATCGATCGATTATGCGCGGCAGGATTTGCTGGTGATTCGCGTGGATGCGGGCGCGAGCAAGGCTTCGCCCGCCGAACTGATTGCGTCACTGCCGCCGCAGGTTGCCGCGATGCTGCCGCCTGGGATCGCAGAGGGAATTGCGTCGGGAACGATCGACCTCAAGAAGATTAACCCGGCATTGATTGCGCAGTTTGCCGCCATGGCAAAGATTGATCCGTCGGTGATTGCGCAGTTCACCAATCCTGCGGAACCGAAAGCGGGCTTGAGCTTTTCAAAGCCGGAGGTTACGCCCGGCGAGCCGTTGCGGCTGGAGATTCTATCTTTCCTTGCATCGGTACGGACGCGGCAGCAGCCTCGCGTAACCGCACGGCAGGGCCGTGATGCGCTGGCTGTGGCGCTTGAGATACAAGCCGCGATGGCGGCCCACGCTCATCGAGCCGGGCTGGATGATTTTTTTGAACCCGGTGCGTAGCCTGAACCAGCCGACGGCATCCGACTTTTAACATTCCTTTCATAAACTCCTGCACTGCTCGTAACCTTTGCGAGACAGAATGGGAAGGCCGGGCTGCGGCAATCGTCGCGCTGACTCCGGCAAAAGGTCGCCAATTCCCCCGTGCCGGCTCTTCCCAAGCCGGAGATTGCTAGCGATATTTCCCCAACCTGAGGAGACAAATCATGAAGTTCATCAAGCTTTCCCTGATGCTGTGCGCGCTTGCCTGCGCCGCGGCGACAACCTGCCTGGCAGAATCCCACAAGATTGAGCATGTGTTGCTGATCAGCGTAGACGGCATGCACTCGATCGACCTTAGCAACTACATCGCCGCCAACCCAAATTCTGCTCTGGCCACCCTTGCCGGCAGAGGCATCCGTTATGACAATGCCTATATCCCTTCGATCTCCGATTCATTTCCTGGTCTGGCGGCGCTGATCACTGGCGGTTCGCCTGTTACGACGGGCTTTTGGTACGACGTGACTTACAATCGCAAACTCTCTCCGCCCGCCCTCACCACGCCTTACGGCATCGTGGGCGGCGCTGGACTCTGCCCGTCAGTCATCGGCACACAGATCGGCTTCGACGAAGAGATCGATACAAACTATCTTTTGCTCGATGGCGGCGGAGGCATCAATCCCGCGTACTTGCCGCGCGATTCGACCAAAGGCTGCGCGCCTGTTTATCCGCACAGCTACCTCCGCGTGAATACTATCTTCGAAGTGGCGCATGAAGCGGGATTTTATACCGCATGGACCGACAAGCACCCGTCTTATGAATGGACCAACGGTCCCAGCGGTAAAGGAGTCGCGGACTTTTACGGACCTGAGATCAACTCGATTCCCGTAGGCCTTCCTTCGGTCGCCGGCTGCAATCCCTTGCCTGATCCGGCCAATGCCACTCCATCGAACGCCTGGACTGACAGCATTCAAAACATCATGTGTTATGACACGCTCAAGGTCAACGCCACCATCAACCAGGTAAACGGTAAAACTCACGACGGCTCAAGGAGAGCTCCGGTTCCAGCCATCTTCGGCTTTAACTTCCAGGCTGTGAGCGTTGGCGAAAAGCTGGCGGGCAATGGCTATGCCGATCAGTGGGGCACGCCCAGCGCAGGCCTCAAATCCGAATTGGATTTTGTGGACCAATCACTGGGCCGCATCTGGTCGGCGATCAAGGCTGCGAATCTCGATTCATCGACGGTCATCATCATTACCGCCAAGCACGGTCAATCGCCCATCGACTCGGCCAAGGTCACTAAAATTCCGGGTAGCGTTCCTGCTACGGTCATAGGCTCCAGCTATGCGTTCGATATCTCCGACGACGGTTCGCTGATCTGGCTCAACCAACCCTCTGATCTGGCCGGCGTATTGCCCAATCTGACTGACGCCACTGGAGGAATGCAGTTAGGCGCTCAGGAGATATTTGCGGGCCCAACGCTGATTAATCGCTGGGATGATCCGGCGGTGGATGAACGTACGCCCGACATCATCGTCAAGACGAATACCGGCGTGATCTTTACCGGCGGCTCGAAGATTGCCGAGCACGGGGGCCTGAATGAAGATGATATTCATGTTGGGCTGCTTGTCTCCGGCCCCGGCATTCACCAGGCCGAGGTAGTCAAAGGCAGAGTAACTACGGCCCAGGTAGCGCCGAGCATTCTTACGCTGCTCGGTCTCGATCCGTGGAAGCTGAAGGCTGTAAGTGAGGAAGGAACTCCGGTGCTGCCCTTCCTGCCGCCTGTAGCTGCTCGGTACTAACTCCCTTGTAGCAGTTTCGAAAAAGATCGCGGCGCCTTGCTTCGCGCGGGACGCCGCGACTCATACAACTATCAAGCAATTTCCAGCACGCGGTTCAACGAACCCACAATGTATTTCCATACCAGATAATAGCCAGCTAGCGCAGCCAGAAAGCACGGGGCGATCAGCGCATAGGGAACTTCACATGCGTTAAACCAGGTGACGCCATGGGAGCCCAGCACCAGCACTCCCAGGCAACTTGCGGTCATCGCGCCTGCCGGCGCCATCAGCAGCGGCAATACTGCTCCGTGTACGCCGATGGGTAGATGCGTGCGTGCGTGAGAGCTGAGCCAGAGCATGTTCCAGAGCCCAAAGAGAAAGGGCACGATGGCCATGGGAAAGATCATGGCTTGTTCGATAGGCACCGGCACTTTCAGCACGATTCTCACAATGATAAAAACAGTCAGGATGATCGGCAGAACGAGCGTTGGCAAGAAAATTCCCGCCAGATATGCGCGAAGATAAGGATGTGTGTTCATAACTTCCTCCGGTTTCTGCGGGCGACGTGCGTCCGCGGGTTCACAGGTAGTAGAGAAGCAGGGGAATCGACGCCGGGAAGAATGCGGCAAGCCCAATAAGTCCGGCGAGTAATGCGCCGTCGAACCATAATTCATTCATCCACGCCCAGCGGATACGCGGCGGTGCGGCAGGCTTTTCGTCCAGTCGCCGCAGCATCGCGGGCCACAGATCGCCGTCAGGTTCAGCATCGACTTTCACCGGTGGCAGAGCCTGTTGCAATAGCTTTTTCATCCGCTCTTCATCGCGTTCATTCATGGCGTGATTCCTTGCCTTTCCAGTTCTTTTCTGAGCAAACGAAGCGCGCGAAAGACGCGCAATTTGACGGCTACGATTGAAATTCCCAGCGCAGCCGCCACTTCCTTTTGCGGCAACTCCTCGATCACTGCGAGCGTTGCCGCAATGCGCAGCTTTGGCGACAGCCGTCCGAAAGCCAGCGCGGACTTCATGCGAATCTCTGCGCTCACGGCAGGATCAGCAATAGCCGGTGCCGCCACTTCGGCGCAGACTTCTATCGACAGCTCGTTCTGTGTCCGCTGCGCGCGCAGCCAGTCGAGCGCCACGCGGGTAGCAATGCGCCTTGCCCAGCCCTCGAAGCCTTGCGCCGGATCAAAGCGTGCATGGGCCTGATGAATGCGCCAGAAGGTCTCGATGGTCAAATCTTCAGCCGTCGCCGGGTCGCGGACGATGCGCAGAATCCAGCCATGGACGGCGCGTTGATGCTGGTGAAAGAGCGTCTCGAAAGCGGTCTCGCTGCCTTGCCGAAACTGGTTGAGGACGATGCTCGCTTCCTCTTGCATTCGTCCTTCCCCCTTCTACTTAACCTTACGAGTTATGTAGAGAAAAGGTTACATCCATTTGGCCGTGAGTTTCTTTCAACTAATTATTTATAACTCTGGGAACACTTATTCCAGCTCCGGTGTCTACATAAGTACAGTGGTTCCGATTGGGATATGCGGAGTGCCTCGAGCCCCGCTCCCCGCGCCGGGTTAGCGCCCAGGCGAAGGTGGAGCGGTGAGCCCCTTCGCGTTTGAAAAGGCCTTCTAACTCCCAGCCGGCGCGCTGAATGTGTTTTGAGGGAGGCAGGCCATGTTTGAAGACTCCACCTTTGAATCCTCAGGAAGAATTCGCACCCGCAGCCGCCGCTGGATGATCGCGGTATTTCTCTTCAACACTTCCATCCTGCTGGCGCTTGTTCTGATTCCGCTGCTCTGCCCGCAGGCGTTGCCGCACCAGGCAATGCTGTTTCTGGTGGATGCGCCGATGCCGGTTGCGCAGCAGCCGCCGACGGTGCAACCAACCGCGCCGAGAGCAGGTTCCTCCACCCCAATGGACTACGACCAGTTAAGGGCGCCGCGCATTATTCCGCGGGGCATCGTTTATATTGACAGGCCGGAAGCTCCCATGGAGGTGGCGGTAGGTGGACCGGGCCCCGGCGTTCAGGGCGCTTTCGATCCGCCGTGGAATGGTCCGGTCATGCACCCGGTCGTTCGTCCCGCAGTGAGGCCTGCTCTGCGCGTTTCAACCGCGATTGAAGAAGGGCTGATCGTTCTGAAGACGCCGCCCATCTATCCGCCCATTGCAAAGGCCGCGCACGTCGAGGGCACGGTCATACTGGCGGCGACGATCTCCAGAACCGGTACCATCGAGAATCTGCGCGCCACCGCCGGTCCAGTGATGCTGCAACAGGCGGCGCTCGATGCGGTAAGGACCTGGCGCTATCGCCCCTATTTGCTCGACGGCGATCCGGTCGAAGTGGAGACCACGGTGAACGTGATCTTCATGTTGAGCCGGTAACAACAAATGTAACGTGGCCTCTAACTCAATCTAACTTTGCACAGGGCGCCCAGGCCTCGATTCCGAGACCTGGGCGCTCACTCAGTGACCATCGGGCCGAGCAGCGTTGAGAGCTTTGAATGTCTCGTCGAAGTGGCCGCTTTCAGCAGCGGTGCGCAGGGGCTTCACTCGTTCGACGCATATCTCCATGGGCGTGGGCTGCGCGGCCAGGATCGCCATCGCTTCCGCCACATACTGATCGAGCGGCATGGCGCGCGGGTCGTCGGCGCCATTCATCAGGAACGTGGCCACATATGGCGGAATAAGTTCGAGCACTTCGATCTGTGTGCTCCTTAGTTGATAGCGCAGCGACTGGGTGTAAGAGTGAATCGCGGCCTTGGTGGCGCAATAAGTGGGAGTGAGCGCCAGTGGAACAAAAGCCAGGCCGGAGGAGACATTGACGATCGTGGCGCGAGGCTGTTTTTGAAGATGGGGAAGCAGCGCCGCGGTCAGACGGATGGGGCCGAGGAGGTTGGTTGCGACGGTGGCCTCGGCATCAGTCAGATCGCTTTGTTGAGCAAGAAAATCTTCGCCCCGCATGATGCCTGCGTTGTTGATGAGAACGTTCAACGCGGGAAAGTCAGCGACTACCTGTGCGGCAAAGGCGCGGATCGCGGCAGGGTTTTCGATGTCGAGGGTGAGCGACTTCATGCCGGGATTGGCGGCGGTGGTTTCTTCGAGCGCCTGTTTGCGTCGTCCGGCGATGACGACCTGGTTGCCGAGTTTGTGCAGCTCTACCGCAAGGCCGCGGCCAATGCCTGAGCCGCCGCCGGTGATAAGAATGGTGTTTCCGGTAAGATTCATGGGAACTAACGCCTCCAAGGAGCATGATAACGGCTTGGCCGAGTGAACTTTGTCTGGACTTCGCAGAGGGAGCTAATCTTGTGCGAAGTCACGGTTTCAACGTGGTTGGGCGCCTGATTCGCGGTCTTTGAGATTATGTGATATAGATCACATATTCCCCGGGGGAGTAGCGGCAGAATGGATCATCTGTTGGCAAAAACTTCAATTTTGCCCGACTTCATTCGGTTCGACAATTAGCCGATAGCTGGTCCGGGTGGAAGGAATTCAAATGGCGACCCAAGCTCTCCAGAATTTTGATACTGAATCCTGCGACCTCTTTCGGCTCGGAGACATCCTTCCCAAACATGCATGGGCGTATTATGGGACCGAAGCCCCCGCCTCAATCAACGAATCCGAATATACGTCGGGGGAATGCGTCGCGGACGAAAACTGCCTTAGAGGCCTGGTGGTTGCAATCGGCATGGAGGTTTTCACGGCGCTGTGCGTCTTCGGGATCTGGCGGGCCTGGCACTTCTTGCTGTAGTCTCGGCCTCTTTTTCACGAATAGTTGCAAGCCTATGAGCTATTTCTTCAGCGGCTTTCGCGCGAAGTAGTAGAGCGAAAAGGCAAGCATCGCAAATGCTGCCACAGCTACGTAGTTGTTATCGAGAAAAGTGTGCGGCAAGTTGAGCAGGTCGCGGTTGTCGAAGTAATGAGCTTCGATGGCTTTGAGGGCCACGCCGAGCAGTCCGACGATTCCTCCGGCGGCGATGAGGCCTGAGGCGAAGAGCGAGCCGGGAGAGACTTCACTTTCCGAATCGACTGTATCTCCGCCTGCTTTTTTCACGGCCTGATCGACGAGCCAACGGATCACGCCTCCGCAAAAGATGGGCAGCGTGGTGCCGATGGGCAGGTAAGCGCCGACAGCAAAGGTGAGAGAGCGAACGCCAAGCAACTCGACGGCGATGACCAGCGAGACGCCGAGCAGCACAAGACCCCATGGGAGCTTGCGGCTGAGAATGCCGTTGATGACCGTGGCCATGAGTTTGGCTTGCGGCGCAGGAGCATTGGCGCTGCCGATTCCCTGAATCCAATGCACCTCAATACGGCCGGTTGCGGGCGAGTAGAGATATTTGCCGTCTTGCAGTTCTGAGGAACCGATGGCATTGAGGACGGTGTACTCAGAGCTATGGTGGAGGGTGGAGGTATTGTCGGCGGCGACAACTTGAAACTGCTCAGTAAGGTTCCGGTTGTCCGATTGGACGACGACGCCGGGATGCGATGCATTGATATCCCAGGGCTGGGCGGCGGCATGGAACTCCTGCAGGCCGGTATTCATGATGTGGAGGGTGCCACCGATGACGATGGTGGAGACGACGACGCCGATCATGAGAGCGATTTGCTGAAGGCGCGGCGTTGCGCCGATGATGTAGCCGGTCTTGAGATCTTGCGAGGTGTCGCCGGAGTTGGATGCGGCGATGCAGACGACGCCTCCGATGGTGATGGCGAGGGCTCCGAAGGCGGGGCTGGTCCAGCCTTTTACAAGAAAAATTGCAGAGGTGGCCATGAGCGTTGCGATAGTCATGCCGGAGACCGGGCTGGCCGATGAGCCGACCAGACCCACGATGCGCGAACTGACGGTGACGAAGAGAAATCCGAAGACGACAACAAGCAGCGATGCGGCCAGATTGGCGGCCCAGCCGACAAATGCGCCGGGGACTGGTTTGAACTCAAGGAAGATGAACATGCAGGCAACGATAAGCAGCGAGCCGATGACCACTACGCTCATGGAAAGGTCATCTTCCGTGCGGATCGGTTTTGCCTGGGCAGCAGCCGCGCCGGGGCGCATGGTCTTGAAGCCCGCGGTGAGTGCGCTGAAGATGGTGGGTAGAGTCTTGAGCAGGGTGATGAGTCCGGCAGCAGCTACTGCGCCCGCGCCCATGGGCTTGATGTAAGTGGCCCAAAGATCGCTGGGACTCATCTGGGCTATAAGACCATGGCCGGGATAAACGGGTTGGGCCAAGTCTTTGCCAAAGAAATAAATTAACGGCATCACCACGAGCCACGAAAATACGCCGCCGGCAAAGATCACTCCGGCGACACGCGGGCCGATGATGTAGCCCACGCCGAGGTATTCCGACGTGGCGTCGCCATAGATGGAAGCGCCTTTAAGGACGTGCTGGGGGCCCCAGTCTGGCTGGTACTCTGGAGCATGGGGCCAGGCTTTGAATAAGTTGCCGTTCTGGAAGAGAGTGTAGAGGCTGCCCAGACCGAGGCCAAGAAAGACGCGGCTGGCAAAGGAGCCTCCGCGCTCGCCGGCGATGAGCACGTCGGCGCAAGCAGTGCCCTCAGGATAAGGCAGGGCGGCGTGTTCCTGCACGATGAGCTGACGGCGCAGGGGAATCATAAAGAGCACACCGAGCCAGCCACCGATCAGAGCCAGCATGAAGATGCGCGAGTATTCCAGATCGAAGCCGAGAAAGACCAGCGCGGGCAGCGTGAAGATCACGCCCGAGGCGATGGATTGGCCGGCATTGCCGGTGGTTTGGACGATGTTGTTCTCGAGAATGGAGGCCCGGCCGAAGGCCCTCAAAATACTAATAGAGAGCACAGCGATGGGAATGGAAGCGGCTACGGTGAGCCCGGCGCGCAAGCCAACATAAACAGTGACTGCGCCAAAAATGACGCCGAAGATGGAGCCAAGCAGAATGGCGCGGAAGGTGAACTCGCGAGGCTTCTCGCTGGGCGAAACAAAAGGTTGAAAGACGGGCGGTTGAACGTCTGGCACGGTAAGCCTCCGATGCTCTAAAGCAATTCTGTTCGAATCCCCTGACAGGGAAGTCTATCAGCGCGGGGGGTAGTTGCGACAGATGAGCGCCGACCGGACCGAGCGAAGGAGAGCTAAAGTCTGAATGAATCGGTTAACCTGAGTTGGGGCGCGAGGGAAGAAATCATGGAAAGGGCTTGGTGGATCAAAGGCATGGGATTTGTATTTTTGGCGGGCGTTGTGACGGCATCGTCGGTTGCATACGGACAGATGGCCGCCGCCGGTGACTCGGAGGCTGAGATATGGAAGTTCGACGGGACCAGCGCTTTGGGCGGGCATCCGGCAACCGTGCTGGGTCATCCGCATGTAATCGAATCGCCTTATGGCAAAGCTGTGGAGTTCAATGGCGTGGATGACGCGCTGTTTGTGGGCGTTCATCCGTTAGCTGGAGTTACTGCGTTTACGTGGGAGGTCATCTTCCGGCCTGATGCCGATGGAGCGCCGGAGCAGCGATTTTTTCATCTGCAAGAGCAAGACCCCAAGACCGGCAGGGACACAGAGAATCGGATGCTCTTTGAGATCAGAGTCGTGGACGGCCAGTGGTGCCTGGACAGCTTTGCAACTACCGATGGACAGGGAAGAACGCTGCTGAATCGCAAGCTTCTGCATCCGCTGGGAAAATGGTATCGAGTTACAGCAGTTTACGACGGCAAGACTTTCAGCAATTATGTGGGAGACGAGCTTCAGGGATCAGTCGAGTTACAGCTTGGCCCGCAGCTTGCCGGGCATTCTTCCGTTGGTGTTCGAATCAACAAGGTGGATTATTTCAAGGGCGCTATTCTGATGGCGCGAATGACGCGAAGCGCGCTTGCTCCGGAGCAATTCTTGAAGATGCCGCCGCTGGTTGCCCGCGGGACGGGGAAGTGAAGCTGGGATGGCAGGGTCTTATTGATCCAGCAAGAAAAGGGTGACATTCTTTCCCACCCATTCCCGCAAAGAACGCGGGAATGGATGGGGCACCCACGCAGTGTTTAGTTGCCGGATCGTTAGTCTCGCTGTCATGGGATGAATTGACTGGTTATGACTTTGCCAAATCCTTCTTGACCGGCCTGAAAAGCCACAGTAGCAGCAGAGCAAACAACAATCCGCCGACGGTGAATTTGAGCCATATGGGGTTGTGCGAGGGCGAGAAAAAGCCCTCGAGCGTTCCGGCTATCACCAGCAATGGAATGATGCCGGAGACGAGACGCGTGGCTTCAATGCCGCCGCGGGCTACTGACTCCTTCCAGCGAAGCGCGCCGGGAAAGAGCATGGCGTGGCCGAGGCGGAAGCCGGCGCCACCCGCGATGATGATCGAAGGCAGCTCAAGCGAGCCATGCGGAGCGACAAAGCTCCATAGCTTGAGCGACATATCGTAGTGGTGGCAGGCTGCGGCGATCACGCCCAGCATCATGCCGTTCTGGAAGAGCGCAAAAAATGTTCCCAGCCCAAAGACGATTCCCCCGGCAAAGGTGATGAAGCTGACCGAGAGGTTATTGGTCATGATGGCGCTGGAGGCCATGGGCGCGACGCTGACCACGGATTCGGTCCACATTTCGCGGCGCTCCATGGTGGCGATCATTTCTGGGCCGACGAAGCGGCGCATGAACTCAGGCCGCGCGTTGGTAATTGCCGCGCCCAGCAGGCCAAAGGCCACGGAGACGAGCAGCGCAGCCACGACATAGCCGATTTGGCGCTGGAAGATGACCGGATAATCGTCGCGCAGAAAGCGCACCAGAGTGAGTAGACTGGCCTTGCGACCGGAATAGATGATATGGTGGGCGCGAGCCAATAGTTGATTCACATGCTGCGCGTAGGTGCGCGAAGTTGTGTCCTGGCGCAGCACGGAGAGGTCGGCGGCCACCTGGCGGTAGAGCAGGGCAATCTCCTGCAACTCCGCGCGGGAAAGCTGGCCAAGGCCGCTGGCGTCGCATTGGGCCAACAGAGCGGCCAGTCGGTCCCAGTGAGGCCGACGCTTGAGAATCCACTGGTTGGAGAGGACTTGTGCCATGGAAATGAATTCAGATCAGCTTAACATTGATACCCCGGAACTGGTACAGATCGAGATGCCTCTGGCCGGAATCGGCAGCCGATTTATTGCCATTCTGATCGATTATTTGATCTGGTTCGCGGCAGCGATTGTGCTGACCATCTTCTTTGGCATCTTCGGGTCGAGCATCGAAGCCTTTTCAAAGATTTCAGCACAATGGACCGTCGCGATCGTCATTTTCGTTTTCTTTCTTTTTCATTGGGGCTATTTCACGCTTTTTGAGGCTTTCTGGAACGGCCGCACGCCGGGCAAACGCGTGGCTCGGATTCGCGTCATCCAGCAGTCAGGCCGCGCCATTGGGCTTTTCGAGTCGATGGCCCGCAATTTGGTTCGCTATGTAGACCAGTTTCCTTTTTTCTACGCGGTTGGCGTGATTGCGATTTTTGCGACCCGGCAGCACCAGCGGCTGGGCGATCTGGCGGCAGGCACGCTGGTGGTGCGGGATCGGGCGCAGGAGGAGCCTGGGTGGGGCGACTCAGGGGCCCGAACTTTTACCGCGCAGATTTTTGCTCCCAACGCACCTGTTCCCGAGCCGCACAACGCTTACTTCCTGCCGGCGACTTGCATAGCGAAGCTATCGTCCACGGACCTTGAGGTGTTGGAAGGTTTTTTTGCGCGCAGGCTGGACATGAGCCTGCCAACGCGTCAGGCGCTCGCCGAGCGAATTGCTGCGGCCATCCAGGCTAAATCTGGAATGGAGCAGCCCGCGGGCGCCAGCGTAGAGACTTTTTTGGAAACTACAGCTCGCCAATTGCGCGATCAGGCGCGAATTCAATCGAGGTGAAGTGAAGGAACTAGTTGAGGCTAACGTGCTCGATCTGGGATTCCTTAGCCTTTTCCAGCGCCAGCAACTCCGCCAGCGCCCGCTCCGGGCAAATGTGCCGGGCCTCTAACTGGGCCAGTCCTGCCTCTGATTCCACACAGAAGGCGATGGTCATAAAACAGTAGAGGCAGCGAGTGTTGTAGGTTCCGTTCTCGTTTTGGGTTCTGCTATACATCGTTCCTGTGAACCTACCAACGGATTGGATGATGTTAGACGGCATTGCATCTGTTGGACGTGACCGGTATCACATGGATGATCTCTGGCTGCGGATTCTTTCACGCCAGGAAGCAATTACGGAGTCATCCCCTGGTTGGGGCTACGGCGCAACTGCCAGCAGGCACTTTCGCCCGATTGCGAGAACAGAGAAACCGAGCAAGGCACATCGTTTGTGCCGAGATAATCGAACTCTTGTTTGTTGCCTTTGAGCGGAATCGTGAGATATCGGTTGACCGTGACTTTGGACTGGGGAGCGCCACGCAGCCTGAAGACGATCCAATCGCCCGCATAGGTCGCTACAAAGGCCACCAGCATTACGACGATTCCCGATTGCAACCAGCGCTTCATACGGATTCAACTCTCTTTAGTGTAAACAGGCTATGCCTCGGGAGCGGAGTCGATTGGATTTTTCTGATTCATCCCGTCAGACGTCATCCCTGGGGTTGCAACTTGAAAGCAATTCCGGCCTCGGGCCTTGGCCTGATAGAGGGCAATATCCGCATTCCCAAGCAGGAAATCCCCATCAAGCTGCGCCGCAAACCCGGTACAAACGCCAACACTGACAGACACCGGCACATCATCGCCGGCATATTGAATCGGTATGGCTAGCGTCTTCACAATGTTCGTTGCAATCTCCTCCGCCACATGCGGATCGGTCAGGTCAGGCAGAAGAACGATGAACTCATCGCCGCCCATTCTCGCCACGGTGTCGCTCTTGCGCACTGCATGTAAAAGGCGGTCGGCTGTCACCCGCAAAACCTCATCGCCCGCCTGGTGTCCATAAGTGTCGTTGGTCTCCTTGAATCGATCAATGTCCACCATGAGCAGGGCCAGGCCTGTCTGATGACGCCGGGCGGTTTCGACTCCAACATTGAGTCGATCTTGAAGCAGAAGGCGGGTTGCCAGTCCTGTCAGGGCATCGTGCAGGGCCATGTGGCGAAAGAGTTCTTCGCTTTTGCGGAGCAGGCGAGTCTGTTGCTCCACCCTGTTTCTCAGCGCGATCACCCAACCGAGTATCGCCAGCGCGCCAGTCAGCGCCAAAGCGAGCAGAAGAAGTGCATGTCCCGCGGTCCACCATGAGGGGCTTTCTACAACGACAACGTCCCCAGGCGAGCGCATCAGAACCCGAAAGGATTCCGCTTCCGCAATTCCGGCTCCCACAACGTTGCTGTGAAGGCGGACGGAACAGACCCCTGTGATGCGCAATTTGCTTCCCACCTTCCAGGCACTCATTTCAGATCCCGCCAGGCTCTTGGGGAGAACCGCAGAGAAAACATTCGTTCCTGAGGTCAATAAAAGTGTGGTGTCGGAAGATGCCAGATCGTAACCGATCAACTGGCCGTCAATCTGGATCACCTCAGAGTCGTGTTTGCCAAGCAGGGCCTGCTCGGCAGTGACAGGCTGAGCTGCTACCGGCTTGTCCTCGCTTCTCTTGATGAACATTTCATCCGTCAGGATGGGCGCGTAATCTTCGGCTCCGGCAAATCCAATTACATCGACCACGTCGCCCAGATCGAGATGCGTGTCCTGACCGGTCGGCGCGCAGATTCCACGCGTCGAATCGTGAATGCAGAGTTTCGTGCCGGGCCACTGAAGTGTGACGATCCCGCGCAGATGGACACGGTGAGGTGAAGCATGAACCTGGCTCCAGCGCAGAAGGTCGTCGACGAGGACCAGAGGCTGTTGAAACGGATCGCCTGGCGCCTGTTCCACAACTTTCACCACGGATAGATTTGGAGCCATCAGGCGCACACCGATCATCTGGTCATAGCGATTGAACAACGGAGCAGCATTGCCGTGAACGCGCACCTTGGCGTCAATCAAGTCAGAGTATGCAGCGCCCGGTTCCCTCACCATCATGACACTGAGTGTTCCATCGATCATCGCCATCTGGAGCAGTACGGTGTGACCATACACGAATACTGAATGAATGACTCCAACCGCTTCCACCCATTGGCCATCTTCGGCTCCGCTCATCAGTTGATGGAAGCTCATCCGGGGAGCATCCTGCGGAAGATTCGACTGTCCGACTACTTGAACTTGCGGCTGAGCAACGATGGGTGCAAAGGTTCCAGGACTGCTGACGCCCCGTACATCGACCAACGATCCGGTGGGGAGCACTGCCACCATGCCGGCAGGAAACTTGACATAAATACTTCCCGTCGAATCATGGACAAACAATGCGGCATATCCGAGTTCGAGATTTGGATCGAAATAAGTGACCACCGCCCGCAGATGAATGGGGTAGGCTCGCGCCGCCTCCGCGGAACTCAGGCTGTGCGCCTGGCCCGCCGTGGTGAGCGTGGGCAATTCGGCTTTCGACTCCTTTGCGGACGGTGGCAACGCCGTTGCGCTCGCACCCAAGGAAGCAGAAAGAAGCATCGCCAGCATGAGAGGTGAGAGACCAAAAATACGGCGCAAACCGCCTGCCTGAAGGCCGGCCTTTGATTGTTCTTTCCCTCGGAAACAAGTTGCGCCATTCACCTGATCACACCATCCCCGCCCATTCCGGTAGCACCTGAAATCTTTCAAGGCTCGAGCATAAGGCCGTTCCCCAGCGAACGAGCCTTTGTTCGACACCTCTCTAGATAACTTATCGACCGGCGGAGAATGCGCATCACTCGTATCTCCAAGAATTTTCCCATTTGCAATGGGTCCCACTCCAAAACTTTATGAGCAGAATCACATTTTAAACGGCCAGCCTCTCAGCGGGCACGGAAAATCAGTCTAGAGACCAAGCTTGACCAGGTGAGAAGCGCTCTGGAGAGTGGCCGCTTGCAGCGGTGCGCAGCATGCGCGATCAAGTCTGGCTCGATCAGCGCGCATCTGCTTGTCGTTGCCGAGAGCGGCCAGGGCAGCGGCGAGGACGGAGGCGATCGCGGCATCGGCGGGTGCAGTAATGCTGTAGTGCATCCACTTGCCTTCGCGGCGAGCGCGGACGATGCCGGCCCTGCGCAGGTAGGCGAGGTGCCGCGAAATCTTCGGCTGGCTCTGGCCGAGAATCTCGACAAAATAGCAGACACAGACCTCGCGACCGGCCATCAGGTTGAGCAGGCGCAGGCGCGTGGTGTCGGCCAGCGCCGCGAAAAGACCGGCCATGCTGACGGATTTGGGGCGGCGGGGCATGAAATCATTATATACGTATTGACAAATATGAGGGGCGATCATATATTCGTTTAAGCGAATGTGAGGCGCTGGAAATGGATACCAAGACACTGGTTCAAGAGAAGTATGGCGCGGCTGCGCGAGAGGTTCGCAAGAGCGGCAGTGTAGCCTGCGGCGATCCGGCACTGCGTTGCTGCGACCCCATCACGGCCAATCTTTATGAGGAATCGGAAAAAAGCGGGCTGCCGGCCAACGCTGTACTGGCTTCGCTGGGCTGCGGCAATCCCACTGCGCTGATTGAATTGAAGCCGGGTGAGACGGTGCTCGATCTTGGCTCAGGCGGAGGCATCGACGTACTGCTTTCGGCCAAGCGCGTGGGACCTGCCGGAAAAGCTTACGGGTTGGATATGACCGACGACATGCTGGCGCTGGCTCGCGAAAACCAGCGGCAGTCGGGCTTGAAGAACGTCGAGTTTCTCAAGGGCGAGATCGAGAAGATTCCGCTCCCCAACTGCTCGGTGGACGTGGTGATTTCAAACTGTGTCATCAACCTTTCAGCCGATAAGGATAGTGTGCTGCGCGAGGCCTTCCGTGTGCTGAAGCCGGGTGGGCGCTTTGCGGTTTCTGATGTTGTGGTGCGAGGCGATGTTCCTGACGAGGTGCGCAAAAGCATGTTGCTTTGGGCGGGCTGCGTAGCGGGCGCGTTGGAGGAGCAGCAGTACATGGCCAAACTGGCACTCGCCGGCTTTACATGTATCTCGATTGAGCCGACGCGCGTGTACTCGATCGAGGATGCGCGGCATTTTCTGGTTGAAGCAGGCATTGATGTGGACGCCATTGCGCCGCTGGTCAAGGACAAATTCATAAGCGCATTTATTCGTGCGGCAAAACCGGATTGCGGATGCGTTGCGCCTGGATGCTGCTGATGGCGGTTGATAGAGTTTTGGGCGAAAGAATAAGTCTCTCTCAAGCAATGCGATCGCGCTGCCAAACGGTGGCGTCGAAGCTATGCGGACAACCGAAGCCTTCGGCGCGATAAAGGTCAATGGCTTCGACGTTGGCTTCTGTAACTGTGAGCGAGATTTCGCTGACTCCCTGGCGCAGAAAACAGGAGGCGGCCAGAGTGAGCAACGTCCGGGCCAGGCCGCGGCGGCGGAATTCAGGATGCACGCAGAGTTGGGTAATGTGGCCGCTCTGCGGGCTGACCCGCGAGCCGAGCACCAGGGCCACCATCTCCCGGCTGGCGCGATCCATGACCACGTGTGAAACCTGTGTAGAGAAGACGCCGCAGCCGGAGAAGCGGACGATGTTATTGAGAAAGCGCAGCGAGCCGTGCACCGAGCGGTATTGGTCGTTCACCACGCTGTCTGGATGGCCGAGATAAGCTGCGGAGATCAGCCGGCTGGCGGGATTCAAATCCTCGTCGCGCCAGGCGCGCAGTTCGAGCGTAGCGGGCAGGGCGACGCGCGGCGCGGCATAGAAGCCGTCGAGATTTCTCACCATGAAAAGCCGCCGGTACATTTTAAAACCCGCATCGAGAAAGACGTTGGCGTGTGTGCCTGAGGGATGCAGCAGCAGTTGAGATTCGATCCGGTCAATCTGCGGCGAATTCAACAGCAGTTCGAGAATATGACGTAGCAGCGTATCCTCGACTTGATGAGCCGATCCCCCGTTTGCGCCGGAGGTGGGTAGTGCGAAGACATCGCCAACGATGGCTTTGGATTCCTCATAGACGCAAAAGACGTAGCCGATGATCTGGCCAGCCTCCAGGGCAGCATAACCAGGCAGCATGTGGCTGTCGAGGTACTGCATCAGCAGCTTGGTTGAGACGTTATAGTCCCAGTGCAGAAGCTGCTTCCATAGCTCTCCCTCCGCCTCCAGAACGGGGCGCAAGACCGGCGCCGCAAAATGCCGCAGGTCGAGGATCTCGATGGAAGCGCCCAATGCCATGCTTCTCCTCAGACAACAACTGAAAGACTACTTGCTTCCCACCATGTAAACCACAAGTCCCCGCTCCGGCCAACTGAAAACTTGCTCATAGTGCCGGCCCTCCAGGTAGTCTTCCAGCACAGCCGCGGTACCCAGATCCACGCCGCCCGTTGCAGTTACCTGCGCCACCAGCAAATGCTGTTCGTCCGGCACACCTGACTCGGTGTAGTTGATCACCTGGCGATTGCGATAAAACGAAAGCCCGTATTCGATGTCGCGAGGGAACAGATGCTGCTTGTCTGGGTTCGCCTTGTCGCGGATGGCGCAGCACACGGCGACGGTTTCTTCATTGGAGGCCACAGTGGCCAGTTGCTCGGCCAGCGGGCGCGCGGAGTAAGAGCGGTCCAGCAGATGAATCACACGCTTGGTTTGACTGATGGCCGGGATTCCGAAGAATGGGCCCACGCCATACAGAAACAGAACCAGCACCATCAGCACGCCGGTCGTGACCAGCCGCAACCGCGCCACGCCAAAGCCCTTCACAACGACCAGAATAAACATTGCCGCGCCGCAGGACGCCACCAGCGCCGCCAGTACTGCGTGCCATGGAGGCATCTGCCGTCCATGGGCCACAAACCAGGGAAGCAGCAATGCGGCCATGGTCATCACGCCGCAAATCGCCGCATGGCCGATCAGCACCCAGCGGTTCAGTCCCTTTTGCCGTCGGCGGAAAAGATAGTCCCCGGTGAGAATCGTGATGGGCGGAATCGACGGCAGAATGTAGCCGGGCAGTTTGGATTGCGAGAAGGAGAAGAAGAAGATAGGAATCAGCGCCCACAGGACCAGAAACTCCGGAAAGGCATCGCCCGGCCGGCCGGCGCAGGGCAGGCAATCCAACGTGTTGCGCGTTCGCCACTCGCATACCGAGGTCTGGATGCCGTCAATCAGCGCCCGCACCGCGATCACCGTCCAGGGCATGGTCGCCAGCAGCACCACAACCAGGTAGTACCAGAAGGGCTGATGATGCTGAAAGCGATCGGAAGCAAACCGCTCCAGGTTATGTTCCAGAAAAAATTCCCGGAAGAAGGTAGGGTTCTGGTGCTGCACGGCGATGAACCAGGGTAGAACGATGGCAAAGTAAAGCAACATTCCCGGCCACCAGAACGACCGCCGCAGAACCGACCACTCGCGGCGCAGGAAGGCGAAGGCAACAATAATCGCAATGGCCAGAAATGGCGCCACCGGCCCCTTGGCGAGCGTCGCCACTCCAGTGAAAAAGTAAATGTCGAAGAGCCAGAATTTGGAGTCGGTTTCATACCAGGCGTACCAGCCCAGCAGGCCAATGGCCAGTGGCGCCGCCATCTGCATGTCGGTCGAAGCGCCGCGCGCAAATCCCATGATGCCCGCGCAGGCCACGGTAATCAGCGCCGCGTCCACGTGGCCGCCAGGGCGGAATCGCCGCATGTGCAGATAGATGAGCGCCACCATGATGAAGGCGAATGTGGCCGAAGGCAGGCGCGCGCTCCAGTCGTGCACGCCGAACTCCTGGAAGACAAACATCGCTCGCCAATAGTAGAGTGCCGGCTTTTCCAGCCAGGGATGGCCATAGAGGAAAGGGGTAACACAGGCGCTCAGTTTGCTTTTGAGAGCCGCCTCCATGCTGCCGAAGTACTTCTGGCATCCGCTCCAGGTAACAACGTCGCTTAGTTTGCCTTTCCAGGCTACACATTCGCTGAGTTGGTCCAATCTCGGCGCCGAGTCGAAGCGGTCCAGCATTTCGTGGGCGATCTGTGCGTAGCGGGGTTCATCGGCCCCCACCAGGCCCAGGCCGGCGCCGCCCACCACTGGGCTCTGACCATAGACCAGAAAAAACAGGGCAAACGCAAGAAAAACGGCAGCCTCGCCTACAGAGCCCCAATGGGGCAGCCGTTTGCGCCAATCCTCGGACGAATGCGGAGCGGATGATTCTTGAATATTTTCCACTTCCAGCGTTTCTCCAACGAAGCCTTGCTTCACACGGGTAGACTAGTCCGGCTCCGGTCCGAACGATTGGGGGAGCTGACCGGCTTCGGTTTGGGGTCCGCGCTTTCTTGAAACGCGGAAACAGTGCTGCGCCTTAACAGGGACAAGGCTATCAGATTCAGGCCTTGGTATGGAATGACCGCGACTTTATCCGCCCGCTTCCTTAACTAGCAAAGCCACGCAGGGACGCAATTCGGCCAGAACTTCTTCGAGAGCGCGCTCAAGTGGCCCCTCGAGCGTACTTCCCGAGGCGCTTTTGTGGCCCCCGCCGCCCAAGCGCTCGGCAATCGCGGCCACGTTCACCCGGCCCTTGCTGCGCAGGCTTAGCCCAATGCGCCCGTCAGGCAGTTCATGCAGAAAAAAAGCAGCTTCTATCCCGGAGACGCACAGCGCAAAGTTCACAATCCCTTCGCAATCCTCTTCTGCGGCACATGCGCGCATGATCTCCTGGCGGGTGACCGACAGCCAGGCCAGGCGCCCTTCGCGCTTCAGATTCCCGAGCGCCGCGCCCAGCAGCAGTAGCTTTGAGGTGGGCGTGGAAAAATACACGTTCTGGGCAATGCGCAGAGGGTCGGCCCCGGCCAGCACCAATTCCTGTGCCAGGCCGAATGTGGAAGCCTGCGTCGAGCCGTAGCAGAAACCGCCGGTGTCGGTCAGCAACGTGGTGTAAATGCACGTGGCCATCTCCCGCGTGAGCGTGGCTTCGCAGGCCTTCGTCAGCCGGTAGACCAGTTCGCCGACGCTCGATGCTGAGCGGTCGATCCAATTCAGATTGGCGTACTCGCTGCCGGTGGCGTGGTGGTCGATGTTGATCAAGAAAAACTGCTCAAGGCCAAGCAGCCTGGTGCGCTCCAGCCCGTCGCACTCCAGCAGAATCACTGCATCATAGGGACCGTAGACCCGCTGGGCCGTACGAATCCCCTCCGCGCCCGGCAGTCCGCGATGGATGTACGGAATGCGGTCAGCGGTTACCAGATCGGCATGCTTCCCCATCTGCTCCAGAAGCATTCCCATGGCCAGCATGGAGCCCACCGCATCGCCGTCCGGCCGGGCATGAGAACAGACCAGAAATTGCTGGCCATCGCGCAGAATCTTCAGAATTGCATGAGGCGAGTCCATCGGCGCGGGCGCGCCGGCACTTTCCATCGCAGGTGCGTCGCTCTTCGCATCGAATGCCAGGTTGCGGTTGGAGTGATCCATGCGCGGTTACTCCGGACCTTTCAGCTCTGCTGCCGGACTTTGATCGGCCGGTGTCTTCTGCCGCTTGCGCTGCCGGTCCATCAGCTCTTCAATGCGCGCCTGAAAGCGGCCTGAGCGGTCGGCCAGGAAGCTGAGTTCAGGCACATGGCGCACGCCCATACGCTCCTTCAGTTCATAGCGGATGAAGCCTTTAGCTGCCTCCAAACCCGCGACAGTTTCCTCTTCAGCCTGCGCGATGTCCTTCACGGCGCTGTCGACAGCGACATACACCCGCGCCGACTTGCCGCCGGGATTCAACGCCACCTCAGTTACATAGCAGAGATTGATGCGCGGATCGACCAGTTCACCCTCGATCAGGACTCCGATTTCCTCTCGCAGCGTCTCCGCCACGCGGTCCTGATGGTGCTTCCGCGCTCTGTGTTCCGGCATCCCATCCTCCAACTCCGGGCAGACAATCCAGCATAACAGAGGAGCGCAAAAAAGCCTTGTAAATTTGACCAGGAAGAAACTCGACGGCCGCAAGCAGCCGGATGCCCCTTCGACGGCGGAGCCGCGTACTCTCCGCTTCAGCCTTCTCTAATCTTCGCCTTCCGAGGTGGCAGGGCGATTGCTTGAAGTCCTACGAAGTTCCTGGCTCCAATGTGCAGGAGTCGGCTTGCCGTTGAATACCATCCGTTCGGAAAGGCTTCTGTCGAAACCGATGAAACATATGTCTTATCCTCAAGCCAAGCAGTCTGCGAAGCCGCAAAAAAGCGGCAAGTTAGAGAAGATTCAAGTCCTGTGGCCGCTTGCCATGCGCGAGTTCAACGCCGGACGAATGGCCGAGGTGGAACGGTGCTGCCTGCAAATTCTGGCTCTCGATGTCCATCATGCAGACACCTTGTACTTGCTCGGCATGGCCTGCTTCAAAACCGAACGCCTCGAAGTGGCAGAGCGGATGATTCGCCGTGCGATCGCTGTCAATCAGCAGCAGCCTTTTTATCATTCCAACCTGGGCAACGTGCTGCGGGCGCAAAACAAACTCGATGACGCTGTCTCCTGCATCGAGCGCGCGCTCCAGATCAAGCCTGACTTCGCTGAAGCCTGCTATAACCTGGGCAACATTTTATTGACGCAAAAAAAGTTGGACGAGGCCGTGGCCATGTATCAGCGGGCGCTCGCCATCCAGCCCAATTACGCCGACGCATTGTGCAACCTTGGCACCGTGCACCGGCAGCGCGGGAATCTCGACGAGGCGGTCTCTTGCTTTGAGCAGGCGTTGATCGTTGCGCCAGAGAGCGCCGATCTCTGCTGCAACCTCGGCGACGCCCTCCATGGCCAGGGGAAGGTCGACGAAGCCATCGGCTGGTACAAGCGGACAATGACGCTGAATCCAAAGCACCACAAGGCCTCCAACTGCCTCTGCAATGCCTACTTCGACAAAGGGGAGCTGGCCGAGTCTGTCGCCTGGTGTGAGCGGGCGCTGACCTTCAAGCCCGACCTCGGTGACGCGTTGATGAACCAGTGCCTGCTGCAACTGCTTCAAGGGGATTATGCCAACGGCTGGCGCAACTATGAGGTGCGTTGGAAGGTCTACACCCCGCGGCTATTCAACGAGCCTTTGTGGCTGGGCGCGCCTCTCAAGGGTGCCACCATCGTGCTCTACGCCGAGCAGGGATTGGGCGACGCGATCCAGTTCATGCGCTATGCGCCCCTGGTCCAGGCGGCCGGTGGCAGAGTCATCCTCGACATTCCCGGAAATCTGCGGCGACTGGCCGCGCAACTGCCCGGCCTTTCCGCGCTTGTCACGACCGGTGAGCCATTGCCGCGCTTCGACTGCCGCGCGCCGTTGATGAGTTTACCGCTGGCCTGTGGCACCACCCTTGAGAATATCCCCGCGAACGTGCCCTATCTCGCTGCTCCGCAAGACGCTCTGCAAAAGGCATCCTCGCTACCATGGCCGGCGAAGGGGCTGCGTGTGGGCGTTGCCTGGACGGGCAATCCCAGCCACCCCAAGAATCGCGCGCGCAGCGTTCCTCTTGAACTTCTTGAAACGCTCTTTGATCTCGAAGGCATTCACTTTTATTCGCTGCAAATTGGAGCGGCAGCCGCGGAGTTGGCCGCTCGAAAAACGCGCGTCACGGATCTTGCACCTGTCACCGGCGATATGGCCGATACGGCAGCGCAGATGGCCCAGATGGACCTGATCATCTCCATCGATACCTCGATGGCTCACCTGGCCGGAGCCTTGGCCCGGCCCGTATGGATTCTTCTGCCCTCGGTACCCGACTGGCGCTGGCTGCTCGACCGCGAAGATTGCCCTTGGTATCCAACAGCGCGCCTCTTCCGTCAGCCAAAGCAGGGTGACTGGCCTGCGGTGATCGAAAAAGTGCGCGCGGAGCTGGTAAAACTCGCCGCTCAAAAACAAGCTACGCAATTGCTTTGTGATCCGCATCACGTCGCAAATTCAGCTTCATGCTAGACTCGGCTCATGCGGGCAGGTGTCTTCCAACGCGCGACAGTGGCCATCGCATTGATGGGTGCAATGCTTGCGCCGTTCGGAATCTGCATGCAGCGGGCTCATAAGACAGCGCACAGTTGCTGCGCCGTCGCATCCGAGCCCAGCAGAACTGTTCAGGCCAACTGCTGCATCGTCAAGGCTCCCGTGCCCGCCGTTGTTGTTGCGCCCAACCTCCCGGGGTCGGCTTCATTGACGGTCGTGCAGGAATTCGTCTCCTCGAATGAACTGACTTCGCCGAGCGAATTCCCGATTCTGGCTGTGATTCCGCCGCACTCTCCGCCAACCGGCTCATTCATTTTAAGAATCTAGCTTTTTAATTCCGCCGTGGCTTTCCGGGGCGCGTAGTTCCGCGTCCTGGCGAATTTCTTTTGCCGATTTTTGCGGAGTTAAAGAGTGAAACCTATCTTTGTTTTTGCGCCGTTTGTGCTGGCGCTATCGATTTCCTGTCTCGGAGAAACTGTGCCGGGCCCGGTGCTCGCGTCCGATGTGAGCGCCCATTCTTTGACGGTCGATGAGGCCGTAATCGCGGCCCTTGAGGGCAACCCGGAGATTCGTGCAGCGGTGCGGCGCCTGTCGCTTTCGCAAATGAAAATCAGCACCGCCCGCAGTCTCGACGATCCCATGCTCCAGGTGCGCGATTGGGATACGCCTGTGACCAAGCCGTGGGACTTGAATCAGGCGCAGTTGATGGTGATGCTGCAGCAGACATTTCCTAACCGGCAAAAGCGGGAGATGCGCGCCCGGCTAGCGGAGGATGACGCAAACGTCGCGGCCAGCGATCTGGAGACGCTGCGTCAGGAGGTTTCTGCTGAGGCTCGCAAGCTTTGCGCGGACCTGATGCGCAACAGCGACGAGATGAAGCTGCATGAGCGCCAGGCATCGCTCCTGAAGGAAGCTCTCTCCGTCGCGCTGGCGCAGTACACCACCGGCAAGGTTCCGCAGGCAGACGTACTCCGCGCGCAAATGGCCTTGACTCGCCTGAGTGAACACCTGATTGAACTGGAAGAAGAGCGCGACACGGCCCGCGCGCAACTGAACGCTCTGATGGGCCGGCGTGCGGACGAAGCCATCGAAATCGCGGGCAGCTACGCGGCTCCCACGGCCTTACCGGTGATCGAAGCGTTGGAGCAGACGGCGATCGAGCATCGGCCCGAGCTGGCAGGTTTGCGCTCGCAAATCATCCGGTCAAAGAACGAAGGCAAGATGGCTCAGCTCGGAATGAAGCCGGGCTTCACCGTCGGTCTGGGTTACATGTTGATGCCGTCGGGCTCCATGGCGCGCAACGCTTATATGGCCGAGGTGGGGCTGAATCTTCCCTGGCTCAATCGCGAGCGCCATGAGGGCGAAGCCAAGCAGGCCGATGCGGCAACCGACGTCTCTCAATCCGAATTGGAGGCGCGCGCGGCCACAATATTTTTAGAAATTCGGCAGGCGCAGATTGCTCTGCTCGCCTCGCAGAAGCGCGTCAAGCTTTATCGCGATACGCTGCTGCCGCAGGCCGATGCGTCGTTCAAGGCGTCCACCTCCGCATACCAGAACAACCGCGCCGAGTTCATGAGCCTGATCGACACGCAGAATCTTCTGCTCGACATTCAGACCGCCTACTACAAAGCGCTAGCGGCGACTGACGCCGGCACCGCGCAGTTGGAACGCGCCATTGGCACGCCGATTTCCGAGATAAAAACACGGGAGACAGAGAGGACAAGCAAATGACATCGAAAGAAAAGAAGTTGTTCGTACTGGGCGGCGGCGCGGGAGTTCTGATTGCGCTGGTTGCCGGAGTTCTTGTCGCCAGACAAATTCGTCCTGTCGTTGCGTCGTCCGAAGCGGCCATGCCGGCCGCGAGTGCTGGAATGAACGCTGCGCAGGCAGCGCAGCAGGGTACAGAGCCCGGCACTACGGTCGAGCTGACCCCAGCTGAAATTACCGCGGCCGGCGTGCAAGTGGCTGATGTGCGAACCGCTCTGTTGAAAAGCGGCATTGACGCCTTTGGCCGCGTGGAGCAGCCGGAGTCGCAACTGGGCGCGGTCAGCGCGTGGATTGGAGGCCGCGTCGACAAACTCTACGTGCAGTACACCGGTGAGCGCGTGCGGCGCGGCCAAGCCGTTGCCGAATTGTATAGTCCCGAAGTGACGACGGCCATCGAAGAGTACCGCCTGGCGCAAGAGAATCGCAGCCAGCTTGGCCAATCGGACGATGCGTTTGCAAAGTCGCAGGCCGAAGCGTTAGTGAAGGCGAGCGAGCGCAAGCTCGAGCTCTGGGGAATTGCTGAGAAGCAGTACAACGCACCGGCAACCGCCGGAGTGCCGCGCGTGACCATCTATGCAAACAGCGCAGGCAGCGTGGTGGAGCGCAAAGTGACGCAAGGCCAATATGTGAATGCAGGCGATACGCTCCTCACCGTGGCCGACCTGAGCGAAGTGTGGATCAAGGCCGATGTCTACGAAGAGCAATTGGCGCAAATCCACCAGGGGCAGGATGTCGAGATCACCGCTGAGGCTCTGCCCGGCCAGACGCTGCATGGCCATGTCGAGTTCATTGAACCCACGGCCAATCCGCAGACGCGCACCGTGCCAGTCCACGTGCACCTCGCCAATCCAGGAATGCGTTTGTTGCCGGGCATGTTTGTCAGCGCTAGTTTTGTCAGCCACAGCGCGAGGCCGGGCATTGTGATTCCGCGCTCGTCGGTGCTTGATACAGGCACGCGCAAAATCGTCTATGTGGCGCGGGCTAATGGCGTCTTTGAGGCACGCAAGGTCGAGGTAGGCGCATCGGCCGACGATCTGTTTCCGGTAATCAGCGGGCTGGCCGTCGGCGACAAGGTCGTGCTCAACGGCAACTTCCTCATCGACTCGCAAGCGCACTTGAGTTCCGGCATGTCGGGCCTCTATGGCGGATCGAAAGAATTTGCAACTGATCAACAGGCGCAATCAACTTCTTCTTCCACCAACGGAGAAAGCCCGAAGGCAAGCGCGGCAAAAATCGCTTTCCACGCGAATCCCGATCCGCTGAAGGCCGGTGAAGACGCGCAGTTCCAGGTGAATCTGACAGACGGAAATCAAAAGCCCATCACCGATGCTCAGGTCACCGTCTCTCTGGTGATGCCCGCCATGCCCTTCATGGATATGCCGGAAATGAAGAGTTCCTTCAATCTGTCCTGGGCAGCAGGCAGCCAGATGTACATGGGCAAAGGTCAGGCGCCTTCGCCGGGCTCGTGGAATGTACTCGTTGAGGCACACAAAAACGGCGGCGTGATCGCATCGTTTCACACCCGCATGAGCGCAAGGTAAGGAGCAGCAATGATCAACCGCATCATCGAATTCTCCATGAAGAACCGCTGGCTGATTCTCGGCGTCTATGCTGCGCTCGCGGTCTGGGGCTATTGGGCGCTCATCCACACTCCCATCGACGCGATCCCCGACTTGAGCGAAAACCAGGTGATCGTCTTCACCGAGTGGGCGGGCCGCAGTCCTCAGGAAGTGGAAGATCAGATCACCTATCCGCTCACCGTCAACCTGCAAGGGCTGCCGCATGTGCGCACCGTCCGCTCGTCGTCCGCCTTCGGCTTCTCGATGGTAAACGTGATCTTTGAAGACAAGGTGGACATTTACTTCGCGCGCACTCGCGTGCTCGAGCGGCTCAGCCTCGCAGGCAGCTTTCTTCCCGCGGGTGTAACGCCGATGATGGGGCCGGACGCAACCGGCGTAGGCCAGGTCTTCTGGTACACGGTTGAGGGGCCATACGACAGCGGCACTCTGCACTCGTTGCAGGATTGGTTCATTAAGTACCAGCTCAACTCGGTGCCCGGCGTGGCTGAGGTCGCGAGCGTGGGCGGCTTTGTTAAGCAGTACCAGATCGATCTCGATCCCATCAAGATGCGGGCTTACAACGTCGCGCTGAAAGATGTTGTGGGCGCGGTCGAGCGCAGCAACAACAACGTAGGAGCCAAGGTGATCGAGGCAGGCGACACCGAAGAGATGGTGCGCGGCATCGGCCTGATTGGCGGGCTGAAAGATATCGAAAGCATTTCTCTCGGCGCATACAACGGCACGCCGGTCACTGTGGGCAACGTGGGCAGCGTGCAACTTGGCCCCGAGTTTCGTCGCGGCGTTCTCGACAAAGATGGCAAAGAGGCTGTTGGCGGAGTGGTGGTGATTCGCTACGGCGCCAACGCGCGCGAAGCAATAGAGTCGGTCAAAAAGAAGATCGGCGAACTTCAACCGGGTCTTCCCACTGGCGTGCGGATCGTTCCTTTTTACGATCGCAGTGTTCTGATCGATCATGCCGTGGGCACGCTGCGCCATGCATTGATTGAAGAAATCATTTTGGTCACGCTCGCGCACGTGCTTTTTCTGTGGCACTTCCGCAGTATTCTTGTCGTCACCATTCCGCTACCGCTCGCGGTGCTTGGGTCGTTTTTGTTAATGAATGGCGCGGGCATCTCGTCAAACATCATGTCGCTCGGTGGAATTGCGATCGCTATCGGCGTGCTTGTCGATGCGGGCATCGTGATGACTGAAAACGTAATTCGACAGGCAGAGCAATACGAACACGAGCGCGGCAACTATCGCGAACACATCTGGGAGATCACCTTCAACGCGGCGAAGCTCGTCGGTCGTCCCATTTCTTTTGCCATGGTCATCATCATTCTCGCATTCGTACCGGTCTTCGCTCTCACCGGCATGGAAGGCAAAATGTTTCATCCGCTGGCCTTCACCAAAACCTTCGCCATGATCGGTTCCACCATCCTCGCCATCACGCTTGTGCCGGTGCTCTGCACATTTCTCATTCGCGGCAAACTGCATCGCGAAGAAGAGAACCCGGTGATGCGACTGCTGCGGGCTATCTACAAACCAGTACTAGCCTGGGCGCTGCGTCACCGAGCCATCACGCTCGGCCTCGCGATCGCGCTTTTCTGCGCGGCCGTCTATACCGCAACCACCATCGGCTCGGAGTTCATGCCGCCGCTCGATGAAGAGACGGCGCTCTTCATGCCCATCACCGATCCGCGCATCTCGCTCACCAAGGCAACCGAGATACTTCGCCAGCAGGACGTCATCATCGCCGCGGACCCAGCCGTTGCAATGGTCGTCGGCAAAGTGGGACGCGCCGAGACCTCCACCGACCCCGCGCCCGTAAACATGAGCGAAACCACCATCACTTTCAAGCCCAAAGATCAGTGGCCCAAGGGACTCACCAAAGATGCGATTCTGGCGCGCCTCGATGAGAAGCTCCAGATTCCCGGCGTGACCAATATCTGGACTCAGCCGATTCGCAATCGCATCGACATGCTCTCGACGGGCATTCGCACACAGATCGGCATCAAAGTCTTCGGACCTGATCTCACCGTGATCGAAAAAAAGTCGGAAGAAATCAAAGAAGTGGTCAGCACAATTCCCGGCTCGACCGATCTCTATGCCGAGAGAACCACAGGCTCGCCGTATCTCGAAATGACAGTCGACCGGCAAGCAGCGGATCGTTATGGCTTGAATGTCGCCGACGTAGAAGACGCGATTGAAACCGCGGTGGGCGGAAAAAATCTGACGACTACCATCGAAGGCCGCCAGCGCTTTCCTGTCAGGGTGCGTTATGCGCGTGATTTCCGCGCGAACCCGCAGCAGCTAGGCGATGTGCTGGTAGCCGGCAGCAACGGAGCGCAGGTGCCGCTCAACAAAGTAGTCAACCTCAATACAACCATGGGACCATCCATGATCAGCAGCGAAAACGGCCTGTTGCGCGGGTCGGTCTTGCTGAACGTGCGCGGCCGCGATGTGGGAGGCTTCGTTGATCAGGCGCAACGCGCGGTTGCCCAGCAAGTGAAGATGCCACCGGGCTATTACATCGAGTGGAGTGGCCAGTACGAAAATGAAATCAGCGCGCGCAAACGTTTGGAAATGGTCATTCCACTCGTTCTCGTCGTGATCTTTGTTCTGCTTTATCGCACTTATGGCTCCGTGAAAGAAGCCGCGCACGTTCTGCTGGCGGTGCCCTTCGCGCTCACCGGCGGCGTGTTTCTGGTCAAGGCGATGGGGCTTAATTTTTCAGTTGCGGTGTGGGTTGGTTTCATCGCGTTGTTTGGAACCGCGGTGCAGACCGGCGTGGTGATGGTCATCTATCTCGAAGAAGCGGTTGCTCGGCGCACGGCAGCCGATGGCGTGCTCACTCGCGTGGGCCTTCACCAGGCCGTGATGGAAGGCGCGCTGTTGCGGCTTCGCCCCAAGGTGATGACCGTGGCCACAGTGGTTGCCGGACTGCTGCCGCTGCTTTGGTCCACACGCACCGGCGCAGAATTCATGAAGCCACTGGCCGCGCCGGTATTGGGCGGAATGGTCAGCTCACTGGTTCACGTGCTAATCGTAACTCCAGTGATTTTTACATGGCTGCGCGAAAGGGAGATTGATCGCAATCGCATAATTTGACACGCCGAATCATCGGTCGAAAAATGTGGCGCTGAGTTAGTCGACCCGGCCTGCCAATCACGATTCGTCGTCAATAGGTGACGGTAACGGTAATCGTGTCCGAGTAAGCGCCCCTCGCAGGAGTCTGCCCCGCCGGAAGTTGGCCATAGACAGTGAGGGCCTGGACGGCTCCGGTGCCGGTTCCAGTCACGGTGTCAGTGCCGACGGTGTTGCCCCAGTTGATGGAATGCCCGGCGTCACTGAAAAGTTTATAGTTCAGCAAAGCCGCGCCAGGACCAGTCATCTTTCTAGTGGTTACAGTCGCACCAGTCGACGTTCCGGCATTGAGGCCGACATTGTAAGGAGCGAGGTCGGTGCAGGTGACGGAGATGGTCGAGGTGGAGTTGATCAGCGCGCCGGTGTAAGTGCCGAAGGCCAGGTTACTGGCCGTCACTGTGCAATTAGCCAGAATCACCACGGTGACGGTAAACGAAGTCGTGTCTGTGGAGAGGGTATCGGTGTAAGTGCCTGGAGGAACCACCTGGCCCGCCGTGATCTGGCCGTCGAAATGGACCGTTGTGTTGCCGGTTCCGGTTACTTCGGTGGTACCTGCGGTATTATTGCCCCAAATGGTTGTATACCCGGGATACTGATACACAGCGTAATTCAGCTCGACGCCGCCAGGGCCGGTCAACTTCCGAACCGCTTCGGTCGCGCCTACCCCCGTGCCGGCATCGAGGGGAATATTCCACCCGTCCCGCTGATTGGTGCATGTCACCGTTCCGTTAGAAGTGCTGTCGAGCGTCGCTCCCGTGTAAACCCCGAAGTTCAACTCCGTATCTGTGAGTGTGCAGTTTCCTTGCGCCGCTGCCTGCCGCGCGCAGCAGATCAGTAGTGTAACTAGTGCCGCCAGTGCCAGCCTTCGCATCATGGTTTTTTCTCCGTGCAGGTCAGCGGTCCAATCGAAGGAATATCTCCCGCCAGCGGTTCGTAGTTGAAGACGACCGTGCATTTGTGCCCGTTCGGCCGCACCACAATCAGTTCGTTGTGAGAACTGAGATCCTCAACGTACGCGTCGCCGTCATATCCAATCGGAACGATAGCGCCCGTAGCTCGCAGGGTAGCGGCGCTGCCCAGTGGCAATGCAACCCCGGCCTGATCCACCAGTTGAAGCAATGCGGCATGATTGAAATGAATCGGGAATTTGAGCACTACGCCAGAGAGAGCCTGGGGCCGCACCTCGCGCTTGTCGTTGTCGATGGTGGCGTCCGCCGGAATATCGGTCGGCTCAATGGCGATTAGGTTCAAATCGAAGGAGCGCATATCCGGAACCAGCAGCCGCCCTGAAGAATTGGTGCGCCCGATTTCACGGTTCTCTTGATACACATGCACGTGCGGCACGGGACTCGTATCGACAATCGCGAAGCTGTCGTAGATATAGTTCGACAGGAAGAGGTGCTTATCGACGAACGAGAGAGCCCCCTGCGATTCCAGACGCACGGATGTTACCCCACCCGACTGATCCACCCCGGCCGTGAACAGGCCGACCGGCGACTTGTATTGCACCTGGCCAAACTCGTGAGTCGAATTGCCGGCGGAGACAAAGCCCTCATAGCCCCACTCGCCGATTTTTGTCGCCGACTGCTGCACCTGCACCTGGCCGATACCATCCGATGATCCGCCGGCGCTAGCGGAACTACGCCTGCCCAGTGGAATCGTCATGCCAACCTGAATTCCGCTGCTTTCGCTGCCCGTCAAGTTTCTGAACTCCGTGGCATAGATCGAAACACGGTGAATTTGACGCGTGTAATTGGCGGAGAAGACTTTGGAGTGCTGGGCCGTCGTGCTCTGAGCCACAATCGGATTCGGAGAGTTATCCACGTCGAGCGCCGCATAGGCCGCGCCCAAAGTGCCGAAGCGCCTCGACGCCACGCCGCTGTTGACGCTCATCTGCTTGCGTGGAATCGGCGTGCCGTTCCGTGCGGCAATATCCTCGCAGTTGGCGCTGGAGACAATCGCCGAGCCGCCCAGGCTGAAATACTTGCCAATGCGCTGCGCGCCCACGGAAAATTGCGTCCCGCTGCCTCCTGAGCCGGCGCTGGCAGCCGCGGCAAAATTGAGCACGCCAATACTGCCCACTTGCAACACGCCGCCCGCTCCTCCCATCATCGTGCCGGGAGTGCCTTCGAGGCTGCCTTCGAATGTGAACTTCCGGGTCAGGCCGCGGCGATAGACAGCCGTGCCGGCGATCTTCCCGTAGTCGTCGCTCACCGCGCCCCACTCGCGCCGCACCAGGCCGGTCTCCGCTGCGTAGGTCTGCAAGCCGGGCTTGAGAAGCGCGGAACTGGCATAGAACGGCTGCGAAACGCTGACCTGCTGCCCCAGCGCATTGGTCACCGTCATCGTGATCGTGCCTGCTCCGGATACCACCGGGAGTTGCGGAATCTCGAAAGGACCGCCGTCAATCTGGTTCGAGGTTACGAGGTTCCCATCCACCAGCACATTCACCGTAGAAGGAACAGCCGCTGAGCCGGAGATGCCGGGCAACGGAAACGTGACAAGATCAGGACGCGTAGTAAAATCCGAGCGAATCTGTGCGCCTTCGAGATGAACCGGACGAGTCCACGAAAGGCTGCTGGTGATAAAGTCGCCCAGAGTATACCGCCGCAGAGAATTGACATCGGCGTAGGAGTAATCCGAATCAAGGCGAATGGCTGCCACTTGGCCAGAACCCCTGGATGGCCCGCCGACGTACGCCAACCAGCCCGAACTCAACACGCCCTTGGCCGTAAAGGCCTGTGCACTCAGCAAGCCGCCGGCGCTTGCCGCCTGACCGTTGGTGAATGTGCCGCTGATGTCATCGTTCAGCGTAATCCCTTTGCCGCTCTCGATCACCCGGGGGCCGGTCATTCTTTCAATTGCGTAAGGCACCAGGATCGTTGGCGCCAGTGCGCTATCGGCGGCTGTCACGCGCAATACCTGATTTCTGGGATCGATCGTCCAGGTCAATCCAGGCAGCGCGGCCATTGCGATCAGACCGTCGGGTCCAGGAATCAGCGACGCAGGAACGCGGAAACCAAGATCGCGCAACTCCTGCGGCCGCGCCATCAACTTGCCGTAATGCAGCGTGAATTCGCCGATCTTGCCAACGGAACGGCCATTGATCTGTACGTCCAGAAACAGCCGCTCGTTGCCGTCCGCATCTGGCGCTTCTTCGGCGACAGCATCGGAAGAAGACTCGGCAGCATTCGCCGATGCAGCATCGGAAGAAGCCGAAGACGCAGCCGGGTTGGCCGACGATGCGGCAACCTCAGTCGCGGTCTCGGTGGCTATGGCCAGTCGCGGCGCCACAAGCAACGCCAGGAAGATGATCCTCCCACCGCGGAGCCAGCGGGCCGCCAGGCTAGCAGGATCATGGGCCTGGTACAAAGCGAACCTGCTCTTCAATGGCGCCGGCTTCCGACTGGGCAGTCAATTGCATGGCTTCGCTTGACAGCTGCACGGCGTCCTGCGCGGCTATGTGCCAGCGCCGAGTCGCGCCGGCCAGTATGTAGGGCGATGCGCCAGATTCCGCTTTCAGCTTCTGGCCATCGCTCGTCTTAAGCGCAATATCGCGGATCACTTCATGAAGATTGCCGGCGTTGAATCCCACCAGATAAATCTTTCCATCCTTGCGCTCCAGATGAAATTGCACATCGGCAAACGAACGGATAGCCGGCTTCGAAAAGACCGGAAGAGACATCCGAACCACCACATGAATCACACCAGGCTCGGCCGCGGGAGGAATCTGGTCAAGCACGATTCGGTAAGTAGATTCGAGGTTATCTGGCAACTGGCGCAAGATCACCCGAACAATCTGCGAGCCTCCCGGAGCGATCTTCGCCATCGGCGGACTCACCATGATGGTGTTCGTGGCCGTCAATTGATCCTCATCGCCCTTCTGTGCCCATGCGTAGGCGCGGATCTGTACGGCCGTCGCGCTGCTTCCCTGGTTGCTCACCGTCAGGCTCGTCGCCTTCTCGCCTGGCCCAAGAAAAACGTGAATCGGCAATACCGACAATGACTGCCCGCTGGCCGTAAGACCGCTCAGAAGGAAGACAAAAATGGCGGCGGACGCTTTGGCCGCCGCCATTACGCGAAATGAATTGCACGTGATCATACGTTCCCAAGTGCTGCCGTGCTGACAGTTAGAAATAAATGGAGGCGGTAATCGTATCGGCGTAGGAGCCGGTCGCTACCACCTGTCCAGCAGGAATCGTGCCGTAGACAGGGACTGTAACCGCAGTCGTCGTATAGGCCGTCGCCAGCGTATCCGTTCCGGTTGTGGTTCCCCAATTGGTTGTCAGTCCGGCGTTCTGATACAGCCCGTAGTTCAGCATGACCGCGCCGCTGTTCATCTTCCTTGTATACACAGTCCCAGCTGTGTAAGTGCCGTTCAGACCGGTATTGAGGCCGACGTTGATCGGAGTGACGGCGGTGTTGCAGGTAACCGTAAGGTTGGTCGAATTGTTCAAGACCGCACCCGTGTAGGCTCCGAAAGCCAAGGGGGCCGTCGTGATGTTGCAGCTGGCATTCACAGTTGCGGAAACCGCAAAGGTAGCGGAAACTGTGGTCGCTGAGGCTGACGTGCAAGTAAGGCCCAACGCCAGAATTCCAACTGCGGCGGAGGACAACACGAACTTTAAGGCATGTGAGTACTTCATTGGAAAGACTCCTGGTGGAACGTATTTTTTGAAAATGCTAAGTCATTATCGCGCTCTAATGAATTAATGCAACAGTAATATTGCCTTATTCGATCCAATTTCATATCACCTTTAGTTCCATTCTTGATTACCTTCGCGCGTCACGTTACATACCTCTTTTGCGTCGTGACTCCAGCGGAGATAGAGTGTCCGGGGGATCTCAAAGCAATCGCCGGAGATGCTGGCGAGAAGGTAGAACGATTGATTTCATGGCGATTAGTTTTGTTGTTTTCTATTCAATGAAGTCATCAGGCCCGTCTGTTAATAGGTAATAACCACGGTAATCGAATCGGCATACGAGCCAGGCGAGAACATCTGTGTCCCCGCAGCCTTGCCAGGCACGGCATACGGCTGGAAGGTTCCGCGGCCGACTCTAGCCATGGCATCGTTACCCGCCATCCGTCCCCAGTTAACGGCTTGCGCGTTGTGAAGCGGAAGCGTATGACCCAGCAGTTCCGCGGCTGAACTGGTAGTGGCGTCACTTGTCGCCATTGCTGAACTGTAGCTGACGTTGTACGGTGTGGGGAGGCTACAAGCGACCGCAACCCCGGATCGCACGCTCGCTCCAGCAAAGGTATAGTTTCCAGTCGTCGCGCCAGGAACCGAAACCTGGCAGGAAGACTCGACCGTTGCAGTGACCGCAAACGAAGCGGTAGCGGTCGCTGCAAAAGCGGGAGTTGAAACCAGGCCCGACGCCAGCAAAACCAAGGCGAATGTGAGAGATGCGCATTTCATGAACTTGACTCTTCTTGTTACCGGAAAAGACGACTTTAGTAACCTATCGGCTAGTTCCTGGAAAACTTTAGAGATCGGCAAAGTTTAGTAACTTCGGATTTCACTCGGCACTTTGGATGGGGATGGTTTTAAAAAGGTTGTGGGGAAATTCAATTGAGAGGGATGCCGGGGTTTTTAGTTTGGCAATGGCGCAATAGTTGGAGAAGTATTACAAGAAACGCGGGACAGAAATGGCATTCTGCCCCGCGTTTCTTTCTTGGCTTTTCAAAGCCGCTGAATTCGAGCGCAGCTGGTTAATTACAAGTCGCTCCATTGACGGCGAACGACGTGGGTATTGCGTTGGTGACGCCATTCCAGGTGCCGTTGAAGCCTACGCCTGAGACGGTGCCGCCGGCGGCAACGCTGCCGTTGTAAGGCTCGTTCTTTACCGTCACGACTGCGCCGCTCTGAGTTTCAATGCCGTTCCAAAGCTGCGCAACTGTCTGTCCATTGGCAAACGTCCAAGTAAGAGTCCAGCTAGTCCATGCGGTGGTTCCCGTGTTCTGGATGGAGACGGTCGCGCCGAATGCGCTGGTGTTTTGCGGTGAGGTTGCGTAAACAACGTGGCACGCGCCCGGTGTAGTTACTGGATTGACGGTAAGTGCGATGGTGGTGGTTGCCGTCAAAGTGCCGGAGGTCCCAGTGATGGTCACCGTAGCCAGGCCGGTAGTGGCCGTTGCGGTTGCCGTGAATGTAAGTACACTGGTCGCGGTAGTGGGGTTGGTGCCGTAGGCAACAGTAACTCCTGTCGGCAAGCCGGTTGCGGTCAGAGTTACACTGCCGGTAAATGGACTAACATCCGTGACCGTAATCGTATCTGTCGCGGTGCTGCCTTGAGTTACCGATAGAGTGGCCGCCGAAGGCTTCAGCGTAAAACTGCCCAATGACGAAACCACGGTAAGTGGGATGGTTGTAGATGCGGTTGTTGTGCCGGAGGTTCCGGTGATCGTCACAGTGGATGTTCCAACTGTAGCCGCGGCTGTGGCCGTGAAGGTCAGCACGCTGGTCGCTGTGGTGGGATTGGTTCCATAGGTGACAGTTACACCGCTAGGCAGGCCCGTTGCAGCCAGAGTTACACTGCCTGTGAATCCACCGGTGTCAGTAACTGTGATGGTGTCGGTTGCGGTCTTGCCTTGAGTTACCGAAAGAGTGGTTGGCGAAGCCGCAAGCGTGAAGCCCGCCTTGGCAGTTACGGTAAGTGCGATGGTGGTGGTCGCGGTCAATGTGCCGGAGGTTCCGGTGATGGTGACCGTGGAGGTTCCGACTGTGGCTGCGGCAGTGGCCGTGAAGGT
>JBEKWJ010000003.1:0-188020 GCA_049513195.1 Occallatibacter sp.
CTGTCTGTGTCCTCATTGGGCACAGTAAAGACGAGTTCAACGGTGAAGTCGTTGGGCTCGGTGGCAAGCGCTGGCGCGAAAGCTGAACTGTCAGCAGAGAGCGCAAAGAGCGCCGCAACGTTGCTTCCGGGGTGATGAGCAATATTGATGGCGGCCGTGGCAGTGTCGGAAGGTTGCGTACCGATGGCAGTGCCATCGGATGTGGCGTTCTCAAATAGCGTCGAGCAACTGCCGGCATTCACCGCGCCCACACAAGCCGCAAGGATGTCGGCCAACGTGTCAATTTCGCTCTGCGGAACGACGCCGTTGCCCGCCGGCGTCGCGGCCAGCGCCGCTCCAGTAGAGAGATCCGCCAGGCTGGCCGCGTTAGCGAATGCGTTGGTGATTCCGATCTGAGCCAATGCCGTACCCGAACTGGAAACATGGGTGGCGTCTGTGGCAAAGCCCGCCATCGCATAAGCCGCGGCGATGGTCGAGACCTCATTGACTGCGATCTTGGCTGTCATGGCCGAAAAGCTGCCGGAAGTGGGGCAGTTGCCCATCACTGCCAGCAACCCCGAGGCTGGGTTGTTGCCGGAGCCTGAGTCTCCTCCAAGAGCGTAGAGATAGACCTGCGTGTTCGCCATGCACGTATAGTCTCCGGTAATCGCGAAGGTTCCATCGGAACCGGTTGTGACGTATGCGCCGATGGAGTCGGAAGCGCACGTCAAAGCTGGATTCAGCAAAGAGATGGAGGCCTGTCCGTAACCGGCGGCGTTGGCCGAAAAGACGTACACGTGGGCTCCGGCGACTGGAACCTGTCCATGGAGGACGGCGCCGCTTGGAGCGGGAGGTGGTGGAGGCGGGGTGATGGTGTAGCTGGCCGATGCAACGGCGCTGAGAAGATACCCAGGCGCAATCGCCGCGGCCATCAGGGTCTCTGTCGAGCTTACCGTCACAGGGCCGGTGTACGGGGTCGATGAAGCGGTAGGAGCAGTTCCATTTGTTGTGTAATACACGGTCGCGCCGGCAGTTGCGTCGCGTATGGTCACCGTCTGCGCGGCCGTGTACATGCCCGCGATCACTGAAAACGTGGGAGTGGCCGCTGTCGGCGTGGGCGGTGGTGGAGGCGTGGGCTTGGGGGCGTTATTGCCTGAGCAGCCGGCAAGACTCAGAACCAGACATGGAAGCGAAACCATGGCAATGCGCATGATCAGACCTCGGGGGATATTCGAATTTGCGAGACCCTACCCCCATATAAACTCGACGACTCAAGATTTATTCCCTGGCCTCCAAAAGATTTATTCGTAGCCTTCAGAGGCTGCGTCAGCTGTAAATCAGTATCGGAATCTCGCCCAAGCCAAGCCGCCATGCCCAATGCCTCCTGAGCGAAGTCGAAGCATCGGCGTCGCCTCTCGTCGCTGAAGTGAAAAATCAAAGAGGCTCCGCGCAGACGGCTACTCCTTGCAGATAATTATGGTCATTTGGCGCACCCTATCTATAGCGAGAATCCACCATGACCCCAAAATCATCTCGGAACTCGGCCAAGTCGAGCCCACTCCATGTCGGCTCGCCATCCTGAATAAGAAGAAAAGGCACCCCCCACCCCCCTATAAATATTTATTTCAGCCCGGTTTTTTTGCAGATTATTTCGACAGTTGCGAGAATCAGGCACTTTTTCAATAACATACAAGCAAAATAACATCGGTTTGCAAAAATGAGCCGGAATGTAGCGTTGCAGATTATTTCTACCAGCCGTGATAGGCTCCGTCGCCGTATCAAGATGAAGGCTTAAGAGCAGGAATAAATGAAAAGCGAGTATTTATGCATATCATTCTACTTTTCATCATCGTCTGTACCGGTTTTCCTCAGCCACGACGAATCGGCCTCTGATTGAGAAGGAGTTCTTCTCGGTAACCATTCTAAAATCGATATAGCCATGAGTGAATTTACGCATCTGCATTTGCATACCGAGTACTCGCTGCTGGATGGGGCTTGCGACGTTTATAAGCTCGTTAACCGTGTGGCGGCGCTGGGACAGAAGTCTGTCGCAATGACCGACCACGGAAATATCTACGGAGCGGTGCATTTTTTTGCGGCAGCGAAAGCCAAGGGAGTCAAGCCGATCCTGGGCTGCGAGTTGTATATCTGCAAGCATGAGGACCATCGCGCGCCAGGTGACGGCGACGAGAACAATCACCTGCTGGTGCTCGCAGAAAATGAGGAGGGTTATCGCAACCTGATCAGGATCACATCTGAGGCCTCGCTGCATGGCTTCTATCGCAAGCCTCGTGTGAGCAAAAAGTACCTGGCTGAAAACTCCAAGGGCCTGATCGGGTTTTCCGGCTGCCTGTCCGGTGAGTTGTGCGAGGAGTTGATGGCAGGGCGATATGAAAAAGCGCGCGGCGTGGCGCAACAATACGAAGATATTTTTGGCAAGGGTAACTTCTTTTTAGAGATTCAAGATCAAGGGTTGGAGCAGGAAAAACAAATACAAGAGGCGCTCTTCCGCTTGGAGCGGGAAACAAATATTCCCATGGTTGTGACCAATGACTCGCATTACTTGTGCGGCGAAGATTCGCACGCGCATGATGTGATGCTCTGCGTGCAGACGGGCGCAAAGATCCATGATAAAGAGCGCTTCCGATTTGATTCAGATCAGTTCTTTGTGAAAAGCGCCGACGAGATGGGCAGGATTTTCCCTGACGCGCCTGGAGTGATGCAGCGGACGATGGAGATAGCCGAGCGCTGTAACTTGAAACTGAATAAAATCGAAAATCCTTTTCCGGAGTTTGCCGTGCCGGAAGGACATACGATTGATAGTTACTTTGAGCAGGTCTGCCGCGAGGGGTTGCGAAAGCGTCTGGATACGGCGGTGCGTCAACTGGAACTGAGCGGGGTGCGGCGGTCGACGCCGGCGGAGTATGAGGCGCGGCTGAACTATGAGATCGGCATCATCAAGCAGATGAGTTACTCGGGATACTTTCTCATCGTTTGGGATTTCATCAAGTATGCGCGAGATAACGGAATTCCAGTCGGACCGGGACGCGGGTCGGCGACCGGTTCGCTGGTAGCATACGCGATGGAGATTACGAACATCGATCCCATGCAGTGCGTGCTTCTGTTTGAACGGTTCTTGAATCCTGAGCGCGTGACGATGCCGGATATTGACGTGGACTTCTGCCAGAACCGGCGCGGCGAAGTGATCGAGTATGTAACTCGGAAGTACGGGCGCGAGCAGGTGGCGCAGATTATCACGTTCAATACTATGGCGGCGAAGGCGGCGATCAAGGATTGCGGGCGGGCCATGGATATGCCTTACGGCGACGTGGATCGGATTGCCAAGCTGATTCCGGCAACCGTGGGCATGACGATTGACGCGGCACTCGAGGGCGTGGACGACCTGCGGAAAGCTTATGAGACAGACGGACAGATTCGCGAATTGATTGATACAGCGAAGAAGCTTGAGGGGTTGGTGCGCGGGTCGGGGGTTCATGCTTCGGCGGTGGTGATTGCGCCGCGGCCACTCACTGAGCTGGTTCCATTGGCCAAGACCAAGAACGATGAAATTGTCACTGCCTACGATATGAAGGCCGTGGAAAAAATGGGCCTCCTGAAGATGGACTTTTTGGGCTTGGCGACGCTGACGGTGATCGACGATTGTTTGAAACTGATTGAAAGCAATCGCGGCGAGAAGGTGGATGTTGATGCAATACCGCAGGACGACGCGGAAACTTTCAAGAAAGTCTTTCACCAGGCGCTGACATCGGGGATCTTTCAGTTTGAGTCGAGCGGAATGCGCGATATTTTGCGGCGGTACAAGCCGGACAGCG
The DNA here is from genome assembly GCA_049513195.1 of Occallatibacter sp. GTDB lineage: Bacteria > Acidobacteriota > Terriglobia > Terriglobales > Acidobacteriaceae > Telmatobacter. The sequence continues at coordinate 3,813 of JBEKWJ010000003.1, forward strand.
TGGAAGAACTAACAGCGTTGAATGCGCTGTACCGGCCGGGCCCGATGGACATGATCGACGACTTCGTCGAGCGCAAGTGGGGGCGGCGCAAGGTGGAGTATCTGCTGCCTGAGCTTGAAATTGTTTTGAAAGATTCGCTGGGGGTGATCGTCTATCAGGAGCAGGTCATGCGGATCGCGAACGTGCTTGCGAGTTACTCGCTAGGCGAGGCGGATCTGCTGCGCCGGGCGATGGGAAAGAAGAACGCTGAGGCCATGGCCGAGCAGCGGGACCGCTTTATGAGCGGCGCGGCGGCGCATGGTCATCCAAAAGGTCCGGTTGGCGAAATCTTTGACCAGATGGCGAAGTTTTCCGGATACGGATTTAATAAGTCACACTCGGCGGCTTACTCGCTGGTCGCATATCAGACGGCTTATTTGAAAACACATTATCCGATGGAGTTTATGGCGGCGCTGCTGACTTCAGAAACTTCGAAGCCAGAAAATGTAGTGAAGTACATCGGTGAGTGCAAGGAGATGGGGATCAGCGTGGAGCCGCCTGACGTGCAGGTTTCAGGCTCGCAGTTTACGCCGCATGGGCCAGCAATCCGATTTGGTTTGGCGGCGGTAAAGAACGTGGGCGGGAATGCGATTGAGTCAATCATGAAGGCTCGCGCTGAGGCCGGCGGCCATTTTAATAACTTCTGGGAGTTTTGCGAGAAGGTCGATCTGCGCGTGATGAACAAGCGTGTGATTGAGTCGCTGATCAAAGCCGGAGCTTTGGACGCGCTGGGAAAGCGGGGGCCTTTGATGGCCGCCGTAGACAAGGCGATGGAGCGGGCGCAGAAGGCGCAGAAGGACGCGGCGCAAGGGCAGAGCGGATTGTTTGGATTGTTCGATGAAGGACCGAAGGCGGGACGCGACAGCACCAACGATCTGCCCAAGGTGGCCGACTGGGAAGAAGGCGAGCGGCTGGCCAATGAGAAAGAAGTGCTGGGATTCTTTGTCTCGGGACATCCGCTGGATAAGTACGCGGATAAGTTGCGTAACTTGACGGGAGTAATTCCGGTGGCCGAGGCGCTGGAGCGGAAGCCTCCAGAGAAAAGCTGGGGACGTCAGTCGGACCCGGCGGACGAGATACAAGTGGCGGGAATGATTTTGGGACTGCGGGTCCAGAAGACCAAGCGGGACCAGAAACTTTATGCGCAGGCGGCGCTTGAGGATGCAACAGGCAAGATTGAGCTGGTTTGTTTTCCGCGGGATTATGAGCGGCTGGCAGGGCAGTTGAAGATGGAGGCGCCGGTGCTGGTGCGCGGAACTCTGACGGGCGATGAAGATGCTGCACCGAAGATTGCGGTCAGCTCCGTTCTGGCGCTCGAAGAGGTGCAGGTGAAGGTGCCGACCGGGGTGCGGATTCGCATTAATCTGGAGCGTGCGACGGAAGAGATGCTGATGGGATTGAAGAACGCGGCGGAAGCAGCTCCGGGGCCGGGCAAAGTGATGCTGCATCTCGAAAAGAAGGGCGAATACGCGGTGATTCTCGAGCCAGAGGGGCTAAACGTGGCGGCCGATCGGGGATGGGTCGCACGGGTGGAGGAGTTAGTAGGCAAAGGGACTGTGCAGGCGGTGGGATAGCGCGTGAGCAGATCCTGGAATTTGCGCCGAATATTACGGTCTATCGCTTTGCTGAGGTTGGTTTGGATGCTGGGAATGCGATCTTGGGCGGATCGGTCAGAGTTACGGAGGCCTCAACTGCCGTGGAGCTGGTGCCTCGCTTGACCTGATTCTCTTTGAGCGTGAGCGCGCCGTTTGAGATTTCGGCGTCGGCAATCCAACGATCGAAACGGGCCAGTTCCGCAGGGACAAAACCGGAGGGCCCGGCGACGGTTCCGCGCTGCCACTCGAAGTGAAGATTGCCTTTGGCGGATGCGGCCAGGTCGTTGCCGGTGAAGCCGGCCAACTCGATCTTGCCATTGCCGTCAAAGCCGCTGCCTGCGGCGCGCAGACCAACCAACTGACCAATAGCCTTCGAGTTTAGCTTCTCGAGCCGGCCTTCTAAAACATAAGAAGGCTTGTCCTTGGCGGTCAAGGCGGCTTGGTATTTGCCGGTTCCATGGACGTGGCCGCCAAACAGGGAGGCGTCGAAAGCACTGATCTCGGCTCCGTTGGCGAGCGTTGAAACGGTGGCCGAAGGTTCGTGAAGAATGACTGGACCGAGAACCAGGGATTCCGCTTTGACTGTGCCTTCCATCAAAGGCCAAGCAGGAGCGACGGTGGGACGGAGGCGCTCGATAAGAGTCGAGAGTAGAGTTCCTTTTTCGTGAGCGCCAAGGAATGCGACCTGGAGAACGCCGGCATCGAGCGCGCCGAACTGCAGTTGAAAGTGGGGCGCGCACGTCTGCGGACTGTCGCAAACGGCGGGCAAGGTGAGGCTGGCTGTTCCCTTTACTGGGCCGTAGGAAAAGACGACCGGGTCCCAGCGAAGTTGGCCCGAGGCCAGATGAAGAGTGGCCTGAGAGATCATGACGGCGTTGGTGAGGTAATCAGCCTTCCAGTTGGAGTTGCGCAGGGTTACGGTTCCGGTGAGGGTATCGGCTGGCGGCGCAATGCCTGGCGATGAAAGCGGCGACTGGACTGACGGCCGAATCAGCGGCTGAGTCGGCATCCAAGGGCCTTCGGCGGTCAAGTCCATGGAGACGGGGTCACCGGCTAGTGCATCCAGGGTAGCAGCGTTAGCAAGACCGGCGATATGCGCGAATTCCCTGGCGCGAACGATGGAGGCCTGACCGCGCACACTGAACTGGTAACCGGAGAGCGAGAGGCGGGCGGAAATCGCGAGCGGGACCGCTGCGCCAGCAGGAATGACGACGGTCGCCGCTAGCGCCTGGGAAGTACCGGGAGTCTGGCTTGGCGGAGCGGGCTCCAACAGTATCTTGGGCACGCGGATAGGCTGGCCGAGGCCGTTCCCGCCGAGTTGGAAGTCATCGACGATGAGATTTCCTGTGAGCGGACCCTGCACTGCTGGATGGGGCTTGCGGCCGGGGCGATCTGGGTTTTTGGCGAAAGTGGCGTCCGGGGCTGCGGGAGCATAGATGATGGTTCCGCTGGCCGATCCTGCTGCTTCAAGGGCGGGACTCAGGCCGCTGCGCACGGCGCGCAGGGCGTCCAGTCCCACTGCAACTGGGATGCGATCCAATTCGAGGGAGAAGTGCGGCTGGCCGGTCTGGCCCGGCAGATCGCCTGTCAGGCGGACGTGGCCCGAGCCGAGCGGTGAGTCGCAGAGCAGATTGTCGATGACGCGGGCCGAGAAGTGGGCGACAAGCGTGCAGTTGGCGTCAAAGTCCATGGGCGCTGCCGGGGCAAACTCGGCGCGATGAACGCCGATAGCGCGCAAGCGAGTTTTGATCTGAGCAGCCTCGGCCGTACCTTCGAGGTGGAATTGGCCGGTGAGATCGCCGCGCCAGCCGGCGTCAGAACCTAAAAGAAGGCGTGTGAGCTGACCGAGTTGGGCTTCGCGCCATTCCAGATCAACATTAACGGGCATCTGGCGCAGTTGCGAGGCTTGGTGAAGGCTGGCTTCAAGACGTACGACACCGGTATCGGCCTGCTCCAGGCTGAGGTCGGTGCGAGCGGGCTGTGCGCGCAGCCGGACGCGCCATTCGCCGGGATTCTGCTGCCAGAAGGAAAGGTCTGCGTTCAGCAGGGAAAACGGCAGCTTTTCTGTGCCGCTCTTGATATTGATGCGGGAGTTGGTGGCTTCAAAATAAGGCAGCCGAATGGGCTTATTCTGGTTGTTCGCCTCGGCGCCGCCCGATGCGGATTGGGCCTGGGATGTGGCCGTACGCAGAAGCGAATCGAGGTTCCAGCGACCGACTGGGGTGCGCACCAAGTTGAGACTGGCGTTGTCGACGCTGATGGTATCAAGCTCAATGCGCCCGCGCCACAGCGAGAGCAGGCGAATGGAGGCGGCGACCGTTTCCGCGTGGAGGACCGGCTCTGCACCATAGGCGGGGTCTTCGTCAACCGTGAGGTTGGTGAGGAGAAAACCGGGTCGTGGCAGCAGGCGCACTTCAACCGAAGAGAGGCGCACAGGACGGCCAAGCGATGCGGAGATAAGTTGCGTGATGCGGCTTTTGTAGCGACTGACGCTTACATACGGAGGAACGATCAGGATCGTAAGTAGGACCACCAGCGCTGCCAGGGCGAGCCACAGACGCTTGTGATTTCGTTGCCGGGGTTGTTCGTCGTTGGTCATGATCTTTCAGTGGGCAGTGGATAGTGAACAGTTTTCACTGCACTCGATGAAGGGTTCGGCTCCAGCGGGTCTCTGTGAAGAAGTGCAGTGCGATATGGCCCATCCAGGCTATGGCATTGCCCATTCCGGTCTGCTCGTATTGATCTTCCGGAGTGATGAACGACCAGTAGTTAAAGAGCGGACGGCCCACGATGTTTTCCCTGGGCACGAAGCCCCAGTAACGCGAGTCAAGACTGTTGTGTCGGTTGTCGCCCATCATGAAGTATTTGCCGGGCGGCACTACCAGATCGCCGTTCTCGATGTGGTTAGGAAAATCGATGGCCCAGGCTTCGGGAGTACCATCGCTTGGACCATCGGTAGCAACCGGCGGCACGGAGGGAAATTCGTCGAGAAAATCGGTGCGGTTTTTGAACGTAGTGGGCTGTGCGTGCGGCTGATCCTGGGCGACGCCGTTGATGAACACGATGCCGTCATGCAGATGGATGCGATCACCAGGAACGCCGATCAGCCGCTTGACCAGAAACATGACGATGGGCTTTCCATCGGCGTCCAACTCTCCTGGCTTGATGAAGACCACGATGTCGTTGCGCCTGGGCTCGCGATAGTGGACCAGCGGCATCCACTTGGTGGGCGGGGCCAGGGTGATGCGGTCCACCACCAGATGGTCGCCCACCAGCAGCGTTTTTTCCATGGAACCAGAAGGAATCACAAAGTTCTGACCTATAAAGGTGAGGATGAAGAGGCCCACCACCAGAACGGATAAGATGCTGGCCAAGGCTTCGAGGGGCGTCTCTTCGACCCGCTGCTCAGTGGCTTGCGTTTCGGGCTGAGGCTCGGTCTGCGTTTTGGGGGCCGGCGTTTTTTTCTTCGTCATTCTAGTCGCTCGTTTACAGTGGTTAGTGGACGGTAGACACTGTCATTTCACACGGTGCAGGGTTCGGCTCCAACGGGTTTCTGTAAAGAAGTGCAGTGCGATGTGGCCCATCCAGGCTACGGCATTGCCCATTCCAGTCTGCTCATATTGACCGTTTGGAGTGATGAACGACCAATAGTTGAAGAGCGGACGGCCCAGGATGTTTTCCCTGGGCACAAAGCCCCAGTAGCGCGAGTCAAGGCTGTTGTGCCGGTGGTCGCCCATCATGAAGTACTTGCCGGGCGGGACCACCAGATCGCCATTCTCAATGTGGTTCGGAAAATCGATGGCCCAGGCTTCGGGAGTACCATCGTTTGGACCATCGGTAGCAACCGGCGGCACAGAGGGAAACTCATCGAGAAAGGTCTTCTGGCGAGGATCGAAGGGTGTGTTGTCGCTATCCTTGGGAAGATCCTGGGCGACGCCATTGATGAATACGATGCCGTCATGCAGGTGGATGTGGTCGCCGGGAACGCCGATCAATCTCTTCACCAGGGGCATGACAATTGGATTTCCATCGGCATCCAATTCCCCAGGCTTGATGAAGACCACGATGTCGTTGTGCTGGGGTTCGCGATAGTGAACCAGCGGCATCCACTTGGTGGGCGGGGCGAGGGTGATGCGATCCACCGCCAGATGGTCGCCGACCAGCAGCGTATTCTCCATGGAGCCAGAAGGAATGACAAAGTTCTGACCTATGAAAGTGAGGATGAAGAGGCCCACCACAAGAACGGATAAGATGCTGGCCAGGGCTTCGAGGGGCGTCTCTTCCACCCGCAGCACATTTGACGCTGGGGCAGGTTGAGGCTCGGTCTGTGCTTTAGGGGCCGGCGTTTTTTCCTTCGTCATGCGAGTCGCTCTTTTACAGTGGACAGCGCCGGTTAATGCACTACGTGGAAGATACGTTTCCAACGGGCAAAGCCCTGGAGCCTGGCGGAGAGTTCTCTGTCGTGTCCGAGTCTATCATCTGAGGCTTGCAGCGCGGCCTGCTGTACATCGGTAGATGAGGGCCGGGAAAGCGAGAAGTAGATGACCAGTGGCCTAGCCACAATCTGTTGCCGTGAGACGAAGCCCCAGAAGCGCGAATCGTCGCTATGATCGCGGTTGTCGCCCAGAACAAAATACTCACCTGCCGGAACCTGGAGTTCGCCATTGCGAACGAGGCTCTGCATCTGCTTCCACCAGGTCAGATCAACGTTGGGGTCGGTGTAGACCGTGGCGGGAAAATCGTCGGTGATGGGATGGCGGATGGCGGGATCGAAGGCGGCGTAAGGCTCATTGAACGATTGGCCATTCACCGTGACGCGGCCATCGGCGATGCGCAGGCGATCACCGGGAAGACCTACGACCCGCTTGACGACATAAGGGTGCAGCGGATGGTGGAAGATAACAATGTCACCGCGCTCCACATCGCGATAAGGCATCAGCCAGCGGCTCAGGCTGCCGGACGGCGCATAGATCTGCCGATTGACCAGGACAAAATCGCCCACCAGCAAGGTGTGTTCCATGCTCGCGGAGGGGATGAGGTAGGGTTGCAGCACAAAGGTGTTCAAAAACAGCGCCACCACTACCAGTAAAAGCAGTCGGGCCAATGCCTCGGAGACAGTAGGCAGATGGTGCCGCAGCAGCGCAAACCGCTGTGAAAGCCCGTGCTCTCGGGGAGTAGTGGTCATTGCGCTGCTGCTTCCTCCTCGACGGCTTTCAATTCGACGGCTGATTTGACTTTGCCTGCCGTCTTTTTGGTGGCTGCCTTCAACCGCTCCAGCGCCCGGCGCGCGGCATCCTGTTCGGCGTTCTTTTTGGTGCTGCCCATGCCTAGCGCGAGAGACTTTCCCTGCGCTCCTTCAGCGGGTTTGAGCCGGACCTCGACCTGAAATCGCTTGCGGTGGTCTGGTCCGCTTTCGCTTTTGACCCGATAGACCGGCGATCCGGCGCGCGTGGCCTGCAGATGTTCCTGCAAAGCCGATTTATAGTTCCCCAGAGCGGCTCCGGCGCGCAACTGCTCGGCCAACTGTTCGGCGGCTTCGCCCATCACCCAGCGACGGACAAACGTCTTGACCGGTTCCAGGCCGCCATCCAGCAAAAGCGCGCCCAGCACCGCTTCCATGCTGTTGGAGAGGACGGTGCTCTTGCGCCTCAGGCCGCTTTTGTCCTCGCCCCGGCTGAGGCGCAGATGACTACCCAGGCCGATGGCCACAGCTACCTCTGCCATGTGCTGGCGGCTGACCAACTGGGAGCGGACGCGGGTCAGCTCGCCCTCGTGCCACTCGGGGTGCAGCAGAAACAGGGCCTCGGCCACCACCAACCCCAGCACGGCATCGCCCAAAAACTCAAGGCGTTCATTGTCGCCTGACGCGGGCGCCTCTGGCAGAACATTCTCTTGAAGCTCATCGGCGGGTCGCGCAACGACTCCCAGTCCGCTGGCTCCATGCTCATTGGCCAGCGACCGGTGGGTGAGCGCGCGCAGCAACAGCTCGGTGTGCTCAAAACAATGCCCGAGTGCGGCTTCCAGCTCGGCAAGAACGGCTTCCATAAGCGCCTCGATCTGATGCAGTCTAATGCTGCTTCGTTGGCCTTCAACGCAAGGTTATTGGGGTTTGCTCGTCCCATTTGGCGCGGAAGTTACAGGCTTGTCGGGCGTGGCAGAGTCGTCGCTCGCATCCTCGTCGCAACTGTGGCCCTTGACGGCGTAGGCTGCCTTGACGCCATGCTCGGCTGCCAGCCGTGTATCCTGCTGGCCATCGCGTGTCTTCAATGCCTCCTGGTACTCGGTGATAGCTTCGTCTCGTTTGCAGTCCAGATCGAGCATGCGGCCCAGAAAGATGTGCGACCAGGAGAGCAGGCGCGGATCTTTGCTCGAAGCGAGCGTCCGCTGGAATCCGTCAATGGCCTGGTCCGGGTGTCCGGTGAGGATGGCCGCTCTGGCGAGAATGAAATCGGCGCGCGAACTTTCGGCCGAGGCTTCGATCGTATCGGCGTGGGTCGAGAGCGCCTGTCGGGCCAGGGCGCTAGCCGTGGCCACATCGCCGGATGCGAGACGCGCCTCTGCCAGATCCAACCCCGTCAATTTGCGGGGTACGCTACGCCCCAGTACATCGCTGTCTGCCTCTTTGTCGAATTCAATCTGGCGGGCGCGATGCACTTGGTCGTCCACGTCCATGCTATAGACCATCTCGCCAATGGTGTCTTTGAGGCTGGCGGGGTCTTTTTCAAACAAGATCAATTGCTGATAGAAGTACTGCGTCAGTACCAACCCCTGCGTCAGATCGTGGCGCACGGCGGCAGCGCGGATGGCATCCACCTTCTGCTGATAAACCTGGCGTTCGTGCTCATACTTGGGCATCTCCGCGCGATCCGCAGAGGCCGGAATCTTGTACTCGGGAATTCCGGTATCCATGGTGCGAGCCTCGATGGCCTTGATGAGGCACTCGATGGTGAGGGGCACCGAGTCAGAGCGCAGGCGGAATTCAAGCGGCGAGTCACGCACCACTTTGAGAATCGGCTGCATGCGATCAACGGCAGTGGCCCTCGCATACAGCAGTGGCTCGATCACGTAGTGCAGATACGTGTGGCGCACGTCATTCATGCGGATCGTACCGTTCACCGGCGAAGCGACCACCACATATTCAGTGCCGTAGATGCGGGCGTTGACCGCGCTGGGCGAGAGCAAGGGCTCGATGACCACAATAAAGCGCCTGCCGTCGTAGGTAGTGGCGGGCAGCTTGAGATAGAGGTTGGTGGCGACGATCATCTTGGAGAGCGGATCGTGGAGCCGATCAGCCTCCTTGTCGTAGATGGAATGCACCACCAGCCAGATGCCATGCAGGTCAACAGCAGCGGCAAAGTCGCGCAGAAGGGGAACGATTTCGACCACCTGGGTCGAATCAGGAGGCATTTCGGTCAGATCGGCAGATGTTTCCAGTTCGGGCGGCGGAGTGAGATAGAGAGACAGAGAGATGTACTGCGCGATGTCGGACTCGCCGCCCGTCATGCGGTGCTGGGCAATGTAGAGGCAAACTCTGTCGCGCTTGGCGCGCGCGTCTTCGCTCTTGCTCAGCGCCACGTTCATCTCTTCACGAACCCGCTTGCGGACCGGTGCGCTCTGATCGAGGCCCTCGTCGTAGCCGCACGCATTCAAGGCAGCAGCCATGATGAAAACTGGCTCGGCGCTGATCAGCGAAATGGTCGGGCCGGCGGGGTCAATCAAGGATGGCGCCTTTTCCCGCGCGATTGTCTGCGTCTGCGAGGAAGAAGTTTGGCCGGACTGGGACGGATTGGCCGGGCTGCTGCCCGGCGATTGGGCGCACGCCATGGCAGACGGAAGAACTGCCAGAAGGCAATTCGCGGCTAAGGTAAGAGTGACGGAAGACGGAAGTGCTCTGGATGTCATGAAGAACCCTGCTTTATTTTAGACGCACGAGCAGGGTCAAACGATAGAGGTTGCGATGGCAGAACGAACGCCCAGGCCTGAAATGTTTTACAGGGCCGCCGCAAGCATGGGATACCGGCCAGTGTGGCTGGTTTCATACAGGGCGAGTAGGCGCTGCCGCATCAGATAGTAGGCGGAAGACGCCTCCTGGGCGTGGAGGGGGAGGGTGAGCCGAAAATGGCGCAGCAACCGGGCCGGAATCATGCCCATTTCCACGTTGCGAATTGCGCGGCGCAGAGTCGCCGCATCGAGCCTCATGCGCTCGGTAACAATCGTAGCTTCTTCAAAGTTCCATCGCTGCGCGTAGGCGGCCAGCGCTAGCATGATTTCCGCGTTTTCGCGCATTCTTTTGAGACCTGCATAACCGCCGAGGAACTCCCACATCTCGTTCGGTTCGATGTCAAGCTGGCCGCGGCGCGGGGACAGGTAATCCATCGCAACGGCTGACAGTTCAACCATGTCCAGCCGGTTCAGACCAGATACAAGGGCGTGCCAGTCTAACCGCGCCATTTTGCGGGAGGAGTGCCAGTCTGCGATCACCGCACCGGATAAGCCACAGATCACTGCACCAAACACGAGATAGGAGAGCTCGACGGTCATCAGGAGGATGTTACCTTTGAGCCTCCAAGATGTCAAGATCTTTTTTTATGCGCTGATGCAGGGCTTCAATATAACTGCGTAATTCTGGCGAAATTGGCTGCCGGGCCGGTTCTTCTTGCCAGAATTGAACCATCCAGTACACCACAACAGTCTGGGACGCAATCATTTGTATATGGTCCAATTCGCCGAAGTAGCGCGTGGCACCAAAGTAACTACGTAGCCCATCCACCAGAATCGAAAGCACAGCCCAAGCCGTCCACGCGTTGCCCAGCGCCATCACATGGTTGCGCCAGCCCAGTCCTAGGGTCTTTGAAGTTCGTGTCACCACGGCAATCAACTCGCAGATCACAAGGCTGGTGAAGAGATCTCCCCGCACCTCGAGGCGACCGAGCATGCTGGCGGCTGGAGGCGCCACTAGCCATGGAAGCGCCGCAGCCAGCAGGATGCCCGCCCCACCCCAGAGAATGAATTGCTTCTTCGCGTCCCTGACCCAGGTTCCGGTGGGCCGCATCACGATTCGCGCAATCTCAAAAATCACCGCCGACTGCAGAAGGAAATCGAAAAGAGCGCCCCACCAATAGATCCGCGCATACCAGATTCGTGAGCCACCTTGATAGATCGCGTATAAGACCATGGTCCACGCAACCTCAAAGCCCATGTATGTGGTGAAGATAGGGAATGACCGCCATCTGCGCCGGATCATAAGGATGCAGAACAGGGCCAAATGACCAAGAAAACCAGACACCCACAACGCCCAATCGATGGTCGACAGTTTCATGTTTCCCCGCGAGTTCTATTCTCTCCGATTCTAGAGGACAAGAACAGAGAGAAATACCCAGACTGCTTGGTTCAATTACGACACCGTTTCAGCCTGCGCACGCAGACTCGCACTTCCTTCGGCAGACAACGACGCAATGGGCACCAAGAATAAAAGAACGGCAGTGGCGAGAAAAGACAGAGAGCTCCTTTCACCTGCAACGGCAGATGTGAATGGACAGATGAACGGCATCACTGAGAAAACTAACGAACCATATGGCAACATCGAGAGCCGGCAGGTTCATTTCACCTTGCGGCTTCTAATTTCACTGCCTCTAGAGGCCAGGAATTCTAGAGGCCAAGAACAGCGAGAATGGTCGAGACCGCCAGACTCAGCGGCGAAAGCACCACAACTTGTGGACGAGGGTTTGATCCGCTGTTCGCCGCGAACGATGAGAGAGGCGCGAAGGTTGCGAGGACGGCGACGGTGAGGGCGATACGCAGGGACTTTTTCATGATATGGCTCCTTTTGGTTTTGGCGCATAAGGGCGCATCATGAGCCTAGTACATTTCGGGGATTCCGCGAAAGTGAAAAATTTAATCAGTCGGGAAAATGTATGAAACGGAGGAAAGTTGCAGGCTGGTTTTCCCAGGATTCACTGATCGAGATGAAAAGCCCGAAGAATCGGTCCGCTTCGATCCGTACTGGGCAGAACCGCAACCGGTTCGCGGCCGTCGCGAAAATGGCGTGGGTCAACTACGCAGGATACGTGGGCACACATCCAGGCAGTGCCTAAGAGCATTTCATACAATTAGTCGCCCGCCACTGCCGCAGATACGACGGGAACTCGTCTCAGCAAAAGTGTCAGCGTCGCGGTCATCAGGGCGACTGCGGGAATGGCGAAGAACAGCCAGACGAGCAGCGCATGACCGGCTAGGCCGCACACTTGCGACGCCAGCGCCAAGGGCGGGGTGTGTAGCAGTGCACTCATCCCAATGGCACGATCGGGACCGAACCCGAAGAGCCGTCCGCCAAGGCGAATGAAGGGCACAATCAGCGCCGCTTGCAGCGGCATGGCGGCCCAGTTCGCCGCCTGAATGACAGGAAAGCTCAATCGCAGCGTGAGCGCCACAACCACACACAGAGCCGTCGTCACGCCAACCACCGGAATGCAACCGATGGCAAAGCCGAGCGCAAGAGTGAGAGCCAGTCGCTGCGGTGAGACGCCATCGCGCAGCCACGCCGAGACTTTCCGGTCGATGGAATTGAGGGATTTGGTTTTCATCACTTTCAGGTTATCGACAGGAATGGCAAAACATGAGAGTAATCCAATAAAACTTTAGTGAATTTACCAGATTGAACCATGGAGGTTAGCGAGGTCCAATCCGGGAATCCTGCGCCGAGAATATTCTGTGTGCCTCACGCACGATATTCTCTCGCTTCCGCAGTCTGCAGGAGCGCGGCCATCTTGGGCACAAGCAACTCAAGCAGGCGGGCTAAGCGCTGCTCGACCATGCGGCCAGTCTCGTTGACATCCTCGTGACTCAGTGGGGTTGGGCCCAGGCCCGCGGCCAGGTTGGTGACGCAGGAGATGCCCAGCACCTCGATTCCCATGTGGCGGGCAACGATCGTCTCCGGCACGGTGGACATACCGACCAGTGTTGCGCCCAACGTGCGAAAAGCGCGAATCTCGGCGGGCGTCTCAAAGCTGGGACCGCTGACGGCCAGGTAAACGCCTTCGGCCATCGTGAACCCCTCTTCAGCGGCAGCCTCCTTGGCCAGAGCGCGAAGAGTTTTCGAGTAGGCCTCGGTCATATCCGTAAAACGCAGGCCAGCAGGCGGGAAGCGCAGCCCGGCGCGCGGCTGGACCACAAAGCGTGGCTCGTTGGGACCGGCGAGCGGATTCCAGCCCATGAGGTTGATGTGGTCGCTGAGCGCCACAAGCTGACCCTGGTGGTAGCCTTCGGCAATGCCTCCCGCCGCGTTGGTCAGGATGACGGATTGGATGCCGAGCATGCCCAGCACGCGCATGGGGAAAGTAACCTGCTGTGGCGTGTAGCCCTCGTAGGAATGGACGCGGCCTTGCAGCACGACGACAGGGACTTCGCCCAGGAGACCCGCGACAATCCGGCCGGTGTGCCCCTCGACGGTGGAGCGCGGAAAGTGAGGAATCTCAGCGTAGGGAACGACAACGCGCTCGGCAACGGTTTCCGCGACAGCGCCGATGCCGGAGCCGAGAACGATACCAATGCGGGAGTTGAACGGGCGCAGCATAGCCCGCAAAAAAGTTGCCGCTTCAGAGACTTGGTCGAAGTAGGTCATGGTTATGCCTGCCGGTTGCTTCCGAGATTCTACAGCGAACGAAAGCATGTTGAACAGGCGACAATTGAGTAGGCGAGTTTCGTCCGATGGAGGTGATGGAAAATGTGCCGGAATATCAAGATGCTCTTCAACTTTGATCCGCCTGTGACGGAAGAGGAGATTCGAGCGGCGTCTCTGCAATTTGTGCGCAAGGTCAGCGGCTTCAATAAGCCGTCAAAAGCCAATGAAGCCGCGTTTCTGGCTGCGGTCGATGAGGTTGCGGCCGCGTCGGCGCGCTTGTTATCGACGCTGGAGACGACTGCGCCGCCCAGGAATCGTGAAGAAGAGGCTGCCAAAGCGAAGGCTCGCGGAGCAGTTAGATTTCGCGATGGAGGGCGCGCGGCATGAAGGAGATTGTTGCTGTGATCTTCGGGTTGGGGCTGGGGTGCAATGCGCTGCTGTTCGTACCGCAGGTGCTGGCCGTCTGGCGCAAGAAGAGCGATGAAGGAATTTCGCTGATTACCTTCGGCGGCTTCAGCGTGCTGCAAGCGATTGGGATTGTGCATGGCGTTTATCAGCGCGATCTGTCGTTGATCTTGGGCATGGCTGCTAGCTTGCTAACGTGCGGGAGCGTGACGCTGTTGACGATTCACTATCGAGTGCGGCGGATGCGGGCTGCGGGTGCAGCTCCCAACAGGAGCTAGTTGTGCGGCTTGCCCAGCAGGTTTGCTCGCATCGGTTGATTTTGTGGATTGATGCGAAAGTCTCCGTAGAGTAACTCCCTGAGGATGGGGGTTGGACGCGCATACCAACTGGCCCACGATAACGGAGTATCGCCGTTGGCATCTTTTGCGTCGACGATTGCACCTGCATGGAGGAGAAGCCCAATGGTCTCCACTTCACCAAAGGCGGCGGCGCGATGGAGTGGAGTCTCGCCTCTAGTTCTGCAATCACGCATGAAACATCCCGTCTCAATTCCCGGTGTGGTAGCGACATTGGGGTTTGCGCCATGCGACAGAAGCACCATGAGAACCCGGTCGTAAATCATGCGGTCGGTCTTGCATAAAGCGGCGTGGAGTGGGGTTTCACCGGTGTCGGTTTGAGGACGATTGGCGTCGGCACCCTGCTCCAGAAGGAACTTGCAGAGTCGCCAATGGCCATGAAAAGAAGCGCCACTGAGACCAAAGTTTTCGCCAAGCGAATTGAGGGATTCACCCTGCGCAAGAAGGAAACGGATGGCGCTGACATCGCCGTAGTAAGCGCAGTGCTCGATGAGAGAGACGCCGCTTCCATCTTTGTGGTCAGCGCAAAGGCCACCGGAGAGAAGATCGAAAACCAGTTCCGTGCGCCCGTCGGAAAATTCGCCTAACATCCTAGCGAGTTGGGAATTACTCATCGGGATGTCCTCCGCTGTTCATGTTACCCCAAAAACATTCCGGCAATCGAAGCGGAAATCAAGTTAGCCATCGTCCCGGCTAACATGGCTCTTACTCCTAACTTGGCTAACTCGTTGCGGCGCTCCGGTATTAATGCGCCGATGCCACCAATCTGAATTCCTATCGAACTTAGGTTGGCGAATCCGCACAGCGCAAAGGTTGCGATAATGAAGGATCGCGGAGCCAGCGCGGCTTTTTGCGCGCCTAGCGCGATGTAGGCGATGACTTCATTGAGAGCCATGCGTATGCCGAGCAAATTGCCAACCGCGCTGCAGTCGTGCCAGGGAACGCCGATCAGCCAAGCTACCGGAGCAAAGAGGAAGCCGAGTATCTGGCCGAGCGAACCCGGTACCCAGTGCATGTAACTCAACCCATGCGTCCAGTTGAGCAGGCCGTCGAGCAGCGCCACCAGCGCCAGAAAGCTGATCAGCATTATGGCCACGTTGAAGGCCAGCCTGCCGCCGTCGATGGTGCCGCGGGCGATGGCGCCAATGAGGTTCTCATCCTTGTGTAACTCGTCCTTGGGCATCACGACGCGGCCTTCGGTGGCGGGCGTTTCGGTCTCAGGCACCAGCATTTTGGCGAGCAGAATCGTTCCCGGAGAGGTCATGATGACGGCGGCGAGCAGGTGCTCGGGCGCTACTCCCTGCGCAATGTACATGGCCATGATGCCGCCGGAGACGTGGGCCATGCCGCTGGTCATAATGGTCATCAATTCGCTCCGCGTGGCCTTGGCAAGAAACGGACGGATAGTGAGTGGGGCTTCAGTCTGACCCATGAAGATACTGGCCGCTACATTCATGCTCTCAGCGCCAGAAATGCGCATGGTTTTGAGCATCACCCAAGCTAAAGCGCGTATGACAATCTGCATGACGCCAATGTGATAAAGCACGGCAAAAAAAGCGGAGATAAAAATGATGGTGGGCAGCACCTGAAACGCAAAGATGGAACCCATGGAGCCTGTGGGTACGCCGAGCGGACCAAAGAGAACCGCAGTGCCGGCGTAGGTGGAGGCGAGCATGGATTTGACCACGCCTCCGGCCCACAGAAGCGCCTGCTGACCGTAGGTGAAACGCAGAACAAAGAAGGCGAAGACCAGTTGCAGGCCGAGTCCCCAGCAGACGGTGCGCCAGCGAATGCGCTTGCGGTCGGTCGAACCCAAATAGGCCGCGACGAGCACAGCCAGAATTCCCAGCACTCCAATGAATCGATCCAAAGTCGGCGCTCCTTAGGGGGAGAAAAGCTTGTGCAAGGCCTTCGATTACCTTATAACATCTCATCTACGGGACTCCGCTTTTGCATGCCGCAGATCGGCACGATCCCCCCGTGCGGTACCGCATTCGCGCATCCCCTCATCGACACCAAGACTCAGGAGGTCAAGATGGACAAGGCAGGGATCCACGCGTTCATGGCAAAGTTTCGCTACGGTGTCGTGTCGAGCATTTCGAGCAGCGGCACGCCGCAATCCGCGCTGGTGGGCATTGCGACGACACCCGAATTCGAGGTCATCTTCGACACCGTAAGATCCTCGAGGAAGCATCCGAACCTGGTCGCGCGGCCTGCTTGCTCGTTCGTCGTAGGTTGGGGTGGCGAGCAGACGGTGCAATTCGAAGGGTGTGCCGAGGAACCGACCGGCACAGAGTTGAAGCGCTACCAGGAGGCGTACTTTGCGGTTTGGCCTGACGGACCGGCGCGCATGAGCTGGCCAGGGATCGCCTATTTCGTTGTACGGCCCCGGTGGATTCGATACTGCGACTTCGATCAATCTCCCCCGCTGATAAACGAGATCACCTTTCCTGCCGATCCAGATGTGCCTCCGCTGATTCGCGTGTGAAGATGCGGCTCACCAATGGAACAAGCGGCGGTGGGGTCGGCGACAGGGTGATGGCTTGTTTGAGAATCGCCTCCGGCTCCGCCAACAACTCGGCGCTGGTAGCGTAGAGCGTGGCGATGGGCTGCCGTTCCCCAACCAGCGCGCCTCGGCGGGCATGGAAGACTATCCCTGCGTGCGGATCGACTGGCTCTCCGGCCTTCTCTCGGCCCGCGCCTAGCCGCTGCACGGCCCAGCCGATTTGCGTTGTGTCCATCTCGGAAATAAATCCGCTATCCCACGATTTCAGCATCAGCGCTGCGCCGGGTCTGTGAAAGCTGGGGTCGTCGAAAGCGTGAATGTCGCCGCCTTGAGCCTCGACCATCGCGAAAAAAGTGCGCAAGGCCGAGCCGTCGGTGAGGGCTCTCTCGGCATGCGCCAGACCTGCTTCCGGCGTGGCGGCCTGTCCGCCCAGATGGATCATCCATCCGGCCAGGATAAGCGAGAGCTTTCGCAGATCTTCACTCTCTGGGTTGCGCTGGCCGCGCAGCAACTCGACCGCCTCGGCCAACTCGATCCAGTTGCCGGCGCAGCGGCCCAGGGGCTGACTCATATCGGTCATCAGGGCAACAGTGCGGGTTCCGGCGGCTTCGGCTGTAGCAACCATCAGAGCGGCCAGATACTCACCGTCTTTGCGATCACGGAGAAATGCGCCGGAACCGGTCTTCACATCGAGCACCAGCGCGTCGAGGCCTGCCGCGAGCTTTTTGCTCAAGATGGAGGCGCAGATCAGGCCGGGGCTTTCGACCGTGCCGGTGCGGTCACGCAGAGCATAAAGGACGCGGTCGGCGGGCACCAGCGACGGAGTCTGGCTGACAATGGAAGCGCCGCAGCTCATTAGAACTGTCTCGAATTCGGACAGTGTCAAGGCCGTGCGGTAGCCGGGAATGGCCTCCAACTTGTCCAAAGTACCGCCAGTGTGGCCGAGTGCGCGTCCACTGATCATGGGGACGGCCAAGCCGCAGGCCGCTGCGATGGGCGCGACTAGGAAGCTGGTCTTGTCGCCGACGCCGCCCGTCGAGTGCTTGTCGACGGCCACTTTGCCCAAGTGCGCGGGCGAGAACTTCTCGCCTGAGTCGCGCATGGCTAGCGTTAGGGCGCGCGTTTCATCGAGGGAAAGCCCGCGCAGGAAGGCGGCCATCAGCCAGGCGGAGAGTTGCTCAGGCGGAATAGAAGCGCTGGCCGCTCCAGCCACGAGAAAGGCGATCTCTCGCTGGTCCAGGGAGCCGCGGTCGCGTTTTTTGCGGATGAGATCGATCATGTGGAGGGGCGCGGAGGTGGTCATGACAGATTGGGCCTCAGTTTGTTGATTGATGGAATTATCGCAGCCCAGAGGCAGTCATTCTTCTGCCTTTTTCGCCTTCGGTGGACGCTCGTGTTGGCGCACTGATAGACTGATGGGGTTGCAGTCGCGGCCGTTCGCCCGTGCGGAGCCGCATGCAAGTTTAGAGATTAAGGAAAAGAAGAGAGCCCCGTGGATACCCAAACCCGTCATGCCCTGAAGAAGGACAAATTTGCCCAAGCCACTGCAAGCAGCGTCAGTTGGGTCAGTGGCCACCGTTCCGGCGTTGTGCGCTGGGTTGTCGTAGGAGTTGTGGTTCTGGCTGCAATTGTGGCCTCGATATGGGGCTGGAGCTCGAGGTCGGCAGCTGCCGAGACCGCGTTGAATGCAGCTCTGGACACCTACACTGCGCCGCTTGCGGAACCCGGAGCTCCGGCCACCGACGGCACGTACACCACAGCCAGTGATCGTTCCAAAGCTGCCAATCAGAAGTTTTTGGCCGTGGCTGGGCAATATAGCTGGCTGCCCGAAGGCGCCAAGGCTCACTACTTTGCCGGCGTCACCTACGAAGAACTGGGGCAAAATGCTCTAGCTGAGACGGAGTTGAAGACGGCGGCTGGCGCCTGGGATCACAATCTGTCGAGTCTGGCCAAGCTGGCCCTGGCGGGGCTCTATCACCAGACAAACCGCGACGCGCAGGCAATTGACCTTTACCACGAGCTCTCCGCTAAGCCGTCGGATACGGTTTCAGCAGCTGTGGCGCAGCTTGATCTGGCTGACTTGTATGCCGCAACCGGCAAACAGGACCTGGCAAAGGCGCTATGGGCCAAGGTCAAGGATTCCGACAAGGACGGCATGGCCGGATCGATTGCCACCGAGAAGCTGAACGCTAAGTAGCAAGGCAGGCAGCTCGACGAAATAGACTCGCGGAGCGAAAGCTTTCGCGAGTCTTTTCATTTGTGACTTGGCAGGCAAGTTTTGAGCATTTTCCCTGCCCCGTGCGTCTTGTGGATTATGAGCGCGGGTCAGGCAGTATTCTCAGGTTGGATGGAGATCGCAGACAAGATTGTGCAGGACCAAGCTCGCCAGCACGCGGACGAGGCAGCGCTCGCGGCTCTGGTGAGCCAGTACTCGGGTACGCTCTATCGTGTCGCCTACTCGGTTCTGCGCAACGCGGCCGACGCCGAAGATGCCGTACAAGAGGCGTTTATGCGGGTGCTGCGCCATCGCGACACGCTTCACGAGGTGCGTGACCAGCGGGTGTGGCTGATCCGCATTGTGTGGAACGTGGTGCTGGACCGCAAGCGCCGCGCGAAAAGCAGGCCGGAGACCGATGATGTGTCCGAGCTCGCCCGCGTACTGCCCGCCGGTGGATTGAGCGCAGAAGAGCGCGCCGCCGCCGCCCAGCATCACGCTCATGTGCTGGCCTGCGTGGAGCAGCTTCCCGCCAAGGAGCGGCAGGTGCTGATGCTTTCCGCCTTCGAAGAGCTGACCAGCGTGGAGATCGCCTCGGTCGTGGGCATCACCGAATCCAGCGTACGGTCGCGCCTGTTTCGCGCGCGCAACCTGATGGCCGGCTTGCTGAACCACACCAGGAGTTTGCGATGAACGGACGACTGTTGACAGTGAAAAGTTGCCGGTTGAGCAACAGACTTTACCGCTCAGCCCGGCAAGGAGTTTCGTATGAGTGATTCTGCTAAGAATACCGTTGTCGGTAGTTCCGGTTTCGGCGAGTTTGAAGAGACGCTGCGATTGATCGCCAGTCTTCCCGCGCCCGAAGGGATTGAGGAGCGTGTGCAGGCGAGGCTGGATGTGATGCCGCACGCCGGTTCGCTCACCACTTCGGCCAGCGCGCGGATTCTGCGCTGGCCTGTTGCGCTCAGCCCCGCGAACGGTTGGATGCAGAGTTCTCTGGCGCGCGCGGCCGCGGCTGCTGCGATTGTGGCTGTGGTGATCGGCGGTGGTTGGGGCGTCTATTCGCACGTGCAACCCGCTCAGTCGGCCAGGTCAACCACGGTTCTGCCGCACAGCGCAGGGCAAGGCGGATTCTCGAGCGCCGGAGCCATGCGCACGCCGCAGACGCTCAATAGGCCAGTCGTGATCAATTTGGAGGCAGCGCCTTCGGTGACGGTCGCGCCGCAGCCAGTTAAGCCCGCAGTAAAGCCCGCGCCGAAGACGCCGCCGGATCAGGCCAAGCCCGACGCGGATAGCGAGACCGCCGCTCAGCCAAAAGCGCCTGCGACCGAGTAATTTCAAGCCATTCGCAGGGCGGTTGATTTGATCCTTTGTCGGAGCTGAAATCCTACTCATTTCAGGCCCTTTTGCGGGCTTTTTAGGCCATTTTCAGGGCAAAACACTCCTTCTTTTGGGGGAAAATCGCTCGTTTCCGACAGGCTCTTTCTTGCATCACGGTACTTTATGTGCGATTTCGCGCACATTGAAGATTTCTTCTGAAACTGTGTTTCACTCAAGAATGACGCGGGGATTCTTCACTTTATCGGTCTCGTTTTCTTCTCGGGATGCGTAATTATCTGCAAGGAAATCGGCTAAGAATAAATATTTATAGGGGGGGTGGGGGGGAAGCAGGGAGCAGGGAGCAGGGAACAGGGAACAGTAACGGCCCGCGCCTGTTGTCGTGGTTCATGCTTTGATTGTGCGCCGATGGGAGGTTATTTTCTGTAACGGAAATGAAGAAGATGCGTTTGCCCTGTGGGGAGACCAGAGCTACCAACCAGCCCCAATCCATCCCTAAGCTACAATCAAAGATGGGCCAAGTCCATATTTTCTGCGCAATGAGCGCAAACATCGCAAGGAGCTACAAACTAAATGTCGATTCCCGCCACACAAATGCGTCCCGGCATGATCATCAAGCACAAAGATCAACTGCATCTGGTCTTCAAGGTGGAGCACCGCACACCGGGCAATCTGCGCGCCTTCATACAAGCCAAGCTGCGCAACATCCGCACCGGGGCCATGTTCGAGGAACGCTTCCGCTCGGCCGACGCCATTGACAAAGTGGTGGTGGACGAAGTCTCGATGGAATTCCTTTACAACGACGGCGACGACTACTACTTCATGAATCCAGTGGACTACGAGCAGACCGTGCTGAAGGGCGCAACGCTGGGCGACGCGATCGAGTACCTGACGCCCAACCTGCAAATCAAGGTCAGCTACCACGACGGCAATGCCGTGGGCATCGACTTGCCCGCATCGGTCGAACTGACGGTCGTCGAGACCGAACCGGGCCTCAAGTCGGCCACTGCCTCGAGCGTCACCAAGGCGGCAAAGACCGAGACCGGCCTCGTCGTGCAGGTGCCGTCATTCATCAATGAAGGCGAAAAGATTCGCGTGGACACCAGCGAGGGCGCTTACCTGAGCCGGGCGTAAGTGCCTTTGATGTGAGTTTATGAGCTAGGTAAGATCATGAACCGAAGTGACTTTCAGAGAATTGCCGAACTTCGTCTCCGAGAATCCAAGGTCTTGCACGCCGCTGGATTTTCAGATGGTGCATATTATCTTGCAGGGTATTCTGTGGAGTGTGCTCTCAAGGCTTGCATCGCCAAGCGAACTCGAGAGCATGACTTTCCTGAAAAGAAGATGGTCAATGATAGCCATACGCACGATCTGGGCAAACTGCTGAACTTGGCGGAGCTGAAGGACGAGTTGGATGCGGTGATCGTGGCTAACCCAGCGATGGAATCGGCCCTTGACAGAATTCAGGATTGGTCCGAAACAAGCAGATATCAGAGTAAGACGACTCAAGAAGCGACAGCGTTGCTAAAGGCGATCGAAGACGAGGAAGGAGGACTGCTCCCGTGGATACGTCTACATTGGTAAGCTACGACATCGAAAGCGGAAAAGATGTGATCGAAGCACTGGATCGAGATGGCAAGACTCCCAACGTGGCTCTCTGGGCCAAGCTTCCGGACTATGAGAACTGGAGATTGGTGATTGCTTCAGACCAACTTGACCAATCGTCCTCACTGTCCGGCTACGAGGAAATCAATGCGGCGATGAAGAAGGCCGGAATTTCCTACCGTAAGCGCCCGGCAATCTTTTGGCGGCCTATGGACAAGCCGTTCATTCAGGCTCTGCGCCACTCTTTCGCGTCTGCTGCCGACGCCTACGGAATGCGCCTCGGAGGCCAGATATTTGGCGATCAATATCTGGAGGACGCTTTCGTCTATCGCATCCGCTAAGCGTCATCTCTCGGAAACAGAGAATTCAATCATCCCCATCCCACGGAGGTTCTCTCATGCCCGTTCCTGCCGTTATCGCCAGCGCTGCCGGTGAATTCACTCAAAACACCGGCGCAGTGCAAAAGGCTGTTGCCGGCCTTACACCTGAGCAATGGCTAAGCCGCCCCAACGATCATTCGAATCACATTGCATGGATCGTTGGCCACGTGATCTGGGCTCGCCAGATACTCATCACACGCGTTGGCGGCCAGTGGCCTTGCCCGGGCCTGGAGCCTTTCGCCCGCTCAGCCAAGCTCGACGAGAGCTACAGCTACCCCGCCCCTGAAGTGCTGCTGGCGCGCTTGCAAGAGTCCGCCGCCGCGTTGGAGACGACCTTCGGCGCTCTCACCCCCGAGGCGCTGGCCGCTCCCGCGCCGCCCGGACCGCCCAGCCAGGATGGAAAAGTCAGCGGCTTCATTGGCGTACTGGCCTGGCATGAGACGTATCACCTTGGCCAAATTGCCTACCTGCGAAGCTGGCTCGGTCTCTCCAGCGTCTTCGGCTAGATCGGACTTACTCACCCGCAAAAAAACCACCGCTGGTTGGCGGTGGTTTTTCTTTTGCAGTGGCGAATTGATTGCAATCGAGGTTAGGCCCCAGCTTCCGGCAATTGCACCGGCTTGGCTTCGATCAGAGCTTCGATCTTAGCAAGCGCTTCCAGCACTTTCTCGCCAACCGGCGCATCCACCTGCACCAGAGCCAGAGCCTTCACCGGCTTGGGCCCCGTGCGTTCGCGGCCCAGAGCGAAGTTGGCAATGTTGACGCCGTGCTCGCCCAGCGTGGTGCCGATTTTGCCGATCACGCCCGGTACGTCGAGGTTGCGGCAGACTAGCAGGTTGCCTTCGAGCGGCGTCTCGATGTCGATGCCCTCGAAGGTCAGCAGTCTAGGCTGCTCGCCCCGAATCACCGTAGCCGATGCGCTGCTCTCGCCTTTGGCCGTATGCAGCTTGATGGTCAGCACAGTGGTGGCGCTGCCGCGATGACTGTCCAGCGTCTCTTCCTTGACTTCGTGAATGCGAATGCCGCGCTCTTCCGCGACCGACGCGGCATTGATGCGATTCACATTTTCCGAGCCTGCCAGAAGTCCGGAGATCGCCGCGTTGCGTACCAGATCGACCTTGGTCTCGGCCAGCGTGCCGCTATAGATCAGGTCAATGGCTTCAATGCCGCCCTTGCCGGTCTGCGCCAAAAAGCTGCCGAGGCGTCCGGCCAGATCGATATACGGCGCCAGCACGACATACTCTTCGTGGGTCAGCGAGGGCAGATTGACCGCATTCTGCACGACGCCGAGCTTGAGATAATCGCGCACCTGACGCGCAATCTGAATGCCGACAGCCTCCTGCGCCTCGCCGGTAGAGCCGGCAATGTGCGGCGTCAAAATCACGTTGTCCATGGTAGCGTACGGCGACTCTTTCAACGGCTCCGACGCGAATACGTCCAACGCCGCACCGGCCACCTGGCCCGACTTGAGAGCCTCCATCAGCGCCGCGTCGTCGATCAACTCGCCGCGCGCGCAATTGACAATGCGCACGCCTTTCTTCATGGTCGCGAGCGACTTGGCATTGATGACGCCGGTGGTCTGTGGCGTCAGGCCAACATGCAAAGTAAGATAGTCCGAGCCTGCGAGCAGCTCATCCAATGTCACGAGCTTGATGCTGTTTTCACGCGCCACAGCAGCTGAGACAAACGGATCGCTGCCGATAATCTCCATGCCGAAGCCCTTGGCGCGGCGAGCCACTTCAAGCCCGATGCGTCCCAGGCCCAGAATGCCCAGCGTTTTGCCGCGCAGCTCAGAGCCTTGCAGAATTTTCTTTTCCCATTTACCGGCATGCATCGACGCATTGGCGGCGGGGACTTTGCGCGCCAAAGTCAGCATCAGGCCGATGGTGAGCTCGGCCACTGCCACCGCATTCGCGCCCGGTGTATTCATCACCACAATGCCGCGCCGAGTGGCAGCAGCAGCATCAATGTTGTCAACGCCCACGCCCGCACGACCAATTACACGCAGCTTATGCGCGCCAGCCATCAGAGCATCGTCAGCCTGCACGGCGCTGCGCACCACCAAACCATCTGCGTCAGCCAGGGCAGCCGGCAAACCGTCCGGCAGTTGATCGTGCGTGAGTACTTCCCACCCCGGCTCGGCCGCAAACACGGCCAGCGTTGCCGGAGATACCTTCTCTGCCAGAACGATCTTCATCTTCTCTCCTTTGCCCTTCTGCCCAGCTTCAAACTCATCAAAGCGGATCTTTTCCTTTTCGCACAAAATCTCGAACATCCGCACCACTGCGGCGTGCGGCTTGCCCTCATCGCGCTCGTACTTGGTGAGCGAATTGGCATGAACCCCGAGTCGCTCGGCCATCTCGTATTGAAACAGGTCAAGCTGCTTGCGCGCGATCAGCAGCTTTTCCCCAAAACTTAGTTCAGACATGAAATGCAGCTCCTAGCTTTTAGCTCTTAGCTTTTAGCTAAAAGCCCGGCCTTCCTGTGAACACGAACCATCTGCGCGCCCCATCCTTGACGCGCCGTTCTTTTTGCGGCGTCGGGGTCCCCAACGACAGGTCTTCGTCGTTGGGGTGATCAAGGATGAGAAACCGCGAAACTCAACCAGCGAACAACAAGCTAAAAGCTAATAGCTAAGAGCTAACAGCTAGTTCTTCGCCGCTTTCGCAAAGATCTCCTGCGCCGCCGCCACGCCCTGGCCAAACTTCACCGGCAGATTGAGCACGTCTTTTGCGATATGCTCCATCGCTCCCATGAACGCAATCGTGTCCAGGAAGTCGAAGAAGCCCAGATGCGCCACGCGGAAGATTTTGCCCTGCATGGTTCCCTGCCCATTGGCTGTCACCAGGCTGAACTTGGCCTTCAGCGCCTTGACCACCGTGCCCGAATCCATTCCCTCTGGAACCGAGACCGCCGTCGCAGCAGCCGATGGCGACGCCGGCGCAAAGAGCGTGAAGCCTAGCGCCACGAGACCCGCGCGTGTTGCCGCCGCATTTACCTGCGCGTTGTCGATCAGCGCGATGCGTCCCTTTTCGAGATCGCCGCCAGCCTGGCCGGCAATGTAGTCGAGCGATGCACCGAGGCCGGCAATCAGCGCCACAGCCGGCGTATACGCGCTCTCGCCCTTGACGGCGTTCTTGCGCTCCTTGCGCAGGTCGAAGTAGTAGCGCGGATTCTTTGACACATCCGCCGCCTTCCACGCCTTTTCACTTACGCTGAGATAAGCAAGGCCGGGCGGAATCATCACAGCCTTCTGCGAGCCGCCAATCAGCACATCCACTCCCCAGCCATCCACATCGAACGTCTGCGTACCCAGACCGGTGATGCCGTCCACAATCAACAGCGTCTCCGTTCCTTTGAGGAGCGCGGCTACCGCTTCCACGTTGTGGCTAGCGCCGGTCGATGTCTCCGATGCCTGCATGTAAACCGCCTTGTGCTCTGGCTTGAGCGCGGCCTTGATCTCCGCGATGTCGAAGGTCTGCCCATAGGGCTTTTCGACCACGTCCACCACGCAGCCGAAGGCCTTGGTCAGGTCTACCCAGCGCTCGCCAAACTTGCCCGCCGTCAGCACCAGCACGCGGTCGCCCGGAGAAGTGAGATTCGAAACCGACGCTTCCATCGCGCCCGTGCCAGAACTCGACAGCAGCAGAACATCATTCTGCGTGCCGATAAAAACCTTCAACTGCCCCAGAACCTTCAGGAAAAGGGCGCGAAACTCCGGCGTACGGTGGTGAATATCGGCCGCCGCCATGGCAAACTGGGCTGCGGGAAGAAGCGGCGTCGGACCGGGTGTGAACAGGCGCGTTTTGCGGATCATGGATTCTCCTCGATTTCTTGATGGGGCCTGCGAGGGAAGCTGAAACCGGTGCCTACCGAAACCAACGTTGGACAGGTTCTTCGCAACATTGGGCAGATTCCAGTTTCCCTGCGGGCTTCAGTAATCACAGAATACACAAGTTTGTGGATATTGTGGTTTTTATTTTTGTGGAAAACTTCTTTCTTCCTGAAATGGGATCGATGTTAACCCAGGCGAGGGCGGGCCCGAGGGGCGACACAGATAGTTGCAGATTATTGACTTCTTTTGCGGCACAATCATGGAGCCAAATTCGGAATCAATACACTCTTTACAGCGCCGGCAAAACCATCCGCAATAGCAGAAACCCAGCAACGCCCGCGAAAAAAACCAGAGCCATGCGGATTCCCGGCTCGCGGTTGACCTCTGGCACCAGGTCTGTGGCAGCCACGTAAAGAGCCACGCCCGCCGAGATGGGCAGCCCGTACGGCAGCCAACTGGGAATCAGCTCGATCACCAGCACGCCGGCCAACGTTGCCGCCGCCAGCACCACACCGGAGTAGAAGGCCATGGAGCGGCTGCGTCCGCTGGCCAGCATGACCGAGGCCATGGTAAAGCCCTCCGGCGCCTTGTGCAGCAGAATCGCCAGAAAAATCAGCCAGCCCAGCCAACCTGAAACCAGGAATCCCGAGCCGATGGCCACGCCGTCAAAGAGCGCATGAAGGCTCAGGCCGGCCATGACCGAGTTGCCTGTATGCCGCGAAACAAACTCGCCTTCGTGCGTCTCTTCGCCAAAGTGGAAGTGGGCGTTGATGGTGTGCTCCAGCAGATGCACCACGCAATAGCCGCCCATGATCAGCACCGGCCCCATTCGCGGATTCAGCCGCAGCCCTTCGGGCGTCATCTCGAGCAATGCGGTAGCCATCAGGAAGCCCGCGCCGAGAGCGACGAAATAGCGCAGGTAGCGCTCCACGCCGCGCGCCCGCACCAGTACAAAGCCGCCGGCCACGTCGGCTAGTGCTGCTATTGCGCCGAGAATCAGAGAGAGCTTCAGCAATGTTTCATTCCTTTGAGCCTTTCAAGATCGATGAAAATCTTCCCACCTCTGTAAGCTCTCGTAAACGGGAAATGCCCAATCCCCTTCGAGAATATCCAAAGAGTACATCTCTAGAATGGAGAGTTTCCCTTGTTCTTGAAAAAGAAGAATGCCCATTTTCTTGCCTTCGGGAGTCTTTGCAAGAACATCAGAGATAACGCTACTAGGATAACTGCCTGATGGAAAACCTTCCTCCACATGCAATGAAATACTCGGACATCCGCAATCACACCACGGTGTCGCGCGAACCTTCTCAACTTGCAGAGCAAAGGTTTTGGCTTCTGGCGAACCATGATCTAGAAGCCAATTCAGCAACGCCAATTCTTCTGTAGTGAGTGGTCGAGGCGTCACGAGCTTTTCATCTTTCATAGAACCCGCCATACTTGCAAAAAATTCTCATCCGCTATGCCGGATGTGCATCACATCGCCATCCTGCACCACGTACTCTTTGCCTTCGAGTCGCAGCGTACCCTTGCTGCGCGCTACGGCCTCGGAGCCGGCTTCGAGCAGCGCATCCCAGCGAATTGTTTCGGCGCGAATGAAGTGATGCTCCAGATCGGTGTGAATCGCCCCGGCTCCCTGCGGCGCTTTCGAGCCTACCGGAATCGTCCATGCGCGGCACTCGTCCTCGCCCGCGGTGAAGAAGCTGATCAGACCTTGCAACTCATAGCTCTTGCGAATCAAGCGCACCAGGCCGCTCTCGCGCAGCCCATAGCTGCCAAGAAAGTCTGCCGCCTCTTCGTCGTCCATCTCAGCAAGCTCGGCCTCGACTTTGCCGCAGATCGCCGTCGCGCCCGCATTGGGCCTGTGCGCCACTTCGTCCAGCTTGAAGCGGCTTACGGCGGCTTCAAGGTCATCGCCCAGCGTGGTGCTCTCGCCAATATTCAGGACATACAAAATTGGCTTCTGCGAGAGGAACATGAAGCCGCGAATCAGCTTTTTCTCTTCGGCCGTCATCTCCAACTCGCGTAGCGGCTGCTCTTTTTCCAAAGCCTCTTTCGAGCGGATCAAGAGCGCCTGTTCGCGCTCCAAATCGCTGGTGCGCCCCTTTTTCAGATCCTTTTCCAGCCGCTCCAAACGCTTTTCAACCTGCGTCAGATCGCTGATCATCAAGTCGAACTCGACGCTCTTGATATCGCGCATGGGATCGATGGGGCCAACGTGCGCAATCGACTCTTCTTCAAAGGCTCGCAGCACATGAATCAGCGCATCCACATTGCGCAGGCTGGTCAGGAAGGCCGTTTCTTTCAGCGCCTCCTGCCCAATCGCAGCCACGTCTACGAACTCGACGGAAGCATAGGTCGTCTTCTTCGGAGCATAAAGCTCAGCCAGCTTGTCCAGCCGCTCGTCGGGCACGCGCGCCACGCCGATATGCTCCTGGCGCGAGTGGCCGCGATCATCGAGCTTGGCTTTAGTCAGAATCTTGAACAGAGATGTCTTGCCCACCTGCGGCAGGCCGATGATACCAGTTTTCATTTGTGTCCCATGATGGCTCTGGCAGAGTGAAGTACGCGCCCAAGCGCCTTTTCAATGATACAGGAACGAAGGGCAGCTTCTAGCCGCTAGCTTCCAGCTTCTAGCTTCTAGCTTCTAGCTTCTAGCCGCTAGCTTCCAGCCTCTAGCTTTCCTGTGTCCATGCCAAATTTTTCCGTCTGCAACTCGAAGCGGGAAGCTAGAAGCTAGAAGCTGCCTTTTCCTGTTTCTGCGCGAGCCACGAAGACTACGGTCGCCAATCCCAGCAGCAGGATGGACTCTTCGACGAAGACACTGCGATGGTGCAGCTTCTCGAAATGCGCGCGGCTTGGGTTGAAGGCATCTGCTGCATCAATCGTCCCGCCGGCGGCAATGCGATCCCGCTCCATTGCCGGAATAATGCCAAACTGCGAATAGACGGTGAGGCCGATCATCACCACCAACAGGCCCATCGGCACAAGCACCATGCGCGGCTTGAGAATTCCCCATGTGGGCGCGAGCGCAAGCAACGCCAGCGCCACCATTCCTGAAACCAGGCCCATGCCGTGCAGTATCCGCAGCAACTTGCCCACGATTCTACCGGACGTGTGCGTGTCAGGGCTCAGCGTCTCGAAGGTGATCGCGGCCACGATAGGAAAGAATATCTCCGCGCCCAGCCAAACGATCAGCGCGAGAGAGAGCAGCGTGCGGACTAGAGTCTTCATATCTTTTTGTCTACGAATTTCGTTTCAACGCGCGCGCCAACACCGTTTCCAGCGCCGCCTTCACTTTCGCATATTCGGCGGGTGCGAGCGTGCCGGCGATCTTCTCGCTCTCTAGAGCAAACAGCTCTTCTTTAAGCGCATTCAGCAGGGCCGTGCTCTTGGCCGCGGGAGAGGCGAAGGCCGGCGCAACGCCCGCATCGAATGCCGCATCAGGCGCGGGCTTGCGCAGCAGGAAAGCCGCGGCGACAACCAGCAACAGCGCCAGGCCGCCCAGAATCCATCCCTTGTATTTGCTCAGTGGATCAGGCGTGCCGATGGGCGTGCCGATGCCGCCGCCGGGCTGTGCGCCCGCTTGCGAGCCAGTAGCGCCAGCCTCCGGACCGCCGCTCTCCTGCCCGCCCATACCGGACGCAGCCTGCTGACTTTGCGCTCCCTGATCTTCGCGCGGCAGCGATCCATTACCTGAGACGGTAAACTCCAGCGGCTTGCCAGGAAGCGCGTTCTTGGCTACGAAGGTTTGAAAGCCGGGGTCCTGCGGCGCCGACTGAAAGACCGATCCCGAGCCCGCTGCAAAGGTCATGCTCTTGGGCAGCATCACCCAAACGGTTCTGGCTGGTATCGAAACCTGCGGATGAAATGTCATCTTGCTGCCGCTGTACGGCACTTCATATTCAAGCTGGAACAACGTACTCTTTTCGCCGTCGTCGGGTTGGATAGGAAAGTTAAAGGAGTAGTGTCCTTTGGGTCCGTCGGGATCCAGCTTGAGCGAGGTTTGCAGACCGCCCGGCCGCTGCGCGCTTACGCCATCGACCACCGCTCCCTCCGGCAGAACAATCTCGAAGGTGTGGGGACTCCACTGGGTGCGCGGCGGCATGCTGGAATTATGAATCGCATAGCGCTCGATCATTCGCAACTGCCCATTGGCGGCGTCAACAACGCCTATTACGTCCTCATCAATGGCCACTCCATCGACCTTTGCGGCCACATCATAGACAGAAATGTCGCCGGCCGCATTGCCTTCAGGCGCGCCGATAAAGTAAGTCGCTCCCTGATGAATCACCCGCACCAGGTAATTGCTGCTGCCTGGCTTGGTGAGCGAATAATGGCCGCGAGCGTCGGTAGTAGCCTTGGCTGCCTCATTCATCCCCGCCTGCACGTCTACCAGCACCACGGTATCGCCCGCAGCGGGTTTGCCGGTGGTCTTGTCAGTCACGGTGCCTGTAATCGTGGCGGCCTGCACTAGCGCACTCGTGAGCAGCAAGCCCACAGCAATGATGCGAAAAACAATGCTCATCGATCTCATCGTCGGAAAAGCCCTTTCAATCATCCTCAACCGGCCCAATTCATGTAGGCGCAACGCAGAAGTTTACGCTCGCTGCAAACGCTCAATTTCGCTCATCAATTGCACTGTCTCGTTTTCAAGTTGCGCCCGCTGAGCGATAAAATCTTCTTCAGGATACTTGCCTGCCTTGAACTCGAAATTCAAATCGCGCAGGTTTTCATAAAGCTGTTCCTTGCGCTCAAGCAGGTAGTCCAGTCGCGTCTTTTCGCGCTGCGAGGCAAAAACATTCTCCGGCCAGAAGGTGTACACAAACAGCGCAAACAGCAGCAACACTCCGTAAATCAAACCCAGTGTCGGTGTCATAACGCAAGGACCTCCATTGCCGCGAAATCTGATCCCTGATCCCTGTTCCCTGTTCCCTGCATTTCAATACCCTCCGTCGCTGCCGGTCTCCCGGCGAATCCTGTCCTTGAGCGCATCGGTAGCGGGGTCAGAGACTCCCGCTGCAACCTCTGTCTTGCCCACAGACCATCGCCGAACCAGCAGAATCGTGCCTAGCAGCGCCGCGGCGAATACTGCGAATGGCGCAATCCAAGCTACCAGATCGAAACCTTCTTTGGTGGGTGCGGCCAGCACCACCGCGCCGTACTTGGCTACAAACGAATCTAGAATCTGCTTGTCGCTAAAGCCGCTGGCAATGCCCGTCCGCAACTCGTTCAGCTCGCCGGTGGAGTTCTGGCAGCCCACGTGATTACACTCGCCCAGTATTTCCGCGCATCCGCACGTACACATCAGCCGATGATCCAGATCGACGAAGCGCGAGTTCGGTTCCGCCGCGCCCACCGAGAAACAAATGGCCGCCGCCAACGCCAATGCCTGCGCGCTCTTGATCCAAAATGTAAGACGATTGCCAGAAGTGATTCGAATGGAGGACTTCATGATTGACCTCCTCGCTGCGCCGACGGCGTCTGGCTTGGGAAGAGCGCCACCAGCGTGCCGAAGGCCATCAGCGCCACACCGGCCCAGATCCAGCTCACCAGCGGATTCAGGAACGCCTTGATGATCGGCTGCTGTGTATCTGGATTCGTCCCTTCATACACCACATATAAATCCCACGGCAAGGTTGAGTGAATCGCCACCATCGTCTGCGGCTGTTGGCTGGCCAGATAGACCCGCTTCTCCGGCGTCATTTGAAACTGCTTTTTGCCTCCCTTGTAAACGTCGAGCCGGGCGTAATCGGAGTCGTAATTCGGGTTCGAGTCCTGCGTGAATCCGACATTATCCAGCGTGTAGGGGCCGATGGTTATCTTGTCGTGCAGCGCCATTTCGCTTTCTACATTGCGATTGAAGGCCGCGCCTGCCAGACCGATGACCACAATCACCACGCCGATGTGAATGATGTAGCCGCCATAGCGCCGCGTATTGCGGCGAATCAGTGTGTACTTCGACCAAATCAAATTCCTCCCGCTCTGCTTGCTGATCACCATCGCCCCACGTAGAAACTCTGAACTGATCGCAGTGAAAACGGCTGCCGAAAGCGCAAAGGCCACCAGTGCATAGAAATTTCCTTGATCGAGCGCGCCATCTTTCCACGGCTTGACACCTACTGCCAGGCAGACAATCACAGTCGCCCACAGCGCGATGACCGGCAGCACAAAGTTGCGCTTGATGCTCCTGAGCGAAGTAGCACGCCACGGCAAGAGCGGCCCCACACCCGTCAGAAACAGTAGAAACAGGCCGATAGGAATGGCCACAGCGTTATACCAGGGCGCGCCTACGGTGACCTTGTTGCCCACCACGTACTCGCTCAAAATCGGAAACAGCGTTCCCCACAGAATGACAAAGCAGGCGGCGAGCAGCACCAGATTATTGAAGAGAAAGCTCGACTCGCGACTCACCAGCGATTCCAGATGGTGATCGCTCTGCAGGTGGCTGCGATGCAAAATGTATGTGAAGATGCACACCGCCAGCACAATCCCCATGAAGACCACAAACCACGTGCCGATCGACGATTGCGCGAAGGCATGAACCGAACTCACCAAGCCGGCGCGGGTCAAGAGCGTGCCCAGCATGGTGAGCAGAAAAGTCGTGAAGATCAGCCACACATTCCAGCTCTTCATCATGCCTTTTTTCTCTTGCATCATCACCGAATGCAGAAAGGCGGTTCCGGTCAGCCATGGCATGAAACTCGCGTTCTCCACCGGGTCCCATCCCCAGTAGCCGCCCCAACCCAGCACGGCATAGGCCCAGTGCATTCCCAAAAAGATGCCGCAGGTCAGAAACAGCCATGTCACCATCGTCCACACGCGCGTGATTTTGATCCACTTTTCACCGGGGTAGCGCATCATCAGCGCACCCAGCGCAAAGGCGAACGGCACCGAAAAGCCCACGTAGCCCAGGTAAAGCATGGGCGGATGAATCACCATCTCCGGATACTGAAGCAGCGCATTCAAGCCTGCGCCGTCGGCGGGAGTCGGCCCTTGAAAGAGCGCGAAAGGCGGCGCGGCAAAGCACAAGATTGCCAGGAAAAAGACCTGAATTGCCGCCAGAATCGCGCCCGCGTAGGCGTAAAGTTTCACATCCTTTTTGTGCGTCAGGCGCAGCACAAAACCATACGCCCCCAGCAGCCATGCCCATAAGAGCAGCGAGCCCTCTTGCCCCGACCAGAGAGCCGAAAACTTGTAGATCCCCGGCAGCGCGCGATTCGAGTGCTGCAAGATGTAGGTGATAGAGAAATCGTTGGTAAAGACCGACCAGATCAGCGCGAATGCTGCTGAAGTCACGGCCCAAAAGCCCGCAATCCCCGCCCGCCGCGCCGTATCCGCCAGACGCTCGGGCGATATTGCGACCCGCTGACCGGTGGCGATCAGGCGCAGCGCCACTGCCCCGGCAAGCAGATTATAGGCGGCCAGCGCCAATGCGATGAGAAGTGCAAAACTGCCAAACGCTGCCATCCAGGTCTCCGCTCTTCGCAATCGATTTCAGTATGATTCTCGCACGTCAGCGGTCAACCGCAACGGCCATCTGCGAAGCAACTCTCGTCCCATCATAGACGTTCAGGGTGTGATCTGCCTCACACTGTGGGTGGAGAATGCGATTGCTCTGAATCACAAGCCTCCTCCGAATCTTCCCGGTCGCGCGCGAGTCTGGTTCGGACAATAACTCCTTCTACCTCGATTGCTTCCCTCATTAATTATGCAATATCATGTTCTGCCGATAAAGTGGATATGGCGTCCCTCCGAATTTCGCACGCCATCTATCTGCTTCTTGGCTGCTCTTTGCTTGCTGGAGCAACGGCCTCTATCTATCTAATGATTCGCTGCGCCGGCGTTAGTTCCGACTACACGGCAATCATCCAAGGAGAAATCGCACAAGCGCAGCAGGTTCGTGTCGTGCAGCTCAACTTCAAAAAGCAGGTCCAAGCCTGGAAAGATATCCTGCTGCGAGGTAGGGACAACACTGCCTTGTCGAAATACGAAACCGAGTTTCACTCTCTCGCCGACCAGGTGCAATCTGCAAGTGCCACGCTGAGTAGCCAGCTTCTCGATGCCCAGGCTCGCTCAGGATTGGAGAGTTTCCAACAGCAGCATCAGCTGCTTGACTCTCAGTATGAGGCCGCCCTCACGGATTACAAATCCAGCCGCGATTTTGCCCAGGCCGATGCAGCCGTCAAAGGCAAGGATCGTCCGCCCACCGACTCGCTTGACCTCGTCGTCATTCGATTGTCTGATCTCGCCGCAACGGTTACTGCGGAAGAGGCTGTGCGCCTGCATCATGAGCAAAGCGTGCTAGCAGGAGCGCTGGTCATTCTCTGGCTAGCCCTCGGAGTCTGGAGCGTAGGTTTTGGCCGCCTTTTGGGAGTTCGCCTTAACCGTTGTGTTCAATTCGTGCGCGAGATTGCCGAAGGAGACTTGATCGCCGCTGCGCCCGAGCAGAACCGCCAAGACGAACTCGGAGAATTGGTCCAGGCTATGAGCCATATGCAGGACCAATTGCGGAAAATGGTGGAAGAGATTCAATCCATAGCCGGCTCGCTCTCCGGTAATGCCGAGTGCGTCTCCAGTTCCTCGGTTCAGATCGCCGCGGCCTCCGCGGAGCAAAGGTCTCAGGCCTCGCAGGTCGCTGCCGCACTCGAAGAGATGATTGCCAGTGTGCGCGAGGTATCCACTCATTGTCACGAGGCGGCACAGAATGCTGTCCAAGCCGGCAACATGGCTACCACGAGCTGCCATTCAGTTGAAGCCGTTGCAGGACAAGTTCGCGATATGGCAGGCGAGGCCCGCCGCAACGCTGAGAGCGTTCAGCAACTCGGTGAGCGATCAGGTCAGATCAGTAACATCGTCGGCTTGATTCAAGAGATTGCCGGACAGACAAACCTGCTTGCCCTCAACGCCGCCATCGAATCGGCACGCGCCGGTGAGCAAGGCCGAGGATTTGCGGTGGTAGCTGGAGAGGTTCGGCGCCTCGCCGAGCGCACCACATCGGCAACCAAGGAGATCGCAGATGCCGTCCAATCAATTCAGCAGGGAACGCATGAGGCGGTTGCGCACATCCAAGGCAGCTCCGACAGCGTCGAGAAGAGCGTATTCGCCGCCAACGCCGCTGCGCTCTCGCTCGGCTCGCTCGGCTCCGGCACCGCCGAGGTGCGCCAGCACATCGAACAGATTGCTCAGGCCGCGGAGGAGCAATTCCAGGCTTCGGCCCTCGTCGGTCAGTCGATGAACGAAATCTCCACCAGCATTACCGCCTCGTCGCAGGGCGCTGAAGAGAGCGCACGCACCGCCAACGAATTGGTCAAGCTGGCCCGCGAGCTCACTCAGCAAGTCGGCCGCTTCAAAACCGGCGATCATCGTAGCGGACCTCAACTGTTGGCGCGTAACCGAGCCGCCTGAAGCGCCGCCTCAAACACAAAAACCAAGGTGCCCCACCCTCGCCGCTGTCATTCTGAGCGAAGCGCAGCGAAGTCGAAGAACCTGCTTCTTGAAACTTTGCGGCTAGGGAGGGATACAACGACATTTATGCGAGCGAATAGCGAGCGTTTGGCCCCACCGCAGGTGGCTACCCAAGCAACAATCCCTTCTCCCGCAATTCCTTGATCGAGTCGCGAAGCTTGGCTGCCCGCTCGAACTCGAACTTCTTGGCCGCCTCGCGCATCTCCGTTTCTAGTTTGGCGATGAAACTGTCGAGTTCTGCCTGGGTGGCAAACTCCGGCAGTGCCGCCGTCTCTTCCTCGGGCACCTCGCCGTATTCTGCCTTCAAAATCTCCGCCAGCCCCATATCCATTTTGTTGATGATCGACTGCGGCGTGATGCCGTTCTCTTCGTTGTAGGCCCGCTGAATCCGCCGCCGCCTATCGGTCTCGTCCATCGCTCGCCGCATTGAGTCGGTGATTTTATCCGCGTACAAAATCGCCCGCCCTTCGAGGTGTCGCGAAGCTCGTCCCATGGTCTGAATCAGTGAGCCAGTCGAGCGCAGAAATCCTTCCTTGTCAGCGTCCAGAATCGCTACCAGGGAAACCTCCGGCAGATCCAGCCCTTCTCTGAGTAAATTAATTCCGATCAGTACATCAAACTCGCCCTTGCGCAATCCGGCCAGCAGCTTCACTCGCTCCAACGTTTCGATCTCCGAATGAAGATAGCGGCAGCGCACATCCACCTCGGTATAATAGCCGGCCAAATCTTCGGCCATACGCTTGGTCAGTGTCGTGACCAGCACGCGCTCGTTGCGCTTTGCACGGTCCCTGATCTCCGCCAGCAGGTCGTCTATTTGACCCTTCACCGGCCTGATCTCGACCTCCGGATCGACCAGCCCCGTGGGGCGAATCACCTGCTCCACTACGACTCCCGATGACTTAGTCAGCTCATAAGGCCCCGGCGTTGCCGAAACATAAATTGCCTGATGCACACGGTTCTCAAACTCTTCGAACTTCAGCGGCCGGTTGTCCACAGCCGAGGGCAGGCGAAAGCCGTAGTCCACCAAATTCTGTTTGCGGCTGCGGTCCCCAAACCACATTCCATGCACCTGCGGAATCGTCGCATGACTCTCGTCCACAAAGAGCAGAAAATCGCGAGGAAAATAATCCAGCAGCGTTGGCGGAGCCTCGCCCGGCAGCCGGCCGCTGAAATGCCGCGAGTAGTTCTCAATTCCGTGGCAATATCCCATCGACTTGATCATCTCCAGGTCGTAGCGCGTGCGCTGGTGAATGCGCTGCGACTCCACCATCCGGCCCTGCGCCTCAAGTTCAGGTGCCCACGCGTTCAACTCCGCCACAATCGAATCGATCGCCCCGGCCTTGCGCTCCGGCTGCACCACATAGTGACTCTTGGGATAAATCGGCAGCCGCGCATACTTCTGCTTCACCGTTCCAAACAAAGGATCAATCTGCGAAAGCGATTCAATCTCATCGCCGAATAACTCAATCCGATAAGCTAACTCATCATAAGTCGGAAAAACCTCAATAACATCGCCTCTAACTCGAAATGTCCCGCGCCGAAAATCCGTGTCGTTGCGCTCATAGAGAATCTCCACCAGCCGCCGTGTGATGTCCTTGCGGCTGATGCGCTGGCCTTTCTCGAGCAGCAGAAGCATTCCGTAGTAAGCCTCCGGCGACCCCAGTCCATAAATGCAGCTCACCGAGCTGACAATAATCACGTCGCGCCGCTCAAACAAACTCCGCGTAGCCGACAACCGCAGTTTGTCCAGCTCTTCATTGACGGTCGCTTCCTTTTCGATATATAAGTCACCAGCGGGAATATAAGCCTCCGGCTGATAATAGTCGTAGTAACTCACAAAATATTCGACGGCATTATTAGGGAAGAACTGCTTGAACTCGTGATAAAGCTGCGCCGCCAGCGTTTTGTTATGCGCCAGAATCAGCGCCGGCCGGTTGGACTCTTCAATGACCTTCGCCATGGTAAAAGTCTTACCCGAACCGGTCACGCCCAGCAGCACCTGGCTCTTTTCCCCTGCCGCAAGGCCACTCATCAGTTCGGCAATCGCTCGCGGCTGATCTCCCCTCGGCGTATAGCTCGTCACCAGTTGAAAGTCCATGCCCGCATTATACCTGAATGGCGAAGATTGAGCGAAAGTCTATTGTACTTTCGCTTCATGGAATGGTTGTTCTCTTGGTAAGTTTCCAGCGTCATCGTTGCGGCTCTGATCGGCATTGCGCTGGCGATGCTTGCCAACTCTCTTTTGAGTCCTCATTTTGGAAAGGGGCTTGATTTTATGTTGCTGTAAGTATCATCCCAGATAATTAGCCGGTGCCAACTCTTGAAACAACCGAATAGATTGGGTGGGAACCCATGAACCTAACATAAATATAATGAATAAGTTAGAAAACAAATATACTTCCACTCCGCCGTTGCAACTCCAAACACCCTATGACAAACAAAGCCATATGGTCTATAATGCCATCATGGACGTGCAATGAAGGCTGAGCTGCTCTTTCATCAGCGCATCGATTATGACGATGGCGCAATCGTGGAGATGGTCCTCTGGCGCGTTCCGAAGCCCGTTCCACCGGCAAGGCACGGCCTGAAGTATTCGCTCTTCTATGGCCGTCCTGGGCTGCGAGAAGTTGGGTACGACAATGAGCGCGGCAAAGGCGATCATCGGCATTTTCAAGGCGTGGAAAAACACTATGCGTTTACGACCGTCGAGAAGTTGATTGCCGATTTCTGGTCAGACGTGAATAGATTGCGAGGGGTCCAATGAGCGATGTGAAATTCACAGTCGGCGGCGCGATGGAAGAGGAAGCCTCACGCAAATTCATCGACGCGTGGCATCGCGCCGAGCTTGGCGAGAGCTTCCACGAACGCCATCTTGCTTTTGAAAGCTGGGACGCCCTGGCTCGCGTCCTCACCGGCAAGCGGATGGAACTGCTACGCTATGTCCGCCGCCATCATGTCACCAGCGTCCGCGCCCTCGCCAAGGAACTCAAGCGCGATTACAGCAACGTCCATGCGGATGTGAAAGCTCTGGCGGGCGCCGGACTTCTCGAAGCCACAACCCGTGGCGTCCGCGCCGACTACGACGCCATCGAAACCAAAATCGCTTTATGAGATCCGTGCGCCCCGCCCTGCCGCGTTTTTTGCGGCTAGTGTGGGATACGATGCATCCCTCGTTCTTCTCACTTATTCGACGGCGTAATGTCGGTCACCGGCAAATCCCAGTGGGCTAGCAGAATCTCGAAGCGGCGCTGTTCTTCTTTTTGATAAGTCGCCTTGTCGGGATAAAGTTCATTGATAAAGGCTTCTTCGTCGGGATTCGCGGTCGTGGCTACGGTCGAGTTTTTGTAGCGGATGGTGACGCGAAAATCCCACCGTCCATCCTCTGTGGTGTGGTAGGCGGGCGACTCGATTTTGAGCGAAAGAATGCGGCCGGTGGCCTGAATTTTTTCGAGCAGCGGGTAATGGTTTTTGAGGAACAGCGCCTTGAACTCGGCCTGATGGCCCCATTGGCATTTGTAGTAGTACTCGATGGTGTAAGGCTGATCGGCGCTCACCTGCGGCGGCGCGCCTTGAGCCAGAACCTTGATCTGGAGCGGGGCGGCCACGAAGACAGCGAAGACAACGGCGAAAGCGGCGAGAAGAATCCTGCGCATAAAACCTCCTTGATTGAGAGCATTGTAACGCAGAGGCAATTTGCGTTGTACTCGATGCCGGTTTGAAAGCGCGTTGATTGATGTGAGAGTTTTTTGGTTACAAACCGCCGTGCATTCTTGTAGAATCGCGGGATGAAGGGTAACCCGAAGGTCATCGAACAACTGAATCATGCGCTCCGCGAGGAACTCACCGCCATCAACCAGTACTTTGTTCACGCGGAAATGTGCGAGAACTGGGGCTACGACCGGCTTGCCAAATACATCAAGAAGCAGTCCATCGACGAAATGAAGCACGCCGAGTCGCTGATGGAGCGCATCTTGTTTCTGGATGGCACGCCCAGCATGGAGCCTTTGTCGCTCACGATTGGCAAGAACGTGAAGGCGATGATCGAGTCGGATCTGAAACTCGAACTCGGGGCCATTGTCATGTACAACGAGGCGGCTCTGATTTCAGCCGAAGAAAAAGATAATGGCTCACGCGATCTGTTTATCAAGCTGCTTAAAGACGAAGAAGAGCACGCGGACTGGCTGGAAACGCAGTTGCACCAGATCACGGAGCTTGGCTACGAGCGCTATCTGATCACGCAAACCAGCAAAGGCGAGTAACTCCAATTTCCTGCACCCTCTCCTGTGCTGTAAGAATCCAAAAAGCACAGGAGAAAGTTCCCTATGTCTCAGAAAATTGCTTTTATCACCGGAGGAAACCGCGGAATTGGGTTTCAGACCGCGCTTGAATTGAAGGATGCCGGCGTCAAGGTTGTCATCGGCTCACGCGATCTGGCGCAGGGCGAACAAGCTGTGGCCAAGTTGCGCGCGGCGGGTGTAGACGCTGACGTGCTGAAGTTCGACATTACCAAGGCTGCCGATGCCAAGGCGGCATACGACTATTTCAATTCAAAGTACGGCCGCCTCGATATTCTGGTGAACAACGCGGGCATTGCTGCCGGCGCATTTCCTGGCGCAGGTCCGGAGCACTCTGCCGCAGAGGTTCCGCTTGAGCTGCTGCACAAGGTCTTCGAGACCAACTTCTTTGCGCAGGTGGCGCTGACGCAGGCGCTATTGCCGCTGCTGAAAAAGAGCACGGCGGGGCGCATTGTGAATCTGTCGAGCGTCCTTGCCTCGCTCACTATGCACTCCGCCCCCAAATCGCCGATCTACGATGCCAAGTCGTTCGCGTACGACGCGTCGAAGACTGCGCTCAACGCCTTCACCATTCATCTGGCTTGGGATTTGCGTAACACAAAGATCAAGGTCAACTCAGCGCATCCCGGCTGGGTCAAAACTCAAATGGGCGGACCGAATGCCATCATGGAACTGAGCGAGGGAGCCAAAACCAGCGTTGCGCTGGCCACGCTCGCCGACGACGGCCCAAGCGGCGGATTCTTTCACATGGGCCAGCCCCTACCATGGTAGGGCTCCCCTTCCACGTGGATGCCACCGGCAAACTTGCTCCTGCATAGGGGCGAAGCGGAGCTTTGTGATTGCCCACTCCTGTCAGGAAAATCGTGACCGGGGCAGGCTCTTGGCGCACAGCTCCCGTGGATTGGGGCGCAGCTCACAAACTCACCCACGATGCGGCAAGGTCGAATTGTCCGGATTGTCTCGATCGGTGGAATCAGCTT
Source organism: Occallatibacter sp. (assembly GCA_049513195.1). Classification (GTDB taxonomy): domain Bacteria; phylum Acidobacteriota; class Terriglobia; order Terriglobales; family Acidobacteriaceae; genus Telmatobacter. The sequence goes on from JBEKWJ010000003.1 coordinate 44,447, forward strand.
CGGGTGTTGCCGGTCTCAACAAGTGAATGTTCGGAGGAGGCGCAGGTGCCGGCCACTCGGATTCTCCCGTGGATTCGCCCGCGGGTTTGGCCGTGTAATGAATCTCAGGCGCTGGCGGCTCCCATCGTTCAGTGAACGAAGAGTAGGCATCCGCTGATCTCACGAAGTGAGCCTCAGGTTCGACAGCGGAACCACTTGTGAACTCGTCCTTTGGAGTTGTAGTCTCCGATGGATCGGTGGATGAAGGCTGCGCGTCACGGAGACCGAAAATACTCGGTTCGGTAAGAAGTTCCGGCTTTCGCGCAAAGATCGAAGTGATGGAGTCAACCAGAGTTTTAGCCCCCGAGGGATGGTCTTCAGGATATTCACGCTCTCTTTCAGCGTCTTCTGGATCCTGTTCCGCTACCCACTCAGCTTCGGGGTCGTCCGTGACTTCTATTTCCGGCTCGGTTAGCTGCTGCTGATCGGTTTGCAGGATGTATAAATCCCTTGCTGGGTCGAGCGGCGCCTGCTGCTCTTCAGACAAATACTCCTCTTCCGATACCGCGGCCGGGCTCGATTCGGAGGAACCTTTAGGCTTGAGCAGCCAACGCATCAGTTCATCGGAATCAGCAGGAATTTCTGTCTTGGCGAGATCATTCTCAGGGACTTCACCTGCAGTCCCCACATCGTCTGCAGCGGGTAGCACCGCCGTCTCGAATTCAACAACAGGTTCAGGGGCAGCTTCAGGAGCTGGCGTTGCCGGCTCGTGCGCCGCGATATGCGCTGCGGGCTCGTGCGCCACGATATACGTTGCCGGCTCCTGAGCCACGACATAGACGGGGTGTGCTTGTGCAACCGGCTCGGCTGGTTGCACCACCGCTTCGGCTTGAATTTCCGGCTCTGTCGGTTCTTGCGCAACGACAGGCAATGGGTGTGCTTCGGCCATCGGCTCGGCTGGTTGATGCGCTGTTTCAGGTTCGACAACATGCGTGGTTTCGGCTTCAATTTCCGGCTCTGTCGGCGTCTCTTCCACGACAAGCAAAGGTTGTGCTTCAACCGCTGCCTCGGTTGTTTGATCCAATGTTTCAGGTTCAACAACAGGCGTGGTTTCGGCTTCAATCTCCGGCTCTGTCGGCGTCTCTTCCACGACAGGCAAAGGTTGTGCTTCAACCGCTGGCTCGGTTGATTGATCCAATGCTTCGGGTTCAGCAACAGGTTCGACCTTCGCTGCAATCTCCGACTCTTCCGGTTCGGGCTCATCGACAGGCACAGGGTGTGCGTCTGCAACGGGCTCGGCTGGCTGATCCGTGACCTCGGCTTCGGCAACAGTTTCAGCTTCGGCTTCAATCTCCGGCGATACAGGCTCGTGCTGCTCGACGGTTGAAGTCTGTGCGTCTGCAACCGTCTCGGCTTTTAAGGGTCTCGCTTCAACAGCCGGTTCAACCGGCGGCTCCGCTGCTTCGATCTTGGCATCAGGTTCGTTCTTCGCTTGAGCTTCCGGCCCGACCGGTTCGGCATCGCGTTCATCGGCGGGTTTAGCAACCACAACGGCCTTGGTCGCCGTCTCCTTGCTGCCAACTTCAGCCGCCACCGGAGCCAGCAAATCCACGCGATAACCGGCAGCCTCGGCAGTGGCCAACGCCTCCTCGATATTCTTGCTCATCGCCTGGACGGCCAAGCGACTGGGCGCAACCTCGCCCGCCAGGCGCAGCAGCGACGGCATCAGCAGCCACCAAAGCAACTCCTCGTACCGCTCGCGTACCAGATAGTCGTGTCCCTCTGTCGGATGAACACCGGTTAGCCAGCGCACATCCGCATCCGACCACAAGGCGGGCCACAAAGCCGGCGCGACTTCAGCAGTCGTCGCCTCCGCTTTTTCAGGCTTGCCGATTTCCGCCGCCGTGAGCAGCCCCACCTTGACGCGTGCGGCCACGCGCCAGCCTTCTTCGTCATTGAATCCCAGAGCGGCGAAGGCCCTAGCAAAGGGCTCGCGCAGACGGAGCCGGTCAAACAACTCCAACGCCACGCGCTCAGGCTTCTGCACATCGATCGATTCGGCAAGCAATTCTAGCGCGCACCAGCCGAGCACCGGCCCCCACATCGCCGTCGCAGTCAATTGCGGACTGGGGCTGGGCAACATGCGCCGCGCGGCCACGGTCCATGGGACCGGGAAAAGCGCTTCCACCGACGGGATGCGCATGGCTGCGCGCAACCGCTCGCGATAAGCCGCACGCAGCAAGCTGGGATTGGCTGGCACAGGGTTAGCGGGCAGAGTGGCGGCCTCGCTCCGGGTGAGCATCACGTAGGCCCTCTGCGCTTGCCAGAGGAAATTCTCGCAGCGCACCCATGCAGCCTCAAAGAACTCCGTGCGTTCGGTCTCAATCGCTTTGTTCACGCCAACGGCCAGTGTGCGCGGATGCTCAGCCAAGTCAGCAAACAAGCGCACTAAGGCCGGTTCAAGCAGTTGGCGCAGCGCGTCGTGTACCGGCTGCAATTCCAGATTCACCAGTGCATCCTGCAAATTCGGCACGCCCCGGCCGTTCAATTGGTCGCAGAGCCTGTCCCAGGGCTGTTCGGCTGTCGCGTAAAGTTCGCGCCAATTCAAAAAGACATGACACTGATAAGCGTGCAGGTCGAGAGTCAAACCGCGCGACGCCAAATCACTCGCGCGGCGCAAATATTCCAGGCCGGTCAGCGAGTCGCGCCAGCCCAGAATCGCACCGGAGTTATCGCTGAACCCCAGTCCCTCGCGGATGCGTTGCTGACGCAGTTGATTCGATTCTTTGTCAGCGTATGCCGCCGAATAATCGATTGTCCCGTGCGTCTCGCCATAGCGGTTGTTATAGACCACCAGGGCGCGTTCGTTTCCTCTGCGGTTCGAATATGCAAAGACGTTCTCGTCCACCGTGCCCGCATCTAGAAAAAAGTCGTAAAGCAAAAAGTTGGTGCTCTCGGCAAAGAGCCTGCGACGCTGCAAGAGAGGCGCAATCTCGCGTTCGTGGCGCTCCACCATCCAATGATCGGGCGTCTCATCGTAACGCGCCCGCTGGTACTCCATGCCATACTTCTCTGTGAATCCCTCGATCTGTCCGTGGCCGAACATCGGCAGCCCCGGCAGCGTGGCCATCATCGCGGCCACGCCAAAGCACTTGTCGCCCTTGCCAAATTGATCGATGGCCGTGCGCTCGTCAGGATTGCTCATGAAGTTCACGTAGCGCTTCATGATGTCCGGATCGAACTCCAGCGTATTCTTGATGACCGAGCGATATTTGGCGTTGTCTTCGTCGCGCAGCATCACCATGAATGCGCTGTTATAAACGCGATGCATGCCCAGCGTGCGGACGAAGTAGCCCTCCATCAGCCAGAAGGCCTCTGCCAGCAGCAGCGTGCCGGGAACCTCGGCGGCCACGCGGTCAACCACTTCGCGCCAGAACTCGTGCGGCATGGCGCGATCAAAATCTGCCTGGCTCATCCCGTTTTCAGCGCGCGAAGGAATGGCTCCGCTCGATCCCTGCCCCGGAAACCATAGCCGGTGAAAATGCCGTTTGGCCAAGGTCATGGCGGCATCAAACCGAATCACGGGAAACAGCCGCGCCACGTGCAGAATTGTCTGAATGACCTGCTCGCGTACCGCCGGATTCAGATAGTCGAGCTGCGCCGTGTCATTCCACGGAAAGCTGGTGCCGTCGTTGCCGTGATAGATGTAGCGTGTCTCGCCACTCTGCTGGTCACGCCGTCTGAAGACCACAGCAGCATCCGACTGCTCAAAGTAGTGGTCTTCAATTTTGATCTCCACGCGCCCGTCATGCGAAAGATCGGGGCCGTTGAAGGTATAAGCCGGATAGGGCGGCTCGGGACGCGAAATGAACCAGTCTGGATGCTCGATCACCCACGGCGAATCGATCCCCATATGGTTCGGAACCATGTCGCTAGCCAGCCGAATCCCATGCCGGTAAGCCCGGTCACGCAGGTTCGTATAAGCCGCTTCGCCGCCCAGGTCTTCGGCAATTGTGTAGTCGAAGAGCGAGTAGGCCGATGCCACGGCGTCTGTGTTGCCGCAGAGTTGCTTGATCGTTTTTGAGGCGCGGCTGCGCTCCCACACGCCAATCAGCCAGAGTGAATTCAGCCCCCGCCGCGCCAGCGTCGCCAGTTCCTCGTCGGGAATCTCGTCCAGCTTCGCAATCCTGCGCCCGTACTGCTTGCTCATTTGCCCCAGCCACACATACGTGCTCTTGGCGATCAATACGGCGGTCGGCATCCACGCCATGTCGGGCGAAAACTTTTCGTACTCTTGCACCTGATCGTCAAAATCCGGAACGTCGGCCGTGCTGACTACGGAAGGCCATTGCTGCTCGCCGCTCTCCTTGTGCCGCCGCGCGGCCTCTGCGGCGTTGGCAGCGTCTGGGTTGAACTGCATCCAGATCGCCAGCTCTTCCTCGTGCAAAATTTCGCTGGCAAGCCGCAGAAACTCCTCCAGGCTTTCGCCCAATAGCGGCTTCCACATCTTGCGGATCAGGTTCAGTTGTTCGCTGAGAGAGCGAGGCGCACCCACTGCCGGCGCGCGCAGCAGTTCCAGCAAGTTCATCTTCTTGGCGTTCGGAAGCGGAATCAACGGACGCGTCGCAAAGTATTCGGGAAGCTGCTTGGTCACCTGTCGATAGACTGTCTTCTCGGCCAGCGTCTTCTCTTCAAAAAGCTCTTCAAAAGGTTGAAAAGCCTCATTGCGGTTCGCCGTCCACAGAAGCATCAGTTCTTCAAACGCCACAGCATAGTGCGATATACCGTCTGTTTGCCCTGCCAGCCATTCGAGCGGCTTCTGCTCGCCGCGCATCACCGAAATGCCAGGAAAATTCTCGACAAACGTCAGCAGCATCTTGCCCAGCGCCTCAGCGCCAACAATGCTGGAAAACCAATCGATCGCGCCCGTCATCACCTGGGGGTCAAACTGCTCGCGATAGCGCGCGATGAGCACATGGCTCGCTTCGTCGATCAGGCCCATCGCGTAAAGCTGGCCCGCATGAACCGCCTGCGCGGGATGCTGATCGACCTCGCGAACCTGATTGATGCGGAACGCAAACTCGCGACAGGCGGCAATATTGGCAAAAATCACGTTTCCCGAGTAAGAAAACAGCGTCTCCGCGAACTGATATCGTTCACGCGCCTTCCGGGCTATATGAAATTCCATCATAAGGAACGGACTCCTAAAGCCTTTCGTGCTGTCCAACGGTGCTTCATGATACACCGAATAATCGTGAAGCTGTCATCTCGCAAATTTCTCATGCATGGCCACACTACATTTCTTTGATGCTTTGTCACCCTGGGCGAAGGGCAGCGGAGCCGAAGAACCCGTTTTGCTCAACGACAGATTTTCGTCGTTGGGGAACCCAGACTGGAATTCATAATAATCAAGGCCAAAGATAAAGGTACATCAAAGAGGTGAACCCCTTAATTCTATCGAACCGCCCGGTCTGTCCAGCGCCTTATGCGAGCGTAGAATCGAAACCGTCAACAGCGCAACGCCCAAACCCAGCGGTTGCCGACATCTGCGGTCAAAGACTTTCCGTCCCCACGCCATTCAGATACTCGGCCCATTGTGCTGCATTTCGTGATCCAGGAGTCTTTGAAGGAATCCCGCCGATGGTTTCCAACTGGACGCGAAGATCGAGAGGATGGTTGGCATTGCAACCGCCGCGTCTTTGCCGGTAGACTGGTTATGAACGAGGTGTATCTTCCCAAGACTGATAGAAGTGCTTGGGATAGGAAGGTTCCAGAAGACGATCGGAACTACGCGGAGAGGTGGCAGAGCCCGGTTGAATGCACCTGACTCGAAATCAGACATAGTCGCAAGGCTATCGGGGGTTCGAATCCCTCCCTCTCCGCCATATTACAACGCAAGTCTTTTGAAATCTAAATAAACATAGCGTAATCAATAGCTTGAAGGGATTAACCGGAGTCCATAAATTCACCATTTTCCACGCAATTCCCTATTGTCGGGCCAAAAAACCTTACAAAATCGACGCCACCTTACAACGGCTTTTCCACAGTGGCACTGGGCATATGCTGCGAGACAGATTTGTTCAGTCATCGCCCCCCCGAGCCGCAGTGTATCGATGATGACGATTCCTTTTTGCGCCATTAGGCAGCATCCAAAGACCGTGATTGGAGGGCAATCTTTGCGACTGGAATCTCGTGGCATATCTTTGGCGTGGATCCAACTGACCCTCCAAACCCTAATGAAGCTGTCCCCTTTCATGCCACATCAGCCGGATACTGAACTCGTCTACCTGCTTCGCATATTCTGATCAGGTGAAAAAAGACATCCAAAAAGAAGTCCATGCGGATCAAGGGGCGGGCGGTGGGAGCCTTGCCGGTTACGAATACCAGATCGACGTGTCTGCTTGGCTGGCTTTGGATCTTCTGCTGGGTAGCAAGCAGGCCAGGCAACTGATCCTCGAGCCTGCAACCCAGGAGGACCTTGAGACGGAGCTCGAGGAATTTGAACCGGGAGTTATCGCAGGTAGCGCACCAGTCGCCAGCTACAAGCTCGTAGTACAAGCGAAGCTGCGAACAGGTGACGCTTGGACTGTGGCTAACATCAAGGCGCTTCTCCGACACGGGAAGAGGCGCACCTCTGTCCGTGAACGTCTGAAGGACCCTAGTGTTCACTATCTTCTGGTCACAAGTGCCGCGCTCAATGGAGGCACGAAGAACTTGCAGGTCGCACAAGTGGGCGTCTGGCCGAAGGCATCGAAGATGCCCTCTGCAATCAAGAATGCCCTTCTGCCTGGTTCATCCGGCAGGATCAACGCTCCGGCGCTTTGGACACAGTCGAGCAATGGATGGTTTCGTTAGAGTCGGAAAACTATGGCGATTCGGAACGCGCAGAGTTGTATCGTTCTCGGATCGATGCTCTGCCACGCGACCTGCAAATCACGGCGAGCAAAGCACAGGCCACAGTATTGAAAGAGCTGTCGACTCCCTTAGAGATCCAGAAGTTTTTCGACGCGCTGCCGACTCTTGATCGAGAGGGATTGCGAAATCCGGAGCATTTCGTCTCCGAAGCAATAGGTCGCGCTCATCAGAATTCGATTGAGCAAACTGTGATCAACCAGATCGAAGAGCGAAAAGGAGGTGTACGGGCGGCAGCTGTGATCTGGGGACTTCTCAAGGCTACGAATAAGCTTTCTCTGCCCGTCCTCCGTACCATTGAAGAGGTCCTATCTGATCATGAACCTCAGATGATCGCGGAGGCTAGTTCGCTTGTTGCCTTCTTTGTGGCCGCACGCAATCTTCGTCAGAGCGAGGACTTGATCACCTACTACCATCCGCGCGTGGAGTCCGGTATCGAACGGGCACTTGTGCGATCTGGGCTCGAAGCCAAACGAATGTTTCGCTTACTGGTCGATGTGCTCACCTCGCCAGACGGTCCAGGAGAAGAGTGGGGAACCGAAGCGCCCTGAACGTTCGATATCTGGTTGCGCACTTGAAATTGCGCCATGTCCTTCAGATTCGTTTCGTTCAATCCCTGTCCCTTCAGGGTTACCAGGCACACCGGCTGTGTTGAAGCATCCATGCCGAGCACAACGGGAGGTAATGTTCCCGGCGGTAGCCGCCTGAGATCGGCCATAGCCAGGTTGGCGATGTTACTGAGTGCGGCATTTGAATCGGTTCCGGGCTTGAAATAGATCTTGATTAAGCTCACGCCGGTCAGCGAACGCGACTCGCTGTGATCGATATTCGCGCCAAGAGTGAAGAAGCGCTCAAAGGTGTTTGTGATGTCTGCTTCGATCTGCTCGGGCGGCATGCCATTGTAAAACGTCGCAACGACGACGACAGGCATGTCAATCTTGGGGAAGAGATCGACCGGCATACGCACAGTATTGACCACCCCCACAAGTGAGACCATCAAGCAGAGCATGATGATGAAGAACGGATACCTGAGAGCGAACTTTGGCATTACTTCGCACCTCCGCTGTTCTCATCCGCTTCTGCCTTCATATCGATCACGCCTCCTGACTCGCGCATCACCTCGGAAGCCGGCGTCTGCGTGAGAATGGGGGAAACCTCCTCGCCTTCGGCGTAGTTTTCCTGACCTCCCAGAATCACTCTGTTGCCAGGTTGAAGTCCGCTTTTGATTTCGGCAAGCTTCGAACCACGAAGCCCAACCTCCACATTACGAATGTGTACACGATTGCTCGCATCCAGCGAGTAAACCGATTCCCGATTCCCCTTGAGTACCAGCGCCTCAACCGGAATCGTGGTCACATTCGATGCAGATGCAAGTTGCATTTGAGTGTTGGCATACATGCCAGGGGAGATCGAAAGATCTTGATTCTCGACATCGATCTCGGTCTCCATCGTCCGCGTTTCAAAGTTTACGTCGCGTGTAAATCGCACAATCTTTCCTGTAAATGAACGGCCAATGGCATCCACTCGAACCTGCATTGGGTCGCCTATATGAACAAACTGCACATCGTTTTCAGGAATCGGCATGCGCAAGCGCAACAAGCCATTTTGCGACAGCCTTACGATGGGAATGTCTTGCTCGTTTGAATTGGTTCCACTCTGGATTAACGCGCCGGTATCGGCATAACGCCAGACGATCACCCCGTCCAGTGGGGCCACTACGTTGGTGTAGTTCTCCAGTGCCTGAACCCTCTCGTTGTCTGTGTGAGCCACTTCGGCGTGTTGCTCGGCACCAGCCGAGGCAGCTTTGGCTGCGTCCACTTGCGATTCCGAAGACAGGTCTTTGCTCTCGGCATCGTCCAGTTCCTGTTGAGCTATCAGGCCTGGTTGCGCCTTTGACGTTTCGAGCAGCCGCTCATAATCGGCGTGAAGCGCCGAATGGATCGCTTCATCCCGCCTGATCTCGTTCTGCGCGCGCAGCAGGTCGTCCTTGGCGCGCTGCACCTCGAATACAGTGCCCTTCAACTGCGCGTTCAACTCTGGAACTTCCAATACCGCCAGAGTCTGGCCCTTGCGGACTTTGTCGCCGATATCCACGTTGATCTTCACCATGAAGCCGGTGACCTTGGGATGAACATCCACCACCTGGTAAGGCTGAAACTGGCCGGCAAGACTCAGGGTGTGCGCAATCTCTCCCCTGGCAGCCACGGCCACCCTCGCCGATGGAACCTCGGCTGCACGCGCATTCGGGTGTTGATTCATGACAAAGTACGCAACGATGCCAGCCAACAAAAAGAACGTAATTCCCACGCCGACGATCAAGGAGGTTCGCTTGCGCATAGCTTGAATGCACCTCTGTATGAAGTTTGGATTGCTTGGGTTCACGACGTAACGAGCGCGTTCCCATGGAGAACGTGGCCTGTCGCACCCGACTACTGAATCTGATCGAGTGCTAGAGAATGAACGTCGAAGGAGTCTAGGCGAGAACCGGAGGGGGACGAACAAATAGGCTGATTAAGATGGCGCGACGTAAATCCAATAACTTATGAATTAGTCGGTCCGCTCTGTTTGATACCGGCGGATTCAATAAGCTGATGGCCAGCAACAGAATCAAGAAGACTGTTGCTGGCACAGAGTAGATAATCCTGGTGGACGTTCTGGTCCGGACGACCAGCGGGCTTTTCGCCGTGCTGGACTGCTCGTCTCTGGATAATAGCTTGGACTTTGGAATTTGGTGGGAAGGGGCTTGAGGTGGATCATAGAGTGAAAGCTTATATTGCATTCCCCACGCAAAGACACAGACCGCCAATCCCAGGAACGCTTGCGCTCCCAGGGACTTAATCAGTCGGCCATTATTCCAAATATGTGCTCTCAATTGGCATCCAGTCGAGGTCTTCTATGCAATAGGGGCCTAAGCAGCACCATTTCACGGGTCATTCTTTCCCTTGGATGCTACATCTGCGTAAAGGGTAGCATCATTATCCTTATCTTTCATAAGAACACCTGATATCTTGGCGCCAGGGTGCGGAGAAAAGTGGTCTATTCTCCACGATGCAGACCTTTTCATCAGAACGACACTCGTTAAACCAAGAATAATAAACACCTTACTAGACACTGTCCGCACCGCAAACCGACCCTCATTGGACAGCGTTCCAATCTGAACGATGCTCGGGGGAACAAACTCCACCTCGGCCAGACGAGTCGATCATCAGGAAATGCTCTTAAATCAGGCGAATGCCACTTCGAATCGCCGACTGGCATAAAGACGTTCTGGCGGATCATGCTAACGTTCTGCGGAAGGCCGTTCGGTGCTTGTCATCCCCAGCAACCGTTGGTATTCCTTTGTGATGATCGAACGCAAACGGAGTGAAACGGACGGGTCGCATGGGATTTCCAGCGAGCGGCAGCGGTCGATTGCCATGCGAAGGTTTTGGAGGAATGCGACGCAAGCCGGGCACGCTTCGATGTGGCCACGCATCGCCTCGCACGTAGTGGGTTCAACTCGACCATCCAGATACTCGGAGAGATTCGAAAACAGTTCGCGGCACTCTCGGGAGGGTTGCTCCCCTTCGCCCAGGATGTCTTTGGATTTTTCCTTCACTCGATTGCGGCGATCCGTTTTTTTGTGCGCAACCTCCAGCAGCTTGTTCATCTCTTTGCGCACAGACAGGCGCGCCCGATGCAGCCGGACCCGAACAGTCCCCTGTTGAAGATTGAGGATCTGCGCGACCTGTTCGGTCGTCAGTTCCTCCATGTCGCAAAGCACAAGGACAACGCGCAACTGCACGGGAATGCGCAGAACTGCCTGATGCAACAGGTGATCTTGCTCGGCATCAAGCAGTTTGTCCTCCGGACCCTTAGCGGTATCTTGCAGCAATCGTCCGAGCTCGGCTTCGTCTGGCATCAATTCATCCAGGGAAAGAAGATGCTTGGAAGCATGGGCAGGTTTTCGACGCATGCGCCAGCAGCGATTCCTGGTCACGGTATAGAGCCAGACAGCCAGAGCCTGCGGTTCGCGAATCTTGGCCAAGTGCTCGAGCGATCGAAAGAGAACCTCCTGCGTGGTATCCTCTGCGTCTTCTGGATGTCCGCAGACCTTCATGCTGAAAGAATAGACTGTGTTCTGCAGCAGGCCGATTGCCTCCTCTAGAGCTTCAGGAGTATTGCGGCGCAACAGATCGGCGGCTTGAGTCAGTTCCGGGCGCATTGGTTCATTCTTTCGAGATCAAGTTCAGGATAATCTATCTATACACATTGCCAGAGAATTTGTCTCCGCTGAGCATGAGCATCGACAAGGCTGTTGACTCCAGCGAATCTCCTCGATATTCATTGGAGACATTGCTTATCGGAATCGTCAACTTTCAACGTTTCCTCAATCATCAGGATGCAGATCGGGCAGATCTTCATCAACCACTCGCGTGATTGCGGCAGCTCTGTTTCGGAGTCCGAAGCAACCCAGGCACGCAGCAAGGCAATCGCAAGGGCCACTTCTGCTCCTGGGCGGCGTGCCTCCAATCTGTACATCTGTCGATAGACCTCATCCTGCAGGCGCTCGCTCCACTTTGGCGTTGAACAGGTGGCGTTGGCTGTACACTTGCGCGGAGTCATGGCTCAATCTCCTCTTGCATTACTCCTTGTATAAGCCAGGAGTACTTGCCGATTCCAGCGACGATGTCTGCAATCGAGTCACCGGACTAGATCGGCAGGCCGCCAAGCACAATGGCTGGCAGAAACCAGAGCAAGCGCTCGGGATTGTCGAGCCTGTCCGCCAGCGATACATCCATCAGCCGATCATTCATATCATTCACGCTCCCCAGCGCAGCAACTAGTCCTTCATCCCTAGCGCGCGGAAGATCGTCATCGCAGGGCACCAGTTGGTGAATGCCGATTGCAACAGGTTAAGCCCGACAAATGCCGTCAGCCACAGCCAGTAAGACGAAAGGTAGTGAGCAAGCCCAAGTGAGATGAGCAAGACGACGCCTGCCATCAGGCGCAAACCGCGTTCGACTGTCATAGAGATACTCCTTGTTCGGTTTCAGGTTGAAGTTCGGGCTCGGAATCGCTCCCGGAATCGCGTTGCGAGTGAACCATGTAATAAAGCACGGGAATCGTCGGCCACGAGAGGAACGTCGAGGCCACCGCGCCGGCAATCAGGGATAGTGCAAGCCCCTGGAAGATGGGATCGGTCAAAATCACACTTGCGCCCACAACCACCGCTGCGGCGGTCAGCAGCATGGGACGGAAGCGTGTCGCACCGGCGTCGATCACTGCTTCGGCCAGCGGCATCCCCTGGCGAATTCGAAGTTCGATGAAGTCGACGAGAATAATCGAATTGCGCACGATGATTCCGGCGCCGGCAATAAAACCGATCATCGACGTGGCCGTGAAGAAAGCGCCCATCATCGCATGGGCCGGCATGATGCCCACCAACGTCAGTGGAATAGGCGCCATGATAATCAATGGCACGATGAACGAGCGAAACCAGCCTACGACCAGAACGTAGATGAGGATCAGCACAGCCGCAAAGGCCAGCCCCATATCGCGGAAGACCTCGATGGTGATGTGCCACTCGCCATCCCACTTCATCGAATAATGGTCGGTGGACTCAGGCATTGACGAGTTATAGCGAGCAAGCGCGTAACCGGCCGGAAGAGTGAGATGGTCGAGCTGTTTGTTCATCGCCATGATGGCGTAAACCGGACTCTCTTCCTGTCCGGCAACATCTCCGGTGACATACACGACGCGACGAAGATTCTTGTGATAGATGCTGCGCTCGATTGTGTTGTGTTCGACGGCGACCAGTTCGCGCAGCGAGACCATCGTTCCGTCCGCGCCGGGCAGGCGGAGATTTTCGAGGCCTTGCTCAGAGGAGCGATCCGCGCGGTCAACCTCGACCATCGCCGGCACCGGTTCGCGTGAATTGCCGTCGTGCAGCAGGCCCACCTGCATTGCCGAAGTGGCAAGGGCCAGCGCATGCGCCACATCCGAGACTGCAATGCCGTGCTGCGCCGCCTTCACCTCATCCACGCGGAAAATTAGCCGGGGCTGCGGATCTTCGACGTACCAGTCGGTATCCACGACTCCCGGAGTAGTTTGAAAAATGTGCTTGATCTGCTGCGCGACACCAGTCTGGCCATCAAGGTCGGGGCCGTAGACCTCGGCGACGAGAGTCTGGATGACCGGCGGCCCGGGGGGAACCTCGCTGACCTGAATGCGTGCTCCATATTGATTGCCGATCGCGTCCATCAGCGGGCGCAGCCTCTTTGCGATGACGTGGCTCTGCTCGCTGCGCTGTTTGGCCGGCAGCAGATTGACTTGAATATCCGCCTGATTCGGCTGGCGGCGCATGTAATAGTGCCGCACAAGACCGTTGAAGTTGTAGGGGCCCGAGGTTCCGGCGTAGGTCTGGTAGTCCAGCACATCCGGCTGCCGAGAGAGTTCCTCGCCAAGCGCCTGCGTCACCCGCGCCGTCTCTTCGAGCGGCGTGCCATCGGGCATGTTGATCACGATCTGCAGTTCGCTCTTGTTGTCGAAGGGCAGCATCTTCACGCGCACCAGCCCCATGGGCACCAGCGCCACCGAGATTAGAAACAGAGCCCCAACACCGATGAAGAAGAGCGTGCGATTGCGCCCCGGCTCGATCAGCGGCGTCATAATGCGTCGATAAAGTCTGGTCCGCCAGTTCTCGATCTCTGGCTCCAGAATCTTGGCGCATTCCAGATGCTTGCCAAGCAGGCGCAAGGCGGCCCACGGCGAGACGACAAAGGCCACCATCAGCGAGAAGAGCATGGCCGCCGAAGCTCCCACCGGTATAGGCCGCATATACGGACCCATCAGGCCGCGCACAAAGGCCATCGGCAACACAGCGGCAATGACGGCAAATGTGGCCAGAATCGTCGGGTTGCCTACTTCGGCAACGGCTTCCACCGCAACCGCGCTCATCGACCTGCCGTGATTCTCCGGCAATCTGAAGTGGCGCACCATATTCTCGACCACGACAATCGCGTCATCCACAAGAATGCCAATCGAGAAGATCAGTGCGAAGAGAGTGACCCGGTTGATGGTATAGCCCATCAGATAAAAGACCGACATGGTGAGCGCCAGTGTTACCGGAATCGCCAGCAGCACAACACCCGATTCGCGCCAACCCAGAAACAGCGCGACCAGAAATGTCACCGACAATGTAGCCAGCAGCAGGTGTTCCAACAACTCGTCCGATTTATTCTTGGCGGTCTCTCCGTAATTCCGCGTGGTGGTGACCGTAACATCGTTGGGAATCGAGACACCCTGCATCTCATGAATGCGCTTCAACACGGCGTTGGAGATATCGGTTGCGTTGGTGCCTTTGCGCTTGGCCACGGTGACGGTCACCGCGGGATACTGGCGCGCTGCCGATCCGCCTGTGTTTGTGGTGCCAAAGGTTACATAGTTCGCAGGATCTGCCGCGCCGTCAACAATCTTTTCGGCAACGTCCCGCAGATAGACCGGATGCCCGCGCACCACACCCACCACCACCGCTTCCAGATCCTCGCGACGCGTGAAGAGGTTGCCGGCCTCGACTCGGATTTCCTGGTTGTTTTCGGCAAAGCTGCCCGCTTGCACGCTTGCGTTCGCGGCCTGCAAGTGTCCGGCGACGGCCATCGGGGACAACCCATAGGCGCTCAGCTTTTCGGTGCTCAGCACGACGCGCATCGTGCGTGGTAGCCCGCCGATAATCGTTGTCTCGGAGACATCGGCAACCTGGCCGATGTTGTGCTCAATCTCAGCCGCAATCGAGCGCAGTTGATATCCGTTGTAGTGCTCACCCCAAAGCGTCGCGGCCAGGATCGGGACATCGTCGATCGACCGTGCCTTGATCAGCGGCTGCGAGACGCCCGGCGGGATCCGGTCAAAGTTCGAGTAGAGCTTGCTGTAGACCTTGATCAGCGCGTCTTCCTGCGAGGTGCCGACAAGAAACCGCACAATCACCAGGCTCTGTCCTGGCGCAGAAGTCGAATACACATACTCGACACTCGAGATCTGATGCACCAGGTTCTCGATCGGAAGCGTGACCTGCTGCTCGACCTCGGCCGGCGAAGCGCCCGGCATGGCGGTCGTGATATCCAGCATCGGAACTAGAATCTGCGGCTCTTCCTCGCGTGGAATAATCGCCACCGAAAAGATGCCCAGCGCCAGAGACGCGGCAATAAAGAGCGGCGTCAGCTTTGAGTTGAGAAATGTCTGTGCCAGGCGTCCGGCTATTCCAAGTTCCTGCTTCATCGCTGGACCTCGATCCGTTTGCCGGCGAGGTCGCGATCTGCGGGCGCGTCGACAAGCTTTTCACCAGCGGCGATGCCTGACAGAACCTCGACGAGATCTCCCTGATTCGCGCCGAGAGTGAGATACCTCAGCTGCGCGGTTCCTTTGCCATCCAGAACGTAAGCACAGGCCAGCGAGCCGCGCATAACAACAGTCGAGCGCGGAATCAGGATTGCCTGCTTCATCCCGTTGGGCAACTCCGCCGTTCCATACATGCCCGCGCGCAGTTGCGCCGCGAAAGGCAAATCGATCTTCACCAGAAATCCATGGCTGGCAGGATCGGCCGCAGCATCGATTTCTGCGACCGTGCCCGTTGTTCCTGTTGGCGAGGCTCCATCGATCGCTACTGCAACCTTCATTCCCTTGTGAATCGCGCCGATCACCGACTCGTCGATCGCGGTTTGAAGTTGCAACTCGCCTGCCTGGTCTATCTGAAGCAGCGGCATGCCCGGTGCGGCTATCGTTCCCGGATCGGCCGTGCGCGAAGTCACCACTCCCGCAAACGGCGCGGCCAGTCGCGTATAGGCAAGCATCGTACGTGCCCCGATTTCCTGCGCACGTGCCGCATCGGTCTGCGCCCGCACTGCATCGAGATTCGCCGCAGCCGCTTCGGCTCGCCGCGAGACCTCATCCATCTCCTGCGGACTTACGCTTTTCTCCGACTCAAGCTGCTTGAACCGGTTCAGCGTACTTGCCGCAAGAGCGGCATTTGTCTGCGCGGCCGCCTGTGCATTCTCGGCTGCCTTCACTCCCGCCCGCGCCTGTTCCACCGAGGCACGCAGCGCCGCGTCGTCGAGCACCACCAGTGTCTGCCCTGCCTTGACAGTGTCGCCCTCGCGCACCAGCACCTGTTGAATACGGCCCATCACCTGTGCTGAGATCACTGCCGTCTCCCGCGCGCGAACGGTTCCCGTGAAGCGCAGATTTACCGCCGCTAACTGCTGCCGGCTCTCGACCACCCGCGCCTGTGCCATCTCTACCGCCGCCTGAGGCGCGGAATCAGAACCATGACAACCAGCTAGCACAACCGCCGAAACCAGGAGCAAACCCACCTCGAAGACCGTCTTCATTGCAACTCCTCCGCCGCATCGGGAGTCAGCGTCCCTGTCGCGTACAAAATTCCCGCACAGGCCATGGCGTTGCCATAGACCGCATGCCAGTAGTTGGATTGGCTCTGCCGCTCGGCATCCTCTGCCCGCAGCAGGTCCGTAATTGTCGCGAGCCCCGCGCCATAGCGATTCTTCAAAATGCGCAGGCTCTCGGCGGCCTGCTCCATCGCCGAGTGTGCCGTCTCCAGTTGCAACTCCGCGGTCTGCCGGCGAATATGCGCCTGGTTCACCTCCGTGCGCACATGCAACTGTGAGGCAATCATCTGAGCCGCGATCTTCTGCTTCCCGGCGCTCTCGCGTGCCAGCTGTGCGCGCTTGCCAAAGGGCAGAATGTCGACGCTGATCTGGACACCGGCCACCCAGTTGTTGCCGCCTGAACTTGAAAGTGAACCTCGATCCTCCTCCCAGTTTCCGTAAGCGCCGACGCGAGGTCCGAACTCCGATCTTGCTGCGCCGACCGCGGAGGCCTGCGCCCGCTGTGCATCGCCCAGCGCCAACAGGTCGGGCCGTGTCTTTGCCGCCGTCGCCAGTTCTTCTTCCAGCGTCAACTCTGGAAAGCTATGGGCCTCAATCGGCTTCAACTGGGAGGCCTTCAGCTCCGGCGCGCCCATCGCTTCGCGTAACTCAACCCAAGCCAATTCGAGATCGCCATTGGCCGCGATCAGTTCCTCTTGCCTTGCCGCGACATTCACCTGGGCCGACATCCGGTCCGACTCGACCGCGAGCCCAGCCTTCACGTGATCTTCAGCCGAAGCCTCCAGCGCCGCAGCCGTCTCCTGCTCGTGCTCGGCGACCTCAACCTCACGCTCCGCATAGAGCACCGACTGATAAGCTCCAACTACCCGAAGCACGATCTGCTGGTCAGCGGCCTTCGCCGACGATGCAGCGCTCTGCTTGAAAAAATCGGCGCGGCGAATCTCCCGCTGCGTCTTGAATGAATCGAAGGCAATCCACGAGCCTGACAATCGCGTTGAGAAGTTGCCGATGGGCTGTGGCCGGTTCAACGCATTCAATGAAAAATCAGCCTGGGTAAACTGCCGCTGCCGCAGCCGCGATCCAAAAGCATAGACCGGATCGTCGCCGCGAGAGATGTCTTCGGTAAAGTTGAGCTGTGGCAGCAGCGCAGTGCGAGCCATCGTGGCAGCCGATCTGGCCTCGTCGCTGCCTGCGCGAGCTATTGCGGCCTCGGGGCTTTGCCCCAGTGCGCGGTCAATGGCCTGCCGAAGCGTCATTTCCGTTGTCTGCGCGCCCGCTCCTCCACTCCAGATACAGCAGAAGATCAACAGCCAACAGGCTGGATTTCGGTTCGGCTTCATGGTTTGCACTGTCCTTTTTGTGCGTTCATCAGAACAAAGTCATGAATCGAACGATTTGTTACATGTTTTGCGGATTTATTTTGCGGGGTGGCACTCTCAGTCGATTCGTCCTGCTGATCGAACTCGCCATCAGAGGCCTTCGGGCAGGCACAAGCTCCCAATCGTTGCGACTCGCTCTCAATTACGCAGCTCTGGCACGATCAGGAGATAACTCCAAAGCGTTTAAGAGGGTATGGTACGTCGTTCTAGATATAAACTCCGTGGAGAAACCGATTGGCGATTTTTCGGTTCCCGCTTCGGGATGCCGGTTCGGCATCGGAGAACGAGCGGCATCGGTCTTTTCATCGACTCGTGACCGCCCGCTCCACTTTGTCCCTTTACTCCTTCTTGCTTCGGTTCTCATCACCCAACTCGCTGACGACTTCGTGTTTACTGTTGCGACAACGCGGCGAAAGAAACCTGCCCCTGTTGACCGGGCCAACCTATTGGGGAGTTCCCGATCTCGCCGGCGATCGAGGATCAGAGTGCGGAAAGATGCAATGCCCGCTTCAGGTTCACAGCCACCGCATAGACGACGCGAGGATACTTGTCTACGCTGATCTGAGCCGCTCCGACTACCTCTTGCGTCCCGTTGGCGAGTTCGCGCTCGGACCGTTTCGCTCAGTGCGCTGCGGTCTCCACATTCTCGCGAACCGTAAGAATCTGATCGGCGGCAACTCCCGTCATCTTCTGCACGATTCCCGAGGGCCAGCGGATCTCAAGATCGACGGTTCTTGCAGCGCCCAGCCCGAAGTGAACCCTCAGGTCGCAGGCGGAAAGAAAGCTCGACTGGCTCAGAACCTCCTGCGCCTGGAGCTTTCCACTGTATCGCGCAATCACACGCGCGCCGATGGCGCTTCGATTGCTCTTGACTCCCACAAGACGCAGCTTGATCCAGTGGTTCTCTTTGGGAGCATCGTTGCGCAGCAGCGTTGGCGGCTCATTGACGTTCATGATCAGAACATCGATATCGCCGTCATTGTCGAAGTCGCCGAAGGCCAGCCCGCGGCTAAGGTGCTTCGCGCCGATATCGGGCCCTGCCTCGTTGGTGACCACGGCAAAGGTCCCATTGCCGAGGTTGCGGAAAAGCAGGCGCGGTGATCGCGTGGAGTAGCCAGGCACCAGGCGCTCGAGTTCCGGATAGACGGAGCCAGTACTGATCATGATGTCCGGGTAGCCGTCGTTGTCGAAGTCATACATACCCGCGCCGAAGTCGATATAGCGCGATTCCGCGTTCAGGCCGGTCTCATTCGTAACATCTTCGAAGTTGCCCTTGCCATCGTTCTTGTAGATTCCCGGAGCTTGGTGGGCGAAGTGAGTCTTCACAATATCCAAGTGGCCGCTCAGATCGTAATCGCCCAGACCTACACCCATGCCGCCCAATTCCCGTCCGTCGCCACTCAGGGCCACGCCGCGGATCAGGCCTTCCTCGCGGAAGGTATTATCGTGATTGTTCATCAGCAAAAGCGATGGCGTTGAATCGCACGCAACGAAAATATCCGGCCAGCCATCTTCGTCCGCGTCAAAAGCCACCGCCGTCAGCCCGTAGGACCCG
Organism: Occallatibacter sp.; assembly: GCA_049513195.1. Taxonomy (GTDB): domain Bacteria; phylum Acidobacteriota; class Terriglobia; order Terriglobales; family Acidobacteriaceae; genus Telmatobacter. The sequence continues at coordinate 63,652 of JBEKWJ010000003.1, forward strand.
GTTGCCTTGTCGATGCCCGATGGGCCGGAAACATCCGTGAAGGTGCCATCACCATTATTGCGGTAGAGATAGTTCTTGGGCTTCGCCAGCCCATTGGGACCGCAGTAGGTGGGCACACCCTCATAGTTGCAGTTCACCACGGAAAGCGAGGGCTTGGGCGCAGTGGCAAGGTCGATCTCGACATAGTTGGATACGAACAGGTCCAGCAGGCCGTCGCGGTTGTAATCCACAAAGGTGCATCCACTGCTAAAGCGCGTCTTTGGATGCAGCAGGCCCGCCTTTTCCGTGACGTCGGTGAAGGTGCCGTCCCCGTTATTGCGATAAAGCTGGTTCTGGCCATAGTAGGTTATGAAGAGGTCTTCCCAGCCATCGTTGTTGTAATCTCCGACGCATACGCCCTGAGCCCAGCCGGTGTGCAGCATTCCTGCTTTGATGGTGACATCGGTGAATGTCCCGTCGCGATTGTTTTTATAGAGACGGTTGGTTGCCGAAACTGGGGTGTCCACCAGGCGGCGTCCGCTGGGAATGAAAATGTCGAGCCAGCCGTCGTTATCGTAATCGATGAAGGCCACGCCGCAAGCCATCGATTCGATGATGTAGGTGAATCCGTCAGTTCCACCATAGATCGTCGGTTCGGTCAGCCCCGCCATCTTGCCCACGTCAACAAACCGCGAAAACGGAGGAGGCGCGCTCTTGGGCGCCATTGCAGCTTGGATGCGCTTAGGCAGAAGCGACTGGAGTACGATGGCTGGAATAGTGCGCAGCAGATCGCGGCGCATGGGTCGCCTTATTTGATCGGTTTTCGTCTCCGGCTTCATTGATATAACCTAGTTTGCCACAGTTCGCTTCCAATACGTATTTGTGCCCTCGATATCAAGACGAAAGTCCCTGTCCAGCCTATTGAGGTGGCGCCGGAAGGCTATTCCTTAATTCCTGCGCATCCTTATTCGCCGGATCGACTTTCAGGGCGCTCTCAATGGCATCACGTGCTTCGGCATACTTCGACTCCGTGGCTAAAACCGCCGCCAGCGAGATCCAAGCCGAAACGTATCTGGGATCCGACTTGACCGCTAGGCGGAACTGCTCTTCGGCCATCGCTGTTTCACCTAGCTTCGAATCGATATAGCCGAGCTGGTTATGCGCCAAGGCAAAGGCCGGATCGTCCTCGACTGCGCGCTCGAGCGCGATCCGCTCGGTTGAATAGTCTTCCAGGCCATCCATGACCGTCGCCCAGCGATAGGCGAGCCTGGCATCCTTGGGCAGCGTGTCGCTGGCTTCGCGATAGAGCGCCGCAGCCTGTTTTTTATCGCCCTTGGCGGCAAGTTCGTCGGCTTGCGTTGACTTTTGCATAGCCAGCGTGTTGTCGGATTTCTGCTTCACCTTGGCGCGGTAGATCTGCAACTGCTCCTCGGCCTCTTCGGTCTTGCCCTGCTTACGCAGCACCTGAAAGAGTTCGAAGCGCACTTCGGGTTCCGCGTCTCCCAGTTCAATGGCCAACTTAAATTGCTTTTCGGCCTCGCCGTACTCGTGCAATTGCGCCAGCACCGCGCCTATATCGAAATGCGTATTGTAGTGCTTGGGATTGATCGCGGCAGCCTCTTCCAGGTGTCTGCGTGCATTCTCAAAATCTCCGGCCAGCCGCTCTGCCGCTCCGCAGAGAAAAAGAATATCGGGATCACGCGGCGCACGCTGCACCAGCTTGTGAGCCAGTGGGAGAGAAATGTCCTGATCGCCGTTGAGCAATATAGTGCGTAGATAGGTTCGCTGCGCTTCCAGATCGGCTGGCCTGCGTTGTGCCAGTTCGCCGCTCACCCTGACCGCCTCGCTATAGCGAAGCTGATGCACGTAGATCGTCACGAGTGCATCCACCAGGCGGGCAGAGTCGGGATACTTTTTAATAGCTTCGCCCAGCACGCGCGCGGCATCGTTCAGTTGGCCGGCTCCTCCCAGGGCCACGCCGAGATCGAGGCTCAGATTCTCATCCGCGGGCTCGGCGGAAAGCAACGCGATCACGTCGTCGTATGCATGGATCGACATCAAGGCCTTGGCCATGCCATCCAGCGCAAACTTATCATGTGGATCGATCTGCAGGGCTGCCTGCCAGGCCTGGGCCGCGTCAGGTATCCGTCCGAGTCGGCTCAACACCTCGCCGAGCAGCAGGTAGGGCTTGATCTCTTTCGCATCGAGCTTTACGGAGAGCAACAGAGGCTCCAGAGCCGCTTCATATTTGCCCTCGGAATACAGAGCAAGCCCCATCAGATAGTTCAAATGCGCGGATCGAGCATAGTGTTTCAGGCCGCTGCCATAACTCCGTTCCGCGCAACTGAACTGATGATGGTCGCCAAACCAGTTGCCCAGCTCAATATAAGACCTCTCATCGCTCGGGGTTTGCACTCTGGCTTCAAGGTTCTGCGGTCCCTGGCAGGGCGCCGGCTTCTGCGCCACCTCTCCGTATGTCATCGGGGACGCCAGCAGCGCCGCCACCCCACACGATATTTTGAACCATATGCCACGCATGGCCATGTGAGCGGAGCACCCCTCGACGAATAAAGATGGAATCGGTGCGTGCCGCCGGAAGCTGTTCTCCGGCGGCGCGCTTTCTGCTGCTCTACTTCGCGGGAATCACAACCACCGTGATTCCGTAGCGAGGCACGTCGATGGTAAAGTTTGCGCCCAGATTCTCAATCGGAGTCTGGGTCTCGCCTTTGCCGGCCGATACCGTCTCGACATTCCAATCGTACCGGGTGCCATTGCCGGCAAAGTTGTAACCGCCGACGATAGAGACCGACGTCGTGATCGAATGCTCCACGTTTTTGTTGATGAAGATCAGAGCCAAGCCGCCATCGCGGCGCTTGACCGCATGCACGGCTAGAGTATTGAGCTTGGAATCAGCTTGCACAAGGGTGTCACCCACGCCAGCTGCGGTGTGTAGCAGCTTGATCCCCTCATAGGCCGTACCGGGCTTGCCCTGGCTGTCCATTAACGTGGATCCGGTAGCCCCCTTGGGGCCATGAACCGGCGACCAGATTACGGTATAAACGCCCGATTCCAGCAGCATGGCGATCGAATCGGCGGCAAACATGCCAATAGCGGTCGAGTGTTGGGGCGGCAGCCAAGCTTCGACGCCGATTCCTGTAATGGCCACCGGAGGCATATGTCCCGCCGGACAATACTTCTTATACTTTTCCGCGAGGTCGCCCACAATCAGGCCATAGGCCTGCCCCAGGGCGTTCATATCCGGACGGTGATTGTGTGCATCACCGCCAAAGCGGGCGTGCAACAGCAGATCTTCCTCGTCGATCCATCGCGTCCAATCCGGCGCGGCGCCGTTGTTGAACCATACATCCGCCGCGCTGAAATCCATGCTCGCGCATGCAGCCTTCAGAACGCCTTCATTCCACTTCGAGCCGAAAGGATGAGCGCCCCCCGAAGTTGGAGGTTGAATCACGTAAGCGCCCACTTGAATCGTGGGATCGACGGCCTTCATTGCCTTGGCAAAGGCCACCACGGCTGCGCCATAGGCCTGCGGGCCCATCTTGGCATTGTTCTCAAAACGCCCCCAATCCTTGGAGTTGTTTGGCTTGCCCGCATGTAGATCCGGTTCCGGCGAGCCCGGCTCGCCGTATTTGCCCGAAACATCGGCATCCGATCCGATTGTGCGATCCTGGCCATAATAGCCGTTGTTATATGGGTCCTGGCCAATCGTCCATAGCATGATGCCCAGTGGATCCGCATGGCCGACGCGCAGATGGTTATACCCGTCGTCGGTTGCCAACGGTGTCGCAGCTCGTAGTCCCGCCCAGAAGCCAACCGTCTTCCAGTCATTCCCTTTGGAATCCTTGCCGATCTCCTGCGTGCTGGAGGTCTGGCCATTGGCATACGCCACCCAGGCTGCAGCCTCTGCCGGCTCGCCCCCACCCGATCCGTCGAGGTTGGTCCCGTAGTTGACCGCTATCAGAGCCGTGCCCAACTGGTCGATCGCGGGCACCAGGGCAGGAAACTTGTTCTGGTCGGCAAAGGCGGGAATGCGGTCGTTCTGATAGGGGTTCACCAGCTTGCCGGTCGACCAGTGATAGAGCGCGTCAATGCCCTGGCTTCCAGGCAGGCGCAGCAGTGTGAAACCAGCCTCCTGCAAGGTCTTCAGTGCTTCCGGGCTATAAGCAGCGTTGTCCCAGCGGTCTGCCGTAACACCGATCGAGGTCGAATAGACCGTCCTGTTGTTTTTGGAGAGATCGATCTGTACCGACGTCTTGTTTTGCGCGAACGGAAAGACCGTCGCAGTCAGAAGAAATGTGATAGAAAGCATCGTGAGCCGCACCGCTCGCCGGCCTTCACGGTGTTGGAATGAAGGGATCATCGAGTATGGAAGATTCATGTTAAACGACCTCGCCCTTTGCCAGGGTTGTTTTGAGCCGAAAGATTGTTCATTGGGCGGCAACCGGCACGCATTGCCGCGCATGGCAAAGCGGCGCCGGAAGGGCGCCGCTCGGCTGGTTGTATTGAGTGTATCGCCTTCTCCGCGAATTGGAGAAGAGTGGCTTCTTCGGCGCGGGACCGGAAAACCGGGCCCGCGCCGACCAGACCAGAGTCCGGTTTAGAAGATGTACTTGGCCGAGAACAGAACCGAACGGCTGCCGACTTTGGCCAACGGCGCGCCTGTTGTTTGGGCGTTGGTGTTGGTTTGCGAGATCGTCTGCAACTCGTGAGTGTCGGTGGAGTCGATCGGGCTCGTAACGTACGCCGTGTTGGAGAAGTTCAGTTGCACGTCCGAGTTGCCGCCCGATGCATTGAACTCCTTCAACGGATGGTTCAGGAAGTTCGTTGCCGAGATACGCAACTGGAAGCTTTGGGTTCCGGTGATCTGAAAGCTCTTGTAAATCGCCAGATCGCTGTCAAAGTAAGCCGGTCCCTTAATGTACGGCCACTCCAGAGTGCCCTGCTGGCCGTACGCCGGAGGCGCAAAGCAATTGACGTTGAAGTACTGTCCCTTCTTGAGGCCCTTGCGAGGATCGCAGGTGACCACTGGCAAAAGAATGCGTTGAGAGTCTGTGCCGAACCAGGTTGCTGTGTTCATTGACACCGAACGCAGTCCGTTCGGAAGCAGAATGCTGCTATCCTGCTGGAATCCTACCGGATTATCGGCAAGCGGAAGGTCGTTGTACGGCACGGTCAAGCTCCCCGGATAGATCGCATTCATGTTGCCTCCGGTGTTCTGCTGAATTGGCGCGCCGCTCTGAAACCCGGTGTAGCCGGAAATCTGCCATCCGTTCACCACCTGGCGAATAATCTGGCTGCCGTTCTTGATAAAGTTCGGCGTATTCCAGATGTACGACAGGTTGAGGATTTGTGTATGGTCGTACGCCAGTGGGCCGTAGTTGTCCTTCACGTTGAAAGTGTCAACGTTCGGACCGCTGCCGGCGCCGTTGCTGGTCATGTAGTCCCAAACACCCATCGCCTTGCCGAATGTGTAGTTCGCTACCCAGGTCACCGGGCCAGATTGCTTCTGCCAGTTGGCCTGCAAAGAGTGGTAGCTCGCGTAGCCCGAGTGAGTCATCACGTACATATGCTCATACGTCTTGTACGGTGCCCAATCAAAGTCGTTCCAGGAAATGTTGCCGTAGGCCGCCGGATTTGCCACACAATACGTGCTATTTGAGCCTTTGGCGGGCCCAGTGGGTGGGGTAGCGTTGACGTTGAAGGAGCAAGCCGGTCCGGCAGGAGACTCATAGTTTCCGTTGACCGGGTCTTGCAGGAACTGGGCACCGGGCCTGACGTTGTTCAGGTCGCCGATATGGCTATTCGAACCGTCCTGATAGAGGTTCCTGCTCTCGTTGCCCACATAGGAAACCTCGAAGACCGAGCGCCAGGGCAGCGAACGCGAAATCGTGATGTCCCAGTCGGATGTATAGGGATTCCTGTTGTCGCCCTTCTGCATTGCGTAGACCGAGGCGCCATTCTCCGTCGTGCCGCCCGGAGGTGTTACGAGCGAGATGCCGCCGTATCCCAATTCAGTGGAGACGCCATTGATTTTCGGGAAGTTCGGACCGTTCGCTTGGTACGTGAACGCTCCCTGAGGCCCATTCCAGGCATTGCCGATCTGTGCGCTGACCTGGTACTGGAAGACGGAGTAGCCGCCACGAAGCACGGTCTTGCCGTCTCCCTTGATGTCATACGCAAATCCAACGCGGGGATTGATGGTGAGGGGTTTCGAGGAGAAACCGGAGAGCGGAATACTCTTGTCAATGGCATTCCACTCTAGACCGCTGTTGGCCGGTGCCGACCCGGGGGCCGCGTTGACCAGGTTGGCCAGATCCCAAACCTGGAAGCCGACGTTGTGATTGCCCGAGCTGCCAAACCAGAAGTTTCCGTTTTCCTGGCCGCCATTCCACTGACCTTCATGGTCAAAGCGGATGCCGTAGTTGAGAGTGAGTTGCTTGTCGGCCTTCCACGAATCTTGCCCATAGAACGACCACTGATCGAAACCAAGTTGCGCAGTGGGATCGGCGCTGGATTCCTGGTAGTTAACAACGCGGCCGGTGAGCATGTCGGCTACCAGGTTGCCCGTCGAATCAGCGCCCCAGCCGAGATTGTAGGTACCATTCTGCGGGTTGCCGCCCGACTGCTGGTTGCCTTCAAAGTCCCAGTAACCGCCAGCCTTCAGAGAGTGCGTGCCAACGATCTTGGTGAAGTTGTCGTAGGCCGCATAGGCCAGCTTGACGCCGCCGAAAGCCGTACCGCCGCCGAAGCCGGAGTAGAAGCTCTCTTCGTCGATGTTCGAGAGAGCGCCGCCCCACGGACCTTCGATGTTGGGAATCTGCGGACTGACCGTTTTCCCGTTTACTGCCGTGAAGATGGAACCCACGTTGAAGCCCTGGGTCGTGCGGTTAACCCTCGCCGGGTCGCTCAGGGTGCTGGCGTTGACCCAGCGCGAATAGTTGAAAACGAATTCGTTCGTCGTTGTGGGACTGAAAACGTGAGTCAAGTTGCCCATCACGAAGTTGCCGGTTTCTTTGCCGACAACCGGCGAAGGATATGGCACCGTCCACTGGGGAGCCCACCAGACTGAGAGCGGGTGCTGCATTGTCTCAATCTGACGCGAGTAGGAGGCATTCAGCTTGGTATTTTCGCTAAAATCATACGTGGCCTTGCCCGTAATCTCATAGCGATTCGCGGGGTTTGAAACGGCGTATACATAATCGTTCCATGAGTTGTTAGGCCCCGGAGTCACGTTCGGCGTCGGATACGCGCCTTCGGCGATCAGACCCTTGATATTGGCATCCCAAACGGTTGAAGGAAGATGAGATCCATCGGGGCCCGGGCTGTTGTACATGCCGCTGTAGGCATTCGCGTTGCCGCTATTCTGCAGACCCTCGGTGAGCAGGGTCGAAACAGGAACCGTGGAGGCGCTGCTGACAGGGAGTGAATTGGTAAAGTCGCCAGTCAATTGTGGCGAGGTAGGAACGTTCATCGCAATCGGAGTAGATGCCGGGTGCTGGTCCATGTACTCGTAACCGAACCAGAAGAACAGCTTGTCATGGCCTTTGTTGAACTTGACAAAAGGCAGAACAACTGGGCCACCGACGTTGCCGCCGTAATAGAAATAGTGCTCATCGGGACGCAACTGCGCCTGAAGAGCCGACCCGCCGCCTTGACTCTTGAACGTTTCCTTGGTGTACCAGTCCCAGGAGTTCAGGGCGCTGTTGCGGGCATATAGGTAACCCTCGCCGTGATAGTGCGAAGTGCCGGTCTTGCTGAAGGCCTCGAAGATCACCGGGCCCTTGGCGTATTCGGCCGAGTAGGCCGTGGTCAGGACCTTGATTTCCTCAACCATGTCTGGGTTGATGTTGGCGACCTGCGTCCCGAGGTTGCCTGGATCGATGAGGTTCGAGCCGTCCAGCATGTACGCCATGGTGCCATTAGGCTGCGTGCCGTTGGACGAGAAATCGCCGGCCGGACCGCTGTTGCTGTCCACTGCTCCGGTCGCATTAAAGGCCTGTCCCTGGCTAAGTCCGTTGTTACGGCCAAAGCCCGGCATCATCTTCATCACTTCACCAGCGTTACGTCCGCTGAGAGGAATATCGCTGATCATTTTCGCGTTCAGTGCCGTGCTGATTTCGCCGGTATCCAGCGGAACCATTACATCTTCGCCAGAAATAACCGTAACTGCTTCTGACCCGACAGCAGCGACCTTCAGCTCGATGTTGGCAACCGCGCGCTGGTCGCCCTGGTTCATTACGATGCCTGTGGCCTCCCACTTGGTGAAGCCGGGGGCCGAAACAAAAAGCGAATACGTGGCCGGCTGAACAGCCGTAATGTTGAAGTAGCCCTCTTTGTCGCTCACTGTTCCGCGAGTTTCGCCGCTGGATTCTTTCTTGAGCTCGACCTTGGCGTTTGGAATCCTCGCGCCCGTTTGATCGTTGACGATACCGCTCAAGGTGCCTGTCAATTGTTGTGCCATTGCAGGTGTCCCTTGAAGACCGAACAGAATTACGGCCAAAACAGCCGCGAGAGCGCCGATTCTGAACGGAAGATCACAGTACCAGCATTTTGCTGTACCATTTTTTGCGTTCACTTTTGTCTCCTAAGGTGAAAATTGTGATCGTTCTCGGTTTCCCTTGCTCTGCCTGTTTCCGGTCGTTTGGAGCGACAGCCCCGTCTCATCGGGTTCCAAGTAATTGCCAAATGTTAACTGCGATGACGCTCAGAACGCAAAAAGGGCAGAAAACAATCACGGGGGCCACAATAGACCCGTAAACATAGGATTGTCAAGCACTTCTTGGCAGAATGGCCATATTCACTAAATCGTTAAAGTAAGTACCTGATTTTTCAATGTTATCGCTACCAATTTCCGGTTGCGAATCTCCGTCCCCTGCCGCTCTCGGAAGCCGGTTTGGCGTCCGGAAACTGCTACTTAGGCTGTTCGCCCCGAGTCTGGTAGCGGACCAGATCCTTGCGCAGCACCTCTGCCAGTTGGCCGTCGTTCTGCTCCGTGGCGAGCCGGAGTGCTTCTTGCGCCGTGGCGATTGCCTGCGCTGCATCTCCCGTCTCAAAGCTCATGGCGGCCAGCATCTGCAGTGTTCCAGCGTCTTTACGTCCGGTAATCTCGGCCGCGGCCTTGAAGTGGGGGAGCGCCTCGGAGAACCGCCCTTGAGCGGCCAAGGCGCGACCCAGGTTGTAGCGGAACTCGGCTGAGCCGGGCGACAGATCAACGGCCTTCTGCATCAGGCTGATCGCCTCGTCCAGCCTGCCCTGGTGCGCGAGGTAGACACCGTAGACGCTGTAGCCGTCAGGCAAGCGCGGTGACAAATCAATTCCCTTCTTGAGTTCAGCGACTGCCTCATCGCCATGTCCTTCCATCTGCAGCAGAATGTGGCCTAGGTTCACATGTGCCGAACCGTTGTCGCTATCCAGTTCCACAGCGCGACGAACGTGCTGCAACGCTTCGTCGAGACGGCCCGACTCCGCCAGCGCACTGCTCAAATTGTTTTGAGTGTGGGAATTATCGGGATTGATAGCCAGCGATTTCTCGTAGGCCTCGATCGCTTCGGCTGTCCTTCCCGAAGCATCCAGCGCGACACCCATGTTGTTCAGCGGGCGGGCGTCTGTGGGATCCTTGGCCGCGGCAATCTGCCAGGCCGGAATGGCCTCCACGTACTTGTGCTCCTCCTGCAACTGTTGGGCAGCGTCATACTCGCGATAGAAATCGATCGCCGGCGTTTCGATATGGTCCAGCTCGCTCATCCCAATATTCACAAACTCCGGAATATTGACGGCCCGGTTCGCCGCCGTCGCATTCTCAATGACCACTGGCGGGCTGGCGTGCCCCTCCTCATCAATGTGAGTCAGATAGAGGTGCGTATAGAACGACGGGCTCTTCGACGAGAAAGCTAGCCATCTACCGTTCGGCGACCAGCTGTGCCAGGAGTTCATCACCGGCAGGTTCGATTCAAGCGGTCGCGCATCGCCCCCACCGAAGGGCACAATGTATAGCTTGCTGTCCGGCCGCATCAGCAGGCCGTTCTTGCAGCGCACATAGACGATCCATTTGCCGTCCGGCGACACCTTGGGAAAGTTGTTGCTCATCCCATTCTCCGAGGCACCCACGATTCTCTCTGGCACCCCACCCTTCCCGTCATTGAAAGGAATGCGATACAGGTCATACTGAATCTGGGTCTCGTTGGGATCGTTTGCGTAAGTGGCCCGCTGACCGCCCGCCGGGTAGGGATCGCGCGCCACAGCCCTCGAAAAGACCAGATACTTCCCATCCGGACTCCAGAACGCCGAAGTATGCACGAAATTTGGATCGTCGGCGCCCGGCAGAGGCTGCAGTTTGTTGCTCTCTTTGCTGTACCAGCCCAGCAGACCGCGCGTGGGATAGAAGACCTGTCCGAAGGCATAGTCGAAGTATCCGCTGTTGTAGAGCCGGTCCAGCATCCTGACACCGCGCGAATACGGTACATCAATGGAGTTCACCACGTACTTCCCGTCTGGCGATACCTGGCTCATGAAGCCATAGCGCTTTTGAGAGCGTGTCTCGGAATATGCGCTCCAGCGGACGACATACTCGCCCGAGATAATGCTGACCTTCTTCAGCGGCAACAGCGCGTAGAGCCCCTTGTCGTTTCCCGGGCCGTCCATGTCAATGCCCATCACCTTGCCGTCACGCGAGAATGAGTGGCAGTTTGCGCAGGTCGGCAGGTTGGTCATCATCAGCCGGCTCTTGGTCTCGTTGATATAGCGCAGCACCCAACGGATCTTGGGCAGAGCCGAGTCCGGGAGCGGCTTGATTACTCCACGCTGTGCCTCCTCTGGAGAAGGCGCAATCAGCGGCACGTCACGAAAGAAAATTGGCGCACCAACCGGATCCGTAGAGATCTCAAGCGTGCTCTGTGCGCTCGATAGTGGTTTGGAATTCTCACGTCCGGCATAACCGTTGATGGTAACCGTTGCAGTTTTCCCCAACGATCGCTTTTTGATCTCCGCCCAGGTCTTCTCGTCCGGTCTCCACGTGTGCATCAACTGTTCCTCGGCCGTCAGCGTGGGCTCCACGTAACCGTGCAACTGCGTGTCCGACTCCCCAACCTGCATCTTCTCGCCGTTCGACCAGACCTGAAGTGGATGCGGACGCCCGGCAAATTCAATCTCGATCCGCCAAATCTTCGACTCTGAATTCCCATCCCGCCAGGCAAACTGGGGCGCGGTAATCTCCGGCGGATAGATCGTGCCCTGGACCGGCCTGTCGATCACCAGGAAGCCGGGAGCCCCCACCATGGGAGCGTACATCGATGGCGCCAGCCTATACTCCGGCACCGGATTCTGCTCACCGTTCTGGGACCACGCCACCATGCAGCGCGCAACCAACACACCGGCCGCAGCCGTCAGCAGAATCCGCTTTGCGGCGGCAAATGTCCAGTTCATCTCTCTTCTCCTCAAGCCAACCTCAAAGGGGCCGCGCTTCTCTCAGGCTATGATGTGCGGGCGCAATCTCCCCTGACATGCCTCTTTATTTCTTGCCGGCCGCAGTTTGTGCAACTGCCTCTTTCACATGGACGATCTGGTCGGCCTTTACATCTTCCAGCTTCTGCACAATACCGCTGGGCCAGCGAATCTCAACCTCGCTGGCTATCGCGTCCTTGCCCAATCCAAAATGCACCGGGCCCAGGCTCGACGATGCATAACAAACGCTTGATGTCTGGTGGTTGTACTGTTGACCCGATTTGGTCGTCACCTTGACCAGAGCACCAATCCCGTCTCGATTGCTCTTCACTCCCTCCAGCGCTATCCCCAGCCAATGTCCCGTGTGCGGACTCCGGTTCATCCACAACTCTGCATCGTGGTCCATTGAGGTGACCACGATATCGATGAGGCCGTTCCCCTCGAAATCTCCTAGGGCGCAGCCCCGGTGCCGGGCCGCTGTTGCCTCGGTGAATCCCGCCTCTTCGGTGAGCGGCTGCCACTGGCCGCTGGGGCCGAGGTTGCGAAAAACCGTGTTCGGCTGCTTGACTGCCGCGCCCGGCGGACGTGTCGCGGAAACATGCCCGCGCGAAACGAACAGATCCTTCCACCCGTCGTTGTCAAAGTCGTAGAGTGCCGGGCCGAATCCCGACATATTCATGCTGTAAGCACCCATCTTGCTCGAGGCGGTCACTTCCCGGAAATCACCTTTGCCCGTATTCAAAAGAATCGGGAATGTCTGCCGGTTCAGAGCCACGTAGGCAATATCCGGGTAACCGTCGTTGTTGATGTCCCGAAAATCCAGCCCCATGCCCGAGATGAATGCGCCCTCTTCCGCTAGCGCGGTATTCGTCTGAAAAGAAATCTCCTCAAATTTATCTCCCAGATTATGGAAGAGAAAGTTGTACTCCGAGTCATTGGTCACAAACAGATCCTGCTTGCCATCCAAATCGAAATCCGCCATCCCAACGCCCATACCCTTGCCGACGTGTTCGCGGATCCCCCATTCCTTCGAGACATCCTTGAACGTGCCATCTCCCTGGTTCAGAAAAAGTTGGTCGGGAAGCCCTTTGTAGAAGCGCGGGTGACAGTACTCTGGAGTTTCTTCGATCACACACAACGGCTTTTTATCATAGGTCCACTGCAAATAATTCACCACGAGCAGGTCGAGCAATCCGTCGTTGTTCACATCTACCCAGGCGGCTGCTACAGCCCACAGCGGTCCGTACTCCGGATCGTTCCACTTGTCCAAGCCGGCTTTGTGCGTCACATCCGTAAATGTGCCATCGCCGTTGTTATGGTAAAGAGTATTTCCACGCACACCGGTGACAAACAAATCAGGATGACCATCGTTGTCGTAATCGCCCACTGCGACCCCGATGTCAAAGCCCGTGCCCTGTAGCCCGGCTTTGACCGTCACGTCGGTGAAGGTTCCGTCCCCATTATTGTGATAGAGCCGGTTCCAGTGCTTCTCGCCATCCTTTTTCATCGTCGCAAGATCGGCGCCGTTGGTAAAAAAAATGTCGGGCCGTCCATCGCCGTCATAATCAAAGACAGCCACACCCCCGGCCATCGTTTCCGGGGCATTGCGCGACTGGCTCTCGTCGCTATTCAAGCGAAACGGAAGCGTCTTCAATTCAAAACGAATCGGGGACTCGGACGTCTGCCCGCGCATCCTCGCCGGCCCCATCGCAAGCGTTGCAGCCAACGCCAGCCAGCACGCCGTGCGCGCACTCATGATCATTGCTGAAATACCGCCCCCGATAAACAAGAGTAAAAGCTTTGATCGTTCGAAATAACCCGTTCGAGCCGATTCTAATCCATCTCATGGCAACCCGTCAGCTTCGTCCGAAACTCCTGTACTATCCTACTCATATGCGTTCCCTGCCTGCCGCGCTTCTTTTTGTCTGTCTTATCCATGCCGCCGGACAGGCGCCCTCTCCCACCACCGCCGACGATTTCATGCGTGACGGCCTCAATGCGCAGCGCCAGGGAAACCTTCATGTCGCCATCGAAGACTACCGTAAAGCTCTGGCCATCCGTCCCGAATCGATTGAAACTCGTGCGAATCTAGCCGCCGCATTGGCCGCCGACGGCCAGTTCGACGCAGCCATCGAGCAGAATCTGCGCCTTCTGACCGCCCTGCCCGGCCAGACCGATATTCGCATGAACCTCGCCCTCGCTTACTACAAAAAAGGCGATTGGCGAAATGCCGCCGAGCAATTCAAAAAAGTCCACGCTGCACAATCCAGAAATCTGACCGCTTCCATGCTTCTCGGCTACTCCGAGATCAAGCTCAATCAGGCCGCCGCCGCCGCCGATCTGCTTGCGCCTCTTGAGCCAGGAAATGAAAACAATCAGGACTTCGAATTCGTTTTGGCCGAAGCCTTGATCGCCTCTGGACGAGAAGCTGAGGGCCTGCCGCGTATGGAGTCCAACGCCAAGGCCACCAACGCTCTCGATGCCTGGGTCATCGCAGGTACCGCTCGACTGCACCGGCAGGATTTTCGTCAGGCTCGTGCTGACCTCGACGCCGCACTCGCCATCAATCCCTCCCTGCCGGGCCTCAACTCGTTGGCCGGCCAGGCCCGCGACGCCGTCGGCGATACCGAGGATGCGAAGGCTGTTTTTGAAGTGGCCTTGCGCCAGGATCCGCGAGACTTTGCCGCCAATCTTTACCTCGGAACCATGCGCATGAAGCAGCGCGACACCGACGGCGCCCGACCCCTGCTTGAGTTGGCCTTGCAGTTACATCCCGAGGTGCCTCAGGCGCAGTATGAGATGGCAGTCCTCAACGGCATGACCGGCAATTATGCTGCCGCCGCTGCCGCACTCGAACCCTTGGAGAAGAAGGATCCCGACTGGCTCGACCCTCACATTCAACTCGCCTCTCTCTATTACAAGCTCCACCGCCCTGAGGACGGAGAACGCGAGCGGGAAATCGTGAAGCGTCTCGAAGCCAAGGAGCAGAAAAACGGTCCGCCGCCGCAGTAACTCTCTCCGCGCACTCCTATTGGCTACTTATTCCGTCGCTATCAATGAGAACCAGCCCTCCGAGAGAGCATCGAAGGTCGACTGCCTTTGATAAGCGGATCATTGATAAGCAGCTTGGCGAGCAACAACCTCGGCTACCCGCCTCACCAAGAATGTGTAACAAGACGAATCGGTTCTCTTCCCGATCATCGGCGATCAGAATCCGTGGCCGAAGCAGCTCAGGCACTCTGCTCCTTTATCACAGGTTGGGGTGCCAGTCCCACCGCCTGCGCCCAATCAAGAAATGGCTTCGCCGAAAGCCGGGTAGCAATCTCTTCCTTGCGGACGATCTTCGCTTGCCACGAATCCAACAGCGCCTTTTCAGCTTCGGAAAGCACCTTAGATGTGTAAATCAAAACGGGCAAACTCTGCGTGGCAGGTTGAGATCGCAGGTGGCGAAGAACGTCAAAACCGCTCATGTCGGGCATCAGCAAGTCGAGAATCAATGCATCGGGAAGATCTTCGTTCAGCGCGGAGATTGCCGCGCTACCACTGGAAGCTTCATGAATATCGAGCCATGGCAAATCGAGAAGATCGCGAAGAATGTAGCGTGCTACCTCATTGTCGTCGACCAGGAGAAGTCGTTTGCTGCCTGTCTGCGCGGTCAAGCGGCGAAGCTCACGCAGCATCACTTCGCGCTCCACAGGCTTGAGCAGAAATAGATCCGCGCCTTGCTCGGAGGCGCTCAGTGCTTCTTCATGAGCGCTTGTCACAATAATCGGTAATTCCGGCAGACGCTTGCGCAGGCGGCCAATGAATCCCCACGACAAGTCATCGCCGATATAGACGTCGGCAACCACAGCGGCCGGGACGTGCCTCGCCATCCAACTCTCGGCTTGAACCATCGTCGAAGCCAGAATCGGCTGAAACTCCGTACCTCGCAAGTAAGATTCGAGCACGTGCAATGTCTCGGCATCGTCCTCGAGAATCAAGATCGGCGTGCGATGAAACTCCGGCGCTGGAAGTGCCGCGCTCTCTTCGGTCGGGACTGCCTCGCCAACATATACGGAGGGAATCCGGACAAAGAAGGTTGATCCTTTGCCGGCTTCGCTTTCGAGCCAGATTGTTCCGCCCAGCAGCATCGCCAGATTGCGGCATAGAGGCAGCCCCAGACCGGTGCCGCGATATTTCTCCTGCAGAGGGTTCTCCACCTGGCTGAATTCCTTGAAGATCGTTTCGTGATGCTCGCGCGCAATTCCAATGCCTGTGTCATTGACCGTGAACTGAATTTCTTGACTCTCCAGCAAGCGGGCTGAGATAGTCACCTTGCCGCTGGGCGTGAACTTGAGTGCATTGGAAATAAGATTTCGGAGAATCTGCGAAACCTTGCCTTCATCGGTGCGCAACGGCGGAAGATCCACCGCATCTTCAAAAACCAGTTCGACTGAAGTGTTGTCCGCAAGCAGTGGCTTCAGCATTCCCTTCAGAGCGCTGAAAAGTTCATGCACCTCAAATCGCTTCGGCCGGATACGGATCTTTCCTGCCTCGACCTTGGCCAGATCCAGCAGGTCGTTCACCATTTCCTGCAGGTCGCGCGCCGACGATTCAATGTAGCGAACCTGCTTCACCTGTTCTGAAGTCAGATCGCCGTCCGACCGATCGAGCAGCAAGCGCGCCAGCGAGATGACTGAATTCAAAGGCGTCCGGAATTCATGAGACACATTTGAAAGGAACTTGGTCTTCAGTTCTGAAGCTCTACGCAGATAATCTGCGCGCTCGTCCAATTCGGCGTAAAGAGCAACAACCCCACGATTCGTATCTTCAAGCTCCCGATTCAGTGACTCAAGCTCCTCTTGCCGGGCGCGCAATTCCTGCAGCGTCTTAAGCAGTTCCTGATTCTGTTGCTCAATCTCTTCGTATGGATTGTCCGCTGCTCTCGATTGAAACTTGCGGCTCAGTTCGCGTGCAGCCCGCGGCGTCCAGATCTCGCGATGCACGGGAATACGCTTCGCCATCCGTACCTTGGTGCCTTCAGATGAAGTCTCGATCTCGAATTCATCCATCAGCCGCCGCGTACCAATGAGACCCATGCCAAGCCCTGTATCGGATTTATACCGACCCTCAAATATCTGATCGATATTTTTTATTCCTGGACCAGAATCCGTCACCGTGACTTCAAGCCGTTGCGGCGCTTCAAGAGCCAATGAAAAAGTCACCTTGCCGTTGCGCGCATATCTGAAAGCGTTACGGGCAATCTCCGATGTGGCCGTGGCAAGACGAATCTGATCCTGATTGTCCAGGCCCAGTTCCGCAGCCACTTCGCGCGCACGCTGCCGCGTGTGAACGACGTCTCGTTCTGTGATCAGTGCGAGATGGACGATGGGAACAGACATAACTCACGCCGCCTTCACCACGACCACGCTGGCGTCATCGCGATGGCGACGGAAATCGCGAAGTAACGCACCGCCAATCACTGCCGGATGCCGGGAGAGCAACCCGGAATAAGAAGAAAGATCCCACTTCGATTGCAGCCCATCCGAGTGCAAAACAAGCATCGAGTCCGGCGTCCATTCAGATTGAAACTCTTGTATCTTCGGTATCGTCATTCCCAGCGTTCCATTGTGCGAAACAAGGCTCCGCGACCTGTTTCCATCCATCACCACACCAGAGATATTTCCCACTCCGGCATAGATCAGTAGTTTCTCTGCCGGACGAATCTCCGCGATGGCGGCCACCGCTCCGCGAGTTTTCCGAAGTGCATCGTGCATATAGCTGAGAATCTCACCGGGCGCGAGTTCTGCGCGATGACGGAATGTGGCTACTGCCTCTGCAACCGCCTCTGCCGCTCCCCAGCCGTGCCCTAGACCATCCGCGATGAATGTAACCGTGCGTTGCGGTGTTTGATGGCTGCTCCATGCGTCGCCACAGACGCTCTCGCCTGGGTACGGCACCGCCAGGCCGGCGATTTGCAGCGCGCGCGTCGGCGCCGGCGTCCCGACCTCGAGCAAAACGATCGTCCCGCCGCGGCCAGTGAAAATGTCCAGAGTCGTTGCCATTCTTTTCATGGCGCCCAACCCGCCGCCCATCGTCCCCGCGGTTGAGAAGCCATCGCTCATTGCTTCGGCGATGTTGGCGATGCCCTCGCCCCTATCCATGGCCAGTATCCGCGCGAGTGATGCTCCGCCCTCCGCCAGGGCGGTCAGCACCACCTGTCCGCCGCCTCCGTGTACCAGAATATTTCGAGAAGCCTCGGTGACGAGCAATGCAAACGTTCCCGATTGCGTCTCATCAAAACCGAGCCGTTGTGCCGTCGAAACAGCCATGCGCCGCGCTTCGCCCACCGAACTGGCGTCAGTGACCGGAATCCATTCTGTGAAGGCTATTTCCATCGCGCAACAGTAACTCTCGTTCCTTTGCCCACCTCAGATTGGATGCTGAATTCGTTCACCAGGCGTTTGCTGCCCCCAAGACCCAAACCCATCCCCGATCCGGAAGTGTAACCATCTTTGAGCGCCTGCTCAATATCCGCGATGCCGGGCCCCTGATCCTCGAAAACGAGGCGAATGCCGGTGCGCGTTCCGGCGGACAAAGTTTCAATCGTCATGTGGCCGCCCTTGCCATGATCCAGGGCGTTGCGCGCCAGTTCGCTCGCCGCCGTCACCAGCTTGGTCTGGTCCACAAGGCTAAAGCGGAGTTCCACCGCCCGCTGCCTGACCCTCTGGCGCGCCATCACAATGTCACTCGAGTTCTTCAGCGGCAGCAGTTCAAGATTGAGGATGCTCATCACCCGGTCCAGACTGGGTTCCAGGAACCGTCCCAAAAAGCAGTTCCATTCCCGCTTCCACGCTGAGCGCCGTTCTTACTCCCGGCAAAGACATTCCCAGTTCGACAAGCGTGATCGCAACCGCGGGCTGCATCCCGACCACGACCGTGTCGGCTCCCAGCACACTCGACATCGCCGCAATATTTCCCAGCATCCGCCCGATGAAAGAGTCAACGATCTCGAGAGAGGAAATATCGATCAACACCCCTGTCGATCCCCATTCCGAAATGCGCTCTGTGACATCATCCTGCAACTGCAAAGCGAGTTTGTCGTGCATGTCCACCTGAATGGTGATCAACAGGAGTGAGCCCATGCGGAGAACGGGAATTCGTTCCATCTACTCCTCCCGCTTCGCAAACAAGCTGCTTATCGGGCTCACGGGAGCTGCGGTCTCCCGAACGACCTTTCGGCCGCTCTTCTGAAGCGCCAATGCAAAAGCATCCGAAAGCTTGGCCTTCGTGATGACGTCCTCGAGGTTGATTCCCAGGTGCACAATGGTCTGAGCAATCTGCGGACGAATCCCGCTGATGATGCACTCCGCACCCATCAAGCGCGCCGCGGTAATGGTCTTCAAAAGATGCTGCGCAACCAGCGTGTCCACGGTGGGAACGCCGGTGATATCGATGATCGCGTATTTCGAGTTAGTCGCAACCACGGTCTGCAACAGGCTCTCCATCACAACCTGTGTGCGGGCGCTATCGAGCGTGCCAATAATCGGAAGTGCGAGAATTCCGTCCCACAACTTCACCACTGGAGTCGAAAGCTCAAGCAATTCTTGCTGCTGGCGCGAGATCAGCTCTTCCCTTGCCGTCATGAAAGCATCGGTCGTGACAAGGGCCAGCCGGTCGAGCAGTTCGGTTGCCACCCAAATGGTTTCGAACAGTTTGTCCTGACTTTGCGATAGCTCGCGGCGGATCGAGGTGAAAACCGGGCGCTTGAGCGAAAGTACAAATGTTGCAACCTCTCCAGCCGAAAATCCCTGACGTGCTCGCGATGCGGAAATCTCCTCAAGAAATTCACGCGCACCGTTCCATCCAGCATCCTTCAAGTCGGCAGCGCCGCTTACCCTGATTCCCTCCACCACGGAGCTCAACAGCATCCGGCACTGTTCCTCCAATTGCTCCTTGCCAATCTTGTCGGGTCGCTGCACCGAGCTTCCCATGTCCCGTATCCAATCGACCAGAATCTGACTTTGGTTCTTGGAAACGACTTCCGCTAGCTCATTCACGTTACGGCTCCTTGCGAGGTTTATCCCACCAGGGAATCACCCGTCTGATTACAATTTTTTACAATTTTCCGGGGAACGACAGCAGACACACTTCACCTTTCCGATGGGATGTATTCCATCGGAGAAAGGATGCCCGACTTCAGACTTATGTTTGTGAACTGACCGAATCGTTCAGACTTTCCAGGGCCTCCTGGATAGCCTTTGGACCGTCCCATTTGGCCACATAGCGGCTCACATGAAAGAGTGAGCACATATGGCGCTGCTCGTCTCCCAGAACGGACCAGACAATAACCGGAATCTTCGAGAGGCGCGGTTCGGAATGCCAGTATCTGAGCAGCTCATAACCACTCTCGTATCCCAGGTTAAGATCAAGAACAATTCCATCTGGAAGCGGACCTTCGCCGCGAAGGCCGTTGTCCAAATAGTTCCGAGCCGCTTGAATCGAAGATCGCGCGTCCACTTCCGAAATGCCAATCGACTCGGCAGTACTCGCGGCCAGACGGATGTCCCGAGGCTCGTCTTCGACCAGCAGAATGCGTTTTAAACTCATGATTTTGACCTCGAGGGGAATCGAAGTGAAAAAAGTATAACCTATAACTATCTTTGGGAAAAGAGAAATAATCCGGTAGATATTCAAAATAGTTTTGCTGGCTCATTTTTGCATAAAATCACAGCTTCGTTAATGTCTGATTACGAAGCTGTGATTTATGCTGGCCCTTGACCATGCAGCAATGCCGCGATTGCTTTCAATAAACGTCGCACCGTAGTCATGCTCACTCTTTGAGCTTTCTATAGCGCATGATCAAGTTGTTCGTTGACCGATCGTGCTTCAAGGTGGGCTCACCCGCGCTTTCCAGTTCAGGAATAATGCGCTGAGCAAGCACCTTGCCCAGTTCCACGCCCCACTGGTCAAAGGAATTGATCTGCCAGATGATTCCCTGCGTAAAGACGCTGTGCTCGTAAAGCGCGATCAATTTGCCAAGCACGGCCGGCGTGAGTTGATCCGACAGAATGGTATTCGATGGCCGGTTTCCTTCGAACACGCGGTGCGGCACCAGCCAATCGGGCGTGCCTTCGGCTTTGACCTCTTCTGGCGTCTTCCCAAATGCCAGCGCCTCACTTTGCGCAAAAACGTTTGCCATCAAAATGTCATGATGATGCCCAAGCGGATTCAACGATCTGCCAAAGCCGATAAAATCGCAAGGAACCAGCCTCGTCCCTTGATGAATGAGCTGATAAAAGGAATGCTGGCCGTTGGTCCCCGGCTCTCCCCAATAGATAGGGCTGGTATCGTAATTCACTTCTTTGCCGGCCATCGTGACATGCTTGCCATTGCTCTCCATGGTCAACTGTTGCAGGTACGCGGGAAACCGTTTCAGATATTGTTCGTAGGGAAGAATGGCCACTGTTTGCGCACCAAAGAAGTCGGTGTACCACAAACCAAGCAGTCCCATGAGCACAGGGAGATTGCGTTCAAAAGGCGTGGTGCGAAAGTGTTCGTCCATTTGGTGAAAGCCGTCGAGCATGGCTCGGAAATTATCTGGCCCAATCGCCAACATCGTTGCCAGTCCAATGGCTGAGTCCATCGAGTAGCGCCCGCCAACCCAATCCCAGAACTCGAACATGTTTGCGGTATCGATGCCGAATTTCTCAACACCCTTCGCATTCGTTGAAACGGCAACAAAATGCTTGGCGATCGCCGCGGAATCTTTTAAAGTCGCGAGCGCCCATTCGCGCGCTGTATGCGCGTTGGTCATCGTCTCCAAAGTGGTGAAGGTCTTGGACGAGATGATGAAAAGTGTTTCCTCGGCATCCAGATCGCGTGTCGCCTCAGCAAAGTCAGTGCCATCGACGTTCGATACAAAGCGGAATGTCAGGTCGCGATGAGAGTAGTGACGCAATGCTTCATAGGCCATTACCGGACCTAAATCGGAGCCGCCAATGCCGACATTAATCACATTGCGGATTCGCTTCCCTGTATAGCCCTTCCACTCGCCGCTGCGCACTCGATCGGCAAACGCTGCCATCCTGTCAAGCACCGCGTAAACCTCAGGCACGACATCCTCGCCGTCAACGAAAATCGAACTTCCCCGCTGAGCGCGAAGCGCAACATGCAGCACCGCTCGCCCTTCAGTGATGTTGATCTTGTCGCCGCGAAACATTGCGTCGATCTTCGATTGCAAACCGGATTCTCGCGCCAATTCGACCAGCAGCTTTATGGTTTCGTCCGTAATGCGGTTTTTTGAATAGTCCAGAAACAGACCCACGGCCTCGGCCGTCAATCGCTCTCCTCGGCCGGGATCGGCGGCGAAAAGATCGCGCAAATGCAGGTTGTGAACCTGCTCATAGTGGGCCTGAAGAGCCGTCCAGGCCGACGATTGAGTCAACGGTCCGGCAAACTCGCCATTCGAAGCATTGGTAACAGAAGTTGGCATTGTTTCCTTTCGTAATTGGTATGTCTACGACCATCCGATTTCAGTTGGGAATCATCCCGATCCTTGAGAGCCTGTCGCCGACCGTCGTGACAATCGAAGGTATCCACTAGACCATTGGATTCGCGCAAGCCGCCGAAGGTATCCTGGCCGATCAATCGCGATCGTTTAATTGAGCCAGAAGAACAGAGACAAATCCATTAGACCATGGTGTCGGTCAATTTCTTGATACCACCGGCAACGGCAAGCAAGTTGGTCCTTCACCGCCGCCGAGCCCAACAGCGGCGGCCAAGCCATTCGCGGTCTTCAGTTGCCCGGAATCGCGTAAAGCGTAATCGACATGGCCGGAAACAGTTGGTCCTTGATCACGGCAGATTCGACTTTCTCGCCTGAACTCGATAAATTGACCTTGGGAAGCGCGAGAATCTGCGTGAGATTTGCACCACTATACTGATACGTCTTCGCCTGCCCCTTCGCCTTGAAGTGGTCAAGCGGCAGATCGGCCCGCAGATCCCCGAATGTTTTGTTGATGACCACTACTGTGATCGCATGATCCGCCGTGCGCCGCGCCGCATAGACAGCAAGCTTGCCCTGATCCGCGCTCTTGGCGGCGACACTCAAATCGCCAAATTCCCCGCCCGCGTCGTCATAGTTGCGAAAAATTTTGAAGGCGAACATCAACGGCTCATTGAGATTCGGCGGTCCCCACAGCGCGCCAAGGTCGAGTCCCTCGCGCCCAAAGATGCCCAGAATGTCAGCCTGCGCCACCGCCCCGCTGATATGTTCCGGCGCACCCCAGTTGTATTCTGTGATCGCTGTTTTCGTCCCTGGATAGTTGTTCGCAACCCACTTCTTCATCCGTGGAATCATTTGTGGCGCAAGCGGTACCATCATGTTGTCCGGATCGCGGAAGATTGGATCGATGTACGTGGGATCCCAGAACACGCGTGTCGAGTCAATCACCGCTCTTTGCTGTTTGCTGGTTCCCACCGGCTTCAACATTGCATCCCCGGCCGCAAAGTACGTATGCAGGTCGAGATAATCCAGGTATCGCGTGTGCTGTGGGTCTGCATCCTGCGCCGCTTTGAACGCACGCAGATAATAGTCGATCAGCGGGAGATTGCCATGCGCCTTCCGATCCGTTGGGCCGCTCGCGGCATCCGGCTGGTGGCCCCATAAAAAACCTGCCACGTCTTTCTTCGAATAGAAGTAAGTCAACCAATAATCGATGACTGGCCCGCTCACTTCGGCCGTGGGGTCGGCCGCCTTGATCGCCTTAGCCACCCTCAGACCCTTCTCGGTAACTTCGTCGTAGGTGAAAGGCAAAGGATGCACATCCCGATGCACCTTGTCCCACCACGTCGGTTCGTTATCCAGCGAATAGATGGCGACTCCGCCGCTTGCGGCATTGCCAAACCTGTTCACCAGGTATTTCACCCAGTCCAATGACCAGCTCTCATCGATCGGCATGCAGGTGTCGTTGGGATCGTTGTTCGTGATCAGGCTTCCATCAGGGTGAACACCGTTCCCGTAGAGCCCCCAATAGGGGTCTGCCTTCTGCTGGGCGCCGTATTTCGCCACCGAAAAGCTCCCCCCCAGCGTCCGCGTCTTCGCAACCCAGCCGAAAACCGGTACGGTTCCCATGGTCTTGGCGCCGGCGGTCCGGTCGCCTATCACCTGTGAGTTGAACTCCGATACATCGGGATAGTCGGTATTCTTATTCGGTATAATTTCGAAAAACCAGTCGTCGCCGCTGTTGGTCACGTCGAGCTTGTAGTTGTAGCGTGAATCGGCATCCCCGCCCCATCGGTTCAGCGGCAGCCTCACCTCCCTGGCCACTTTCGCCGCCTCATGCTGCGGGTCAGACAGCCGCCACGAGTTCATCCCGTAAATGAGCGGGCTGATAGGATGCGTCTCTGCCGCGGCATCTACCAGCAGTGCCGGCCCAATCGCTACCGGGGGAGCCGCGAATGCTATGGTTACGCTCGCCGACTTGGCAGGGTCCGTTGTACTCCTGGCTTTGATCGTAACCGCCGCCGGCGTTGGGTAGGGCGTGACATATAAACCGTCGCTGCTGATGCTTCCCAGCGCGGCATTGCCTCCGTCCACCTCATTCACTGACCACTTCAATGCAGTGCTGAAGCTCCCCGTTCCATCCACGGTCCCGGTAAATTGGTTGCTCTGGCCGGGAGTCAGCGTCACATGATCAGGCGCAATCTTCACTCCGGTAACCACGCCCGCTGCCTGGCTCGTAGCCGGGGCTGTCGCCGTTTTTTCCGCCGTCCTGTTTTCCTGCGCGCTTGAGCCGATCGCCTCATCCGCCAGCAGTTCCGCGGTAAAGACAGCTCCTCCCATTGCTGCCACCACTGCAGAGCCCTTCACAACCTTGCGAGTATCCTTGGCCACCCAGATTGTTTTCTTGTCAGACCCTTCATCGGCCGAAGTGATGTCCACTCGAAACGTATCGAATTTTCCTGCGGGCACTGTAACGGATTCGCTGCCCGCAACGTTCAGTTGCAGCAGCTTCACCTTCTGCGTCTGAATGTCCAGGTTGCGGAAAGTCGTACTGTAGCCCACTGCCAAAGGCAGACTGGCAATTGCCTCATTCGCGCCGGCGCCATCGGCAAAAAGTTCCCCACCCAGATCGACGGCTACCGAGTTCTCCTGACCGTTCACACTGATCTTGCCTGTTGCCTTGCCGCTGCTGAAGTCCAGGTCAATCACCACCGGATCTCGCGAAAGATGTCGCTTGCGCAGAATCAGAGTGGTCTTCTCAATGATTGCGGTGTCAGTCACTGCGCCACCAGGCATTTCCATCTCAGCGATGGCTGTCCAGAAGTTGCCGCTGTCTTGAATCGTCGTGGACGACTTGAGGTTCATCACTTGGCCGCCCACTTCAAGCTTCACCTGATAGTGATAGGCACCCGGTTGCAGATCAACGGCCGGCTTGGGAAGGCCGGTAGCTTTCTTATCCTGCGCCCCGGCAGCAGACACAAAAAGCGCAAAACACATGAAGGTGCAGATAAAGGTCTTCATCAAAGCTGTTTCCCTCTCTTGAGGTTGGCGCAATCGAATTCTGGATTTTGTCAATTTCCGGAAGTATACTCCGGCCTTCCCCTCGCCTCAAGCCAAACTCGAGCGTTCGCGTCAAATGGCAAGGCGCGCCGCATCATCCATCTCGAACGCGTCAGCCATCTCGGAACAGATACGAACAAACTGTTTTCCGAGTTTCATAAATCGATCGATTGGCTGATGTTTCTTGCAGTCATCGTGCGCCCGGTCACGGCAGGGCTCGACCATGGAGAAACGCGTCCTCCTCGGGGATTACAGATAATTACCTTCTCAACGCGCACAATAAAAACATGAAGAATGACCAGAGCCGCGCACCGTTTCCTGTTCCCTGTTCCCTGCTCCCTGCTCCCTGTTCCCTGTTTCCTGCTCCCTGTTCCCTGCTCCCTGTTCCCTGTTCCCTGCTCCCTGTTCCCTGTTCCCTGTTTCCTGTTTCCTGTTCCCTGCTCCCCGTTCCCTGTTCCCTGAAAAGAAACTTCCTATAAATATTTATTTTTGGCCCGGTTTCTTTGCAGATAATTCGACTAACTGCGAGAATCAGGCACTTTTTGAACAACATACGCGCAGAACCGCACCAGCATATGGGATTGCAACAATGAGCCTGAGATTTGCGTTGCAGATTATTTCCTGCCGGCGTGATAGACACGTTCTCAACTAAGTTGCTACTGGCGTCTCACCACCACAGGGAAGCAGGTATGGTGCGGGCGGAGGGAATTGAACCCTCATGGCCTTGCGGCCTGCGGATTTTCATGCCACTTCGGCTTTCGCCGCCCCGCCTCGCGGGTTCGTGGTCTGGACTATACCTTCACCATTCCTCACACGAGGTTCAGGTGCTGCCCGTCTAGTCTCTACACCTTCCCGCAAGTGCCTCGGGCTTGGCTCGGGATTGCCATTTCAGGTTTCCCCGACTTTGAGCAGTTCTACGTCATCGGTTTCCCGATGGGCACTCATGTTTGTTTAAGTCCGCTGCGTCTGCCATTTCGCCACGCCCGCGGGAAATTGGCCACAGCCTCATCATAATGCTAGCAGCTACGGTCCACATTTCGCAGCCAAACGGCTGACTTCCAAAAGGACCGCGGCTTTTCTTGGGATTCGTTATTTTCTTCGGAGTAGCTTCTTTGAACATTGCAGTTGGCTCGAATGATTGCGGAATTTCTCACAACGCGTTATCGCCAAAAACCAAACCTCTCTGCATAGAGCCTGACCAGCAGCTTGGCGTAGTCCCAGCCGACTTTGAAGTTGGCTTTGCTTGCGCCCAGGTTTCGGCAACCGAAGGCCAGCGGAATCTCCGCGACAGAACGAATCTGCCCGCGCACCAGAATCTCCAGCAGCAACTTGAAGCCAGAGGGCTGAAAGGCAATTCCGTCAACGCACGCGCGGCGGACAAGGAAGTAGCCGGTCATCGGATCACGCGCGCGAATCCCAGCTCTCTGAATAGGCCACGTAGCCCACACGGCAGCCATGGACAGCCATTTTCTGATGGGGTTCCAAGCGCCCAGTTGCCCGCCTGCGGTGTAGCGACTGCCGATGGCCAAGTCGTTACCCGCAAGAATGGCCGTAACCAACGCGGGCAGCAATTCAGGAGGATGCTGCCGGTCGGCGTCCATTACGCCGAGAATCGACGCGTCGGTGTGCGCCCAGCCGTAGATGATTGCGCCCGACAAGCCCCGCTCTCCCTTGCGCACCAGCAGGCGCACGCGCGCATCTTCAAGGGCGATGGCGGAGACAATCTGCTCGGTGCCGTCGCGACTGTCGTCATCGACAACAAGAATCTCATAGGGAATTCCAAGCGGATCGAGTACGGCGCGGACCTGACTGAGAAGATCGGGAAGGTTTTGCGCCTCGCGCAGAGTAGGGATGATCAGCCCTAACTTCATTAGGCCGCTCATTGCCGCGCCGTCCGCCGGCGTGTACGATGATTCTATAACTGCTGGCGACATATTAACCTTAAGTATACGGGGTTTATCAGGTTGAAGCGCAGCTTTCCCATCAACTTTCTGCTCATCATGTTTTTCACGCTGCTTGGCATGGCGGTGATGGGCTATCATCCCAGCCTGGAAGACGACGGCATTTATTTGACAGCGGTAAAGAGCAGGCTGAATCCAGCGCTTTATCCCCACAACGCCGATTTTTTCCGCTTACAAATGCAGGCCAGCCTGTTCGACAAGTGCGTCGCAGGATTCGTCCATTTGACCGCCATTCCATTGGCTGCCACAGAGTTGCTGTGGCAGTTTCTATCGATCGCGTTGATCCTCTTTGCGTGCTGGACGATTGCGCGCAAACTGTTTCCCGAGGCACGGGCGCAATGGGCCGGCGTTGCTCTGGTCACCGCCATGTTCACGCTGCCGGTAGCTGGAACGGCGCTCTACCTGGTCGATCAGCATCTGCACCCGCGCGCCATGGCCACGGGCATTATTCTTTTGGCTGTTTCGCGGATCATGCAGAACGAAAAATGGCAGGCAGCTCCTCTGCTGTTGCTGGCTCTTTTACTGCATCCACTCATGGCCGTGATGGGCGTTTCCTTTTGCGTCTTTTTAAGCGTGGCGTTGCTGGAGCCGGTTCACGAGTGGGTGCAAGTCTGGCGCGAGGCAGAACACGGTTCGGTGGCGGCGTCCTTCGTTCCCCTGGGCTGGATCTTCATGGCGTCTACTCCCGCATGGCAGGCCAATCTGCAGGCTCATTCCTACATGTTTTTCGACCGCTGGGAATGGTATGAGTGCCTGGGCGCGGTGGCCCCTTTGTTCCTCTTCTGGCTGCTCTGGTGGTTCGCGCGCAAACGCGGCGAAAACCTGCTGGCCCGCTTTGCGCTGGCCGTCATCCTTTACGGCGTCTTTCAACTGGCTGCGGCCATGGTCCTGCTGAACAGTCCGCGGCTTATCCGGCTCGTTCCCTTGCAGCCGATGCGTTTTCTTCATTTGATGTACTTTTTTCTGATGCTGGTTGCCGGCTGTCTCCTGGGCAAATACCTGCTTAAGAAAAGCGTCTGGCGATGGGCAATCTTTCTAGTAACCATCAATGCCGGAATGCTCGCCGCGCAGCGTATGCAGTTCACTGGCAGCGAGCATCTGGAACTGCTCGGACGAAACTCGGCCAACCCATGGCTAGAGGCCTTCACCTGGATTCGCCAAAACACCCCGACTGACGCCTACTTTGCCCTTGATCCGGAATATCTGGCCGTACCAGGCGAAGACTACCACAGCTTTCGCGCCCTGGCCGAGCGCAGCCAGTTGGCCGATAACATCAAAGACGCGGCGGTGGTGACACTGGTTCCCGAGCTAGGCGAGGTATGGGCGCAGCAGGTCAAGGCGCAGGGCTGCGACCCGGTATCGCGCCGCTGCGCGGGTTGGAACCGCTTTCAGCTTGCGGATTTCGAGCAACTGAAGACGGAGTTTGGCGTCGATTGGGTGCTCGTCTCGTACCCCGCGCCTGCGGGGCTTGGTTGCCCATGGCACAACGACGTGCTTGCGGTATGCCGGATACCATAAACAGGGAACAGCGCGTCGTGGTATATTCAGCCAAAGGCATGAGCACAAAGAGCTTTTTCAAGGGAATTTCTAGATTCCTTCGGCGTTGCCGCTTAGGTTTGCTGCTCGGTTATTGGGCAATCTTTCTCGGATATTCCGTAATGAAGCTGGCTGAGGATGGCTCAAGCAAGGTTATAACTTAGTGCAGAAATTTGTACGGAGAAGGATTTCATTGGAGCGGCAACACGTTAGTGCTTTGCACGTGGACATGGACTGAATTTCTGGCAATGCAGGCCATCTATCTCGCCATTACTCTCGTGCTCTGCTACCTTGAGTGGCGCAAATCGAGGAAACTGACATCATAGGCAAGGGGGCAGAAGTTGGGCGAGTCATTTAAGGATCTTGTGGTGTGGCAGCGGGCGATTCAATTAACGATCGCTGTTTACGAACTGACTTCTTCTTTCCCGCCCTCAGAACAATTCGGCTTGACCAACCAGTTACGAAGGGCCTCCGTTTCTGTCGCCAGCAACATCGCGGAAGGCTATGGACGCTCGACGACCGGAGAATATCTTCAATTTCTCGGTCATGCAAGAGGTTCAAACTATGAAGTACAAACACAACTTATAATTTCAAGAGAACTGAAATTCACTTCAGAACAATCGCAACAACTGGTTGTAAACCTTTCTGATGAGGTAAGCAAGATGCTGGTCACGATCATGAACAAGCTGCGAAAATGATCACGGGCCTTCTGTTCCCTGTTCCCTATTCCCTGTTTTTACCGGCTCGGAGACCGGGTCATGCTCAATCTTTCTCGACGACTGATTCTCGGCTGCGTCCTGCTACTCTGCCTCACGGCTGGGCTGCTGATGGCCACGCACCACACCCTGGCGGTTGCGGGGCAGTCGAAACTGGCGTGGGTATTTCTGGCAGCTGAAGTGCTCATTGCGGCGGGGACCGTCTACTTCGTGCTGCGGCCTATTCACCAGTTGGCGCGCGACGCCCGCAGAATTGCCCAGGGCAACCTCGAACACCGCGTGGAATGGAGCAGCCACGACAGCTTCGGCGTGATCGCCAGCGAACTGAATCGCATTGCGGTGAGGCTGCGCGAGCTACGCGACTCCGACGCCGGACGACGCCAGATGGAGTATCAACTCTCCGACGCCGTTCTGCAATCCATCTTTGAGCCGATCATTGTGACCGACGGCAAGGGGCACCTGCTCAAGGTGAATCAGGCGGCGACCGAGCTGCTGGGCGAGGCCGCAACCGATCGAATGGCACTCGCCAATACCCCCGGCGGCGACAAAATTCTGAGCGCCATCCGCGATGCCGTCGCCATGCAGAAGGCCGTAGCCACGGAAGACGAGGCGACGCTGTTGCCGATGCGAATCGGCAAGCAAGAGCGCAGTTACCGCCTGCGCACCACGCCCATGCGCGACTCCCAGGGGCGGCTGCTGGGCACTGTCACGACTCTTGAGGATGTGACCAGCTTGCAAGACACAGACCGCTTCAAAACGCAATTCATCAGCGTGGCCAGCCGCAAGCTGCGCGATCCGCTGCTGCTGTTGCGCCGCGGGCTTTATGCTCTGGGCCAGGGCTTTGGGGGCCCGTTGCTGCCCCTCCAGGCGGAGCTGGTGGCGGCGGCCAGCAACGAAAGTGAAAAGCTGGACGATCTGATGGGCGACCTGATCGAAGTGGCCGAGTTGGACGCTGGCCGGCGCGAGTTCAAGCTCGAGCGGCTGCGCCCGCTGCAGATCCTGAACGATGCCCGCGACCGCTATTGCGACGACGCCGCTCAGAAGCATATTCGCGTCGAGGTCAAGGCTTATGCCGATCTGTCTTTCGTGCAAGCCGACCGGAGAGCGCTGCGCTCGATCTTAGACAACCTGCTGTCAAACGCCATTCGCTACACACCCGTCGATGGCGAGATTCTCCTGGCCGCCGAAGAGGTGCAGGACTTTGTGCAGTTCACGGTCCGCGACACCGGTCGCGGCATTGAGGCGGACCGGCTGGGCACCATCTTCGACCGCTTCAATACCTTTTCGGAGAAAGGCTCAGGCCTCGGCCTGGCGCTGGGACGCCGGCTCGTGGAGTCGCTCGGCGGCCAGATTGCCGTCGAGAGCCGCCTCGGCCATGGAACCACCTTCCGTTTCACCATACCCGTGGCGGCCGTGCAAGATGTCCGTCATCCTGTCGAGGTGGGCTGAGCTATGGCCGAAATCGTTCTTGAGCGCAAAAAGGAACCAGCTCGGCTCCGCGTCTACATCGGCGCCGCGCCTGGGGTGGGCAAAACCTACCACATGCTCAACGACGCCTACCTGATGAAGCATCAGCAGGGCGTGGATGTGGTCATCGGCCTGGTCGAAAGCCATGGACGCAAGGATACCGAATCGCGCATCCGCGACCTGGAGATTGTGCCACAGCGCGAGATTCCCTATCGCGGCGTCACCCTGAAAGAGATGGATGTCGACGCCATTCTCTTTCGTCATCCGCAAACCGTCGTTGTGGATGAGCTGGCCCACACCAATGTTCCCGGCAGCAAGAACCGCAAGCGCTACGAGGATGTGCTGGAGCTGCTCGACGCCGGCATCAACGTGATGACCGCGGTCAACATCCAGCATCTTGAAACGCTGAACGACGCCGTCAATCGCTCGGCCAACACCGTCATTCGCGAGACCGTCCCGGACAACTTTCTCAAGCGCGCCAATGAAGTGGTCAACGTCGACGTGACGGTGGACGAACTGCGTTCCCGTTTGCGCCAGGGAAAGATTTACGCGTCGGAAAAGGTGGAGCAGTCACTGGCCAACTTCTTCCGCAAGGGCAACCTGAATCTGCTGCGCGAGCTCGCCCTGCGCACCACCGCCGAGCAGGTCGGCAACCAGGCCAGCGAGTACCGCCGCACGCAAGGTTTGGAACAGGCGCCGATTCCCGAGAAGGTCATGGTCTGCCTCAGCACCCGGCCCGGCGCCGAGCGGCTTTTGCGCATCGGCTCGCGCATCGCCGGCCGCCTGGCCAGCAATTGGTACGCCGTCTACGTCACCCGGCCTGTGGACGACAAGGGCCACGGCGACCCCGAAGCCTTCCACCGCCTCGAGGAGTATCAGCGCATGGCCCGCGATCTGGGCGCGCAAGTGGTTACGCTCAGCGACAAGAACGTCTCCGACGCGCTCATCCGCTTTGCCCAGCAAGAGAGCATCTCGCACGTCATCTTCGGCCAATCGGCCCGCACACGCTGGGACATTATTCTGCGCGGCTCGGTCATCAACCGCTTCCTCTCCGAAGTTCGCGATGTAACTGTGCAGGTGGTGCCAATGCAGCCGCTCAAGCAGGTGCGCAAAGGTTGAGCAGGTTGGTGTTCAGTAACTCCAGTCTGCTAACGTCAAGAGCGTTTTTTCGACCAAATAACTCCACATTTCCGCCTAAAGCTTTTCTCGATTCCGCGAAACTTATCGTCGTTGCTGGGGTTTAGAATCATGACGCCTTCCGCGATTGCTCATCCTGGTTGGATGAGGCGAGAGCTAGACCTCAGGCGCAGGAGAGACAGAATCATGAATCGGTCTTTTTTGAAGACAGTTACCCCGCAAGTTAGAAAGTTTGACAGGTTGTTCATACGCAAGATGGTAATTTTCGTAGCAATGATGGCCATGGTTTTTGGAGCTTTCTGTGCGATTCCGGTTCGTGCGCAAAAAACTCCTCAAGGCCTCTTGGACGGAGATTGGAAGAATATCAATCCCAAAACCAGGGGAATTACGGAAATCGTCATTGACGGAAAGAAGATCCACCCATTCGGCGCCTGTCATCCAACGGTTTGCGACTGGGGCAAAATCAAGGCAAAAGCCTTTGCTTCAGGAGTCGATTCAAACGATATCAACCGGCTGGTGGCGCACAAGTACAACGGATTCGATTCAGTCGAGATTACGATCTCACTCCTGCCCGATGGCACTCTGCGAGTGGATACATTTACCCATTTCACAGACGCAAGCGGCCGCGCCGATTACAGCGAGGTGAACTACTTCCACCTTTTCAACAGCCCAATTGCTCCCTAGGCGCGTTCGCGACGAAGCGAGAAGGAAAAACGCCGGACTTCAGATTTGTCGTGTTTTTTCCTGGTGGAAACTGGGGCGGAAGATCATTGAACCACTCGGTAGTCGGATGACGGGTACCTCATGTTTCGCCGTGGATTCTGTGGCAGATAGAGAACACACAAATTCGCGCCGATCTCCTCAGGGCTCTCACCCCAAGTCCCCGTCATCACTCTCCCGTCTTCGGTGCGGAATTCGTACACCACATAGACACCGCCCCGGGCCCCGCGAGAGCGCTTCGTTACCACCGCGACCGCGGGCCTGCCTTCGACGAGCAAACGCCGAATAGAGCGCATGTTGAACATCAATCCCATGAGAGTCAGCACCAGCACAGTCGGAATCAAGAACGGGAACCAAGCCGCATCAATAGGTTCTTCCCAGGCAGCCGGATGGTTTACGGCTGGATTTGAGGGAAGATACCGGATAGTGAGCGGATCGGATTCCCTCAATTTCAGTCCCGGACGAGAAGCGCTGCCAGTAAAAGATCTCCCATTGACGACAAATGAATATTTAACTCGGGTCTTCAATAGCTCTTCGACCACTCCAGTGGTTTCGCTGCTCTCATGGCGCAGAGCTGTTCGTGTTTGCATCAGTTGCACGGCAAACCTACCGGCCCACAGAAAAATCGCAACGGCGATCCCCAGAAGAATCGTAACAATTACAGCCCACTGCATAGGTTTCTCTATGCGCGTTCTACGAGGCAGTCGCCCTGTGAGTTCGCTGGGAATGATCGATGCTTCGGCAACCGAGAAGTTGGAATCCATTACACGTCTCTCCCCTTCAAGGGCGATTCTCACTTGAAAAACGAGTCGATAACTCCGTCGACAATCGCGTCGCTGGTGCTTCGATTCACCATGGGACTCCAATCCTGATCTGGTGGCGGATCGGAATCCTCTGAAAACGAATTTTCAGACTGATGGGAAGCATCCGAAGCGTGAACGATGCGCATCAGCACGCCTCGATCCATCCAGATCAGGCAGCAATTCTCGCAGGAGTTGATGACCGCGTTGCCCGGACCGGCATAGAAATGCGCGTCCATCGGATGGTGGCATTGCGGGCAGTTGAGCTTGCGGCGCAAATCTTCTGTGTCGGGAGCAGCCGAAGCACCTTCGCTTCCCTGCCCCGCTCGCAACTGATCGACCAATCCTTCCAACGCCTGCATCGCGACCATCATGCCGTGGCATCCGGTGCAATAGATGATCGGAACTTTGGCGAGGACCGCGCGAACCAAGGGAACGCTATTGCAGACCGGGCAATTCTGACCGCTAGGCTCATCAAGAACGCGCACGCCATCGTCGTTCTTGTCCGGGAAATAAACGCTCTGGCAGTAGTCGCACTTGAAGCTCGCCATGTCCGGCTTGAGTCGCATGGGAGCGCCGCAGGATGGGCAGTTCATTGGGCCTTTCCACATTCTGCGCAATACTTAGCGCGTTGAGGAATGGGTTTTCCGCACTCGATGCAGAACTTGACAGCTTCTGCGCCGGCGGCTTCAGAGCCGGCCGGAGCGCCGATCAGAATTGGAGCAGGCGTGGGCCCCTGAGATGGAATTCCGCCCGGTGCGGAGATCGATGGCTTGAGGGCGTTCGAGAGGACCTGCGCAACAGCCGCCCCGGCGCCAAGGCCCATGCCCATACCGGCCGCGCCGCTGGTATTGGCCGCCGAAAGATCCAACGATTCAGCCGCCGCGTAGAGTGTGTAACGGCCCAGATCGCCGACCATATTCATGCCAATGCGCTGGTCGAAGACCTTTTGCAGCTCTTCGGGAAGTGAAACATTCTCGACGACGAATTTGTCCAGCGCGAGGCCGAGCGCGGCGAATGTGGGTCTCATCTGCTCGGCAATCTTTTCAGCCAGAACGGAATGATTGGCAGCCATGTCGAGGAACGAGAGATCGCTATTGGCAAAGATCTGCGTCATGCCGCCAACGATAGTGTCGCGCAACTGACCTTCGAGGTCGGCGGCAAGGTAACTGTCGCGGGTGCCGCTGATCTGATTGAAGAAAATCCGCGGATCGGCGATGCGATAGGAGTAGATGCCGTAACAGCGCAGGCGGACCGCTCCAAACTCCTTATCGCGAATCGTAATAGGCGTGGCCGTGCCCCACTTCTGGTCGATCTGCAAACGCGTCGAAAAAAAGTAGACCTCGGATTTGAAGGGAGACTCAAAGGCCTTGTTCCAGTTCATCAAATCGGTGAGCAAAGGAAGATTGCGAGTGTTGAGCGTGTGCAGGCCGGGGCCAAAGACATCGGCGACCTTTCCTTCATTGACGAAGACGGCCATCTGCGACTCGCTCACGGTAAGCTTGCCGCCGTTTTCTATCTCCAGGTCGCGCATGGGATAGCGATAAGAAAGAATGCCGTCCGCCGGCTCATTCCACTCAATGACAGCGATGAATTGCTTGCCTAGAAACTGTCCGAAGGTCATAAGATTCTCCGCTCGAAACTATAGCACACGCTAGTATGCACTCGTCACAAAGAAAGCTTATGCATCTCGCTTCGCTTTTGTTTCAACAACAGCAGTGCCAAGTGCGTGCTCCTGGCGCGCTACCGCTCCGGAGCGCCCACCCAGGAGTCCTGCGTTTCATCGTCTGATTTTTCGCGCACAAAGACGTCGCAGGCTTTGTGCCACTGCCCCATTTGTTCGGCTCCGCTTCCCTCGAGGGCAATCTTGTAGGCCCCCGGCCCATTGTTGTCGCCCGTCGCTCGCGCCAGAATGACGCCGTCGTAGGATATGACTTTGTCAGCGATTACCGTTACTTTTTGACCCACCTCAAACATTGTTCTTCCCCCCGATTGCAAATCTTACCAGCCAAACCTATCTCTTTGGCGGTTTTTCTCTTATGCGTCCGAGATTCTGTTTGGTGTAAGACAAGGCATCGAGAGCAGCGAACCCGTCCCTGTGATAACTTTGAAGTAGCGGCCTTAAACGAGCTCGTAGCTCAGTTGGTAGAGCAACGCCCTTTTAAGGCGTGGGTCGTGCGTTCGAGCCGCACCGAGCTCACCACTCTTTCTGGCCGCGGTATTTCCCTCACAACCTCACCTCTGCTTGTCCCTCCGGGGCAATCGCTGGCTGCGTTGCAGCCGTTTGAGGCTGCGTGAACTGCGGCAGCGTGAAGTGGAAGGTGGCGCCTTTGCCCAGCTCACTCTCGACCCACACGCGTCCGCCGTGGGTCAGCACGATGTGCTTGACGATGGCCAGACCGAGTCCAGTGCCGCCCGACTCGCGCGAGCGGGCCTTGTCAATGCGGTAGAAGCGCTCAAAGATGCGAACCAGGTGCTCGGAAGCGATTCCAGGGCCAAAATCCCGCACAGTGAACTCGACCTCCGATTGCAACAGCCGCGCGCCAACCAGAATGCGTTTGCCGGCCTTGCCATACTTCATCGCATTTTCAATCAGGTTGCCGAAGACCTGATTCATGGCATCGGAATCGGCCAGCACACGAGCATCAGGTGCGCCGGAGGACTCCAGAGCAACGCCGGAATCAGCCACGATGCCGCCCAGCGACTCAATGGCATCCTGCACCATCTCGCTGGCTGGCGTGGGCTGAAGCGCCAGCTTGTAGTCCGGGCTCTCAACGCCGGCCAGGGCAAGCAGATCCTCCGTGATGCGGTTCATTCGCGCGGCGTTCTTGAGGATGATGCCGAGGAACTCGCGTGTGGTCTCCTTTTGCGGATTCTGGTCCTCGATCAGCGTTTCGACATAGCCCTGAATGGAGGTGAGCGGGGTGCGCAGTTCGTGGCTGACGTTGGCGATGAATTCCCGGCGAGAGTTCTCCGCGGTCTCAATGCGAGTCACATCGTGCAGCACGGCGAGCGCGCCGCCTGAGGCCATGGGAGCGGCATGGATCTCAAAGATGCGTCCAGGCGCGAGAATGTTGGCGCGGCCGGAATGTACTTCGCGCTGTTCGAGCGCCACGCGCACACAAGCCAGCAATTCGGGGTCGCGGACAAAATGAACCAGCGGCCGGCCGACGCGAATTTCAGTGCCGGCAATGCGCTGCATTTGGGCGTTTGACCAGCGAACCAGCCCGTCGGGCGTAATGGCAACCACGGCTTCTTGCAGCGAATCGAGCATGGCGGCCAGCTCCTGGCGGCGGCTTTCGATCTCGGCAAAACTCGTCTCCAGCCGCTCGGCGGCCTGGTTGAGCGCGGCCTCTGGGGCCGAGAGTATATCTTCCTCCGTGTGGAGCAGCCGGGCACTCAGGTCGCCGTCTGCAATGCGCCGCGCAAAAGCGATCACCCGGTCAAGCCGGGCGGCGGTGCGGCTGGCAACCCATATGGCCAGGGATAGCGCGACTGCCAGCGCAATCATGCCCGACCACAGAGTCTCATTCCCCAGCAGAAGCGCGGTCTTGCCGGGGGGCAGCTCCAATACTTTGCCGGCCAAAATCGGAATGAAGACGAACTCCATCGCCGCTGCCTGAAACACCAGCAACAGCAAAAACAACCCGAGCAGCTTGGTGAAGACCTTTGATTTCACGCTGCCTCTAATCGCTCTTGGGAAGTTCGAAGCGGTAGCCGGCGCCGCGCACGGTTTTCAAGTAGCGCGGGTTTTCCGGATCGAGTTCGATCTTCTCGCGGATGCGGCGCACATACACGTCAACCGAACGGGGAGTGACGAAGCGAGCATCGCCCCAGACGGAGTCCAGCAGGTGGTCGCGGCTATATACCCGGCCCGGATGGCGAGCCAGATAGTCGAGCAGCCGGAACTCGGTGGCCGTGGTCGTGGTCAACTCACCGCGCACCTTCAACTGCATGGCGTTGGCGTCGATTATGATCTCTTCAAAGCTGATGACCGAAGGCGTGGTGGGACGCTCGAAGCGCCGCAGAACGGCCTTGACGCGGGCCACCAGTTCGCGCGTGGCAAATGGTTTGGTGATATAGTCGTCGGCGCCCATTTCCAAGCCCAGCACGCGGTCGTTTTCAGCGGCGCGCGCGGTCAAAAAGATGATGGGAACGATGGCAAGCGCGGGATGAAGGCGCAGCCGGCGGCAGATGTCCAGGCCGTCGCCGCCAGGGACCATGATGTCCAGCAGAAAGAGAGCGGGCGCCTGACGTTCAGCGTCGGGAATCAGGTGGGTGGGGGTAAGAAAAAGGCGTACCGAAAAGCCGGCTGCCTCCAGGTGGTGCTGCACCAGCCGAGCTATGTCGGCGTCGTCTTCCAATACAAAAATCGTCTGGCTCAACCGGTCTGCCCTCGCCCGGCGGCCGTTGAATTCAGATGCGGAGGCCGCACGGAGTCATTAACAGAGTAATTCAGTGGGGCAAATGGATTGCAAACGTTGTGTGAATTTTGCCCTGAAGCCAGAGGACCAAGCCAAGTCCGGGGAACTTGAGGCTTTGAAAGAGCGAAACTTAAGCCACCTCTTCATGATTTACGCTGAAAATGCGGGCTAGGCGTGCGCCATGGCCCCCAGAAAGAGGCTCCTGTGACTTGGATCATGCTGCTGGTTGGACTGGTGGTAGGAATGGTTTCCGGCGTAGTAGGCATTGGCGGCGGAATTTTGTTTGTTCCCGCGCTGGTGTGGCTCGCGGGCATGAACCAGTACAAGGCGCAAGGCACTTCGCTGGGCGCTTTGCTGCTACCGGTGGGCATCTTCGCCTTTATGGAATACTACCGCAAAGGCAACGCGGACTTGCACGTGGCGCTTCTTCTGGCCATCGGGTTCCTGGTGGGTGGCTACATTGGGGCGGTGGGCGCGCAGCACATTCCCGAACTCTGGCTGCGGCGCATCTTCGCGCTGACCTTAGTCGCCGTAGGTGCAAGAATGTGGTTCAGCAGGTAATGCAGCGAGAGTTGCAGGAGTCGACGAAATTGATCTGCGACTGATCCATCCGTCTCAGAGCCGCTTGCTCAAGCAACCCGCAACGCCTTCTGAACCGCCTCCGGTTCGCGGTCGATTACCCGCAGATAGGCGCGCGCCGTTCCGTCGGGAACGCGCCGACCCTGCTCCCAGTGGCGCAGTGTGTTGATATTGAAATCGAAGCGACTGGCAAACTCTTGTTGCGTCATCCCCAGACGGCCTCGGATCGCCTTGATGTCGATCTCGGGCGGGATGTGAACGACGTATTGGCTCTCGTCGCCTGTTCCATCAACGAAGGCCAACGCCTGTTCAAGCCCACGCAAAATTCCCTCGCCAACTTTGCTCATAGAGTTTGCCTCCTTCGTTTGTGCGCCTCGACCATCTGTTGGGTAAACTGCTGCATCTTCCTCAGTTCGGTCTTAGTCAGGTCCGCCTGATCGTTCTTGGCGTACGCTTTCAGAAGCAGCAGCGGCATCTCCGTGTCGTAATAGAAGTAGATGACGCGCGCTCCGCCTCGCTTACCACGTCCTTCCAAGCCCCATCGAATCTTTCTCACGCCACCCGATCCGGGAATCACATCGCCCGCAGTGGGGTTGTAGGCCAGGTAAAGGATCAGTTCCGCCCGCTCCGCGTCGTCCATCAGCTTTTTCGTCGCGCTGAGGAATTCACTGGTCTCTACAACCGATATGGGCCGTGTCTCTGGCAAGAACCATTGTAGTTCATTGCACTACCTACCGCAATCCGCCCCGACTGAATTGCCCGGTCTCTCCGAAATCCAGAGACGGGTGCACGGTAGGCGATGAGGAACGCGATGCTGATGCTGGAGCACCATCGGATTAGAATGAAGGATATGAGCGAAGCAGTCTCCCTCGAAGCCCAAGTCAGTCAGCAAGTTATTCTCGCCATGAAGGCACACGACGCAGTTCGCACCACCACTCTGCGGCTCATCAAGAACGCCCTCAAAAATCAATTCATAGCCAAACGCGAGCCGCTCACCCCCGCCGAAGAGCAGCAAGCCCTGGCCACCATGATCAAGCAGCGCCGCGACTCCATCGATCAATTCACCAAGGGCAACCGCCCCGAGTTGGCCGCCAAAGAAGCCGCCGAGATTGTCGTCATTGAAGAGTTTCTACCCAAGGCTCTCGACGATGCCGCCCTCGCCGCTCTGGTTGCCGAAGCTGTCAGCGAAGTCGCAGCCGCGAGTGGCCAAAAGCCCACGCCGAAAGAAATGGGCCAGGTGATGAAGGCCGTGCAAGCCAAACTGCTGGCCAAGAGCCTCCGCGCCGAAGGACGGACGGTCAGCGATTTGGTGAAGAAGGCGCTGGCTGGCTAGCGCATCTGCGCTTTTGCTGAGCGAAGCGTAGCGGAGTCGAAGGACCTGCTTCTGGTTTTCTGCGGAGAGGGTGGGATGCTCATG
Organism: Occallatibacter sp.; assembly: GCA_049513195.1. GTDB lineage: Bacteria > Acidobacteriota > Terriglobia > Terriglobales > Acidobacteriaceae > Telmatobacter. Next base: position 103,394 of record JBEKWJ010000003.1, read on the forward strand.
GAATTGGGGCTCACACAGATTCCAAAAGTCCTATAGCGTTTCCAGGCACCAAGGTCAGCTATTGCCCCAACCAATCCGCGCAAGGAATTGATCGAGTTCTTCGCGGCTCACGCTATTGGCCTGCGCATCGTCACCGCCGCGTGAATTGCGGGGATCACGCACCACAAAACTCAGGCCAACGCCATCGTTGCCCCAGCGATTGGCTCTAGCGAGCAGAGAAATTGAACACTCGGGGATCGTCTTTCCTGGCGCGGTTTTCTTCAGCGTCATCTGGACCAGCGTACCCGGGTACCACCGCTCCTCTGTCAATACATACATTCCCGTCGAGCTGATATTCAAAATGGCATGAGGCTTCGGAGTGCCACCCGTCCAAAAGTAAACAGCCAAACCCGGCAGCGTTTCCCGCGGAGCCTTCCTCGGCTCAGGAGGATCGGGAGATAGCCAACGCTGAAGCCAATTCTTTGGCTTGCTGATCTCTTTCTTGGCTTCAGCTTTGGCTGTGGCTTCTTCAGGCCGAGCCTGGGGGATCTCTTCTTCGCGAGCCAGCACGGAAGTGTCGCTCACTATCGACGCCGTGCGCGCGGCATGGGCCGTGGCGTGTGCGCTGATAAACCTCGCCTGTTCCTGTTCGATCTCTTCGGCAACCCCGAAGAGAATTTGATCTCCGGGCTGCGTGTGCGACGAGAAGATCGATTGGGTGGGCAGCGCAAGCACGCTTGCCGCCACTGGGCTAGAAGGCGAAACACGATAGGTGGGAAACAACTCAACCGCTTCAATCACCTGATGATTCGGATCCAGATAAATCAGATCCAGCGGCACGCGCACATCCTCCGTTGGGATTCCCCTGAATGGAACCATCCAAAGTCCCGCGCCTGATTTCGGTGTAAGCCGGGGCATACGTTCCGCAAGGCTGACCAATGAAAAATCGCCGCATGCAACTTCGGCCCCTAAAACATATCCTCTGGTCTGGTTGTATGCGCACAGGTTTTTTGCGTCTTCGCAGCCTTCCTCCCTCGGCAAACTTTCGCCCACCGAGCGGCGGATTTCGACTTCGAAAGATCTGTTCATTGAGGAGTCTTCCACCTGAAGCGCAGTCCTGTGCCACGCAGTTCCCCACTGCGTTCATCGGCCATAACCTGCCTATGCATGAGATTTTTGTGAGGTCGACAGGAGAAATGGACAGGGCACTGCCACATCAAAGCCAGCAAAGGCTTTGTACTCATCACAAATAAAAATGGCCGCATTGACTTCCAAGACATTTTTTTGAAATCCGCTTGACATTTGTGCGACTACGGCAGCAGTGTTGAATCTGATGTAGTAGTTCCCCGCCGCAGTGCCTGCCATCCCCCCTTGGATGCAGACGCGCGGTTCGTTTTGAGGTCAAAAAACTTATGGCTACCGCTTTTGCTTCTCGCCCTGGCGAGGAGGACGCGCCAGGTCTCTCCCTCGTGGTTCCGGCCGGCGCCTCTGCCAGCCCGGACATCGATTCAACGCTGCTTGAGAAACGCGTTTTTCCCCCGCCGCCCGAGTTCAGCGCCAACGCTTACATCAAAAGCATGGACGAGTACGAGGCTCTCTATCGGCGGTCCATCGAGAATCCGGAAGCCTTTTGGGCCGATGCGGCTGAGAATTTGCATTGGTTTAAGCGCTGGGACAAAGTGCTGGAATGGGATCTTCCGTGGGCCAAGTGGTTTGTGGGCGGCAAGCTGAACCTGAGCTATAACTGTGTCGATCGTCATGCTCTGGGCGAGCGTTGGAATAAAACAGCGATCATCTGGGAGGGCGAACCGGGCGAACAGCGCCGACTGAGTTATGCCGAGTTGCACGTCGAGGTGCAGCGCTTTGCCAATGCGCTCAAAGGTCTGGGCATTGTGAAGGGCGACCGCGTGGCCATTTACATGGGCATGACGCCAGAGTTGGCCATAGCATTACTCGCTTGCGCGCGCATCGGTGCGATTCATTCGGTCATCTTCGGCGGATTTGCCGCCAATGCCATCGCCGACCGCGTCAATGACTCGGGCTGCGTGGCGATACTCACTCAGGATTCGAGTTATCGGCGCGGCAACGAAATCCTACTCAAGCAGATCGTCGACGAAGCCGTGCTCAAATGCCCCACTGTCCAGCACGTCGTCGTCTATCGCCGCAGTGGCACGCCTGTAACCATGGTCGAGGGCCGCGACCATTGGTGGCACGATCTGACCTCTGCCGCATCGCCCATTTGCCCGCCCGAGGAGATGGATTCCGAAGACCCGCTGTTCATCCTCTACACCTCCGGCACCACCGGCAAACCCAAGGGACTTGTGCACACTACCGGCGGCTACGGGGTGCAGACCTATCTGTCGACGAAGTATATCTTCGACCTGAAGGAAGAGGACGTTTACTGGTGCACGGCCGACATCGGCTGGATCACCGGCCACTCCTACGTGGTCTACGGACCGCTGGCCAACGGCGCCACGGTGCTGCTCTTCGAGGGCGCTCCGGCCTGGCCCGTCTTCTCCCGCTGCTGGCAGATCGTCGAGGAGCACAAGGTCACGGTCCTTTATACCGCGCCCACGGCGATCCGCGCCTTCATCAAGTGGGGCGACGAGTTTGTCGAGAAGCACTCGCAGGAGTCGCTGCGCCTGCTCGGCTCCGTCGGCGAACCCATCAATCCTGAAGTGTGGATGTGGTATCGAGAGAAAGTAGGTCACAATCGCTGCCCCATCGTGGATACCTGGTGGCAGACCGAGACCGGCGCCATTCTAATTTCGCCTCTGCCTGGGGCGACGCCCACCAAGCCGGGTTCGGCGACGCGCCCGTTCTTTGGGATTCTGCCCGAAGTCGTCAACCAGGACGGCAACCCGGTTCCGCCCGGACACGGCGGGTTATTAGTGGTACGCAAGCCCTGGCCGGCGATGGCGCGCACCATTTACGGCGATCCAGAGCGCTTCCGGCAGACTTACTGGAGCCAGGTCGAGGGCAGTTACTTTACCGGCGATGGCGCACGCGTGGATGAGGATGGTTATTTCTGGCTGATGGGCCGTGTGGATGATGTGATCAATGTCAGCGGTCACCGACTGGGCACCATGGAAGTCGAGTCCGCGCTGGTGGCTCATCCCATGGTCGCCGAGGCAGCTGTCGTGGGCCGTCCCGACGAGCTGAAGGGCCAATCCATCGCTGCGTTTGTCGTTCTTGAGCATCCCAACCAACCCAGCCAGGCGCTCAAAGAAGAGTTGCGCCAGTGGGTCGCCAAAGAGATTGGCTCGCTCGCCCGCCCCGACGTCATACGCTTCACAGAAATTCTGCCCAAAACCCGCTCTGGCAAAATCATGAGGCGGCTGCTCCGCGAGCTCGCCTCCAGCGGCCAGGTCACCGGAGACATCACCACCCTGGAAGACTTTTCCGCCATCGCTTCCTTGCGCGAGGTGGAAGAGGTATAAACGCAGCAGCAACTCGCCGTATTAAGTTACGGCCAGAAATAAACAAGCCACAAACGTCGGGTGCCCCATCCTTTTGCGCACTTTGCAAAAGGATGGGATACCACAAACCCTCAATAGACCCTATTTTGAGAGCGCAAAATCAATCGCAAAAATATGAGTTCTCGGCTTGATCCTCGGATGCGAGTGTCTCGGCCGCCGCTTCGATGTGCAACTGAACCTGAGCGCGATTCTTGACCGGCCTTTCCGCCGGGCCAGCCCGCGGCACCAGAGCGTAGACCAGGTCGCAATCGAGCGCATCGCCCACCTTGCGCAAGCTCTTCAAAGTGATGCTGTCGTCGGCCTCTGCCTTCTCGAATTGCAACGGAAGCTGGCGGCTCACGCCCAAAATCCGCCCCAGTTCTCCAGACGAAATGCCCGCCGCCAACCGGGCAGCATGAATCCAGCCCTTCGGTGGCCGGCGAACAGAATACGCCGCACGAAAGCTAGCCAGCGTTCCGGCCAATTGTGTGAACTGAGGACTTCTGAATTCGTTGCGCATCCGGCACCACCAACCCTATGACAATCTAAATATAGTCGATGTACGTCTTTAATGGCAACGATAATTACAAACTAAGATCGAACCCAATGACAATATATACATTGCCATTGGGTTCGATCTTAGTAAATCTATAAATTGTCAAACGTAACCGTCGACAGTTTTTCGGGCTGTTCCCTGTTCCCTGCGCCCTGTTCTCTGTTCCCTGTCTCTAGAACACTTCCGGAGGTCCGGGCGGCGGGGGAATGTGCTTGAGCAGTCCAAGTTCGCCGGCCAGCCGTTCCAGCCGAACGCGGATCGACGCTGACGGCGGCACCAGCGGCAGGCGAACATGATCTGTGCAGCGGCCCATCACCGCAAGCACCGTCTTCACCGGGCAGGGATTCGAGTCCCAGAAGTTGGCATCGATCAGCCGAGAGAATCTGCGTTCGATCTCGCGAGCCTCGACCAAATCTCCGCGCAGCGCAGCGTGAATCATCCGCCCCATCTCGGCAGGAATCTCGTTGGCGGCCACGCTGATCAAGCCGTGCGCGCCAACACCGATCGACGCCAGGCCCAGATTGTCGTCGCCGCTGAAGACCTTGAAGCCGTGGGGCAATGTGTGAACCAGTTGGGCGATCTGCGGCAGCTTGCCGCTCGATTCCTTGATGGCATGAATGTTATGAGCGGCCTCTGCCAGGCGGACAACGGTCTCCGGATCGAGGTTCACGCCGGTGCGGCTCGGGATGTTGTAAATCACAACGGGCAGAGGATTGACGGCCTTCGCGAGCGCCAGAAAGTGCTGAAATTGGCCTTCCTGCGAGGGCTTGTTGTAGTAAGGATTTGCCGAGAGCACCGCATCCACGCCGCGAATTTGCTTAAGCCGGCTGGCATTGCGCACCAGTGTTCGAGTGGAATTGTGGGTGCATCCGGCCCAGACCGGCACACGGCCAGCCGCCGCCTCGGCCACCAGGCACACCGTCATCAGCCACTCTTCTTCGTCCAGCGTGGAGGCCTCGCCGGTCGATCCGCAGGCCACCAGAAAATCGATGCCAGAGTCAATCTGCCAGTTAACCAGCGACTGCAGCGCCGCTTCATCGATCGATCCATCCGCCCTGAAGGGCGTAACGATAGCTGTACCGCAACCCGTAGTTTCCATAATAAGAAAGTGTATACCGAAGCGGGTCAGCCTCGGAAATGAGGCTGACTGCCATAGAACAGACGCTTTCCACGCACGCCTGCGGCTGCTCTTGTGGCTGAAAAGAAGCGGATGGTCTGCGCACGGTTCGCATCTGCTGACAAATGCTAAGCTGTTGTGCGTGGAGCAGGTGAGGTCGGAATGTCAGAAATCGGCTTTTGGATCACGGCTGTAATTAGAAACCCGATGAGTCTCGAAAGGATCAATGTTATGAAGATGCGCTTTAAATGGCTCGCGTTTTTAGTGTTCGTGGTTGCGGCGAGTTCGGCTTTTTCGCAGCAGACTTGGCGCACCATGCCCAACCCTTCGCACGACTCAAAAGACGACGCGAAAGCCAATAGCGATGCTGTTCCCGACGTTTATGCTTTGAGGGGTAACTTCGACAAGGTACTGGTCCTGCGCTTCAAGTACAAGACCGATCTGCTGGCCGGGCTTGAAAAAATGGTACGCCAGGAACATATACAAAATGGAGTGATTCTTTCGGCGATTGGTTCGGTGCGTAGTTATCAGCTCCACCAGGTGACGAACCGCGAATTTCCCTCTGAAGATACCTTTGAAAAGAACAAGTCGGGCGCAGCCGATCTCGTCAGCATGAATGGATATATTATTCGCGGCAGAGTTCACGCACATATCACTTTGGCGACGCCAGACAAGGCGATTGCCGGCCATCTGGAGCCGGGCACTGAAGTCTTTACCTTTGCGATTGTGACGATTGGGGTCATGAATGGAACCGACCTCGACAAGATCGATGACAAAACTTATCGGTAGAGAGTTATAGGTGTCGGTATCCCACCTCAGTCATAACAACAAAGACGTGGCGAGGTGGCGCGCACAACGAAGCGAAGCATCCCAACGTGTCCCATTAAAATGCCGTAAGATGGTGATTGGATTGCCTTGGAATTTTTGCGTGCCCTTGCAGAAAGATTCATCGCAATCGCCCAACCTATGACAAATTCTGAAACGAATTCAGCACGTTTTTATTTGACGACGCCGATCTACTACGTGAATGCGCGGCCTCACCTGGGGCACGCCTATTCGACCATTGTGTGCGACGCCATTGCGCGACGGAAACGGGCGCTGGGAATCGAGACGTGGTTCCTGACAGGCACGGACGAGCACGGGCAGAAGATCGAGCGCTCTGCTGCATTGGCCGGGCGCACGCCGATGGAGTTTGCCACCGCTATTTCGGACGAGTGGCGCGGGTTGTGGAACCGGCTCGGGCTGACCTATGATGACTTCATCCGCACGACCGAAGACCGCCACGAGCGCGGCGTGCAAAAATTGTTTGCCACGTTGCGCGACCGCGGCTTCATCTACAAAGGTTCCTACACCGGTCAATATTGCGTGAGCGACGAAGCTTATGTGGACGGGCCTCCGGGGACGATTTGCCCGGATTGTGGCCGCGTGACGGAGACGGTGAGCGAGGAGAATTATTTCTTCAAGCTGTCGGCCTTCGAGCGCAAGCTGCTGGAGTTTTATGAGACGAATCCCGGCTTCATGGGCCCGGAGTCGACACGGCGCGAGGTGATCTCGTTTGTGCGCGGCGGGCTGAAGGATCTGTCGGTGAGCCGTACGAGTTTCTCGTGGGGGATTCCGGTTCCCGGCGATGAGAAGCACGTGATTTATGTATGGCTCGACGCATTGGCCAATTACATGACCGCACTGGGCTACGGCTCGGACGACGTGGCGGATCAGGCTCGCTTCAAGAAGTTCTGGCCAGCGGATATGCACCTGATCGGCAAGGAGATCAGCCGCTTCCACTGCGTCTACTGGCCGGCGTTTTTGATGGCTGCCGGAATTGCTCTGCCGCGCACGGTCCGCGCCAACGGCTGGCTGCTCTTCGACCAGGGAAAAATGTCCAAATCGCGCGGCAACGTCGTGCGCACAGGGACGGTGCTGAATGTGCTAGGGGCCGATGCGTTGCGGTACTTTCTGCTGCGCGAGATTCCCTTCGGCCAGGATGGCGGCTTTTCCTTCGATGCGTTAGTGCAGCGCTACAACGCCGACCTCGCCAATGGCTACGGCAACCTGGTGAGCCGCGTGGTCAACATGGTGCATAAGTACTTCGGCGGAGTGGTGCCCGAGGCTGGCGCAGACACAGCTGCCGAGGCCGCGCTGCGCGCATGTGCGGTGGGCGCGATTGCCGCGTTTGGGCCTGCGTTCGATGAGATGAACTTCTCTGAGGCTCTCAAGGCACTGTGGATTTTGGTGGCGGAAACCGATGGCTACCTGACGGCCAATGCGCCATGGAAGCGGCCCGCTGATCGCCCCGAAGCCGAGCACATTGCTCTACAGGCGCGTGTGCTGGCAACGGCGGCCGAGGCCATTCGGATCATCACCGCGTTGGTCTATCCGATTCTGCCGGATTCGGCTGCAAAGGTTTGGCTGCAACTCGGGCAGGGCGAAATAGCCGATGCGGCGAAGCAATCATTTTTGACCAATCTCGCGTGGGGTGGATTGAAAGCCGGAACGAAGTTCGGCGAGCCCGCGCCGCTCTTCCCCCGCGCCGAAAAAGATGCGGTCGAGCGCATGCAGAGTATTGAAGATCAAAACAGTAAAACGGTCATTGAGGCCGCCGGAGGTGTTCGGGCGAGCATCGTCTCTCCTGAAAAATCCGAGAAAACAACTGCAGCACCAGCGACAAAGGCTGAGAAAAAAAGGACAATTGTGAGCGATATTTCGAAGAAGCAAACAGCGTCGGAAGATGAGCCGGTAGATTCTGTTGGCACTGAATCCGAGGAAGAAGCTCGGGCCTACGACATTGTGGCAAAGGCGGCCGATGCGCCCGTAGATGCTGCCACGGCATCTCCTTCCGTGACTTCGACAGCGCCGGTTGCTGAACCCGCCACCGGTTCGCCCGCCGCCGGGCAGCCGGATCTGCCACAGAAGATCAGCATCGACGATGTGATCAAGGTCGATCTGCGTGTAGCGCAGATACTCGTCGCCGAGCGCGTTCCCAAGGCCGACAAACTGCTGCGGCTGGAAGTCGATCTCGGTTACGAGAAACGTCAGATTTTGGCCGGTATTGCGCAATACTACGAGCCGGAAAAACTCGTAGGCCGCAAGATCGTCATCGTGGCGAATCTAGCGCCGCGCAAGATGAGAGGACTCGAGTCGAACGGAATGCTGCTGGCAGCTTCGCTCGAAGACGGCGCGCCAGTGCTTGCTGGATTCCTCGAAGAGGTTCCGCTGGGCGCGCGGCTGAAGTAGGGGCTGATAAGGCCTTACCGAACCAGGCTCTCATGAATCGATTCACCTGGGGTCGCCCTCATAAGCGACCCCTTTTCTTTTGAGAACCGCTCCCTGTTTCCGATTGCCATCAGCAACATGCAGGACTAAAATGGGTGGGATTCTCTGGGACCTCCAGTGAGGTGTCAGGATTTGTTCTAGGAGTCGCACAATGAAACGATCGCTCGCGTTGTTTTTTCTGATTTTGCTTTGTTGCCGGCCAGTTTTTGCATTTCACCACGACTTAGGCCAGTTTTATGATGGAGAGGCCCGCCCCCGCTCTGAGGTCGCATGGGTATGGGTTGGACCGAACGTATATATCACGAGAATTGACAGCTACAGGGTTGCCATACCTTCGAGGGTATGGGAATTAATGTCGGTAAAAGCCGTTGAGCTTCTTCCCGGCAAGCATATTGTCACGCTGAGGTACACTGACGGACTTGAGTCATCCACCGAAGACACGAATGTGCAGCTTGATGCGGCGGCCGGTCAGAACTATCTCATCGCAGGGAAAGCGAAAGTTGGATGGAAGCATGGGTCTTCGAGATGGGAAGAATCACTCACAACTTTCAGCCCAATCGAGAAGGACATTGAAAGTCTGAAGAGAGAAAAGCTGGAGCGTTGGGTCAGCGTGGATGGCGTTGTTCAGAGTTGGGAGAGCCGGCACGGGAATCTGGTCCTTACGGTTCCCGGCACCGGAGAAATGGATTTCAAGTGTAATTTCAATGTGCAGGCAGGTCAGAAGATAAGAGTATTCTACTTTCCGTCATGGCCCAAAGAGGCGATGGATGTAACAGGTCTCAATTAGGAGCGTTTTGGAAGCCGTCAGGGCCAAGTCCGGGTTGCAAACGGTAATCAGAACAAGGCGATGAATAACTATCTTTGTATGGAAACTAGCAGAAACCGAGTCACAGGAGTCGCAAGATGAAACGATCGCTCGCGTTGTTTTTCATGATTCTGCTTTGCAGCCGGACTCTGCTTGCCTTCGGCAGCGGCCTCTGCCAGTCTTACGATGGCGAGGCCAGGCCACGCGCGGAGGTTGCATGGGTGTGGGTAAATGATTGGTATGTTTCCACACTGTTCGTTGATCGAATCGATCACAAACAGTACGCGATGCCGAAAGCACAATTCACCTGGTCAATGACGGTAGTGGAGGTGCTTCCAGGCAAGCACGTCTTTGAAGTGCGTTATTACAATGATGCGACTTTTTCCAAGGTTTGGTCCAGGCAAAGTCAGGAGGTGTGGATTGATGCAAAGGCCGGTGAAAACTATCTTCTGAAGGGTACGGACAAAAACGAGAGATGGCAGGCAACAATTACCCCCTACAATCCCCCGGAAAAGAGAATTGAAGGACTGAAAAGGGTGAAACTGGAGTATTTGGTCAGCGTAGATGGGGTTGTCCAGAGTTGGGAGAAAAGGCATGGAAAGCTGATTCTTGACCTGCCCGGAGGAGCGCCGACCAGGGAATTTAAATGTAATTCCATTTTGCAGACAGGTCAGAAGGTACGAGTATTTTACTATCCGTCGTACCCCAACCTCGTTTTAGGCATTCAGCTAATAGAGTGATACCGCCAGAGCGAGGCAGCGAAACGCATAGCCAGATGCGCATTGATCGGATGGAGTGCGGTTAGCGACGACCGAACGCTAGCCGCGACTTCGACGATTTCAATGCTGGTCATGGATTGCAGATGCCGCACATCCCTATCGCTTAAACTGAATTTGGACTGCTGCGCGAAAACTCCTCGATTGAGGCCGCATTGCTGATTGATTCTCATGCCCACCTGGACAGCCTGCGATACGCCGATGACCGCGAGGCGATGCTAAGCCGTGCGTATGGCGCGGGCGTTGGTGCGGTTCTGGCCATCGGCATTGGCGAGCAGGCAATGGGAATGGATGGGGCGCTCGCAGTCTGCCGCGAGTTCAATGGACGGACTGCCGAAAGCAAAGACCAGCCTGGGGCGAGGCTGCCGCGGCTCTTTGCCAGCGCGGGTGTCTATCCGCACAACACGCCGGAGATTGACGACGCGGTTCTCGCCAAGCTGGACAGTCTGCTGGCCGAGCCAGAAGTGATCGGCTGCGGAGAAATTGGGCTGGACTACTACCATGAGGGCGCGGCGCGGGCTGTGCAGCTGGCCGGGTTGCGGAGCCAACTGGAGATTGCCGCCGCGCGCAAGCGGCCCATCCTGATTCATTGCCGGCCAAAGGATGGAATGACAGACGCCTGGGACGACCTCTTCGGGATTCTTGAGGTCGACTGGCGGGCAACTGGCCTGGGGGGCATCATGCATTGCTTTGGCGGCGAATGGGAGCAGGCGAAGCAGGCGCTTGATCTGGGCTTTCTGATTTCGTTTGCCGGGAATCTGACTTATCCCAAGGCGCAACCGCTGCGGGATGTGGCCGCGCAACTGCCATTGGACAGTCTGCTGGTGGAGACGGACGCGCCCTGGCTGGCTCCGGCGACCCAGCGAGGCAAGCGGAATGAGCCAGCCTGGGTGGTGCAGACAGCGCGGAACTTGGCGGAGATCCACAAGATTTCAGAGGAAGAAATCGCCTCGGCAACAACGAAAAACTTTTTACGGCTGTTTCGGCTTGGGCCTGACGTGGGAAACTGGTAGAGGCATTCCATGCAGCAGCCTTTTTGGAGTTTGAGGACAGGAAGAAATGGCACAAGAGAATTCGTTCGACATCGTCAGCAAGGTCGAGATTCAAGAAGTCCGCAACGCAATTGACCAGGCGGTCAAAGAGATTCGTCAGCGCTTTGATCTGAAGGATTCGCACTCTGAGGTCAAGCTGGCGGAGGGCGACAAAGAGATTCAGCTGGCCTCTGATGGCGAGTACCACCTGGAGGCCGTCAAGGAGATTCTTGGCCAGAAACTGATCAAGCGCGGCGTCTCGCTGAAGAATCTGGAGTACGGCAAGTTGGAGCCGGCGCTGGGCAAAAGTGTGCGCCAGAAGATCACTTTGCAGCAGGGCATTCCTATCGAGAAGGCCAAGGAGATTGTGCGCCTGGTGAAGGATGCGAAGAAGAAGGCGCAGGCCAGCATCCAGGGCGATACGGTGAGGATATCGAGCAAGGACCGCGACGAGTTGCAGACAATCATTGCTCTCTTGCGCGGCAAGGATCTTGGCGTGGAGTTGCAGTTTACGAATTACCGGACAAACTGACCTTCGCGGGAGACAAAGATGAATGAGACAGCGATGTCAAAGGAACTCGCGAAATTGACATCTTTGACGAATCGAGTTGTCTATCGGTTGGTCAAAGCAACTGTGATGAGTCTGGTCCTCGGATTCATCGCCGGATGGAAAGCCGGATTCTGTTTGTTGTTGCTCATCTTATGTGTTGATTCTCTTGAAGATTCTTTTTCAAAGAGCTGTAGACGACGCGGCTTTCGATTTTCTCTGATCTTCCTGCTTTGTGTCTTGGTGTTTTCATGCCTCGCCTTTGTTTTGTACTATAAGCTTTTTCCGAGCAGGGAAATTGCATCAATGATGGCATGGTTTGGTTTATTGGCAGGAAGTACCTGCATGGATATTGTTGCTACTGTCAAGACGCGGAAAGATGCGCTTTGATCTTTATCGGCATCGAAGTTCGGCGCTGAATCGATGAATAAGAACCTGCTGATCGGGCGAGCAGAGACCGGAGAAATTTGAGCACACTGGCGATAGCGACGGCAAAAGAGGTCTTCGAGCTGCTGCGGGACGACCTCGTAGCGATTGAGCAGGAGCTGGGGCGCGACTCCGCCTCTGGCGTCAGCACCATCACGGAGATTGCGGAATACCTGCGCAACGGTGGCGGAAAGCGCATCCGGCCGACACTGCTGTTGCTGTCGTCGCACACGCTGGGTTACACCGGCGCGGGTGCAATACGGCTAGGCGCGGTGGTCGAGATGGTGCATACGGCAACGCTGGTGCACGACGACATTATCGACGGCGCGGACACACGGCGCGGCAGGCCCTCAGCCAACACCACATGGGGCAATGAGAAGTGCGTGCTGGCCGGCGACTGGCTTTATATGCAGGCCTTCCGGGTCGCGCTCGAAGAACGGAACCTGCGTGTGCTGGACCTGCTAATTAGCCTGACTCAGCAGATGGTCGAGGGCGAGCTTTTGCAGATTCAAAAGCTGGGCCGGGCCGTCAGCGAGGCTGAATACTACGACCTGATCTATCGCAAGACTGCCTGCCTCTTCTCGGTTTCAATGCGTCTGGGCGCGGTTCTGGCGGGCGCAACCGAAGCAGTAGAGACGAGTCTGGCCGCCTACGGGCGAACCGTGGGCCTGGCTTTTCAGATTGTCGATGACGTGCTGGACCTGACCGCTACCGAAGAGGTGTTGGGCAAGCCTGTGGCCAGCGATCTGCGTGAAGGCAAGGCGACGCTCGCTGTGATCCACTCGATCGACCACGGCACAGCCAACGACCGCAAGACCATTCAGCGGGTACTGAATGACCGCAGCTTTGAGAATGTGAGTCGCGAAAAGATTCGCGAGATTCTGACGCGGAATGGCTCGGTAGAATACGCGATGGGCGTGGCCGACCGCTACGCTGAACAAAGCCGCCAGGCGCTGGCTTCGATCGCCGACTCGGAGTACAAGCGGGCGCTGCTGTGGGTGCCTGATTTTGTGGTGGCGCGGGACAAGTGATCATTCTCGAAAGGGGCGCGTGTGGGAAGAAGTCTGATCACCCTGCTTGGCATTGCGCTTTTTGCATCTTACTGTTGTGGCGAGACACGATGGTGCTCGGTTGTTGGACGCGGCCCGAATGACACTTTGATCTATCCGCCGATTGCGCGTGCGGCAAGAGTGTATGGGGTTGTTCTCAGCCGGATCTATTATTTGCCTACCGGAGAAGTCAAGGACGTTGCGGCGATCTCCGGCCCAGTCATGCTCTTCCGTTCTATGAGGGAGCAAATGATGGGATGGAAGATAAGAACAGACGCTTCCGATGATCAATTGTGCCAAACTCTGGTCGTTGCAGACTTCCGTCTTCACTTCCCTTCCGACCCGGTTCAAGAAAGTCCAAAGGCTGCCGAGATTCCAAGTATCCTGCGCCTAACAATAGACGGCGAAGCCTATATGATTATCGATCCAGCCGCCGTGATCCACTGGACTCCAATATCTCGATTGAAATATGCACTCAGACGAATCAAAGCAAGAGTCTTTCCGCATAGCGATTCAGGCCCTCATTGCTGCAAACCAATCGAATAGCTCACCGCTCTGTCTCGTCTCTCAGAGTTGAATCGCGTCTTTGTTGGCGCGGATAAACTCGAAGAGCTGGTCGGCGATCTCTTCTCCTGAGCCGTAGTACAGGCCGTCGCACTCATCAAGCCGCTCGTCGCGCGCCTCATCTTCCGCTTCGATGGCCGCTTCAATGGCCTCGGGAGAAAAGTCCTCAAGGCTCATGGCATCAATTGCCTCCTGGGTGGTTGCGGCTGTCTCCGGACAGCGAATGCTGAGCAGAGAATTCACAATGATCGAAGCATACTCGCTCGATGAATTGGCGAAGAACTGGCTGTAGCCGCCGTTGTTCACCTCGCGTTCGAGAGCGCTGACGGCAAGAACGACACGCTCCTCATCCGACAGGCTCTCCTCGCCATCCTGAGCGGCTTTTCGATCGAGCGCCTGCCCCATGGCAACGACCAGCGAGTCGATGCGATATTCGCCTGAGAGTGCGAGCATTTCATCGAGGGTTTGTCCCGAATATCCGCCGAGCCATTTCAGGTCTGCCATCTGATAACCACTCCTATTCCAATCGAAATCGTTTGCCGCAACGCGCCCGCCAAAATCTGTCTCCTTCAAGCCTGCACGATGGTTCCCTGATGGTAGACGATCTTCCAGCCCTCTGGAGTGCTTTGCCAGATCGTGGCCCGGCGAGTCAGACGCTGATTGTCTTGTAGCAGCGTGTACGTCAGCAGATAAGTATCCTCTGACAATCTGCGGCAATGGAAGTCACTGGTCTCCCAGACGTCGGCGTGCGGAGCGGCGAATCGCTTCTCCAACTCGTCCAGCACGCACGGTCGGGAGTAGCGGCGGCCAGAGGCTCCAGTCTCCCAGTAATCCTCAACCGTCATGCGCTCGAAGTCAGCGCGTGTGGTTCCCACTTCAGGGCGATGAAAGATGGGCTCGCGACTGGAGAGTTCGGCGAGTATGCCTTGCAATTCAGGGTCGGCGGTGAGGGAGGGTTCCATCTCCCGAAGCAATCGTTTAGGCGCACTCATGCAAAGAGGATAGCCGAACCGGGCGCAGCCGTCTAAAGCAGGTCAACGATACTCTGAATTGAAATAGACCGCACCTGAGCCACATCGGCAAGAATTCCGTGGAAAGTGCCCACCTTTAATGGATTGTGAAGTGGAACCGAGATCGAGTGGGCGGGCGGACCCACATGAAGAAGTCTCACATGGCTTCCCTTCTGCCGAATCACCGAATAGCCAAGTTGCTGAAGCGCGTGGATCAAGCGATCGGCTGAGACTCCGCGTGGCAGCTTCATGCTGCTTCAAGCGCGATCAGCTCATCTTTGACAAAGTGCAACTGGACCAGTTTTGGGCGCTCGGCTGCTTCTTCAAAGTGCAGAGTTGCCGCCTCCAAAACATTCCCGCGCAACTCCTCCCAGGTCTCGGCCTCAGTAAAGATCGAGTGGCCCAACGCCCGCGCTGTGAAGCCGCCCTCTTCCGCCTCGCGTACTTCGAAGATCAGTTCCATGGGAAATAGCATACCTGAATCGACCACATCCGTCTCCAAAATTTCCGCAGCGCACTATTCCGCCGTCATCATCGCGCGTAGCGCGTCGGCGTATTGCGCTGGCAAGGGCTTTTTGTTCATCTCGCCGTCGCAGACTACGTGGACGGTTTCGCCTTCGGCTAAGAGCGTTGGCTCTTCTGCGGCATCGGATTTGCGCAGGATGCGGTAGGCGAATTTGAGGACAGGTCCGCGAAGCATGGCGGGCCGGGCTTCGATCATGATTTGGTCGTCGTAGCGGGCGGGGGAGCGGTAGCGGCAGGTGGCTTCGATGACGGGGAGGATGCAGCCGTGTTCGGCCTCCAATTGTCGGTAAGAAAAGCCCAGGGAGCGGAGCAGTTCAACGCGACCAATCTCAAACCAGACGAGGTAGTTGGTGTAGTAGACGACGCCCATCTGGTCGGTTTCAGCATAGCGGACACGGACTTGGGTGGTAACGGGCATGAAAATGGTCACTCCGGATGGATTAATTACTGTCCATTTTTCCACGTGGAACGCGATGTTATCCACATTTCCTAGGGTTTTACCGGGTTTTGTCGGTCACCTGCGGTGAGGCAGCCCCCTTCGGGCTGCGCCGTGAAATTACCCGCATCCCACCCCAGGGGCAAAAACAAAGACGCGGGGAGGATGGGGCACCCGTTCTGTTGGGCACTCCAAAATAGGGTCGTCACGGCTTGAGATGGGTAAAGTAGGGCAGCTTGGTTACGTCGTTGAAGATGATGAAGGCGAAGAGGGCCACGATCAGGACGAAGGCAGCCTGATAGATGCGCTCTTTGACGACGATGTTGATGTTGCGGCGGATAGTGGATTCGATCAGCAGGAAGAGAATCATGCCGCCATCGAGGATGGGAAAGGGGAGCAGGTTGATGATGCCGAGGTTGATGCTGATCTCTCCGGCCAGGTTGAACTTGTAGTACCAACCTTTGGTCTCAGCCGCGTCGCCAGCCATGCGGGCAATGCCCAATGGGCCGGCAAGCTGCGAGGTGGAGACTTTATGAGAGATGATCCGCTGCAGCATCTGGACGACGAGCATCGAACTGTCAACGCAGAATTGCCTGGACTTGGCGGTCGCCTTGCCGAGTGGGAGCGGTTGGCTGTGATAAGGGGTCGCCGGAACGACAAAGCCGAGCTTCCAGCCGGTATCGAGCTTGGCCGGATGAGCGATGACAGGCGGGAGAGCAACACCGTTACGCAGAACGACCAGCGAAATCGGCTTGCCCTGGCCAGATTGCATATAGGCCAGCAGCGAAGTGACGGTATGGAAGGGGTGACCATCGACGGACTGAATGGCGTCTCCGCCTCTGAGGCCGGCCTGGTCGGCTGGAGTGCCGGGCTCGACTTCCTGCACGCCGATGGGTCCGGGCAGGAACTGCGGCAACATACCGGCCATATCAAGTTCCTTCAAATCACGAGGGATATGGAAGCTGAGTTGAAGCGGGCTTCCACCACGATCGACTGTGACGGGGACCGTCTGATTGGAATCGAGATTCAGCTGTTCGTAGACCTTTTCCCAACTGGGATGGTCGGCATCTGCGAAGTGGAGGATCTTGTCGCCGGGTTGAATGCCTGCCTGGGCTGCGGCTGACCCGGGGATGACCCACTCGACAGCGGTCTCTTTAACTTCGACGGCGGGAACTTCGTTGATCCAGCCGTAATAAATGAGCATCAGCACGAAGGCCAGAACGAAGTTGGCGGAGGGACCCGCCACGCCTATCAGCATCTGCTGCCAGCGGGGATGGGAGGTGAGCGCGCCGGGGTCGTCGGCTGGCGCAACGGTGGCTGTGCCGGCGGCGGCGTCACTGAGTTCGCTGAAGTTCTCGCCAGCCATTTTGACGTAGCCGCCCAGGGGCAGCGCACAGACTTTGTAGTCGGTGTCACCGTACTTGATGCCGAACAGACGCGGGCCAAAGCCAAAGGCAAAGGCCTCGACGCGAACCTTGCAGAGCTTGGCGACGGCAAAGTGGCCAAATTCATGGACCACAACCATGATGCCGATCAGGACGATAAAGGCGACGGCAGAGACTAGAAATTCATGCATAAGTTTGCTGTTAATTCCTTGATGAAACGGTCAATCGGCAAAGGATCGATCTGCTTCGCAATGGTTTACCCACCTTAAGTCATCCCAATGCCGCGAGAACAAATACGGGGACGCGGCGCACACAGTTCCCGACCATACCAACTGATCAATTCGCCAATACCTCACGAGTCGCCAACAGTTCACGAGCTTTTTGACGCGCCTGGCGATCCGCCGATAGCACTTCCGCAATGGTGGTTGGATGCGCTTCAGGCGTGGCTGCCAGCACCTTTTCAATTGTACGCGGGATGCCCATGAACGAGATGCGACGGTCAAGGAAGGCCTCGACTGCCACTTCGTCAGCGGCGTTGAGGGCGATGCAGTGGGCTCCACCTTTTTCGGCTGCTTCAAAAGCCAGGCGCAGGCAGGGAAAACGCTCGAGGTCGGGCTGCTCGAAGTCCAGGTGGCTGAGCAGGGCTAGGTCGAAGGTGAGCGTGGAGGCGGGGCGCTCCGGATAGGCCAGCGCATAGAGGATGGGCAGGCGCATGTCAGTGACGGAGATTTGCGCGAGGATAGAGCCGTCAACGTATTCGACCAGCGAATGGACGGTGGATTGGCGATGCACGGTTACGCGAACCTGGGCGGGCGGCACGTTGAAGAGGCGGCAGGCTTCGATGACTTCCAGGCCTTTGTTGAGCATGGTGGCGGAGTCGATGGTGATGCGGCGGCCCATGACCCAGGTGGGATGCTTGAGAGCCTGCTCGGGCGTGATGGCGGCGAACTGGTCGAGCGGGAGCTTGCGGAACGGGCCGCCAGAGGCCGTGAGCCAGATGGTCTTGACCTCGGAGTGCGCGCCGACACGCAGGCATTGATGGACGGCGTTGTGCTCGCTGTCGATCGGCAGGATGGGCACGTCGCCCTCGCGTGCTGCCGCGGTGAGGATTTCTCCGGCGGCGACCATGCATTCTTTGTTGGCCAGACCGATGGGCTTGCCTGCGAGGATAGCGGCGTGAGTAGCTTCGAGACCGGAGACGCCGACGATGGCCGAGACAACAAAGTCGACTTCGGGGAGCGTGGAGCAGGCGACGGTGCCCGCTGTGCCGTAAACGACCTCGATGCCGGTGACGCCTGCCTGCTTGAGCTTTGCGGATAGCTCAGCGGCGAGTTCTTCAGTGGCCAGCGAAACGAGCTTGGGACGCCAGCGGAGCGTTTGCGCGAGGGCTTCGTCGAGATTGCGTCCGGCGGCCAGGGCGACCACTGAATAGCGGTCGGGGAATTGTTCGACGATGGAAAGAGTGCTTTGGCCGATGGAACCGGTGGAACCGAGTATGGCGAGTTTTTTCATAGGACTAAATGAAGTCTACTAAAAGGATTCCGGCCAGCGCTGTTGCCCATGGAGCACGGACGCAATTCGCAACTCGTCCCCTTGAATTGTGTAGGCGGCAATGTAAGAAGTTCCAGGAACGACCAGTTCGCGTGTTCCGGGTAAGCGACCCACTCGGCCGGACAAGGGAAACCTGATCAGACGATTGACGGATTCTTTGATTCGATTCGCAACCTTACGAGCTGCCGATGAGTTGTCCTTGGCAATGTATTCGCGGATCGCCTCGAGGTCGGAAACAGCCGTGGGAGACCGGCTAATCTTCATTTCGGCGCAGGCATCTCGTTCTCTGTGCCCCAGCTATCCAGCCACTCCATTACACGCTCATTCGAGATGCCTTCGCCCGCTTCCAACTCGGCCAGACCAGCACGAATGTGCTTGTGTTCCCAGCTATCGGGTGCAAGGTACATCGAGATGACCTCTGCGGCCACTTCGGAGACAGGCTGGTTGCAATCATTCGCCAAGGCCGACAGACGCGCCTGGACCGCTGGATCGAGTTGGATAAGAATCGATGTTTGAGGCATAAGAGACCCTCTTGATACATTATGCGCCCAACTCGCACGTTCTGATCTCCGCACTGCTCAGAACCACTGATGAATGACTTGGGCGTACCAGAGGACGGGAGCGGCGAGGAGCAGAGCGTCGATACGGTCGAGGACGCCGCCATGACCGGGTAGCAGGGAGCCGGAGTCTTTGACGCCGGCCGAACGCTTGAGCGCTGATTCGGCCAGGTCGCCGATCTGCGCAGCGATGTTGATCAGGACGGCCAAGACCAGCCAGTACCAGAGGTCGTCAGGATAGGAGAGCGTGGCCAGGTTCCAGGATTCAAGCAGGTGAGCCAGGCCGAGCAGCGCGCCCGTAACCAACAGGCTGCCGGCGACCGAGCCGAGCGCGCCCTCCCAAGTTTTGTTGGGGCTGAGAGCAGGGGCCATCTTATGCCTGCCCCAGGCTCGACCTATGTAGAGGGCGGCAATGTCTCCGGCCCAGACGACGCAGAGCAGGAAGGCGACCAGCGACGGGCCGTTGCTTTCCCGGCGCATGGCAATGAGGGTGACCAGGGTCATTCCAACGTAGAAGAGGCAGAAGATGGAGGTTGAAGCGTCAGCCAGCATCTGCTCGACGGGGCGGGAAAAAGTGCAGTAGACGAGCAGAGCAAGGCTGAGAATGCCGAGAATGGTTGCGCTCTGGTCCCGCTGATCCCAGATCAGGTTGCCGGCAAAGAGCGCGAGAACGGCTACCAGGACAGCGATGCGCGGCGGTTTGGCTCCGGAGTTCTCCGCGAGGCCAAGGAACTCCCAAGCGGCCAAGGCCGCCACCGTTGCCACGGCTACTGTGAACAGCCACGGCTGCTGAGGCCATAAGAAGACCACGAGCAGGACTATCGGAACCAATACGAGGGCGGTGAGAACTCGTTTCATCCAGGGTTGAGGATACACTGCCAGGGTGGAGTGTGGCACGGTGAGCCGGGTTCTGCTCGGGCAGATGGTAGTTCAGGCGTGTTTTTCGGCATCCTGGCGCAGCCAATAATGGAAGGCCTCAGCGCCGGCGCGCTGCGTGGTTTGTTCCTTGAGGCGCACACGCACTAGCGCGATTAGGCGCTTTGCTCTGGCCGCGGCATCTTCTTCTTTGGGCGTTTTATTTTCTTCTTGCACAGGCGTCTACCTCCGAATCCTGAAAGAATTCAAATTGATTCGGCCTGAATACAGCTGGACTGATCCCAGGCTTTCCGCACGGGACGCGGAGAGAGCGAGGCATTCTGTTCGGTTCAGGCTTGCTTTTGGGCGTCAGAGCGAAGCCAATGCAGGAAGGCTTCCGAACCTCCGCGCTGGGCCATGGATTCCTTGAGACGGAAACGCATATGCTCTGCCAGGCGCTTTGCCCTGATCGCTGAATCCTTTTGCTTGGGCGCTTGATCCGCCGTTGTTCTTGAGTTTTCCAATGAAATATCCCTCACTATTGCTATCTTCGTCACAAGTTAGCAGCGAGGTCATACATTCGTCTATCAGAAACTGGTTAAAAGAGCACTGAGGTAATCAAGTGGCTACGATGCTGGTTCGGTCAGGGACCGCGGGGTTCTTCGCCCGAGAGTTGGCTGGCTCAGGTTGCATTGCTTTGCCGAAGGTCAGTGAGCGCCTTTTTCACGCAACAGCCTCACGACTTCGACATTCCCAATGTCGGTCGCGAGAGCCAGAGCTGTGACGCCGTCGTTGTTCATGGCCGCGACGTTCGCGCCTTTTGCCAGGAGCAGCCTTACCGCCTCGATTTGATTCCCGAAGGCGGCCTGGATCAATGCCGTGCTGCCGTTTTTGTCTTTGGCTTCGATGTTGGCGCCCTTGTCTAACAGCAGCTTCACCGCCTCTGCATTGCCGCCGGTTTGCGACGCGCAGATCAGGGCGGTACTGCCTGTGTTGTCTTTTGCCTCGATGTTGGCGCCTTTATCGAGAAGGAGCGTCAGGTTCTCGGCTGAGTGGGTGTCAGCGATGGCCGCCATGGTCAGTGCAGTACTTCCGTCGTTGTCTTTGGCCTCGACGTTTACGCCTTTATCCAATAGCACTTTGACCACCTCGGGACGGCCCCAGAAGGCGGCTTTGATCAGGGCCGTATCGCCCATTGAGTCCTTGGCCTCAATCTTTGCGCCGCTGTCCAGTAGTTGCCGCACCGTCGCGATGTCGCCCTTCTCGGCTGCTCGGATCAGTTGGGCCTCGGGGCTGTTGTAGCTGATCTGGGCTGAGGCCGAATGGCTCAATAACAAAGCAATAGCCGACAAAAAGATGCTTTTTAGAAGCTTTTTCATTACGTTCTCCTTGCGAATCGGTGCCCAGCGCGCAATTTTAGTTCAGGCGCGACTGGAGTGTAAACGCCTGTTTCCCTTTTTCGGAATACAAATGCGGAAGCTGGCCGACAACGGAGCCACTCGCAATGTTGCTGGTACAGAATTGCGAATCACCAGACGCTATGACTTCAGAGGCCAAAGCCCCGCTGATTCTATTGGCTTTATTCCAGGGATAAATCCCCGGCCTACCGCCAAGACGTGCATTTCCAAAGCCAAGAAGGTCGTGCTTTACACTCCTCCTTGAATTTTGCGAGTGACTCTATTGTTTACCAATTAATTACCTGCAAGATTTTCTGTGGATAAATAAATATTTTAGGGGGGTGGGGGGGGGTGCCATTTTTCTTTCCGTGAAAACTTCCCTCTCAATCTCCATCCCTTCATCATACGCCGACGGAAACAAATGATCTGCAACCAACTGCGCGAACTTTGGGGGGGCCAAAAACTTCAACTTGCGGCCAGCTTGATGCGGTCGGGATTCTCTTCGACTTCACCAACGCTGTCGCTGAGGCCGCCGAAACGGCGCTCGCGGCGTTGGAAGTCGGCAATGGCCTCGAGCAAATGGATGCCGCGAAAGTCGGGCCAGAGGCGCTCGGTGACGAAGATCTCGGTGTAGGCGATCTGCCACAAAAGATAATTGGAAAGGCGCATCTCGCCGGAGGTGCGGATGAGGAGATCGGGGTCTGGCATGTGAGCGGTGTAGAGATGACGGTGAATGTCTTCTTCGCTGATGCTGGCCGCGCTCTTATGTTTCTGATTCATTTCGGCGGCGAGGGAGCGGAAGGCGTCCACCAGTTCGGAGCGTCCGCCGTAGTTGAGGGCCAGGGTAAGTGTGGTTCCAGTATTGGCTGCAGTGGCCTGCTCGGCCCAGCGCATTTTCTCTTGAACTTCGGGGGGCAGCTCGTGGGTGCGGCCGATGTACTTCATGCGAACGTTGTTGTCCATCATGCGCTGGAGATTTGACTCGAGGTAGCTCTTGAGCAGGCGCATGAGGAAGTTGACTTCGGCCTTGGGCCGGCGCAGGTTGTTTTCCAATGAAAAGGCGTAGAGGGTGAGCCAGGGAAGGCCGATGCGGGAGGCGGTTTCAGTGACCAGCTGCACACTGTTTGCGCCTTGCTGGTGGCCCAGAAAGCGCTTGAGCGAACGGCTGCCCGCCCAGCGGCCATTGCCATCCATGATGATGGCAACGTGCTGAGGCAAGCACTCGGGCTTGAGGGTCGCATAGACGGCGCGCTCCTCGGCGGAGAGCTCATCGATGCGCAGGGTGCCAGCAGGGTACAAAGAATTTGCCTCTATCGCGCTTCCTCAATCCCGGCACGATCTTGCGGCGCCGGGAGAAGAGCGTTTCATCATCGACCGTAGCATAAGCGCCCAGGCGCCGCAATTATTCCCGGCCCTGTTTCGCGCGCGACGCCGGAAGCGAATCTTATCCGACGGAAGGCGCTACGCGGTGCGCCTGTGGCCTGCAGCCATGTCGCGGACCGCACCAAAGACAAGCGAGCGGTGCAGCGGGTCGAGGCTTGGCAGCAAGGCGGCAATCTCGGCCAGCAACGGGTCGGCCAGAAGCGCCGCCACTTCGTCGTCGCGCTGGCTGCGGGCATCGCGGACAAGTTGGCGAACGTCGACTCCCAGAGCCGCGGCCAGCCGCTCCAGAGAGCCCAGGGTGGGGATGGCCTTGCCATTTTCGATCTTCGAAATGTAGGTGCGTGGCACCTGCATACGCCCGGCGAGTTGGCGCTGGCTGAGGTGGCGCGCGCGGCGGATATCCTTCACTTGACCGGCCACTTTGAGGCCGGCTTCTTCAGAAGGATCAATGGGATGGAGGTCAACCGCGACGGGTCCGAGGCGAACAGGCTCCTCGATCTCCAAGGGTCGATGACACCTTCTGCAAAGGGCGTTGATGGTTTTGAATTGGACCAGATTGCAGCCAGGAAAATTGCAGCGCACGACTTCACGAGCTTCCGAGTCGACCAGATTGGTTGCCATGAGCGGTGTGCGGAGTGCCAGAGCAGGGCCTCCGCGGTGCAATCCGTGCAAGCACCGCGACATATGTTACTTTCGGGTAGGTGAACCATAATTGTCAAGTAGGAACTTGGATACAAGCCAAAGTTTCTCCTATCATTCCCTTTATAGAACGGAAGAAATCAGAAAAAACGCGAACCAAACTGCACAACAAGGAGAAGAAATCGGCAATGAATATCTGCACCAAAGACGATGCAACGGGCAATTCCGGCTATGGACGCGAACAGGCCTGGCAACTGCTGACTGAGTGGACCCAGAGCGAAAGCCTGCGGAAGCATGCGTTGGGAGTTGAAGCTTGCGTGACGGCGATGGGCGAGCGGGAAGCTGACCGGTTGGGGCTCGACGGCCCGGAGCGCGCGGCGCTGATCGAGCTTTATTCGACGACCGCGCTCTTGCATGACTTCGACTACGAGCGCCATCCGACGGCCGAGGAGCATCCATTTGTAGGAGTGCGCGAGTTGGAGCGGCTGGGCTGGCCGACGGAGATGCGCACGGCGATTCTGGGGCACGCGCAGTACTCCGGAGTGGCGCGTGTGACGCATCTGGACAAGTCGTTGTTCGCGTGCGATGAGCTATCTGGATTTTTAACGGCCTGCGCGCTGGTGAAGCCGACCAAGGCGATTGCCGATGTGGAAGTGGCGAGCGTGCGGAAGAAGATGAAGGACAAGGCGTTTGCTCGCGGCGTGAATCGCGCGGATATTCTTTTGGGCGTGGAGGAGTTGGGAGTAGAGCTGGACGCGCACATTGGGTTTTGTTTGGAGGCTATGAAGCGGCGGGCTGGGGAACTGGGGCTTTGAAAAACAGCTGTTAGCTGTTAGCTTTTAGCTTTTAGCTTTTAGCTTCTAGCCACTAGCTTCTAGCTTTTTGCTCGATCTCATTGCGGCATGTAACGCGCACTCAGCCAGCCCATCAGAATCGCGATGCCTATGAGCAGCGGAAGGATGGCGACTTGTATGGCTGCCTTGCGAATTCGGGTCAGAAAAAGTTCGCGAAGATAATATTGATCTGGAATCTCTGGGTTATATCGAATCGAGATCGACTCGCCGCCGATGAGTTGGTAGAGAGGCGAATCGGCGGGAACGGTGAAGTACGCTCTCTGATTCTCTCCGTGTTGATCGGCCCACAACAGCACGTCGCTCGAATCGTAAGTCTCGTAGGCGATACCATCCCCGTCTACATGTGCGGTCTTCTCGACCAGGCTGGATTCAACTTTGGCATCAGTCTGAATCCACTTGTCGTAGCCGCGCAGGCGTTCCCACATCTCGATCAGCATCGCGCTTTCAGTGTGCCACATTGGGGCGGAACATGCTCAGTAATCCGCACAGGAGAAACAAGAAAGATTAATGCCAGAGCAACAATAGAGCAACAGCAAAACCAAGAGCGATAGCCACCGCCCATTTGATCATCGAGATTATCCTCGATTTCAGCAGGCCGCGCAGATAGAAGTCGCTTGGATTCGTTGGGTTGTAACGGATGGTCACCGTTTCTCCGCTGGAAAGTTGGTGCGGAGGGAAACCACTCGGATCGATGCACTGAGCAATTCGACTTCCTCCTGATGAGTCCGCCCATGCAATCACGTTGGTTACAGTCCACCAGGGTATTAACCTGCCCCTGCGCCCTTTTCTATACGTTTTTTCTATAGTGGAGGATTTGATCCGTGCCTCGGTCTGAATCCACTTATCGTAGCCGCGCAGGCGTTCCCACATCTCGATCAGCATAGCGCTTTCAGTGTGCCACATTGGGGCGGAACGTGCTCAGCGAATCACGCAGAAGCGCCAGCGCAAATCAGCAGGATTCATTCCGGCGTTGCGGCTTTTAATGAAGAACTTTCTTCGCATGGATGTAAGCATGAAAGTCAGCCAAAAGATTGTCGAGGCTGCCAATCCTGGTGGTGTCCGATCATCCAGACCGACGGTTTGATTGGACGGTACTATGATCATTTATTCTTCTATATAGGTGACCAAGACCGATGCCAAAGCGTGAATTCCAAACCGAAGTCAGCCAATTGTTGCAATTGATCGTCCACTCTCTCTATTCGCATCCCGAGATCTTTCTTCGCGAACTCATTTCGAACTCCTCCGATGCGCTGGACAAGCTTCGGCATTTATCGCTTGTCGACGACGCATACAAGGCGCTCCCGTTCAACCCACGCATCGACCTGGAACTCGATGAGGAGAATAATACTCTTACGATCGCCGACACAGGCATTGGGATGAACGAGGAAGATCTGATCTCGCATCTGGGCACGATTGCCCGGTCCGGCACCAAGAGCTTTTTGTCGCAGCTCTCAGGAGATGCGAAGCGGGACTCGAACCTGATCGGCCAGTTTGGCGTCGGCTTCTACAGTGCCTTCATGGTCGCTGATCGCATTGAGGTCGTTTCTCGGAAGGCGGGCGAAGATCGGGCCTGGCGCTGGGTTAGCGATGGCCAGACGGGTTTCGATATCGAGCCGGCAGAGCGCGCTTCAGCCGGTACAACCGTGCTTCTTCACTTCAACGATGAAGGCAAGCAATACGCCAATAGTTGGCGCTTGCGAGAGATCGTCAAGAAGTATTCCAATCACATCGCTTTTCCGATTTTTCTCACCTATGACAAGAGCGATTGGAATGCGGAGGAAAAGAAGTCCGTCAAGACCCGCACCACCGAGCAGGTCAATGTTGCCAGTGCCCTATGGCGTCGGCCGAAGAATGAAATTACCGCCGACGATTACAAGGAGCTTTACAAATCGATTACGGGCGATTCAGAGGATCCTCTTTTCTGGTTTCACACCAAGGCCGAAGGAAGCCTCGAATACACGACTCTTTTCTATGTGCCTTCGAAGGCTCCTCTCGACCTTTACCAAGCTGAATACAAGGTTGGCGTCAAGCTCTATGTGAAACGCATCTTTATTATGGATGACGCGAAAGAGCTTTTGCCCCAGTATTTGCGCTTTGTTCGCGGCATCATCGACAGCGAAGATCTTCCGCTGAATGTGAGCCGCGAGATTCTTCAGCAGAATCGAGTGCTGGCCAGTATTCGGACCGCCAGCGTCAAGAAGATTCTCACCGAATTGAAGGGCATTGCGGCGACTCAGCCCGAGTTATATCTCAAATTCATTACTCAATACAACCGTCCACTCAAGGAAGGACTTTACGGCGACTTTGGCAATCGCGAGGCACTGCTGGATCTGATTCGATTCAAGTCAACCAAGGTGGAAGGCCTCACGAGTCTCGCCGAGGCGAAATCTCGCATGAAGGATGAGCAGAAGGCGATCTACTACATCACCGGCGGCGCTGAATCGCTGCTGCGCACTTCCCCGCTGCTCGAGATCTATAAGAAGAAAGATCTGGAGGTTCTCATCCTTGATGACGATATTGATGAAATCATCTTTTCGGGCATCGACAAATATGGCGAAATCGACCTCAAGGCAGTCAATAAAACCTCGACCAGTGAGGACCTCAAGGATGAAGCTGAGCCCGACAAGGCCGAGGCGCTGAAGCCGCTATTGGTCAAGCTGAAGGCAATGCTTGGCGATCGTGTGAAGGATGTGCGCGCCTCGGCGCGGCTTGCGGATAGTCCCTCGTGCATTGTTTCCGATGAAGAGGAGCCCTCTCTGCAAATGCAACAGATGTTGCGGGCCATGGGACAGAAAGAAATGCCTGCGCTCAAGCCGACTCTTGAGATTAATCCCGATCACGAAATTGTCAAGAAGCTGCTCGCGCGCCCTGATGATGCAATCGCGGAAGACGCGGCCTGGCTGCTTCTTGACCAGGCTCTTCTTATGGAGGGCGTGCCGCTTCAGGACCCTAGCGTCTTCGTCCAGCGACTTAACCGCATCCTCAATCTTTCCGTTTAGCGTGACCCGGGAAAGAAGCGCCGACCGCACCAGCGCAAACCTTCTTAATGTAGGCTTCTTTTGCTTCTCTGAAACCGTGAACTATTTGGCTGCTGAATATTGCCCGAGGCGAGAAAGAGACGCGAAATGGATGCGAAAATTCCAAGCGAACTTACCGGAGTGCCGCCGCGAAGGGTGCGCGCGACCGGAAACGGAATTTATGCAACACTTATGGGTTCGGCGTTTCTGGCCTTCGCATTGGCTGCCGCCATCTGGGCTGGTGCGAACACGGTGCGACAGACAGAGAACAGGGCGGCATTGCGCAGTGACAGCAGCGTAATTGTCGGTGAGATCACCCGAACTCGGAAGAGGAAGAATTCGGAGATTGTTTACTACACCTTCAACGCAAACAGCAGATCTTATACTGGAGAGGCGGAACTGCCTTGGCAGCTGCGAAACTACGTAGAGCAATCTAAGTCCATCACCGTCCGGTATCTTCCGACAGATCCAGATGTGAACCACCCTGCTGCCTGGGAGTGGTCTTTCTTTTGGTGGTTACCTCTCAGCACGGATTTGGTTCACCTACCCAGATTCAGCAAAGAATCTGAATGGTTTCTGGCTTCGCTTATGTTTGCGCCGTTTGGTTTCGTGCTCTTGATGGGCTTGCGCAGTGAGCGGAGGCTGCTAACAGAGGGGATGCCTGTCGCGGGGTTGGTAACGGGGTGCACTCGTGGAACTCGGGGCAGTTATCGAGTGAAGTACGAGTTCCGGACGGAAGACGGGCGCGTGGTGCAAGGGAAGTGCGGGGGCAAGCGTCAGGATATTGGTGCAGGCGTATGTGTCCTTTATCTTCGGCAGGATCCCCGCAAGAATCAGTTGTACTCGACGGGAAGCTACTGCATTGACGGTTGCTCGGGGGCCGCCCAAGATCTTCCCCGGCTTGCCTCACGGCCTCATGACCACGAATAGGGACGAGATGAAGCGGCCCCTTAGCTTTCATCGGAAGCTAAACGCCTGGGCAGGCGGAAAGCGTCGTGGAGGCACTCTTGTCTACGCGCAAAGTATCGAACTCAATGGCTGAATGCTGGAGAAGCACAATCCTGGCCGACGAGACGTTCGATAACGAACCTGCGCAGTTTCCTCGAACTTCATTGCAGCTTCAGGCTGATTTCGGTGCCGGTGTAGCGCGCGCTCTTGATGGACGCGGGCGCGAGCGAGAAGCTGGCAGGATGCGTCTTCGAGACCAATACAACCTGGAAGGTTCGTTCATGCAACATCCCGTCAAAGTCACCTGTTCGTTTACCGATGGTGAGGGTGTTTGTGCGGTCCTCCCAGCGAAAAGGAATCTGCGCAAAGTCGCCCTTTTCGTACGCGAAAGTGATACCCGCATCCTCATAGAGCGTAAATTGGCCGTCGGCTCCTGCATAAACATAGAGCGTTGTAGGATCGGAAGGCTTTTCTGCGACATACTGCTGTTCGGGGCCGTAGGGAATGATCGATCCTGCGCGCACGAAAACAGGGATCTGGTCGAACGGTGCGGGGGCGGAGATGTCGCCGGGCTCGACAACCTGGCCTGTCCAGTAGTCGTACCAAGTGGCGGATGCTGGCAGGTAGACGGGCCGGGCGCGTTGCTTGTACTCGAGGATGGGCGCAACCAGCAGGGCGGGACCGAACATGAATTCGTCGTTCAGCTCGCGGGCGGTGCGATCGGCGGGAAAGTCCATCACCAGCGGACGGAAGATGGTGTAAGAATGCTGCGTGGTCGAGCCGGCCATTGAGTAGATATAGGGAAACAATGCATAACGAATGCGATCGAACTTCAGTTCGGCGTTGTACGCGGGTGAGTCTTCGCCGAGGGTCCACATTTCGCGCGGCCGCAGTTCGCCGTGCACGCGCAGGATGGGCGTAAAGGTGGATAACTCGAACCAGCGCGCATTGAGTTCGCGCCACTCATCTTCATCGGCGGTGGTCATGGGCTCATGGGAGTAGCGGCGCTGCATGGTGTAGCCGCCGGTATCCATGGTCCAGTAGGGCAGGCCGGAGATGCTGGCGCCCAACCCGGCAGGAATCTGCTTGGCCATGGCGGTCCAGGTGGAGGTGGTATCGCCTGACCACGTTACGGTCGAATAGCGCTGCTCGCCGGCGAAGCCAGACCGCGTCAGGATGAAGACGCGCTGGTCGGGCGCGGCTGCGCGCTGCCCGGTGTAGACTCCCAGGCTATTTTCCAGAGCATACCCATTCAACATGCGAGAACCCGTGCCAAGGTAGGTGGGTTGCATGTGGGTCTGCTGGCCTTCGAGCGTAGGCGGAGATGGCAGCAGATCGGGTTCGGTTGCGTCCATCCACCAGGCGTCGATGCCCTTTTGAAAGAGGCGAACATTGAGTTGCGACCAGAAGAATTTGCGGGCGTCAGGATTGAATGCGTCATAGTAGGTGTAGGGCTGATTGATCCAGTCTTTGACATTCTCTTTCAAATTCAACGGGTACAGATAGCCTCGCGCGTTCATCTGTTTGGCGTTCTCTGTGTTGGGATTGAATTTGCCCCACACGGAGATCATCACATGAGCATGCAGCGCGTGAAGCGCTTTGAGCCAGCCGTCGGGATCGGGAAAGCGCGTGGGATCGAATTCATGCGAGCCCCAGGCATCAACGCGCCAGTATTGCCAGTCTTGCACGATGTTATCGAAGGGAATCTTGCGCTGGCGGAATTGCTTGACCACATCGAGAGATTGATCGGCGGTCTCATAGCGCTGGCGGGATTGCCAGAGGCCAAAGACCCAGTTTGGCAGCATGGTTGCCTTGCCGGTGAGCAGACGATAGCCGTCGATGACCTGGTCGCTGGATGGGCCGTAGACGAAGTAGTAATCGATGCCATCGCCGACCTGAGACCAAAGCGAAGTGTCCGCATCCGGCGCAGGCGCCTTCCAGCGAAACTCAAGCGTGCTCTGTTCTTCGGGGTCATTTTCAATTCTGATGGAATACTTGTGGCCGGCATCGAGATGGACTTGAATCTGGTCATTCGCCGTTAGCCAGTTCTGCCTCCAGTGATTCATCACCTGTTTTCCGTCCAGCCATACTTTGATGCCGCCATTCGAGTAGGCCTGAAACTGGTAGCTGCCCGTTGTAGGGGCAAGGACTGACCCGGCCCAGGATTGCCGTTTCACATGACGGCCGACAGCGGCTTGGGGTTGATCGGTGTCGCCGTTATCAAGCGAGATAGTCGCGGTTTGCCGCGGCGGCTGCGATGCATCGGCTGGAGCCACGGTCAAGCCTCCCTGCTTGCCATCCTGGTCGAAGAGGTTTGCGGCTGGGATCGCCTCGAACGGGCGAAGATCTCCAAAGCGAGTGAAGGAAGTGTTATCCCAGAGAATGCCGTAGCCTTTGGATGAAACAAGGAACGGCACCACGACATTGGTGTTGTGCTGCCATAGATCGAGGTCATACCCTTTGATGTCGACGCTTCCAATCTGCATCTGACCCAATCCGTAGAGCGATTCGCTTTCGTCCGCCTTCCACTTTTGTTGAAGATGAAATACCTTTTCGCCTTGTACGGTCGCCGGTTCGAGAATCCTGCTGCCCGCGGCTTCTGAAAGAATCGGATGTCCTGCTTCATCCGCGAACGAAACAGCTCCGGTCTGCCGATCAACGACCACGCGCAGCTTGGCGGTCGAGAGCGTGTAGTTCGCTGGCGACTCGCTGATTTTGAAAATCGTCGTGGAGGGAGGCAGCGGAACCCTGTCGATGGTTGCGCGCCCGAAGAACTCAGGGGAGGGAGAAAACGCTACGCGCACAACCGTGTCAGAGATGACCTGGATTCGCAATTCGCCAGATGTGAGATGAAGAGCCATGCCGTCGGCTTGACGTTCCAGTATGGGCGCAGGCGCCGCTGGGAACCCAAGCGCAGGAATCGTCAAACAAATCGTCAGGACAGCGAGGCATCTGATTTTCATGAATACGAGGATAGAACAAGTGGGCGGTCGCGACGCCGATTAGTTCGATCCCGCCATGCGGTACACTGCCCCGGCTTGTGATCGATGGCACAGGCGCTTTCCTGCGGCTGGCCCACAATGAATAGGTAAGGCCCGCCAGCCATCGCTGCGCCGGCCAGGAGAGAATGAATGAGCGATCTTGCACCGCTGGCTGAAGCCGTAGCCCTTGACCCGCTGGTCGGCCATCCTGCCGACTACCACGTCTTCCACCAGTTTTTGGAGCGCTGCAAGGCGCTGCCCGCCATCACCACCGCCGTCGTCTGGCCGCTCTCTGATGTGGCCCTGCGCGGTACGGTTGAAGCTGCGGTCGAGGACCTGATCAAGCCTACGCTCATCGGCGACGAAGCCGCGATGAAGGCGCTGGCCGCAAAGATGGGTCTGGACATCAGCCCCTATCCCATTCTCCATGCCGAAACCGAGCGCAAGGCCGCCGAGTTGGGCGTGGCGATGTGCCGCAGCGGCAGTGCCCTGGCCATGATGAAGGGCAGCCTGCACACCGACGAGCTGATGAAAGTGGCCATGAAGAGCGACACCGGCTTGCGCACCAGCCGCCGCATCAGCCACGTATTCGTGATGGACACGCCGGCCTATGCGCGCACGCTGCTGATCACCGACGCCGCCATCAACATCGAACCAGAGCTTGAAGACAAGATCCACATCGTGCAGAATGCGATTGATCTGGCCCACGCTCTGGGCATTCCCGAGCCCAAGGTTGCGCTGCTGTCGGCTGTCGAAACGGTCAACCCCAAGATCAAATCCACGCTGGATGCAGCGGCGCTCTGCAAGATGGCAGATCGCGGCCAGATCACCGGTGGCATCCTCGATGGTCCGCTGGCTTTCGACACTGCCGTCAGCAAAAAGGCCGCCAAGATTAAAGGCCTGGTTTCGCCGGTGACAGGCGTGGCAGACATTCTCGTCGTGCCCGACCTGGAAAGCGGCAACATGCTTGCCAAGCAGTTGGAGTATCTGGGCGGCGCGCAGTTAGCTGGCATCGTCCTCGGCGCACGCGTTCCGACCATCCTCACCAGCCGCGCTGACTCGGCAGAAACGCGCCTTACCAGTTGCGCCGTAGCCGTGCTGCTGCACTATGCGGACCATCCGCTGGAATAGGTTTTGCTTATCCTTCGCAAATAGAAAGCCCTCCGACAATTTCGGAGGGCTTTCTATTTGCTGCGCCCGCGTCCAGGCTTGGCGGAACTTCTAATAAGTAGTCATCCGCACTTTCAGCAGCACATTCTCGTCAGCCTTCAAATTCAAGCCGTAGTCGGTCTGGTCGCCATTCCAGATGCGCGCGGTCTTCCACTTCCCTGCCTCGTCGTAACCGCCTTCCTCTACCTTTAGCCAGAGGCGTTTTTTGCCCGGCGCAAAGGTCGGCGTAAAGTCCACTCTCACATGGTGGCCGGCAATCAGAAACTCGTCCGAACCGAGTTCCATAACCACTACTCCGCCATCGGGAGGCGTATTGCCCTTGGGCTGCATCCAGTCGCCAAACGATGGCATTCCATAGCTGATAACTGCCTTCCACCGTTCAAAGGCCAAGGTCTGCACATGAGCATCGGGGTCTTCACTCGACCCTTGCAGCTTGCCCTCGAGACTGCCCTTTGCCAATATGCTCGCAATTGGCGCGAGCAGTGCATACTGCTGCGCAAAGGGCTTGAGGGCGCTGGGCTCCATCGCATCCGGCCCTTCGGTTTGGTTGCTGTAGCGGCTCAGGTCGAGCCCAAAAGGCGCCCAGCCAATCGCGCCATGGCCAATTGCAGTAAAGACGTAGCGCGCATAACTCGCCGGGTTGCCAGTCTCCGGGATCAGCAGCGCATTGTCCTTCCGCTTGTAGAGATCCATCACCTTCATGTATTTCGCGTACTCAGGCATATAAATGTCCGGCGCAAGCAGGCTGATCGACGGCGCTGCAATCTTCCATAGATCGATGTTGTTGTCGGTAGGCGCGCCGGATTCATAACTGGGCGGCTTGCCAGGATTGAGCGGATCGCGCAACGCCGCATTCACATAAAGCGGCAGCGGATACTCTTTTTTGCCGGCAGCTGCGACCTGCTCGATATAGGTTGCTGTGTACCAAGCCTCGAAGGTTTCATCGGCATCGTCGCCGAAGACCTGCCGCCAGCTTCCGGACTTTTTTCCCAGCCCGGTGACTAGATTGTCTGGCACCTGCCCGGCAAATGCCTTCTCGGCCTCCGCGCCGTAATCGCGCACACCGCCCCACTCGCCGGCCTCATTCTCCACCTGCACCATCACGACGGTGCGTTCAGGATCGTGGAGTCTCAAGTAGCGCATCAGCGCGCGAAAGGCCGACGTATCAGCCTCCAGTCGCGCCGGGCAAAATGGCGAGGGCGAATCGACCGTTTGTCCATTTTTGCCGATCACGAACGGATACTTAGCTTGATCGAGCTTGATCCACTCCGGCGTGTAATGCGAACTGCCGTTCTTCCAAGTGCCAAACCAGAGCAGAACCAGCCGCAGATTATGCTCTCGCGCCTGGTTCAGAATCAGATCGACAGTGCTGAAGTCGAAGGTGCCTTGCGTAGCCTCGATCTGCTCCCAATAAATGGGTAGCTCGACAGTGTTGGCGTGGAGCATCTCGGCCGCCGGCCAAACTTTGTCGAGATAGTCAGGCCACGCGCTCGAGTTATTCGCCTGCACACCCAACATCAGGAACGGCGCGCCATCTACTATGAGAGCGTAGCGGCCATCCTTCTCGATGATCGTTGGCATAGGCCTTGGAGGAATAGCTCGGCCGGTCAGGTTCTGCGCCCTTATCGCAAAACTTCCCGACATACCCAGGACCAACGCCAAAGCTACTGCCAAATCCCGACACCTGCTCTTGCTCATCGTTCATCTCCATTCAGCCGCTTACGCCGCTTGAAACAATGCCGCAAGTATATCGCTCGACACTCCCCGCATGAATCAGGCTGGCAGTAGGCGAAGTAACGCTTCACGCGCAACGCACACCAAGCGGCCCGCCGGAGACCTGAGGGAGCGGACCGCCCGCAATCAACCCAGATGAGATGCTCTTATGGCTCGTACACCCACAGGTCATTCAGGAATCCGGCCTGGCTGGTTGAGCCCAGTCCGAGTCCACCGTAGAGCCAGAGATTGCCGGAGGCATCGATCCAACCGGTGGCGCCCATGCGCGCTCCGGCCACATTGCCGGCAGCGGGGGTCCCCTGGGTTCCGTAGGTGCCCATTTGTCCCGCAACCTCGGAGCCACTTATCCAGGCCCACTCGCCGCCGCTGAACTCCCACAAGTCGTTGAGATAGGGCGAGGCCGGTTGGTTGGTTGAGCCAAACCCTTCCCCACCGAAGAGCCAGAGATTACCCTTTGAATCCGTCCAACTGAGGGCGCTGTCGCGCGAACCGGGCGTATTACTGGAGGCAGCTGTTCCTTCCGTTCCGTAGGTTCCGGTTTCGTCGACGTTGGCGTAGCTTTCATTTGGTCCGCTAACCCAGGTCCACATGCCTCCGCTGTACTTCCAAAGGTCATTGAGCTCGGCCACATCTCCGTCCCAGCTTCCCCAGCCCACTCCGCCGAAGATCCAGACGTTGCCGCTCGAATCGAGCCAGCCGGAGGAATTGGAGCGCCCTCCCGGATGATTGCCGGCCGCGGGTGTCCCCTGTGTTCCGTAGACTCCCGGCTGGGTGGGATTGTAGACGCTCTGGCCGCTGACCCATGTCCATTGCCCGCCGGTGTACTCCCACAAATCGTTCATGAAAGCCCCGCAGAAGTCGGCGCAGCCCTGCCCGCCGAAGAGCCAGAGATTCCCCGACGCATCCGTTAAACTGACCGCGCCATAGCGCGCCCCTGGGAAGTTGCCGGACGCCGCCGTTCCCATCGTTCCATACACTCCGGACTGGTTAACGACATTCGCGCCGTCCACCCAGGTCCACTGGCCGCCACTGTACTTCCAAAGATCGTTGAGGAGGCCCTGAGCACCGGTTGAATCGTAACCAATGCCACCGAAGAGCCACAGATTTCCAGACTTATCGGTCCAACTCGCGGCCCCGTAGCGCGCTCCGGGCATATTGCCGGAGGCGGCTGTCCCTAGCGTTCCGTAGACTCCGGATTGATCGACAGTGTTCGATCCAGCCACCCAGGTCCATTGGTCGCCGCTAAACTCCCACAGGTCGTTGTAATAAGAACTGATTCCGGAGAAACAGAGCGGATCCTCTGACCCGCACCAGCCGCCTACGTTCTCGCTGGCGCCGCCAAATAGCCAGAGATTACCGGTCGCGTCTTTCCAGCTAGCAGCATAGTTGCGCGCCCCCGGAGAATTGCTGGCGGATGCCGTCCCGAGCGTTCCATACCAGCCTGGCTGATTGGCAGCGCTTGATCCGCCGACCCAGGTCCATTGATTCAGCGCCATGGTGGGGACAGGAATTGGAGTGGGAGTAGCGTTGGTGGTGCAGGCAACCTGAATATTTGTTACATTCGCGGTGGCGATGCCGGAGCCATTCGTCACCGTACAGGTTTGCAATGCCGGACTTGAGGGCGGCGTCAGGACCGAGACATTATAAGAAAACCCGCTGTATTGCGGTGTGCTGAAGGTGAAGCTGCCATTCGCTGTCACCGATACAGTATTTCGGCCGTTATACTGCAAGACAAGTCCGGTGCCGGAGAGCCCCGAAACCGTGCCTCCGATGGTGTAGGTCGTCGTGGGCAGCGTTCTAATGTTCTCAGTCGTGCATCCTGAAATCATCAGCGACGCCATTGCCGCAAATAGGCAGAAGACGAACTTGCTTCCGTTGTCCATCCGAAACCTCCTCCTGTGAGACCGGGCCCAGATTTTACCGTTGATGTAGACGCAGAACGGCGCATCGAGTTTACAGACCGCGTTCGCCGAGATTATATTCCGCATCCATGCGACCTTCAAGTTTCCGCCGACGAGATTCCGCGGCCATTGATGCCACGCTTACCGCATTCCTGCCGTTTCCGGCCTGCGCGTTTACACTAGATTATTACGGAGTTGTTAAAATTTCATGGATAAGTTTGTCATTCGCGGCGGCAATCCGCTGGTAGGAACGATTCGCGTCTCAGGCGCTAAAAATTCAGCTTTGCCTTGCATGGCCGCGGCCATCCTCACCGAGGACGAAGTTACACTTGAGAACATTCCTCAGGTGCGCGACATTGAAACCGAGCGGCGTTTGCTCGCGTCGATGGGCGCAGAGGTCAGGCTGGGCGATAAGCTGAACAGCACCACAATCAGTTGCCGGAAGCTCTCCGACCCTGTCGCCAAGTATGAAATTGTGAAGACCATGCGCGCCAGTTCGCTGGTTCTCGGACCGCTGGTGGCTCGCACCGGGATGGCGCGAGTAGCCATGCCGGGCGGATGCGCTATTGGTGGCCGGCCGATCGATCTGCACATCAACGGCCTGGAAAAGATGGGCGCTGTCATTACGCAGGAACACGGCTACCTGGAGGCGCGAGTCAACCGGCTGCGCGGCGCGCACCTGCTCTTCGACAAGATCACCGTCACCGGCACGGAAGACCTATTGATGGCCGCAGTGCTCGCTGAAGGCGAAACACTGATGGAGAATTGCGCGCGCGAGCCGGAAGTGACTGACCTGGCGGCGCTGCTGACCGCCATGGGCGCGAAGATCGAAGGCGCGGGCACATCGACCATGCGCGTGCAGGGCGTGAGCCGGCTGTACGGCGCGCGCTACCGCATCAATCCCGACCGCATTGAGGCAGGAACTTTTCTGATTGCAGGAGCCATCACGCGCGGTGATCTGACGGTGACCAACTGCAACCCGGCACACTTGAGCGCGGTGATCTCGAAACTTCAGGAGGCTGGCGCGCAGGTCGAGATTCTGAACTCCGAAACGGTACGTGTGCGCGTTGAGGGGCCGCTCAAAGCCGCTGACATTTCGACGGAAGAATATCCGGGCTATCCCACCGACATGCAGGCGCAATACATGGCTTTGGCCACCCAGGCCGAGGGCGTCAGCATGGTCGAGGAGAACATCTTCGAGAACCGCTTCATGCATGTGCAGGAATTGGCGCGCATGGGCGCGAACATCAAAGTAGAAGGCCGCACAGCCACGGTGCGCGGACCAGCAAAACTCTCTGCAGCAGCAGTCATGTGTTCAGACCTGCGGGCCTCGGCATCGCTGGTGCTGGCTGCGCTGGTCGCCGACGGCGAATCCATCCTTGACCGCGTCTATCACATGGATCGCGGCTATGAGCGCTTCGAGGAAAAGCTAGCAGGCGTGGGGGCCGAAATCCGCCGCATGGGCAATGTCTTCCCCGCAAAAGCGGAAGAGTCCGCTGCCGATTGAGCGCCGATTCCTTGATCCTTTTATATCCATACTCTACGGCTTTCTCGACTTCAACTTGATCATTTCCCCGTCCACGGCGAACCTTCCATACCCATGATGATGGATGGTCTTTGGATGCTTCTGCGCAGGATCGATCCAAGCCTTCACCACTTCAAGGATGAAGATGTTGAACTTGCTGACGAGGCGGGTATCGACGACCGTGCATTCGAGGTTGGCGAAACACTCGGCCACCAGAGGCGGAGTTACATGCTCGGCTGGAATCGGGGTCAGCTTGAATCTCGTGAATTTATCCACATCGCGCCCCGAGCAATTGCCGATTTCTCCAATTCTAGATGCCAGTTCCAACGCTGGAATGGCGATCACGCACTGCTTCGTTGCACGGAGAGCGGAAAAGCTGAAATTGGCGTTGCTGACGACACAGGCGACCAGAGGTGGCTCGAACTCGACCATCATGTGCCAGGACATAGCCATGATATTGGCGCGGCCCTTGCGGGCGGTGGTTAGCAGAACCACCGGCCCCGGTTCGAGCAACTGATAGACCTTCGACAGCGGTAAATCCCTCATCGCATTGGTGACTCCCATTGGCCTGATTTGGCGGAGTTGAAGATTGCTTCGATCACAGCCATGTTCTTGATCGCGTCTTCGAGGGGAACAGGCACGCCGGTGTTCTCCAGAACGGCCTTCGAGAAGGCATCGCCTTGCAAAGTGTATTGATCGCAGACGGGGAATATTTCAGCGGTAATGCCGCCGCCGAGCAGATCGCCGGTGTCGTCAATGAACAAGCGAACGGGACGGTCGGGAGGCGCGTTAAAAGGGATTTCAATCTCGATGCGTCCGAGAGCGCCGAGGAATTGAATGCGCTGGTAAGGCGCCAACTGTGTGCTGCACGTGAAGATGGATTGGCCGCCGGGGAAATCAAGAATTGCAGAGGTCAGCCGGTCAGTGTGGAACTGCGGATCGCGTTCGATACTGGCAACCACGCGGGTTGGCTCTTCTCGGAAAGCATATCGCGATGCGTGAATGAGGTAGCAGCCGATGTCCATGAGCGCGCCGCCGCCGCAATCGACCCGGTTGCGGATATTGGATGGGGTTGTATTGAAGTAGCTGAAGACGCCAACGACAGAGCGGAGTTTGCCAATGCGATCTTGAGCTAGCAGTTCGCGGAGGCGGAGCCACTGCGGATGGCAGTTGACCATGAAGGCTTCGCCGATCTGGACTCCGGTGCGGGCGCGAATGGCGAGCAGAGTTTCGGCTTCGGCGACGGTGAGGCTGAGGGGTTTTTCGCAGAGCACGTGCTTGCCGGCTTCAGCGGCCTTGATGGTCCAAGGGACGTGAAGTTGATTGGGAAGAGGATTGTAGATGGCGTCGATCCTGGGGTCGGCGAGGAGTTCCTCGTACGATCCGTAGGCCGTCGGAATGCCGAGAGCGGCTGCTGCCTGCTGAGCTTTAGCGAGATCGCGGGATGCGATGGCGGCAACTGTGGTCAGGCTCCCCTGTTGCATGGCGGGGATTACTTTTTTGAGGCCGATAGCAGCGGTGCTGAGTACTCCCCAGCGGAGTTTGGTGGACATGGTAGCTATGATAACTCTGTATTTTGGTCAGCAACGCCGACTTGCCTTGGCGGCAAGGCGTAAGCAAATTATGAAACTCGCGTGTCTTTCCGCGTCTCCTCCCTCATACCTTCTATGGCGACCGCAGTCCGCTTGGATTTCCGATAGACGTTTGCAACCGCTAACGTCCAGAAGGGCACCAGATCGACACCCGGTACGAGCTTGCCAACAAACGACGGTAAAAATTCCCAGTGCCAGCCCAGCAGATAGGACAGCAGGGCTCCCATGCTCAGGTCGAAAATGTCATCCGCAGGCGATTCCGCTCCCACGATGAACAAGGGAAAGATAGCAATTTGCAGTATGTCCGCAATGATCGCGAGTATCATAGCGGCTCGAAGGCGCGGGCCAGGCGAGATTGTTATCGCGTCGTTTGTCACATCAACCTTCCGCTTTCATCTTCGTGCCTGACCCGATCATTCTACTGTGAAAGTGCTGCAGCATCCAACATCCGATGCAGGTCATGCGCAAATCGTTGTCAGATTCGCCGCTGGAACGGGATAATATGGGCGATAGTTCGATTGAGTTTCGACGCTGCCCCAAAGGAGGATCAGGATCATGGCCAGTTCACGGAGAGAGTTTCTCGCCTATACTTCGCTGGGAATGGTGGCGGCTGCTGCTATGCAGGCTGAAGCACAGTCGCCCGCAGGACAGACTCAGGAATTGCCGCCGGGCGCGCCGCCTGCATTCGGCACCACGCCAGCGGTCGGGCCGGAGGTATCGTCTGCCACTTTTGCGGAAGCGGAAAAGCTGATGCAGTTGCAGATGACTCCGGTGGATCTGGCGCGCGCAGCGAGTAACTGGCGGATGCAGATGGCGCCGCTCCTGGAGCGCCGTACAGGGCCGCGGAAGATTGAGTTAGAGACGACACTTGCGCCGGCCACGCAATGGAATCCGAGCCTGCCGGGGATGGTGAAGCCGGGGCAGGGTGGCAATCATTTCCTGCGCAGTGGCAACGCGGGGCTGGCTTTGCCGGCCACAGACGACGCGATTGCATTCGCTGCTGTGTGCCAGCTTTCGAGGTGGATCGAAAGCCGCAAGCTGACATCGACAAGGCTGACCGAAATTTATTTGAACCGGCTGGAACGATTCAATGCGCAGCTCCGTTGTGTTATTACGCTTACGCGAGACCATGCGATGGATCAGGCTCGGCAGGCGGATGCGGAGATTGCGGCGGGGCGATATCGCGGTCCGCTGCACGGCATTCCCTGGGGCGCGAAGGACCTGCTCGATACGGCGGGGATCGCGACAACCTATGGAGCTGAGCCTTATCGCAACCGTGTGCCTGACGTCGACGCTACCGTTGTGGAACGGTTGAACGCGGCTGGCGCGGTGCTGGTGGCCAAGCTGAGCCTGGGCGCATTGGCACTGAATGATATTTGGTTTGGCGGGCAGACGATGAATCCCTGGTTGCCGGAGGAAGGTTCTTCGGGTTCGAGCGCGGGGCCGGGTGCGGCCGTGGCGGCTGGGCTGGTGGGCTTCGCAATTGGAAGCGAAACCGGCGGCAGCATTGTGAGTCCATCAATGCGGTGCGGCGTGACCGGGCTGCGCCCAACATTTGGCCGCGTGCCACGTACCGGAGCCATGACGCTTTGCTGGTCGCTGGACAAGCTGGGGCCAATGGCTCGAAGTGTGGAAGATACGGTGCTGGTGTTGAATGCAATCTCCGGGCCGGATGGGCGCGATTTAGCGAGTGTGCCGAGTGAATTATCCTTTGATGCCGCGACGGATGTAAAAGGGCTGCGCGTTGGATATTTTCCTGCCTGGATGAAAGAAGCGCCCGCGACGGATGTGGACCGGGCTGCGCTCGACGCAGTGAAAAATCTTGGCATGAAGCTCGTCGAGGTCAGCCTTCCGGACTGGCCGTATGACTCGCTCTACGTGATTCTTTTTGCCGAGGCCGCCGCGTCCTTTGAAGAGCTGACGCTGAGCCATCGGATCGATGAGTTGAAGATGCAGGTTCCAGATGCATGGCCCAATTGTTTTCGCCAGTCGCGGTTTCTGTCGGCAGTCGATTTTGTCCAAGCCGATCGTTTCCGGCGCAAGGTGGCAGAGGAGATGGCGCGGGTCTTCTCCGAGGTAGACTTGCTTCTGGTGCCTTCGTTGCGGGACGAGATATTGGTGATCACTAATTGCACAGGGCACCCGTCGCTTACACTGCGCGCCGGGTTTGTGGAAGTATCGGAGCCACGCAGCGACTGGGCACCTGATCCTAGCCATCCGTTGCCAAAGTTTTCTCCGCCACGACGGGTGCCACATGGAGTCACGTTGATCGGGCGGCTTTTTGACGAAGGCAGGTTGGCAGAAGTGGGTCTGGCGCTGGAGAAGCAATTCGCAGTGGCAGGCGAGCGGCCGCCGGGATTCTAGAACGAGGCAATTGTGGAAGCGAGTTGCCTGCATCGAGCATCCGGGTTGCTACAATCAGAGTTGTACGTTCAAGTTCCCCACACTTGAGATGACCAGGCTTTTTGAGGAGTAAGAGAATGGAACTGGCAGTTTCCAGCGCTCGTGAGTCCGTGTCGGTGGGCTCCGGCAAGCTCAGCCCTCAGCAGTTGATCGAGATTTATCGACTGATGGTGCTCTCCCGCTGCGTGGACGACCGTGAAATCCTGCTCAAGCGCCAGCAGAAAATCTTCTTCCAAGTATCAGGCGCGGGCCACGAGGCGCTGCAGGTGGGCGCGGCGCTGGCCATGCGCCCCGGTTACGACTGGTTTTTTCCGTACTATCGAGATCGCGCGCTCTGCCTGGCTCTGGGCGTCACGCCCGCTGACATGCTGCTGCAAGCCGTTGGCGCGGCCACTGATCCGGCCAGCGGCGGCCGCCAGATGCCCACGCATTGGAGCAGCCGCTCGCTCAACATTGTCAGCTCCTCATCGGCTACCGGTACTCAACTGCTCCACGCCGTTGGTTGCGCGGAAGCTGGCCGCTATTTCAGCCTTCATCCCGAAGCCGCGGAATCTGCGGAAGGCGATTACCGCGCCTTCCGCGATGTAACCTTTCATGGCGACGAGGTTGTCCTCACACTGCTCGGCGAGGGCTCCACATCGCAGGGCGAATTCTGGGAGGCACTCAACACCGCCTCGAACAAGAAGCTGCCGGTCATCTTCTGCGTGGAAGACAATGGCTACGCGATCAGCACACCGGTTGAGGTGAGCATGCCTGGCGGCAATATCTCTCGCCTGGTCGCCAACTTCCCCAACTTCTTTTTTGCTGAAGTCGACGGCACCGACG
The DNA here is from genome assembly GCA_049513195.1 of Occallatibacter sp. GTDB lineage: Bacteria > Acidobacteriota > Terriglobia > Terriglobales > Acidobacteriaceae > Telmatobacter. The sequence goes on from JBEKWJ010000003.1 coordinate 145,660, forward strand.
CGGAGGCCAGTTTTCAGGCCTTTCAATCCGCGGTGGCCTATTGCCGCGCCGGACTTGGGCCCGCTTTTGTCCACGGCCACTGCATGAGGGCTTACTCCCACTCGCTCTCTGACGATGACCGGCTCTATCGCTCGAAAGACGAACGCGAGGCCGACGCCTTGCGCGATCCCATCGTCAAAATGAGAGCGCGCCTGCTTAGTGAGGGCATTCTGACTGGCGACGCGATCACCGCCCTCGAGCACTCGCTGGATATTGAAGTGGCCAAGGATGCCGAGCGTGCGCTTGAAGCCCCACTGCCGCTCGTCGCCGATATCACCCGCAACGTTTACTCCGAGGAGCTGGACCCAACCAGCTCTGCGTTTGCAACCGAGCAGAGAGGCGAGCCTTCGTCGAACGCGCAGCCCCGCACCATGGCCGACCTGATCAACGCCTGCCTTCACGATGAATTGCGCCGCGACCCTCGCATCGTCGTCTTCGGCGAAGACGTGGCTGACGCTAGCCGTGAAGCTGCACTGGCCGAGGTCAAGGGCAAAGGCGGCGTTTTCAAGCTTACCGCTGGCCTGCAAACCGAGTTCGGCTCGGAGCGCGTTTTCAACTCGCCTCTGGCCGAGGCCAACATCGTGGGCCGCGCCATCGGTTACGCCGCCCGCGGCATGAAGCCTGTAGTCGAGATTCAGTTCTTCGACTACATCTGGCCTGCCTATCACCAGATCCACAACGAACTCGCCCTGTTGCGCTGGCGTTCGAACGGCGAATGGGCTTGCCCTGTGGTGATTCGCGCGCCCATCGGCGGCTATCTCACTGGCGGCTCCATTTATCACTCGCAATCGGGCGAGAGCCTTTTCACGCACATTCCCGGCCTGCGCGTTGTCTTCCCTTCGAATGGTTTGGACGCCAACGGCCTGCTGCGCACCGCGATTCGCTGCGACGATCCGGTACTTTTTCTCGAACACAAGCGACTCTATCGCGAGACCCACGACCGCGCGCCTTATCCTGGACCGGAGTTTGCGATTCCCTTCGGCAAGGCTCGCATCGTTCGCGCAGGCGCTGACCTTACGCTGATCACTTATGGCGCTTTGGTGCCGCGCTCGCTGCAAGCTGCCGAACGCGCGCGGCGAGAGCACAACATCGATGTCGAAATTCTCGACCTGCGCACTTTGAATCCGTACGATTGGGAAGCGATTGCAACATCGGTCAAGAAGACCAGCCGCGTGATCGTGGCTCATGAGGACATGATCAGTTGGGGCTACGGCGCGGAGATCGCAGCGCGTATTGGAGATGAGCTATTCGATTTGCTCGACGCTCCGGTTCGGCGCATCGGCGCGATGGATACTTTTGTCGCTTATCAGCCTGTGCTGGAAGATGCGATTCTGCCGCAGCCGGAGACGATTTTCAAAGCGATTGTGGATTTGAAGGCGTATTGAGACGAGCGGATTGATGCTCGGGAGATATTCGCCACCCGACGAATGAATTTATCTGCAAAAGCTACTTTTGCGAATTGACGGTAAATATCCTTGGAACGCATTGATTTTATTACGGATAGAATTATCTGCAAATTTTCTGTGGAAAAATAAATATTTTAGGGGGGGGTGGGGGGTAGGCTTTTTCCCGGGAAGACTTTTACCGGTTGCGCGGCTTTCTCTCATTCCTTCCTGTTCATCGATTTCCGTACTCCTTCACAGTATGCATGAATGAGTGATAATTCTCTGCACGCAGCTGCGATGCGGCCAATGGCCTTCGGCGGGCGGGTTGAGGTTCGTGGTATCCCACCCTTCCGCAAAAAGCGCGGAAGGATGGGGCACCCATCTTTGTTGGGAGGTTTAGATTCTGAAAAATTTAGGACGCGCCACCCGCTGCAGCCCACCCGTCTAACTTTGGATTGGGACCGTATTGGTTCGGTCCTGGATCGCTATCGAGCACCGTGAATACAAGCAAGATGATTCCGCCAATGATCGGAATCAGACAGAGCAGGATCATCCAGCCACTCTTACCGGTGTCGTGAAGCCTTCGCACTGTAACGGCCAAGCCTGGAAGGATGATCGCCAGGATGCAAATCGCAAGTGGAATGAATAAGGCTGCTTCGTAGCCATCGTGTTCCGTAGTCCCAAAGGCTGTGAATCCTCCAAGAAATAGCGCAAGAATAAGCACGATACTGAAGAGTACAAATATCCAGAATTCCTTGCGTCGCGAACGCCCATCGAACTGCACGCACCTATCCATAACCAGAAAAACCCAATACATAGTTTCCTCCGTTATTCGGCCGAATCGCGTGGGTTGACTTGAGCCACCCACGCGTTTCGGGTCAGGCAGAGATGTGGTACCCGCCACGGCTGGTCTGGTTTTCACCGTCATGCTGAATATTACTGCCCTTCCCTGGATATATGGGCCGTCCGCTTGAGGTTTTCCGCCGACGGTAGAGACCCGAACGCCCGAGTCACGGTTTCATCCGTTGCAAAGTTATCAGAGAAGATCGTGTCCGTGCTTGCACGAAGGAGAGAGATCCTAAGGACTGTTTCAAATCTGTTGTATCGCTCCATCACCTCTTCACTGACACCCGTGTAGTTTGGCTGAAGGCCATGCACATATACCGAGCGGTCATCGTAAAGTACCCTTGCTTCGTCTGGCGTGACGACAATGCCAACGGTCCGCGCCAATGCCGGGACACGCAGCTTGAACTGCTCCGTTATTCTGTTTCGTTCAACCTTTAGAAGGCTTTCAAAGGACGATACAAGTGACGCCGTCCGCTGGTCCAGGTAGAAAGCATGGAATGCGTGGTCAATATGACTGCGAGCGCGCCGCACACGCTCAGGCGCGTTCTGAATATATGCAGGCAAGGAATCGCGAAGCAGTTGCGTTTCGGATTGACTAAGCCAATCGCGCCATTTAGATGCCACAATCCAGACATGTGTCGCATAGCCTTGAACGTGCCCGGGCGCAATGAAACTAAGCACGTCGTCTTCAAAGAACAGTCTTGCTGAAAAACACGGTGCGATGGTCGTGGGATGGACCAAACGGGAGAGAAATAATGCTCGACTCAGTACGCGATCATGGTCCCATGTCAAATGCTCAGAACCATTACTCGGCGGGTTGACTCTCCGGCAAAAAGCGTAGCGGCAACCATAGAGTCGGGAGGGACGGAAATTAAATCCTGCGGGTTCACAAGCGTCGAACACAGTCTCGCTCTTGACACCGTGCGGAAGTCTTCCTAGCCAATAATCAGGACCTAGTGGAAAGTCGCCTTCAGGTGGGGGAGATCGCTCCCAATCCCAATCCACGGCGTCAAACCGTCCTGTCGATTGCAATACGACATCGAAGACTGATTCGGTCATCTCTCCCCTTCGCACACAACTTGACCATTAGCCCCGAGCCCCTCCCTTCCGCGCTATTCAGAGAAAGCATGGGAAACCACGAACCTAGAGCGAGCAGTTGGCCCCACCGCAGGTGGTCAATGCTCGCCTGGGGGTAGCTTGCAGCAATCGCCGGCTTTGGGTTCCTCGTTCGCGCCCGCGTCCAGAACCACTTTCCATTGGCCGTCTGGCTGAATGCGCCAGATGGTCATATACCGGCCGGTTGTGGTGACGGGATTGCCGTTGGCGTCTTTGCTGTGCCCTTCAAAGTGGCCCCAGGTGTAACCCATATCGCCGGAGGGGCCCATCATGGCGTCGGTTGGAGTCCAGGTTAGTTGATAGACCTTCGGGTCCCAGTTGGCTGACTTGGTAATGGCCACTTTGCCCACCAGCGGCGCGGCTCCATTGCCGAGCGCTACGCCGTCTTCGGCAAACCAATCGGCAAAGCCAGGGCCGCCGCGTGCAAGCACATCTTTGGCAAAGCGCGCTTCGAGATCAAAGAGCAAAACCTTTCCCGGCTTGACGGTGGTATCGACGAGCGGATTGGGCGCGGCCTGCGCGTTCGAATCGGGAAACGCCAACTGGGCTTGAGCGCCCAGCCAAGCCACACTCATCCCCATCAATATTATTGCCAAAAGAAAAACTTTCCAGCTTTGAAACCCGTTGATCGTCACGTGCAGACCCTCCTGAAAAGAGCAAAAAATCCTACTTGCCCATCGTACAACGACGGAGAGAGGCGACGAGTGATTGGGAAGGCTTTGCGGGGAGTTATATTGATGGAGACAGGAGCGGGAATGGCACGAGTAGCAATTGTTGGAGTGGGAGCGATTGGAGGCGCATTGGCAGCGCTGCTGGAGGTGACAGGGCATCATGAGATTACGCTGTGCACGCGGCGGCCTCTGAGTGGGTTGACGGTGAAGACTCCGGAAGGGGTTGTGAGCGTGACGGCAACGAACGTGAACGACCCGGCGCTTGCGGAGCCCGTGGATTGGGTCCTGGTGGCGACCAAAACTTATGACGCAGAGGGTGCGGCTGCGTGGTTCCCTGCGCTGTGTGGCGAGAGCGCTTCGGTTGCAGTGGTGCAGAATGGCGTTGAACATCGGGAGCGTTTTGCGCCGTATGTGAACGCGGAGCTGATTGTGCCGGTGATTATCGATTGTCCTGTGGAGCGGCAGGCGGATGGCGTTGTTCACCAGCGTGGCGCGGCGCGGATGCAGGTGGAGGCTGGGCGGCTGGGAAGAGATTTTGCGCAGCTTTTTGCGGGAAGCAACGCACAGGTTGAGTTGACGGAGGATTTTCTTTCGGCAGCATGGCGGAAGTTGTGCATCAATTCGGCGGGCGCGATTTCCGCGTTGACGGTGAAGCCGGCGGGCGTGCTGCGGGGTGAAGCGCTGGGCGAGCTGGCACGCGATATCGTGGCCGAATGCGTAGCTGTGGGGCGGGCTGAAGGCGCGCAGCTTGATGATGGTACGGCGCAGCGGGTGCTGGATGGCTATCGGGCGCAGCCTGCGGATTCGATCAATTCGATGCTCGCGGATCGGATGGCGGGACGGCCGATGGAGATTGACGCGCGCAACGGAGTGATTGTGCGCAAGGGAGAGAAGCACGGAATCAGTACGCCGCTGAATCGAATGACAGTGGCGCTGCTTGAGGCATTCGGGGAAGCATCGGCGGCAACATAGTTGCATGGGCGGGAGAGGTTCGTTACAACTTTGGGGCCGCCGATCCGTCTAACTCTTAAGGGTACGAATCCGCCTACAAAATTCGCCGCATTGGTATACTAACGACTGGCATAGCTGGATCGCGGATCCACGGCGTTGGTGGGTTTTTGCTTGCTGCCCGGCTCTTTTTTCCGGGAGAAGGAAGGCCATGGGAACACTGTTGGAATCGATTCACTCGCCCGCCGACCTGAAGCGCCTGAACTTTGCGCAGATGACGGATCTGGCTGAGGAGATTCGAGAATTCCTGATTCAGACGCTCTCGAAGACAGGCGGCCACCTGGGCCCCAACCTTGGCGTTGTCGAGTTGACCCTGGCCTTGCATACGGTCTTCGATACTCCCAGCGACAGGCTGCTGTTCGATGTGAGCCACCAGGCCTACATTCACAAGATGCTGACTGGGCGCCTGGATCGTTTGGATACGATTCGGCAGCCGGGCGGGCTGAATGGCTTTATGCTGCGGACAGAGAGCGAGCACGACTGCTATGGCGCGGGGCACGCCGGGACGGCACTTTCTGCCGCGCTGGGCATGGCCGTGGCGCGTGACATGGCCGGTGGCAAGGAACATGTGATTGCCGTGGCTGGCGACGCCGCATTTACGAATGGCATCACCTTCGAAGCGATGAACAACATCGCCGACAAGACCAAGCGGCTGATCGTTGTGCTCAACGACAACGAGTGGTCGATCGACCGCAATGTGGGCGCCATTGCACGTTACTTTCACAAGATTGTTACCAACGAACACTACAAGAACCTGCATGACTCAGCGCATCGCATTATTGAGCGGGTGGGCGGCAAGACGGCGGCTGAGGTGGCGCGCCGCGCTGAAGAGGCCGCGAAGAGTTTGCTGTGGCCTTCCGTCCTCTTCGAGGAATTCGGGCTGGAATATTTTGGTCCTATCGATGGGCACAATTTGCCGCTGCTTGTGGAGAGCTTCAAGTTTCTCAAGGCCGCAGACCACCCGGTGCTGCTGCACGTACTGACGCAAAAGGGTCGCGGCTTTCAGCCAGCGCTGGACAAGCAGAAAAAGTTTCATGGCCTGGGACCTTTTGACCCGGAGACGGGCGAAACCAAGCCTGCCGGACAACTCACCTACGCCGAGGTCTTCGCCAGCACGCTGGTTCAATTGGCCAATCAAGACGAGCACATTGTGGCCATCACGGCTGCCATGCCGAGCGGTACGGGACTCGATCTTTTCCGGCCTCATCACCCGAAACGGTATTTTGACGTGGGCATCGCCGAGGAACACGCGGTTGTCTTTGCCGCCGGCATGGCCACGCGCGGCTATCGTCCCGTTTGCGCGATTTACTCGACGTTTTTGCAACGCGCCTTCGATTGCGTTGTTCACGACGTTGCTCTGCAAAAACTGCCGGTGCTTTTCTGCATGGATCGAGCGGGGCTCTCTGGCGACGATGGGCCTACGCATCACGGCCTCTTCGATATTGCGTATCTGCGCGGCGTGCCGGAGATGATTTTGATGGCTCCCAAGGACGAAGACGAGCTTGCCGATATGATGAAGACCGGCCTCCAACTACCGGGGCCGAGCGCGATCCGCTATCCGCGCGGCGTGGGGACTGGCGCGGTCCGCAAGCCCGAGCCGCAGGTGATTCCCATCGGCAAGGCGGAACTGCTCAAGGACGGCTCCGATGTGGCGATTCTCGGCCTGGGACCGATGACTACAATGGCACAGGAATTGGCCGCGCGGCTCGAAGACGATGGCTACTCTGCCGCGGTGATCAATCCGCGATTTATCAAACCTCTTGACCGCGAAATGCTCGCCGAGTTTGCAGGCCGCGTGGCTGCTTTTGTCACCTTCGAAGACCATGTGAAGATGGGCGGCTTCGGTTCGGCGGTTATCGAAGCGCTGCAGGAGATGGGCAGTTCGGTCCCGGTGGTGCGCATCGGCTGGCCCGATCATTTCATCGAGCACGGCAAGGTGGACGAGTTGCGCGCCAAGTACGGAATCACTGTTGAAGGGGCTCAGGCCCAGGTGCTGCCCCTGCTGGTCCATCGGCAGCGCGCTACACTGGTCGCCAGTTAGAAACTTTGCGCGCGCTCTCTATCGAAGTTGATATAGAATCCTGGTGTATGCTTCGACTGATCACTACCGCCCTGGTCTGCGCGTTGCTTTCTCCGCTTGCGCCTGCGCAGCAAAAGGAGGCTCCGATGACTCACCATGCGCGCGGCACATTTACGGTGAACGTGCAGCCACTGACTCCTGCGCCGGCCGAGGGGCTTAGCCGATTCTCCATCGATAAACAAATCCACGGGGATTTGGAAGCGACGACTAAGGGCGAAATGTTTTCAGGCGGCGACCCCAAGCAGGGAGTTGCCGGATACGTTGCGATCGAGGTTGTCACTGGAACGCTGGCGGGAAAACATGGCAGCTTTGCGCTGCAGCACTCGGCCACGATGGATCGGAATGGGCCCAAGATGTCAGTGATCGTTGTGCCGGGCTCTGGGACCGGAGAGCTGAAAGGCATCGCAGGCACATTCACTATTCACATCGAAAACGGGCAGCACTCCTACGATCTGGAATATAGCCTTCCTGAATCATTGCGCAAGCTTCAATAAGTCTTCAAATGCGCAGAAAATCCTTGGCTTTCTGGATGAGTACGTCGCGACTTATCTCGGAAATGGTGTTTGTTAGCGGAATATTCTTGGGGCAAACTTCGACGCAGTTTTGCGCAAAGCCGCACTCCTGAATACCGCCGTCGCCGGCGAGCGCACGCAGACGTTCTTCGGCTAGCACCTTGCCGGTAGGATGGTTGTTGAAGAGCTTGACCTGGGCGATGGTGGCCGCGCCTACAAAGCCCGTTTCCTCGTTGAACTGCGGACAAACTTCCATGCAGCAGGTGCACGAAATGCAGTTAGAGAGCGGGTAATTCGCCTCCTGCTCCTGCGGGAAGATGCGCGGGCCAGCGCCTAAGTCATAAGTGCCATCGATGGGAACCCAGGCTTTGACGGCCTTCAAGTTTTCAAACAAGACGGACCGGTCGACTTGCAGATCGCGAACCAATGGGAATTTTGAGAGCGGCTCAACGCGGATGGGCTGGTCAAGATTATCGACCAGCGCGGAGCAGGCCATGCGTGCCTTGCCGTTGATGCGCATGGCGCACGAGCCGCAGATTTCTTCCAGGCAATTGGAGTCGTATGTAATGGGAGTGGTGGCTCGGCCGTTGGCGGTAACGGGGTTGGCGGCGATCTCCATCATGGCGGAGATGACGTTCATGCCCGGACGCCACTCGATTTCAAAACTCTCCCAGACAGCGAGAGCATCGGGGCTGGCCTGGCGCTTGATTTCGAAAGATACAGTTTTGTTTGCCATTGTCAGTCTCCCTTATTTGGTTGCGTCGTAACGGCGCGGGCGCGGCGTAATGAACTGCGTATCGACCGCTTCGTACTCGAAGCGCGGGCCGATCACATCTCCGGTAAAGGTGGCCTTGGTGGTCTTGAGAAACTGCTCGTCGTTACGGTCGGGAAAGTCGGGCTTGTAGTGCGCGCCGCGCGACTCGTTGCGATGGAGCGCTCCGAGGACGACGGCGCGAGAGAGTTCCAGCATGTTCTTCAACTGGCGGGCGAAGGCGAAACTGGTGTTGGCCCACTGGCTCTTGTCGCTAAGGTTCACATTTTTGTAGCGGTCAATCAACTGGACGACCTTCTCGTCGGCTTGCATCAGTCCCGTGTTATAGCGAATCACGGTGGCGTGTTTGGTCATGGTATCGCCTAACTCACGCCATAACTTGAAGGGATTTTCGGTACCTTCATTTTTGAGCAGCTTGCTGTTCATTTCGGCCTGACGAGTTACTTCGGCTGCATGGCCGCCATCGCCTTCGGGCGCGGCCAAGCTCTTGGCATAGTCGAGCGCGTTAGGCCCGGCCTTGAATCCACCGTAGATGCAACTGAGGAGCGAGTTAGCGCCGAGGCGATTGGCGCCGTGGTACTGATATTCACATTCACCGGCGGCAAAGATGCCGGGAATGTTGGTCATCTGATTGAAGTCTACCCACAAGCCGCCCATGGTGTAATGCATGCCGGGGAAGATCTTCATCGGTACGTCGCGCGGGTCGTCGCCGACAAACTTCTCGTAGATTTCGAGAATGCCTTCGAGCTTGCGGTTGAGGGTTGCGCGATCGATGTGCGTCAGGTCGAGATAGACCATTGGCTGGCCATCGATGCCCAGGCCATTTTCATAAACTACTTTGTGAATGGCGCGCGTGGCGATGTCGCGGGGCACAAGGTTGCCGTACTTGGGATACCACTCCTCAAGAAAATAAAAGCGCTCGGCCTCGGGAATTTGCTTGATGGGGCGCTTGTCGCCGGCTACGCGGGGAACCCAGACGCGGCCACCTTCGCCACGCGCCGACTCCGACATCAGCCGCAGTTTGTCTTCGCCGGGAATGCAGGTGGGATGGACCTGAATGAATTCGCCGTTGGCGTACGTAACTCCTTGCTGAAAGACAGCCGATTGCGCCGAGCCGGTGCAGACCACGGAGTTCGTGCTTTTGCCGAAGATAGCACCGATGCCGCCGGTGGCGAGGATGATGGCGTCGGCGGCGAAACTGCGCAGTTCCATGGTGCGCAGATCGAGAGCGGTGATGCCGCGCGCCACGCCCTTTGAATCAATGACGGCGGAGAGAAACTCCCAGCCTTCGTATTTTTTGACCTTGCCTTCGGACTCATGGCGGCGCACCTGCTCGTCGAGCGCATAGAGCAATTGCTGGCCCGTGGTTGCTCCGGCAAACGCTGTGCGGTTGTAGAGCGTGCCGCCGAAGCGGCGGAAATCGAGTAAGCCTTCGGGCGTGCGGTTGAAGGTCACGCCCATGCGGTCAAGCAGATCGATGATTGCCGGAGCGGCCTCGCACATAGCCTTCACGGGCGTTTGATTGGCCAGAAAATCGCCGCCGTAGACGGTGTCGTCAAAGTGCTTGTCGGTGGTGTCGCCCTCGCCTTTGAGATTCTTCGCAGCGTTGATGCCGCCCTGCGCGCAAACCGAGTGAGAACGCTTGACCGGGACGATCGAGAAGAGGTCAACGTTGCCGCCGGCTTCGGCGATTTTGATAACCGCAGCTAGCCCGGCCAGGCCTCCGCCAATGACGATGATTCTGGGTGATGCCATGAATAACTTTCCTTTCGAACAGTTGCTTGCTTTTAGCTTTTAGCTCTTAGCTTTTAGCTCTTAGCTTTTAGCTCTTAGCTTTTAGCTCTTAGCTTTTAGCTTCTCGCTTCTCACTAAGCTCGCGGCTAAAAGCTAGAAGCTGTCGGCCCGACAAAGGCCCAAATGCTCATCAGACCCATGACGGCCAGACCTATTCCCAGAGCGACACAGACGTAGCCGAAGCGCTTGCGGGCTGTTGCGCCGGTGGTGATGCCCCACTTGGCCGCAAAGAGCCAGACACCGTAAGCGAAGTGCCAGCAGATGGCGATCATGGCGATGATGTAGACGGCCAGCATCCAGGGATTGGCCAATTCTTGCTGCACTTTGAGGAACGCCTGCTCGGGGTGTTCGGGAAGGCTGATGCCCATGAAGCGCTGCCGGATGACGTGCTGCAGGATGTAAGCGAAGGCGATGAGGCCGGTGTAGCGCTGCGCGACGTAGAGCCAATTGCCTGCCCAGGGATAGTAAACGATGTTGGACTTGCCGCGCAGCCATATCCAGATGCCGTAACCGGCGTGATAGAGCAGCGGCAAAAAGATGAAGACCCACTCCAGCACGCGAACCATGGGCAGGCTGTTGAGGAAGCGGACCTGCGCTCCGTAGGCGGCGGGGCCTTTGAGTGCCTCGAAGTTCGAGAGCAGATGCTCGAGCAGGAAGGCGCCGATGGGAATGATGCCGAGCAGCGAATGCAGCTTGTGCCAGAGGAAGGACGAGCCCTGACTGGCGCGCAACGGCTGAACGCCTGGACGAACGGTTGGCGTGGCAGGTTGTTGAGCGGTTGCCATAACGGAGTTAGCTCCTAAAGGTATTGATGCCCTGGGTTGGGGAAACGGCGCTTTTGGTTTGGGCTGGGAAACATGGCCTGAATTTGATTCATTATTGGTGTTTCAGATCACATCCGTCAAGGCGAAGGGTTAGCTTTTAATCTTTTGAACTTGCGTCGTGGAGCTTCAGATGCACAACATGGGAAGCAGCGCCGCAATGGCGCGGCCGCGATGGCTGAGCGTGTGCTTGGTTTCGAGATCGAGTTCGGCCATGGTGCGACTGAGCGCGGGTAGATAGAAGAGCGGGTCGTAGCCAAAGCCGCCGGTGCCGCGTGGCGCATCGAGAATCGTGCCTTCGACCGCGCCCTCGGCGGTATGCAGGGCTACGCCATCACGCGCGACCACCAGCACGCAGCGGTAGCGGGCGGTGCGCTGTTCGGCGGGGATGTTGGCGAGGCGTTGGAGCAGAACCATGTTGTTCCATACGTCGGTGTTGTCGAGGGCGTCGGGCGAATCGACTATGCCGGAGTCGGCGGCAAAGCGGGCCGAACGCACGCCGGGCGCACCGTCGAGCGCATCCACTTCGAGGCCGGAGTCGTCGGCCAGAACCAATTCGCCGGGGGCGAAGCGGGAGTAATAGACAGCCTTGAGTGTGGCGTTGGCGGCGAAGGTCAGGCCGTCTTCTTCTGGCGCGGGGATGGTGGCGAGCGCCGGCAGAGGCTCGATGGTGAGGCTGTGCGCCAGGGCGGCCGTGCGAAAGTCGCGGAGCTTGCCCTGGCTGGTGGTGGCGGCGTAAAGAGGGAAGGCCATGGGATGAGTGTAATGGGTGAGGAGCTTATTCGACGGCTGGCAACGGTAGCTCCGCATCGAGTCCGGCGGCGATCAGGTCTTCGCGCAATTGCTTGACGCTGAAAAACTGGATGGCCTGAATGCCCAGCGTCTGCGCGGCTTCTACGTTTTCCTGCTTGTCGTCGATGAAGAGCGTTTCGTGGGGCTGGACTCCGAGTTCGGCGAGAGTGTAGCGATAGATGGCGGGGTCTGGTTTGGCAATGCCCAGTTGATAGCTCCAGACGAGCACGTCGAAGCGGTGAATCCAGTCGAACTCGCGCTCCACACTTTCAAGCACACTGTCGCCCATGTTGGAGAGGATGGCGGTGAGCAGGCCGCGCTGCTTGAGCGCGAGTTGCCAGGCGACCATGGCGGGATTCTGCACGGTCCACAAGCGCCCGTCCCAGCGGTTCAACTCTTCGACCATCGCCTGATTTGGCGGCAGACCCGCATCGCGCAGGAGCTTTTGCCAGAAGGTGATGCCGGTCAGCTTGCCTTCGTCATAGGCAGGACGGTTTGCCCAGAAAAGCGGTTCGAAGCGGGCCTGGCTGAGTCCCGTGATGCGCAGCATGGCAGCCCACGCTTCGGCACTTGGCGGACCGGTGAGTACAATTCCATAATCGAAGACAACCGCGCGCAAAGACAATCTTCCTCCCCAGAAAACCCGTATCTTGTGCGTCCGTGTAATGTTGAAAGGGACGCCTGCTTCTATTGTGGCATCTGCGGTGCGGCCGTTTTTTTGTCGGTTTTGGATGGGGTTAGAGGATGCGCTTTTCGCAGCGAACAAAATGGAACACCGAAGAGAGCGAGTTGGCGCGGGCGCACCGGCTGCGCGTTGCGGCTGGCGAGCCGATTGCGGATCTGACGGCCTCGAACCCTACACGCTGCGGCTTTGCTTACGATGCGGAACTGCTGGCGGCGCTCACCGACTCGCGGGCGCGCGATTACGATCCGCAGCCGCGCGGTCTGCTCAATGCACGCCAATCGGTGTGCGCCTATTATGCGAGCCACGGCGTTTCGCTTACGCCTGAGCAGATTGTGCTGACCACCAGTACCAGCGAGGCTTACAGCTTTCTTTTTCGTCTGCTGTGCGACCCGGGCAGCGAAATTCTTGTTGCCCAGCCCGGCTATCCGCTTTTTGACTTTCTGGCGGGCCTGGACGATGTTTCGCTGAAGGCCGCCCCGCTGGTCTACGATCACGGCTGGCAGATTGAGCCGGAGGGTTTTCGCCGGGCCATTACTGCGCAGACGCGGGCCATTGTGCTGGTGCATCCCAACAATCCTACGGGCCACTTTACCAAGCCGTGGGAGGCTGAGGAGCTGGCGCGACTTTGCCGGGAGTTCGATCTGGCGCTGATTGTGGACGAGGTTTTTCTCGATTACAGTTTTGGCGCGACGCACAGGAGCTTCGCTGCGGGACTCGATGGCGTTCCGGTCTTTGTGGTCAGCGGGTTAAGCAAAATTGCTGGATTGCCACAGATGAAGGCAGCGTGGATTGTTGCCGCTGGAGCCGAGGCCGTGACGGCACTCGATCGCCTCGAAGTTATCGCGGACACTTTTCTCTCGATGAATGCGCCGGTGCAGTGCGCGCTGCCTGCATGGCTCGAAGGCCGGGAGGTCATTCAGCAGCAGATTCGGAGTCGCGTGGCGGCCAACTTGGCCGAACTGGATCGGCGACTCGGTGAAATGCCCGAGATTAACCGGTTGGAAGTGGAAGGCGGTTGGTATGCGGTCTTGCGCATTCCGGCGCTCGTGCCGGACGAGCAGACGGTGCTGGCTCTGCTCGTGCGCGGCGTCTGGGTGCATCCTGGGTACTTTTTCGGAATGGCTGAGTCCGGCTGGCTGGTGGTGAGTTTGCTGGGGCCGGAGGTGGAATTCAGCGGCGGAGTGGCGGGGCTGGTTGAGTATTTCACTCGGTGCAAGCAGACAGAAGTTCTGGAACTCTTTGGGTCGATCGACTATGACCCGGCCTACGATTACAAGAGGGCGCGCCGGCTAGATCGGATCTTGGACGAATAAGAAGTGATTCGCTAAGGCCGGCGAAAAAGCATACCGCGCCAACTGATAACTAACAACTGACTTCTGCGTTCGCTACCCGCGCAAAAATGGATTGCTGCGGCGTTCCGTGCCAATAGTCGTCTCAGAGCCGTGACCGGTGAGGACTCGGGTTTCATCGGGCAGCACCAACAGGCGGCTTTGGATTGAGTCGATGATCTGGTCGTAGTCACCGCCGGGCAGGTCGGTGCGACCGATGCTGCCTTCAAAGAGCGTGTCGCCCGCGACGAGCAGCTTGAGGGGGGCAAAGTGAAGGCAGACCGAGCCTTGCGAATGGCCGGGAGTGTGCAGCACCTGGGCCGGATAGCGGTTCAATCCTACGACCAGGCCATCGTTCAGAGACGCGTCGGGCGGCGCCGTTTCTGGCGTTGCTGCGCCGATCCAACCGGCCTGCACATCCATCATTTTCAGCAGCGGCAGGTCAGCATCATTCAGCAGGATGGGCGCGCCGGTGAGCCGCTTGAGCTTGAGCGCGCCGCCTACATGGTCAATGTGCGCGTGGGTAACGAGAATCTGCTTGAGCTTGAGGCCAAGTTCGGTGAGGCGACGGTGGATGCGGTCGACCTCATCGCCGGGATCGATGACGATGGCCTCGCCAGCCTCTTCGTCGCCGAGGATGGTGCAGTTGCAGGCAAGCGGGCCGACCGGGAAGGTTTCAAGAATCATGATTTGATTTTACAAGCGCTCTGGCTGGTGACGACATTTCGACGGGATTCCTTTCGTTGATTATGAATCGCTGCGATTTTACTTTCCGGCAGGGGGTTTGCGGAAGGTAATCGCATAAAACTTGCCTTCCTTGAGCATTTCAAGATGAATATTTTCCATCTCCGGCGGCACCAGATCGATGGGTACCGTCACGGGCTGTTTGCGATCCGAATAGAAGCTGCTGGTCAATGGAAGTCTTTCGTAGGTGCTCTTCACGTACTCTTCGGTTTCGTCCTCAATCATCATTTGGCCGCCGGGCTTGACTACGCGAATCATCTCGCGAATGGCCTTGACGCGGTCACTGAAGAAGTTGAAACCACCGCAGGTGAAGACCAGGTCGAAGCTCGCGTCGGCGAAGGGCAGGCACTCGGCGTTGCCGACATAAAGGTCGGCATCCATCTGCCAGCGGCGCATATTATTTTGGCAGTTCGATAGCATCTCAGGCGATAGATCAAGGCCCGAAAGCTTCACTCCACGAGGCAGATATTTGAAGTTGAGGCCGGTACCGACGGAGGTCTCGAGCACTGAATCACCAGCTTTGACTTCGAGCAAACTCATATAGTTCTCGAAATACGAAGCCAAGTCGAGGCCCCGGAAAGCGCCGACGACACGCTGAATATCGTCGTAGAAACCGCCGATGGTCTCATAGAGCTTGTTGTATTTACCGTTGTCGCCGGTGAGATCTTCTGGCTTGAGAAAGGTTGGGATTCCGTTGCGCACAGGAAAACTTTCGCCGGATTTGCTGACCAGCGATTCCCTGCCTTTTTCGTTGACTACGTGCAACGGTTCGCCGGTAAAGGGGCTTTGCAAGAGAGCAACGGTTTGTGGGCGATCTGTCCAGGACTTGTGTTTGAACGGGCGGAAGAGCGCCCAAACGCTCAGAAGCAGTGCTGCGCCCAGGCATGACGCGCCAAAGGTTGCGCTAAAGGCCGCGGCCGAGTGCAGCAAGGCAACACTGTAGGACCGTGAAAGTTCGATGCCTGCCGCAAGAACGAAGCCCGCACCAAAAACGAAAATGGTGGCGCGAGATTCGTGATTCCAAATCCAGACGAGCGTGGCCGCAAACCAAAGCACAAGGAAGGCGTGCGGCCCAGCCAATGGAGCCGCGCCAATGTGCAGCGCAACCGCAAGCCAAGGTATCGCCACTGCCGCCAAGGGCAAAGGAAGAGTGGCGAGAAATCCGGGAAGACGCGGGCTGACGAGGCGATGGAATGTGAAAGGCAACACGCCGAGCATAGTGGCGACAAGCGCCCAGCCCAAATACGCGAACGCTTGTTGCGGCCCGGAAAGCGGAATTTTGCGCCAGCCGAAGATCAAGCCGGGAATGAAGGCGATCGCCATCATCCAGAGGAATCCGCGCCGAGGCTTTTGCGTGCCGACGAACCATGTGGGCAGGATCGGACCTGTCCACGCTCCGATCGGAGCGATGAAGAACCCGAGGACAAAAAGAGTGGCAACAGCCCAAGCTGCGATCTGTGAACTGCGGCTTGTCTTAACGTTCGTAGTCATCGTGCGATTCTTTCCTTCCAGTTCCAGTGTCCTGTGATCTGCCGTCATCGGCCAGATTCAGTACTGACCGGCGCAGTGTTTTTCTCGACCGGTTGCTGACTTTGAACTGCGGCAGATTCCATGGAAGCAAGCTGCGCGAGCGCCGATTCGCCCCAGTCAAGAGCGGCGCGAGTCAACGCCATACCGAGGCTTAGCGTGAGCATCCAGTAAGGTTTATTCGGATTTTGCGAGAGGTCCTTATTTGCCATGTTCTCGATTCCCTGAAGCATGGCTAGCGTGCGCCGGTTTCGTTCTTGCAACTCGCGAACGTGTGCCAGCGAGACACCCGGCGCGGCCTCACGGCCAAAGAACAATTTGAGCAAGAATTCGTTGCGTGGGGGATCGTTCTGGAAAGGCAGTGCCAGCCACTCGCGAAGACGGGCGCGACCGGCGTCTGTCAGCGCGTACTCTTGACGCCGCTTTTTGGGTGCGGAGGCTGGCTTGCATGGTTCGATCAGGCCTTCGGTCGAGAGGCGCTTCAAGGCGGGATAGATTTGCCCGTAGCTCTCGCCCCAGAAGCTGCCAAAGTTTTCTTCAATCGCCTTATGAATCTCATAGCCGGAGGCATTTCGCCCGAAGGAGAGCATACCTAAGATCACGTAGCCGGTCCGGTTGTCTTTCATATAGCTGCAAGATATATCTATCAGATAATTATGTCAACAATTATTTTCCGCATATAAAAACGGCAGACCCAATAGCCTGCCGTCCTGGAGAATTTGATCGAGAGAAGGGCTTGCCGCCTACTTACCGGACTTGGCCGGCGCTGAGATGGGCGCGGATTTAACGTTCCCCAGCACCGAGTGCGAGCCGCTGGTGGAGCGCACGTAGAGGATAGTCAAAGAGATGGAGGTGAGCATGAAGATGACTGCCGATATGGTGGTGAGCCGGGTGAGTACATTGGCTGCGGCGCGGGGGCCGAAGGCGGTCTGCGAACCCTGGCCGCCGAAAGCGCCTGCCAGATCAGCCGATTTGCCTTGTTGCAAAAGCACTACGAAGACCAGAAAAAAGCACACGAGGATGTGCAGAACGACGACGAAACCGAAGAGGATATGCATCTTTTTAAGCTACTTTCCAGGTCAGTCCGGCTGACCCGGACGCGAGAGATTTGGTGCGGAAGAGGGGACTTGAACCCCTATGCCTTGTGGGCGCCAGCACCTCAAGCTGGTGCGTCTGCCAATTTCGCCACCTCCGCACTGTGGTGAACTCTACGAGTATAGCAAAAGTCAGGCATAGAAGGAACAGCGATGAATGCGCAAAATCTGAACGTGCTCATGTGTCGACTCGCGTTGCCCAGGCTTGTGTGCCGAGAGCTTGGCAGGAGAGGGTTGCGATTTTAGCGGCGCGGCGCAGGGCCGGCTCGAACTCCGGGTTGAGGGCGTAAAAGTGGCAGAAAGCTCCGTGGAGAACGTCTCCCGCGCCAAGTGAGTCAGCCACGTTGACGCTGGCGATTTCGATTTCGAAGCGGCGACCGCGGTCCCATGCGAGGATGGAGCGCGGGCCGCGGGTAAGCGCGACGTGAGGAACGCCCTGGCCGGCGAACCAGGCGAAGAAAGCATCTGGGTTACCGGAAGCGCTTGGGCTCGGCTGACCGGGAACGGTGAAGCGCTCGCTGCAGATGGCGACGGTGAGCAATGGGGCTAACTCTGCGGTGCCGGGCTTCCAACTTCCGCCGTCAAGACAGATGGACACACCAGCAGCTTGGCAGGAGGCGAGCAGAGGCAGAGTCTGCTCGAGGTGAAAGCCATCGGTCAGAACGACAGGCGGAAGCGGAGTCCACGCGGCGGGGAGGGCCTGTTGCCAATCGGCAGCCAGTGGCGGAAGAAAAACGGTGGAAAGGGACGGGTTGACGATGGTACGGCTTCCGGTTGCGTCGTTGATCAGCACCGAGGTCGCCGGAGTTTCATAGGCTGCGCCGGCGGCAAGATCAAGCAGCGCGATTCGCTGGCGGTCGAGCTCGGCGCGGACGGGAATGGACCAAGGGCCGCCGCCGACCGCACTGACGAGCATGGCCTGACCGCCGAGCAGGGAGTGGGTCATGGCGGCGTTGAGAGCGGGGCCACCGGCGGCGGCGTGGAAGTCGCGGGCATAGACCTTGGTATCTTCGCCGGGAAAACTATCGAGGCGATAGAGAAGGTCGAGGGTGGTTCGGCCGAGAAAAAGGACGCGAGGAACGCTCATGGGCTTTGACGCTATTGTACGGAAGCTGGAGATCGCGGGTTGAGGCCCGTGAAATTCTACGGAAGCATCTCAAAAAACTTCCAGCGCTTTATTCCACAGGGATGATGTAGGCATCGAGCGCCAGGAATTGCTTAATGTTCGGATCAGTAGACTCCAGAAATCCTTTGAGCGGACCAAAATATAGAGCCCTGCCTTGATGGAGAAAGAGGACGAGATCGGCGAGGCGCGAGGCAAAGCGCATGTCGTGGGTGACGACGATGCTGGTGAAGCCGAGCCGGCGCTTGAGCCGCTGGATGAGGTCGCCGAGGCGGCGCGCGATGATGGGATCGACCATGGTGGTTGGTTCGTCGTAAAGCACGACTTCAGGTTGAGCAGCGAGAGCGCGGGCGATGGCCACGGCGCGTTTGCGGCCAGTGGAGAGGCCGGAAGGCAGAGCATCAATCACGTCCTCGGCACCCACCATGCCGATCAACTGGTCGACCAATTGCTGTATTTGCTTCTCGCTGAGGTCGCCGCGTTCGCGCAGCGGAAAGGCTACATTTTCTCGCACGCTCAATGAATCGAAGAGCGCGCCATTCTGAAAGACCATGGTGACGCGCTTACGGATGGCCCTCATGCCCTCTTCGTTGAGGTCGGTGATCTCCTGGCCTTCAACGCGTATGGAACCTGAGTCAGGCTTGAGAAAGCCCATCAACATGCGCAGGGCAACTGACTTGCCGACGCCACTGCGGCCCAGGATGCACAGCGTCTGGCCGCGATCGACATAGAAGCTCACGTCCTCAAGAACCAGGTGATCATCAAACGAGATGCTCACGTGACTGAAGCTGATAATTGGTTCCGGCAATTCGACGCCGGTCATGGCCTCAGATGGGTTCGTGTTGGAAGAGGAATCGGACATACAAGTAGAATCAGCTTACTTGATTGGATGCGCGGCGGTACACTTTCATTATCGAGGCGAAATATGGCTTTGGCATTTCAATCGCTGCCGGTGCGTGGAGTCGCTGCGAGAGTACGAAGGATACTCTACATGCTTGCCGGCGCTTATCTTCTGTGCCTGATTCTCTTTTTTATTGAGCAACGGAGTTTATTGTATTTTCCGAGCCATTCCTATGTGGGTTTGAGAGAGGCACACGCAAACAAATCATTCAAGGAGTTATCGGTTCGAACGGAAGACGGTCTTGCACTAACAGCCTGGTACGCGCCGGCGGCAAGCAAACCATATACTTTCGTTTTCTTTCACGGCAATGGGGATAGCTTGAATACCGCGTCGGCCATCGCCAATCCTTATATTGATGCGGGATATGGGTTTCTGCTGGCGGAGTATCGGGGATACAGTGGTTTGCCCGGCAAGCCAACGGAAGCCGGGTTATATGCCGATGCGCGAGCTTGTATTCATGGATTAATGGCGCAAGGAGTTAGAAGCGAAAATATCATCTTATTCGGACACTCGCTGGGAACTGGTGTCGCTGTGCAAATGGCCGAAGAATTCCACGTGGGCGGAGTTATGCTGCTGGCTCCTTACTCATCGATTGCCGAGTTGGCGCAAATCACTTTTCCATATTTTCCCGCGAAATTTATAGCTCTGGACCGCTTTGATAACTTCAAAAAGATGAGTCATATTCATACGCCAATATTGA
Organism: Occallatibacter sp.; assembly: GCA_049513195.1. GTDB lineage: Bacteria > Acidobacteriota > Terriglobia > Terriglobales > Acidobacteriaceae > Telmatobacter. Next base: position 165,598 of record JBEKWJ010000003.1, read on the forward strand.
TTATCAACGGCGTTCGTGACCAGGTCATACCGCCTTCTGAAGGGAAGGATCTGTATAACCTGGCCAATGAACCGCGACAGTTTTATTCACTTCCCGGTCGCGGGCATAACGATGCATTTGACGATGCCGCTGTTCTAGCTTTGGACTGGGCAGACCGGCTCCGATAGCAGCGAGCCAACGCTGCCGCCTATTTCAACGGAACCCATTCATAGCCGCTGCCTTTGGCGACCAGGCGTCCCATGCCGGGGAAGGCAATATGCGCTGCCGCGATCACGGCTCCCTGCTTCTCCGCGGCATTGAACGTCTCGATGCGATTGGCCATAGCCTTGGCGCTATCCGTGTCGAATGCCACAGTGACCTGGGGCCGCGCAAATTGCACGCCGCCAAAGTGGATCAGGTCTCCGATGAACCAGACCGCATCTTTGCCTTTGCCGATTTTGTAGACCGTGTGACCGGGCGTGTGCCCAGCCTGAGTGAGCGCAGTGACACCAGGGAACGGCTCCTCACCGGGAGCAAAGGGCTTGCAGGCTCCTGCCGCCTCATAGGGCGCCAACACTGTTTTCAACATCTGCTGGCTTTGCTTGCGCTCTGAGTCGGCTGGCAGCGCGGGGTCGAGCCAATAGTCGTATTCCGCCTTGGCCATACGCACGGTCGCATTCGGAAAGGCGCGCTTGCCATCCGCGGTCAGCAGATTGCTCACATGGTCGAAGTGCATGTGAGTGATCAAGACCGCCTCAATCGAGGCCGGATCGATCCCCGCCTGCTGCATCTTGTCGAGCAAATGCCCCATCGATCCGCCCATTGCGTTGCCCTTGGAGCCCGCATCGATCAGGATGGTATGCTTGCCGGTGCGCACGACAAAGGCATTGACTGAGGTCGTAACAGGAGCGGTGCTGCCGAGTAACTCCTTGATACCAGCCTCATCAATTCCCTTGAGCAGTTTGGTGTCGAGGTTCAGCCAGCCGTCTTGCAGGGCCGTCACTTCCACCGCGCCCACGTGGAATTGTCGAAAACCCTTGGGATCCTGCGCCGCCGACCCAAGCGGCACGAGCAATGCCAGCAGCGTTACCATCAGCAGTTTGTTCATCTAGTTTCTCCTGACTTTGATTCCGGTTCGAGAGAAGTATACCCGACATTCCCGCTGTGAGTTATTGGTTATCGGTTTCCGTCCACTGAGAAGCTATAGCTCACTGGTTGACCCCTGAATGAGAGCTGTGGATTGCGGTTTTGAAGAAAATGGTGATCTGGGGCTTTACAGTTCTCCGATGACCGGAGATCTTTAGCTCACCCAAAACTGACCGATGGCTGCAGTCGCCTAAGAAGTGTTTTTGGGCAAGTGAAGGAAGGAAAAGCGAATATTCAGGATTCGATTGAGTAAGAGGGAGTTTTTCGGGAAATTCCTCACTATGAGACTAGCCGTCCACGCTTACGGCGCTTGCGCGCCATTGGGTTTGTAGTCTCCCGGGTCATCTAGCGTGAGACGCGGTCTGCCTTGAGAGCCAAGATCTTAGCGCCTTATCCGCGCGGCTTTGCCAGCCGTTGCCGGTGGCGCGGAGACCCTCAGCTACATCGGGAGAGAGCCGAATCGAAATAGGAACCTTCTTCGGCGTCTTCTGCGGCCCACGCTTGCGCAGCTTTAGCAGCACCCTTTGCTCCGCCGCAGGCAATGCGGAGAAGGGCTTGAAGCTGGCAACGTCTTCAGTTGTGATCTCTCTTACCTCGCCGTCTTCATCAATCAATGGTTTGCGGTTTGCCATAGAGCTTTGCCTCTCTTTTGTTGGTTTTGCGGAAGCTGATGACGCGGATTCCGTCTAGCTTTGGAATGTAACAGAGCAGGTGAAGTCGGTTGTCCAGATACCCAACGGCAACCCGCCGTATTTCGCCGTGCCGGGAATAGTCCGCGATCAATGCAGTCTCGAAATTGAAATCCGCTGCCCGCTCGAAGGAGAGTCCGCGCTCGCGGATGTTGCGCTCATTCTTGGCGGGATCATACGTGATTCCCATGGGCTTATTGTATATACTATTTGAATGAAGTCAAGCGAGATTGAAAGGAGAAGGGCGGCGAATGATGGATATTACAAACCGATGAGGTTCGTGGCTTCCCACCCTTCGCTGGAAAAATGTGAAGGATGGGCCACCCGGACTGTATGGGTTGGTCAAGGGTGGGCCACCGGCGCATCGCATCAAATCGAAATTATTCCTTTGGCCATTCAAAGGGAAATAGTTTCCCTGCCTCTTCGGGACTCATCGTCACATTGAGCAATTCAGCAGCTTTGGAAAGCACTGGATCACGTCCGCTGGAAAGATCAGATGCTGTGGGAAGGGCAAGAATATCCGGAATGACCCCATTACGTTCGAGACTTTGGCCATCGGCCATGATGAGGTCGTAACCTGTGACCTCGGCTCCATAGGCGATAAAGCTATCGCTCGCGCTACCGTCAGTCTTATGGATATACTGCTTCGCCCCCATGACCATCCCCGAACTCCGGTCGCCGAGAACCACTCCCCGTTTCTCGAGTTGGATTACGCGAGCAAATATCTCCGAAGCGGAAGCCGACCGGCTATCGACAAGAACCGCCAATTTGCCTTTGAAGCGGTAGAAGTGATGCCCGGTATTCAGTTGCTCAGTTGATTTTCTGCCAACCCGGTCACCGATTTTGACCTTATGATCGAAAACTCCTCCGAGAAGGGACTTAAGCATCTCCTCACTGCCTCCCGGATCGCCGCGTAGGTCAAACAGAACCGCCTTGTAACCTTCCATCTTGGACACAATCGAGTCCGCCTCGCCAACTGGAAGATCCAGAAACTGTGGAAGCTTGACGATCAGCAGGTCGTAGTTGCTGTTGAAGAATCGAACTCTTGAGGAATGCTCGAGATCATCCATTTCCCGATCAATATCGAATTCATTCATTTGGAAGAGATCTTTGACTTTTGGAAGCTGGCGAAACTTCGGAATCACGTCAACCTGGCGCTCGCCTCCGTCGAAACTAAGAATGCTCAAGCGGAGGCTTTGCTGTGGGCGCAGGATCCAGAAGATATACTGCATTCTCCAGAAGTCTTTCCGGGTGGGCATATAGCCATTCACAGCACGGATCTCATCGCCGGGCTTGAGTCTCTTGGCCTCGGCATCACTGCCAGGTCGGACGCGGGTCACATAGCAACGATCGCCGATCATTTGCATCTGGAAGCCGTAATCATGCACATAGGGCCGCGGTGGAGGCATAAAGGCCGTATGAGAGTCATTAAGGCTGTCAAGGGCGGCGGCGATATCAGATAAGGCCCTGTTGAAAGAATCCGCCTTGTCTATCTTTTCCTTCGCCTCACGAACCTTTGCATCCCAATCGATGCCGTGTAGATGTGGATCGTAGTAGTTCTCTTTTACATCGTTGGCAACATCTTTGAGCATGGCTTGCGCCTGCTCGCGCTGCTTTTGCGTGAACTCTTGTGACAGAGAGGGATTTACAACGCAACATAGAAGCAGCGAGCCGGTAGCAAGACGGGATATCCAACGGAACGCTCTCGATACGGGCATCGTGCATAGTTCCAAAAAGAGCGGCGAACAAACTAACATACTTTCTCCTTACCGACCCGCTTCTTCCAGGAAGCGCACGACCGATTCAATCCCTAGCTCGAAGTTTTTCAGATGGAATTTTTCGTTGGGGGCGTGGATGTTGTCGTCGGGCAGGCCGAAGCCCATCATGACGCTGGGGATGCCTAGATGACGATCGAAGTCGCCGACGATGGGGATGGAGCCGCCGGAGCGTATGAAGACTGTGTCTTTGCCCCAGACCTCGTGGAGAGCGCGCGTGGCCGCCTGGATGTATGGATTGTCGACGGGAATCAGGCAGGGGTCGCCGGCGTGAATCAAGCGCACCTCGACACTGACACCGGGTGGGGCGATCTTGTCTACATAGGATTTGTAGAGAGCAAAAATCCGTGTCGGAGTCATGCCGGGAACCAGGCGCATGGAGACTTTGGCGAGGGCTTTGGCGGGGATCACCGTCTTTGCGCCCGCGCCGATGAAGCCGCCGGGAATGCCATGCACGTCGAGCGTGGGCCGCGCCCATGTGCGCTCAAGCACGGTATAACCCGCCTCGCCGACCAGTGTGCGCGAGCCAACCTCGGAGATGCGGTAGTGCTCCTCGTCAAAGGGCAGACTGTGCCATGCGGCTAACTCCTCGGGGCTGGGCGGGATGATGTCGTCGTAGAAGCCGGGGATGAGGATGTGGCCCTCTTCGTCCTTGAGGCGCGCGAGCATTTGCGCGAGGGCGATGAAAGGATTGGGAGCCGCGCCGCCGTACATGCCGGAGTGCAGATCGGTCTTGGCGCCGCGCACTTCGACCTCGGTGTAGATCATGCCGCGCAGGCCGACGCACAGGGTCGGCAGGCCGGGCGCGAAGAGCTCGGTATCGGAAACGAGAGCAAAGTCGGCCTGCAACTCGGGCGGCTTGGAGGCGACAAAGGCGGCAATTCCCTCGCCTCCTACCTCTTCTTCGCCTTCGAAGATGACGCGCACATTCAGGGGCAGCTTGCCGGTCGAAGCCAAGAGCGACTCCAGGGCCTTGATCTGCGTCCATACCTGGCCTTTGTCGTCGGCTGAGCCGCGCGCGTAAAGATTGCCGCCACGCTCTGTCGGCTCGAAGGGCGGCGTGAGCCACTCGTCGATTGGGTCGGTGGGCTGGACGTCGTAGTGTCCGTAAAAAAGCGCCCCAGGTTTACCCTCGGCGTGCAGCCAGTCGGCATAAACCAGGGGATTGCCGCCGGTTTCAATCAGGCGGGCGTGGTCCATGCCAATGCGTGAGAGTTCCGAGACCAGCAACTCGGCGGCTGTGCGACAATCGGCTTTGTTCTCCGGTAGAGTGGAAATGGACGGAATGCGCAGTAAGGTTTTCAACTCATTCAAAAAGCGGGGATGGTTCTGGCGGGCATAGGTTACTGCGGGCGACGACATGTATGTGCTCCCGTAAAATGAAAATCGCAGTCAAAACAGGATTATAGGCGCAGCGGCCCCTCGGGCCCGGTGTAGAAAAGGTCATCGTCTTGTCAAATCATAAAACTGCAAACCTGCCGCCCCACGCGGCCCATGCTTGCCTCGCAATCCTCTTTGTGCTGATGACCGGAGCCGCAAGCGCATCGGCCCAAGCCCAGCCTGCCCCGGCAAGCACCTATTACGGCAGAACCAACACTTACAGCATCTTCAGCGCTTACTCGGGTGACTCGAGCCACATGCTGTTGGGCACGGCTGAGAATCGCAAGCTGCTGGAATTCGGCGTTGCGTATGGCCGCAAGCTCTTCCGCAATCGTGTCGTCAACTGGCAGTACCATGGGGAACTGCTGCCGGTGGCGCTCGAGAGCGATCCGGAAGTCCAAAGAACGTTTTACCAGGTCACTCCCGTCGTGGCGACATATATCGATCCTCCAACACTCCAGGCCAATGCCTGTGTGGCCGCATCGGGAAGCTACAGCGACTCCTACACATTCCCGGACGGAACTGTTACCTATTCAGGAACTGAGATCGACAGGTGTCTTAGACGCTGGACCATCGGCGAAGGCATATCTCCGATTGGCTTTCAATGGAACTTTATGCCGCGCCACAAGCTGCAACCGTTTTTGATCAGCCACGGCGGCTATATGTACTCGACGCGGCCGATCCCGACGACATACGCGGGCTCTTTCAATTTCACCTTTGACGGAGGCGCGGGAATTGAGGTTTTCAGATCGAAGACCCGATCCATTTGCGCCGAGTACCGCTATCACCACATTTCAAACCACAACACGGCGAGCGACAATCCCGGCATCGACAACGGCCTCTTTCAGCTCACTTATTCCTTCGGGCGATAACTGCTGCCGAGCTTAGTGACCTTTGTTCCAGCATGCGCTGGTGCTGCTGGAGGGCGAACTGCCGGACTCAGAGCCCGGATAGAAAGTGCCACTGCAATCGGAGTAGTAATTGGTCACGCTGGCATCGACCGGGGCGCAACGGCCCAGGTCGTCGCAAACGGTTTTGGTGCCGAGTTGAGCGTTATAGTCATGGCCGTTGCTGCTGCCGCCTCCGCTGTAAGACCCCGCGCCGGTAATGGCCTTCGACGTTCGATTGATCGCATTGAAGTTGGCGTCGGAGTTCTTTTTCCATGAGTCAAAGCGCGACTGCGACTCCGCATCCTGCTGGCGGGCGCGCGCAATGGTCGATTGGGTGACGGCGTTTGATTCGCGGATCACGTTGCCGGCCGTGTCATTGCACTCGCGCGCAAAGTTCTCAAGCCACTGCTGATTCATTTGGAAGGAACCCAGCATGGTGTGCATGGCGCTTGCAGCCTGCGCGCTTTGAGCGGGGCTGGCAAGATAGCCGGCGATGCGATAGATCAGCCAAAGCGAGACAGGACCGCCTTGTTGCCATGCTTGCAGCGTAATCGCGTAGGCATAACCGACCTTGTCTCCGCACTTGAAAGATAGCTCGCCCACGTCGACGTGAATCTGCTTTCCCTCGGCGCGAGCGATCGGGCCGAACTCGTTGTTCAGGTCCTCTGTCTGGCCGGGGATGATGCCGCCATGAAACTCTGTGGCCGAAGAGCAGACCGCCTTCTGCACGTACTCTTCTGCCGCCTGGGGCGCGGGACGATAGCGCTGGACCAGCAGTTTTCCGCCCCAGGCAGAGGGAATGAACTGGCCTTCGCGGCCCATCATTCCGTTAGGAACCTGACGAATGGCAATGCGCGGATCGTCCATGAACATCTGCACGCCGCTATCGGGCGATTGAGCGCGGATGACATAGTGGGGCTCAAATCGCGTAGTGCGCTGGGTGCCACCGGTAATTTGCCAGCCTCTGGGGAGCGAAGCCGAAAACGCGCCCTCGGTTGGATCTTGCCACCGCACGAAGAGGTATGAATGCGCTGTCGTCGCGCCCTGCCTCTGGGCGTAGGCCGACGAAACCAACTCTCTCTGTGCTTTTTGAGCAGAATGTTGAGCCTGCCACTGCTCGGCTGGAATCAAGTTTCCGTTTTCGTCACCATAATAGGTCTGTGCAACGCCGGTGGGCGTCCCAACGGCCGCAATCAGGAACACGAAAAACGTACTCGCAAAAATTTTCAACCTCATGGTACTCCTTCACTTTCCGCAGAGACAGGATAGTACCAACTCATTAGGCCAACTGCATTCTTGCCGCGACAAAATGTGGAAGCGCTCCCTTCCAGGGAAAGCAAAACGTGCGCCGACCAAAATGGGAGTCCGGCAACGTATCCTCAAGGTAGATGCCTCCTATTCTCAACGCGCAGTCGGTGACCAAGCAGTTCGGCGCCAAACCTTTGTTCCTGAATATTTCTCTCACCGTCGAAGAGGGCGACCGGATCGGGTTGATCGGTCCCAATGGCGCGGGCAAATCAACGCTGCTCGCGATTCTTGCCGGCCAGGTCGAGCCGGATTCAGGGGAACTGGCGGTGCGCAAGCGTGCCCGCGCCGCCTACGTGCCGCAGGACTCGCGCTTTGCCGCTGGGCTCAGCATCCGGCAGGTTTTGGAGGCTGCACTCAGTGCCGCACATGTGAATGAGAGTGAGCGCGAGGGCAGGTTGCGCGAATTGAGCGGGCGAGCCGGATTCGCCGACCTCACGGCTGAGGCGGCGGCGCTTAGTGGGGGCTGGCGCAAGCGGTTGGCCATCACGGAAGCATTAGTGAGCGAACCGGAGGTGATGCTGCTCGATGAGCCGACCAACCACTTGGACCTGGCTGGAATCGAATGGCTTGAGGAGTTGCTGACCTCGTCCTCATTTGCCGCCGTGACGGTGAGCCACGACCGATATTTTCTCGAATCCACGTCCAGCGAAATCATTGAACTGAATCGCGTGTATGCCGATGGCTTGTTGCGTGTGAAGGGGAATTTCAGCCGGTTTCTCGAAGAAAAGCAGGCATATCTGGAATCGCAAAACCGCCAGCAGGAGAGTCTGCGCAACCAGGTGAAAACCGAAATCGAGTGGCTCAGGCGCGGCCCCAAGGCGCGGACGACCAAATCGAAGGCACGCATCGATACGGCGAATGCGATGATCGGGCAACTGGCGGAGATGAATGCGCGCACGACGGTCGCGACGGCGGGAATTGATTTTGACGCCAGCTTGCGCAAGACAAAACGGCTGGTTGAATTCAAGGATGTGGCTTGCGATGTGCCATCTTCCGGGGATGGAGAAGGATTCAGTGATGCGGACGTTGCGGACTCCCACCCTAGCCGCAAAAACAAGAACGCGGCGAGGATGAGGCACCCAGATTCTCCTATTCTCGATGACGATTCTCAAGGAGGAGAGAAGCAGCCGCGGCGGCTTTTCACGGGGCTCAACTTTATTCTCACGGCGGGAATGAAGGTGGGTCTGGTTGGCTCGAACGGCAGCGGCAAAACTACGCTGCTGCGCTTGTTGCGGGGCGAGATCGAGCCGGCTGAGGGCAGTATTCGCCGGGCCGAGACGCTGAGGTTGGTCTACTTCAGCCAGATGCGCGAGCTGGATGAGAACCTCACGCTGCGCCGTGCGCTGGCTCCAGAGGGTGATGGAGTGATTCACCAGGGACGCCCGGTGCATGTGGCCAGTTGGGCCGCGCGGTTTCTGTTTACCAGTGAGCAACTCAACCAACCGGTCCGAAACTTGAGTGGCGGCGAACGGGCGCGGGTGCTGATTGCCAAGCTGATGCTCGAGCCTGCGGACGTTCTGTTGCTGGACGAGCCGACCAATGATCTGGACATTCCGACGCTCGAGATTCTGGAAGAAAATCTATTGGATTTTCCCGGCGCGCTGGTCCTGGTCACGCACGACCGCTACCTGCTGAATAGGGTCTCTTCGACCGTCTTGGGGTTGGATGGGCGCGGCCACACCGGGCGATTTGCCGACTACGCGCAGTGGGAAGATTGGATTGCGGAGCAGGACGGCGTCGAGCAGGATGGATTGAAGCAGGGCAAGGCGGAGCGCAAGGCAGACGGATCGAGTTCTGCGCAGCGAACGGGCACGGAACCAGCAACTGGAGCAGGAAGCAAGAAGAAGCTCTCGTATCTCGAAGCACGCGAGTACGCGGCCATCGAGCAGCGGGTCGAAGTCTCAGATGCGCGGCTGGCCGAAGCCCGTGAACGGGTCGAAGATCCGGGCATTTCCACCGATGCTGCCGCGCTTGAGCGGGCGCTTAAAGAGCTGGATGCGGCGCAGCACGAGAATGACGCGCTCTACGCCCGTTGGGCCGAGTTGACGGAGAAAGCGGGATAGGACGCTTCGGCTCGTGATAGAAAGAAGTTGCGGGTAGACTTGATGGAAAACGCAGTGAAAGTCCTGATCGTCGAAGATGAGCCCAACGCGCTGATGGGGTTGGCAGAGCTGATTTCCGCGTGGGGATATAGGACGGAGACCGCATGCGACGGCATGGAAGGCTGGGAAAAGGCTGTAGCCTGGGATCCGGCCATTGTGGTGACAGACCTGAAGATGCCGCGGCTGGACGGCATTGGCCTGCTCATGAAACTGACCGAGGAAGGCTCCGGGCTCAATGCCAATCTGGCTGTAGTGGTGCTGACCGCGATGGGGTCGATTCAACTGGCAGTAGACGCCATGAAGCTGGGCGCATATGACTTTCTGCAAAAGCCTGTCGATGCTACCCGTCTGCGAACGATCCTGGCGAACGCCACGCGGCAGCGCGAGACCGCAATTGAACTGGAAGTGGCGCGGCGGCGGCTGCGTGAGAGCGGCGTGCTGGGCGCGATGGTGGGCAGTTCGAGGCCGATGCGCGAAATCTTCGGATTGATCGAGCAGATTGCGCCGTCCAACGTTTCGGTGTTGATCACCGGTGAGAGCGGCACAGGCAAGGAACTGGTGGCGCGCACTCTCCATGATCTGAGCCAGCGCAAGGGCAGACCGTTTGTCGCGGTCAATTGCGCCGCAATTCCCGAAACGCTGATTGAGAGCGAGATCTTCGGACACGAGAAGGGCGCATTCACTGGCGCAGTGGAGAGGCGAATTGGCTGCTTTGAGCTGGCCAACGGCGGCACGCTCCTGCTGGATGAGATTGGCGAGATGCCGTCGGCCACGCAGGCGAAGCTATTACGTGTGCTGGAAGAGCGGAAACTGCGCCGGCTAGGCGCGCGGACTGAGCAGGATGTGGATGTGCGGGTGCTGGCCGCGACCAACCGCGACCCTAGCCAGGCCGTCGCCAATGGGCATCTGCGGGCCGATCTCTACTATCGGTTGAACGTCTTCAATATCCATATGCCGCCGCTGCGAGACCACATGGAGGACTTGCCGGCAATGGCTGAGGCGATGGTGCGCGAGATGAACCAGAAGCATGGGCGCCACGTTTCTGGCGTTACCCCATCCATGCTGGAGCGGTTGATTGCCTACGACTGGCCGGGCAACGGCCGTGAGCTGCGCAACTCGATCGAGCGGGCGGTAATTCTTTGCGAGGATGGAGCGCCGCTCGATGCCATGCACCTGCCCGCGGGCTTCGGCAAAGGGCAAACGCAATCCCTGCAAGCGCTGGACGCGAATATGGTGCAAGTGCGCGTGGGCACGACAGTGGATGAGATGGAGCGGCTGCTGATTCTGCGCACTCTTGAATCTACCGGGCAGAACAAGACCCGCGCCGCGGAAGTTCTGGGAGTAAGCCTGAAGACCTTGCATAACAAGCTCAAGGAGTACAGTCACATGCGAGAGGAATTTGCAGGATAAACCATGCGCCTGAAGACCAAACTCGTTCTGGCCATCACCCTGCTGGTGTTTCTGATTGCCGGATTGCTTTCGGTGGTCTTCGTGAGCGAGCTGCTGCATGCCGCTGTGCGTGAATCATATGACACCAACCTGATGGTGGCCGAACAGGTGCGGTTCGCCTTGCAAAATGCGCTGGAGATGGGGCTAAGGGACCGCAGGGTCGATCCCGGCAATCCAGCCGAACTGCGCGTGCTGGCCGCTCAGGCAGTGCGCAACAACGCGGCGTTGCAAGCGGTAGTTGACTCAGTGAATCGCTATTCGCTCACCGTGTACGACATAAACATCGGCGATAGCAAATCAAGTACGCTGCTGAGCACCAATCCTGAGAACGAAGACAAGCCGCTGCCTTCGCGCGCCAACTATAAAAATCTGCTTGACGCCAATCCGATTGAGTTTATGAAAGCGGTTTTCGGTCCGCCGAAGGTCCTGGATGTCGTGGTTCCATTGCAGCGCAACGGCGAGCCATTCGCCACCGTGCATGTGGGAGTGCGCACCACGCTGCTGCGTGCCGTCTATGCGCCCTGGTTGTCGGCGACGGTCACGTTGATGGAGTTCGTCCTGGGACTGGCATTGATCGCGGCTTTTTTCCTGAGCAATCTGGCGCTTGGACCGTTGGAGGGGATCAGCCGCCAGCTCGACTACTGGACCGCGGCCAGCGCGGAAGCCGGCCAAGCGAAACAGGCGGTCAAGGAGGATACGGCAGCTCAGGTCTCGAGCAAAATTGATCGCATCGGTCAGCGCATGCGCAATGTGGAAGAGGTTTTTTCGGCATTGAAAGAGAACCTGAACCAAATCCTCGGTAATTTGCAGGACGGAATATTGCTCTTTACCGAGGACGGACGGGCCGTGCTGGTTTCCGAAGCGGCGCGGCGCTTTCTGGCCATCGAAGAAGGCGCTATCCTGGGGCTTCATGCGCAGGAGATTTTCGACGGTTCAACGGTACTGGGCAAGCGTTTGCTCGAGGCCTTCGACCTGGGCACAACCATGGCGCAGGTGGAGATTCGCACGGAAACCGGAAGGCGCATCGAGGCTTCGCTGGACTTCATCCATGACAACGAAACCCGCCATGGATTGGGGGCTCTGGTTACGCTGCATGATTTGGAGTCGGTTGAGGAGATCGAGTCGGAGCTGGAGCTTTCGCGGCGCATGGCAGCCATTGGCCGGCTCACCTCCGGCGTGGGCCACGAAGTGAAGAATCCCATCAACGCGATTGTGGTGCATCTCGAATTGCTCAAGACAAAGCTGGGCGATGCCAGCGGCCCGGCAGTTCGCCACCTGGAGGTCATTGACGCGGAGATTCACCGCCTCGATCGCGTGGTCCAGACATTGGTGGATTTTTCGCGACCGGTCGAGTTGCAACTGCGCGAGCAGGATCTGCGTCCAGTAATCGGCGACGTCCTGGCGCTGGCCACCGAAGAGTTTTCCACGCGGAACGTAACGCTGGTGAGCCGATCGCCCTCTAAGCCGTTATTGGCCAAAATCGATGCGGACCTTCTGAAGCAGGCGGTGTTGAACGTGATTCAGAACGGCGCGCAGGCCATGCCGAATGGCGGCAGGTTGGTAGTGGTCCTCGAAGAGGACGGGAAATCGGCCGTATTGCGCGTTTCTGACGAGGGTCCGGGCATCCCCGAGGAGATTCGAGAAAAAATCTTCGATCTCTATTTCACCACCAAGGGCGGCGGCAGCGGAATTGGACTGGCGATGACCTACCGGGTTCTCCAGTTGCATCATGGGAGTATAGAAGTACAATCAAAGACAGAGGGTGGCGCGGAATTCCTGCTGCGAATTCCGCTGGCCGCCGCGGAATGGGGACGCCGGCATCTTCCGCCGGCGAGTGTTGAAATCGAGAAAGGGCTAGCGGGATGAAGTTGCCTGCCAAGATTGCTGCGTGCGTGTTGCCGTTGTTGCTGACGGGCTGCTACCAGCTTCACTGGTTCAATCGCAGCCAGGCACAGCCGCTTGCGCCCCCAATTGAGGACGCGCTTCCGCCCAAGCCTTCGCCCGCGCCAGCCGACCTTCCTCCTCCGGTCGTGACGATTCCGAACCCGACGCCCGAGCCCGACGTCAAATTGCAACCGGAAGCGCCGCCAAAGCCGCCGGTCAAGCACAGGAAGCCTGCGCCGCCGCCGCCCGACACCACCCAGCAGGCCTCCAATGGAAGCCTCGGCGTAAGCGCAATCGGCCACCTTTCCTCCGGCGAGCCATCTGACCTGCGGCGACAGACCGAAGAATCAATTGCTGCAACGGAGAATGGACTGAACGGCATCAACCGCACGCTCAGCGATCAAGAACAAAAGACGGCTTCACAAATCAAAGAGTTTCTCAAGCAGGCCCGCGCCGCGCTAGGCTCAGGCGATGTGGATGGAGCGCAGACACTGGCGGCCAAGGCTAAGGTACTGCTGGGCGAACTGAGCCATTGATTGACAGGGACCGTTCTTCCCTATTCCTGCCCTTTATAACTCTCCCCAGCTGAGTTTGCTGCGCAGCGCCTCAAAGAATCCGCCTTCGCTCATGCGAATCAGGTTGACGGTGTGCGAAGATTTCTGGCAGCGAACCTCATCGCCCATCAGCAATTCAACCGCCTTCTGGCCATCGACGGTGAGCAGCCCCGGGTTTGCCACGCCCGTCACGCGTACCGTGAGCAAGGCGTCGCCACGCGCCACAATGGGCCGCAGCGTGAGCAGATGCGGGCAGATCGGAGTGACCACCATGGCGTCCACGTCGGGCGTTAGGATGGGACCGTTGGCGGCGAGCGTGTAAGCCGTCGACCCGGTGGGAGTGGAAACGATGACACCGTCAGCGCGGAAACGGGCTACGCTTTTGCCCTCCAGTTCAACGGCGAAATCTCCCATGCGGGCGATGTGGCCTTTGGAGATTACTGCATCGTTCAGCGCTTCAAAGCCGGCCAGCAGCACGCCTTGGCGCCACTGCTCGGCGTGGAGCATGGTGCGCACATCGATGTCATGGCAGCCGCAGCGCCAACACTCCAATGCCGGATAGAGATCGCCGAGTCGAACCTCGGTCAGGAAGCCGAGGTAGCCCAGGTTTACGCCAAGGATGGGCGTGCCGGTGGAGGCGAAGATGGAGGCGACTGAAAGAAGAGTTCCGTCGCCGCCGAGCACGATGACCAGCCCCGGCATCTGCTCAGGCATGGCCGCGCGATCAACCGCCGGCGCGTCCGTGGTGTAGCGCTCGCCTTCGCGGTCCAGCAGAGGCTCATAGCCGTGCTCACGCAGCCAAGTAATCAGCTCCGGCAGAATCCGGACCAGTTCTTCCTTCTCCGATTTACAGACAATCGCGACACGAACCATGCGGTATCAGTGTAACGGACCGCCTGCGGTCGGGGCCAACCGTAACCGCCGGCGCACAAAAGTTGATGACTGTCTTAGGCATCAGCCTGTATATTGGCTCGACGCCGAAAAGCAAATGCTAATCGTCGGCTATGGGGCAGACAGGCGCGGTGAATTATGCGCCCGCAGCATTGTCTTGGATCAGGAATCATGGAGGGGGATGAAATGGATTGGTATTTGATGGTTTGGAAAAAGTATGCCGAGTTCAGCGAACGTTCACGGCGCAAAGAGTATTGGACGTTTACACTCGTTAATTGCTTGTTCTGTTTACCGGTTTATGTCGCAGGTCTCGTGCTCAAGGCGCACATGATCGGCATGTTTTTACTTGTCGCGTATGGGTTGTATTGTCTAGCCGGCCTGATCCCGGGGATAGCGGTCTATGTGCGGCGCATGCATGACACTGGGAGGAGCGGCTGGTGGTGGCTGATCGCTCTTATTCCTATTATCGGCAGCATCATTCTGCTGGTCTTCCTGGTATCAGACAGCGAAGCGGGAACAAACAAATATGGTCCCAATCCCAAGCTGGCCTAACCGCCAGCCCAAATCGGCTGTCCAGATCATTCTGTTTTTTCCGCAACTCTGTCCTCGGGCGGAGTTGCGGCGGTTGAAGCTCCGATCCGTCGAGCAAAAAGCAGAAACTCGCGGTTGCCTTCCGCGCCGGTGATCGGCGACGGGATCGTGTCGACCACATCCCAACCCAGCGTGCGAACGCAATCGGCCACCTTGTCGATGGCCAACTGGTGGGCTTCGGGATCGCGAACGATGCCCCCTTTGCCGACATGCCCGCGCCCTGCCTCAAACTGCGGCTTGACCAGGATGACGGCTTCGGTAAGTGACGGCGCGGCGGCGAAGACCGGCGCCAGCAACAGCGTCGCGGAGATGAACGAGACATCCATCACCAGCAGGGTGAGCGAGGGTTCTTCCCGTCCCTCCTCCAGCGCTCCCGGCGCAAGATGACGCGCATTATTACGTTCGAGCAAACGGACGCGCGGGTCGATGCGCAACTTCATGGCGATCTGGCCAAAGCCAGTATCGACGGCGGTCACATGCGCGGCCCCGTGTTGCAGCAGGCAATCTGTAAATCCGCCCGTCGATGCGCCCACGTCCACGCAGGCGCGGCCCTGAACCGTGATCGGCCAGTGTTCCAGAGCAGCAGCCAGCTTGAGACCGCCGCGACTGACATAAGGCTGATCCTCACCGAGCAGGCGGATCGGCGCGTCCACGGGAACCGTCATCCCGGCTTTCTCTACCTTTTGCTCGCGCACCAGAACCCGGCCGGCAAGAATGAGCGCACGCGCGCGTTCGCGGCTGGGAACCAGTTCGCGCTCGACCAACAGAAGGTCCACACGCATTTTTGTACCGGCTGGCATTCTTCCATCGTTTCACACGCCGGCAGAATGAGGCGCGCCGTCAACGACTCCAACACTCAAACAGCCAAAGGAATCTTCCCCTTGAGGAAAAACCTTTGGCTGTTTGATCTCAATAAACTCGACGACTATTGCGCCTGGCAGGCGGCAAGCGATGCAAGGGCCGCGGCGCCCGGCACATTGCAGGGCTGGCCGTAACCTGGAATCCGGCTCTCGCTGTTGTTGTTTCCGCTGACCGCATTCTGAGAAGTTACGCGTACATCCACGATGTTGCCCACCACCGACAGAACTGTATCCACAATGTCCTGATCGGTGCGGATGATGGTGAGAACGTTGCTGTCCGGCGACGCCACATAGACCTTGCCGGTGGTTGAATTCTGGGTATTCACCACAGTGCGGGGGTGGCCGCTGACAGGCAGCACGGTTTTCACCGTGTGGCTGCTCAGGTTAACAATGGATACCGTTTGATCGGTCTGGTTGGCCACATAGGCGCGGCTGCCATCGAGCAAAACGGTTACACTGGCGGGATTCTTGCCCACCGGAATCGTGTAGGTGGTTCCGAAGGTCGGGCCATCGTTGCCCCAATAGTCCAGAGTCGCGTCGATGACGCTGATCGTCCCGGCGTCATAGTTGGCTACGACCAACTGATTGGTGGCGGAGTTGTACTCGGCATAAACGGGGCCCGCGGTCGTGGTCATGCCGGCGGTTCCGTTGGGAGGAGTTACGCCTGTGTTTGTTACTGCATTGAGCGAAAGCGGCAGAGTCGGGTGACAGGTCACCAACTGCCCGTTCTCAGTGTTGATGAATGGCAGACAGCTGTCCAGCGTATCGTCCTGAACATTGATCACCGAGACCGTGTCGCTGCCCCGATTCAGCACAAAGAGCCGTTTGCCATCGTTGCTCGGTATCGCGTAGACCGGACATTTACCCAAAGCGATCTGACTCGAAACCGTGTTGCTGGAAGTCTCGATTCCATCCGCCTCGCCGTTGGGAACTCCGGTGTACGGAAGCGTATTGCACGCCATGCTGCTGGCGACATTGCCGCCCTGGCTGTTTCCCTGACTGATACCGAAATAGCGTAAGCCACCCAGGCCCAACCCCGCGATCATCACAGGGGTCGGCGCGAGCTGAATGGAACGCAAATAGGTCTCGGGACTTCCGATGAAGACGTCGGCGCCGCTGTGATTGAGCGTCAGCGGGTTGCTATCCCATGGGCACGCGGCGCTGGTGGGATCGACGGTGCACAGATCGGCGGCCCACAATCCAGACGAAGGCGCAAAGAGATTCAAAAGCTGCGCCGTCGCGGGCACAGTGCTGTAAAGTACCTGTTTTTGCTGGAGCTGGGTTGAAACCGGAAAATAGGTGATCGTGCCGTCGCTATTGACCGTATAACCCGAGGAGCCTCCTGCGTCCTCTACGAACGTGGTTGGAGTGGGGCCGTTGTTCGGGTTGGCACTGAGCACGGCCGTAGCCATAATCGTATCGCCGGAGTAATCGATAATGGTGGCGACGCCGGGAAAGGGAGCGGCGGGAGCTGAAACCACCACCGCCAGGGACGACGGCTGCGAGGCAGGTCCAGGAGGATTGATGGGGGTCACCGTCGGCCGGTAGTTGTTGCCGCAACCGGCAACCAGAACCGCAGCCGCAAGGACCACGCCAGCCTGAATCAACCGCACACGCGCCTGACTAAAATTCATGCTAAAAAGCCTCTTTCAGATCTTCTCTGCTTCCTTCGTGATTGTAAATCAGAGGGCTGGGGATTTAGACGCGTCAGGGGGCAAAGTGTATGCCGCAAGGGTCGCAATCGCCCGCTTGGGACCGTCCGCAGGTTACGATTGAGCGTGGCGCGAATGAAGCTGATTTGGCAATCGAAGCTGGTCCTGCTCTTGGTGCTGCCCTTTGCGAGTGCCAATGTGGTGCTAATGGCCCACTGGTGGGCGGTGAATGAGTGGCCGGTGGCCGTCTGGACGCTGGGTCTGAGCCTGGTGCTCGGCCTGGTGGTGCTTAAGTTGCGCGCGGCTACGCCTGGCGGAGCTTTTGCGGGGGCGGCGATCACTGCCAGCCTGATGTTTTCCACTGCGATTTTCACGCCCAACGGAGCCTTTGCCTATCTCCCCTGGCACACCGCACTGATGCCGATGGTGGCCGTCTTTGTGCTCGCCAACATCGCCACGAGGCTTGACCGTAAACAAAAGGAGAGGCTGGGCACGGCAGAGCCCCTGCATGGGCGCACCGCGGCGCAGGTGGCGGCCAACCTGGGCGTAGCGGCCATCGCCTGCAGCGAGTTTGCGCAGTCATGGATGCTGGATCGCGGTTGGATTCACGCGCCGGTGTCGATACTGTTTGCAGTGGGGCTGGCGGCCCTGGCTGAGGCCGCCGCCGACACGGTCTCTTCGGAGGTGGGTCAAGTGCTGGGCGGAGAGCCGCGGATGATCACCACGCTGCGTCAAGTGGAGCCAGGGACAGATGGCGCTCTGAGTCTGGCCGGCACATCGGCCGGTGTAGCGGCGGCCTTGATTGTCGCTGAAATTGGAGTGTGGGCGCTCGGCGGCAGCTCTCGAATGTTTTGGATCAGTTCAGCAGGCGGTGTCTTCGGGTTGTTCTTCGACAGCCTGCTGGGGGCAACTCTCGAGCGGCGCGGCTGGCTCAACAATGACGCGGTCAACTTTCTATCAACGGCCAGCGCGGCAGCGTTCGCGCTGGGATTGCTGGTGGTGTGGCCTCATCCTGCAGTGGGGTAGCTTCGCGGCTAATCGCCTTCAGGAAGGGCCAGCGCATGGCACCCGTCGAGGCTGAAGACATACTTCAGAAACTGCTGCTGTTTTTCCAAAGGCAACTTTGCAACCGCATTGACGAACTCAGAATGCTTGACCCTGCAGACCTTTTCCATTTGTATTGCGTAGTCACTGTGGGGGTCTCGGACTGAAATGATGGAATAGGCTACAAATTCGGGAAGTTTGTCGGGCGCCAGAAGAACGGCCTTTGCCCAATCGCGCGGCAAGTGCTCCCCAATCTGGCCAAGCTGCTTCATGTCGCGATAAGATTCCGTGCCGCACAGTCCGTCGCCCAGTGACATCAACGCGTGACCCTGTTCATCGTCTTTGGGTATGAGATTCAGAAGCAGCACGGCCGCTTCATGCCCTTGCGGATCGAGTTCTGACAGCCGCGCGGCAAAGACGATCTGGGCGCGGTAACTATCTCCCGCGTTTTTCTTCTCCGCGACCAGTTCTGCGGACGAGATAGTGCGGGCCATCTTCGCCATCGCGGCAACCTCTCCGCAATCCGGCTTCTGGGCCGGCAGCGCCTTGCAGGGTGCTAACAAGAACGCCAAAACAACAGCACAGCTCGCAAGCTTATGCGTCTTCATCTTTACTCTCCAGGAAGCACCACGAGATACCATCGAATTCTATCGTTCTACACTATCTCCACTTCAATGCAGATGCATCCGCCATGCGGTATAGCTGAGAATCTCGTGCGCGATGCGTTCGAACTCCTCCCAACCTCCCTTTGATCCGTCTCCGATCGAGACGCGCGTCCGAGGCGACGTGAGCACGTCCAGGCCGTCAGCGGCGCAGATTGCATGAATGCGAAAGAGATGCGTTCCATCGCTGACAACGACCAGTCGGCGCAGGCCGTTGGCGCGGGCAATGACGGCAATGCGGCGGGCCGATTCCTCGGTGTTGCGGCTCTCGGTCTCGGCGATGATGGCGCTCTCCGGGACGCCCAGGCCCATCAGGTATTCGCGGCCCACGGTGCCTTCGTTGTATTGGTCGCCGCCGCTGCCGCCTAGAGTAATGATGAGCGGGGCAATGCCATGCTGGTAGAGCATGAAGGCGTGGTCGAGGCGTGCGCGAAAGACAGGCGATGGCCGGCCGTCGTACTCCGCAGCGCCTAGAACGCCGATGGCATCAGAAGGAGCGGCCTGGTCCAGAGCGGCGAAGTTTTCAATCTGCACGTAGACCCAGCAGGACCAGCCCAGGAATCCGATCGCCAGAACAAGCAACAGCAGAATGATCGTGTGAAATAACCAGTGACGACGTTTCGGCTTGGCTTGGCGTTTCATTCATCCCATCTTAGACTGCGGGCCTGACAAGCGTCTGCAAAAGGAACTTCCGCATCCCCTGCTTGACCTTCGACGAGGCAATTCCTCAGTTCTGGCAAATCTTGCCGGGGTCTCCGGGGGAGTCATACTCCTGAAGAGCAGGAGTTGGGATACCTTGCGTTTGGATACCCCCCGTGATCACAGTGGCGGAAGGCTTAGGCGCCGAACCTACACAGGCCGGACTCGAATGGTTGTGGCTTTCATTTGGATGGGAAAGGTAAGGTGGCACGATCAGCAAGTTTTCCAACGAAACGGCATGAAGCGTCGCCACCGCTACGGGGATATTGTTGAATGCATCAGCGCTGTTGACGGCCATCGGGAGTTGCTTCTCCACTATCGTGCCGATTCCCCCAGCTTCGCTGGAACGATATTTATCGTCACTCTCGCCGGCTCGTTCAACTACGATCAAAATCAAAACTATGGGATGGGGAGCCCCATCAGATTTCTCTTCTTGAACCGGGTGGTTGGTGGAGGGATTGTGATTCATCCAGTGACCGACCGTCGCGAACGATACCAGAGCCAAGTTACTTATCACAACAGCAACCCATTTCCATATCTTTCTGAAAGGGCGCTTACTCGTTCGACTGCTGCGTTTCTGAGGCTTCTTGCTCATGGTCCGCCTCCATCAACTGTCGCGAACGATAGTACTACTAAAGCGTTTTACTGTCAAGAGTAAAACGCTTTAGTTAATCAGGATATTTATTCGATTGATAAGTCCTTGAATTGTTTGAAGTTGTAGCTAAATCGATTGATTTAGGCAGTTTTGGTATGAATTGGCGCGCCTGGCTCTCGATCCCAGCATTGGCAACTACCGATGCAGAATCTTGATAATTTCATGACTGGGAATGGCGCCCTCGCGCAGAATCTCCCAGCGTCCCACTCCCAGCGAGAGATCGATGATCGTGGTCGGCTTCGCTCTCCCCGTAGGTCCGCCGTCTACGATGAGCGGAATCCGGTCACCGATCTGGTCCATCACGCAACTTGCGTCGGTACACTCGGAGGCCCCAACCAGATTGGCTGAGGTCGCGGTGATGGGCAAGCCAAAGCGCTCGACCACCGCGCGCGGAATGGCGGCGTCGGGCACGCGCAGGGCAACGTTGCCGGTGTTGGCCGTAGAGCGCAACGGCAGCTTACTGCCCGCCCTCACAATCACGGTAAGGGGACCCGGCCAGAAGCGGTCGGCCAGCTTATCGAGCCTGGGGTCTGTGTCCCGGGCAAGCTCGTAAGCCTGGTTCAGCGAGGCAATCAGCAGGGATAATGGCTTGTGCTTTTGGCGAGTCTTGATCTGATAGATTTGCTCGACCGCGTGCAGATTGACGGGATCGACAGCCAAGCCGTAAAAAGTGTCCGTGGGCAGCGCGACGACATTGCCCTTGCGCAAACTGGCGACGATAGAGTCGATCCGGTCCGGCTGTGGTTCATCGGGATGGACGTGCAAAATCTCCGCGGACAAAAGGGTCTACCTCGGTTCCCAGGTTGCCAAAAAGGCGGAAGCCATCGCGGCACGGGCTATTGATGCAAGCTGAATCATTGCGCTGCTCGGTCCGCCGTCCGATCAAGCGGCTTAGAATCAGCTATGGACGCTCTGATTAAGCTGGCTTAAGTCCGAGCTTCGCAGAAGCGCGGTTTAAGTTGTGCCGCAAATGATGCAAGATGAACGTGGGTTTTAGCCCCCGAGGGAATGCCGATGCAAACATCGCGACCTGATCAGGGACACCCTAAGCGTCAACAGGATTCACGCCTATGCCTTTTCGTATTGTACAGAGTAAACAGAACGCACGCCTGAAAGAGTTGCGCCGAGCGCTGGCGCAACCCGGCCGTGAGGCGCGCGCGCTGGCTGGAATCGAAGGGCCAAATCTGCTGGAAGAGGCCCTGCGCGCTGGCTTGCGTGTCCCTTGCGTTTTTGTTGCCGAAGGCGCTGAGGCTCTGCTCGAAGGCATGAATCTGCCTGCGGACACCGAAGTGCTGCTGTTGCCCAAAGATCTGTTGAATTCGGCGCTGGCCACCGAAACGCCTCAGCCCGTCGCAGCGCTGGTCGAGCCGCCTGACTGGACCTGGCCGAACATTTTCGCAGCCCGTGCGAACACCGCGCCGCTCATTATCGTGCTTGCCGGCTTGCAGGACCCCGGCAATCTGGGAACGATTCTGCGCTCGGCGGAAGCCTTTGGCGCAAGCGGCGTACTCAGTCTACCGGGAACCGTCAGCGCCTGGAATCCCAAAGCCGTGCGCGCCTCTGCGGGAGGCGTCTTCCTGCTGCCCCTGCTCACTGTGAGCGCGGAAGAATGCTTTACGCATCTGCGAGCAGAAGGCGTGAAGATTTGGACGACCGCTGTGCCCACCGCCGCGAATTGCGCCGAAGCAGCTAGCCACATCGACCTCGCCACTGGCGTCGCGCTGCTGATTGGCAATGAAGGCAACGGCGTGCCGGATGCGCTCGCGGCCCAGGCCGATGGGGCGGTAACGATTCCCTGCCCGGGCCCAGTGGAAAGCCTCAACGCAGCCATCGCCGCCAGCATCCTGCTCTATGAAGCTTCCCGACAGCGCTCCGAGGCATGCGCGCGGGTAGCATAAACGTAGCGGGCCCCATCCTCGCGACGCCTTTGTTTTTGTCGCTAGGTTGGGATACCACGAAACTCAACCGGCGCACGCAATAGGAACCAGCATGAGTCTTTTTGATGGCGAACCCGACGGCCCCCAAGGTACGCCCCGCACAGCGCCCTTGGCCGAGCGTATGCGCCCCCGCACTCTGGATGAATTGAGCGGACAGGAGCACCTCGTCGGTCCCGGCAAGCCGCTGCGCGTGCAGATCGAGCGCGACGACTCCGGGTCCATGATTTTGTGGGGTCCGCCGGGCGTGGGCAAAACCACACTCGCCAAAATCATCGC